>JAGZUI010000015.1:0-24628 GCA_018380095.1 Atopobium sp.
CTAGATGTTGCTCGCCGCACAATATTAGTTTTAATGATATTCAACGCGCGCGAGCTGCAAAGAGAGGGAAGCGAGAGTGAGCAAACAAAAACAGAAAGGCACAGCATTTGAGCGTCAAGTCGCAGAGTACCTTAGCTCACGCTTAGGAGCTGACATTGAGCGAAGAACAACGGCAGGTATTCACGACAGAGGAGACATCGCAGGAGTGTTCTTCCGTGGTCTCCCAGTTGTTGTTGAGTGCAAGAACTGTACACGCATGGAGCTTCCAAAATGGCTCAAAGAAGCAGAGGTTGAGCGAGGAAACGCAGACGCAGAGTTCGGCTTAGTAGTCCACAAGCGCAAAGGTGTTGGCGAGAAAAGCTTCGGTGATACCTACGTCACGATGACGCTGGAGACACTCGCAGCAATGATTGCAGGAAGTCACGAGCTTCTGCAATAAATCAGTATTTATTTAATTCCCCATTTTCCAAAACCAAATAGAAGGGAGACTCGCATGGGTGCTGAAGATACAATCATTCTAATTTTCTGCATTCTCGCTGGTATTGCTTTTGTTATGAGCGCATAAATTCCCCATTTATCACAACCTAATAGAAAGGTTCAACCATGAAGAAACTTCTTCAGTGGCTGGCTGTTGCTGTCTTTGCGGTGCTGGTATTCGTTCCAGTACTCGCACAAGCTCAGACAGTACCAGTTCAACTCACTAGCTTCCAAGTAACCAACTTAGAGAAGCAACCAGTCAACTCAGTTGGCTTGCATTCCCAGTTTTATATGAATATCAACTGGGATGCCACAGGACAGGAGCTCCACAACGGCGATTCATTCGACATTGAGCTTCCAACCTTCCTACGATTCCCAGATAGCGCAGCAACAAGTTTCAACCTTTACACGCCAGACGGCGAAGTTTGCGCAGTTGCAGAGGTAAACCCGCTCACTCAGACATGTCACGTAACCTTCACGAACTACGTTGAAGGCAAGGACAACATCAAGGGTTCTATCTGGCTGGCAACGTGGATTGGAGAGGACAACGGACTCGACCATGAGGAGCTGAGAATCGTTCAGACCTCAACTGGTCAAGTTGCAAGCTTCACAGTCCACACAGAGCGTCCTAACGTTCTCACAGGCGAGGTCATTGCCAAGTGGGGCGTTGCAGACACAGACGCTGACACAATCGAGTGGAAGGTGCGTCTGAACGTCAGCCAGATGAACCTTACCAGCGTCATCCTAGAAGACTCAATCGAAGCTGGCTCTTATGTTCCTGGCTCTTTCAAGCTCTATCGTGTACGCATGGACGAGTATGGCGCGATTGACGATTCCTACGGTTGGCAGCCAGTCCAGATTGACGAGCCAACCATTAACGGCTCTACATTCACTCTGAATCTGCACAATGCAATGGCAAACGGCGAGCAGTATTTTCTTATCTACCGCACCACAAAGAATCCACGCATTAAGAACTCCATCACGCTGTACTCAGCTGAGAAGCAAGCATCGAGCGTCTGGACATACGTTGCAGCGGATTCTGGTGGCAACGGTAACGGTGACAATCGTCCACAGCCAACAGAGCCGGAGACTCCACCTACTCCAGAGCCAACACCAGAGCCTAATCCAGGACCACAACCACAGCCAACACCACAAGATAGCGACCCAGAGCCAGAGCCTAAGCCAGAGCTAGCAAAGCCAGCGAAGAAAGCAAAGAAGGCTAAGAAAGCTAAGAAAGCAGCTCTACCCGCAACGGGTGATGACGCGGTTATTGCGGTTGCAGCTGGTGTCGGAACGGTTGCACTCACATTTATCCTCACAAGCAGGTTTGTAAGGAAGGAGCACTAATGAACGTTAAAGAAGCAGAAGACAGAGAGCGTCTCGAGAAAATGACGATGAAAGAGATTAAGGCACTCGCTAAGGATGAAGGCATCTCGCTGGGATATGACGCAGCACGGAAATCAAATGCGATTGGCTTGATTCTTGAATGGAGACGCTTCAAAGGCTGCTATATGAGGAGGTACTAATGCTTTGCCCTAAATGTCTGAATGATGGTTGGGGCAACACCGCCTTTGACCTTGAACACGATGAGCATGGCTGGCGCATAAGATGCCCGTACTGCAACCATGCTTCTCGCTACTATCCAACCAAGGAAGAAGCAAACATTGGCTTTACGTTAGATGAAGAAGCTGAGCAAGATGAAGCCAATAGAGCCAACTGAGTACGTTGAGCCCAACGCAGAAGATGTGCGTCTTATAAGAATCTGGCGCATCGACTATGACTCGGTCTGTTTTGGTCTCTACACGTACACACCTGCTCAATTCCATGCAGTCCACTCGACCGCATGGGACTTCTACCAACGTAAGCCAACCATGAAGCACACAACAGCTCCTGGCACAGAATACGTTGAGTTTTACCACGAATATATCTGCGTCTATGAGTCACGTATGAAGGACTTCATGGAGTGTGTCAGAGCAAATGGGCTGCACGGAAAATACCACGAAGCAGGACACCCGGAGAAAGAATACAAGTTTTAAGAAAGGAGAGATCTATGGGAGTATCAGTTCTCGTGCTAGGACATTCTGGCACAGGTAAGTCAACTAGCTTAAGGAACTTCAAGCCTGGAGAGATTGGCATCTTCAATGTCGCTGGCAAGCCACTTCCCTTCCGGGGAAAGATGAGCAAAGTTGACCATCCAACCTATGCTCAGATGAAGCAGTCTTTGAAGGCTAACAAGCTCAAAGCATATGTAGTCGATGATGCGAACTACCTCATGGCGTTCCAAAGCTTTGCCAAGGCAAACGAGAAAGGCTATGACAAGTTCACATCAATGGCAGTTGACTTCGAACAATTATTGGAAGCTGCAAACAACACAAACGATGACACAATCGTTTACTTCTTTATGCATCCTGACTATGACGATGCAGGAAGGCTCAAGCCAAAGACCATTGGCAAGATGTTAGACAATCAGCTCTGCATTGAGGGAATGTTTCCAATCGTTCTTATCACTGAGCGTGATGACACAGGCTACCACTTCATCACACAAACTGACGGCTCAACGCCCGCTAAGTCCCCAATGGGAATGTTTGATGAGCTCGTAATTGACAATGACCTTAAAGAGGTTGACAGCACCATTCGTGCGTACTGGGATATGAAGCCAGTCGCTTAATTCCCTATTTATTTAATTCACTATTTTTAAGGAGAAAATTATGAAGGCATTCGGTAATTTTGACAAAGTAGTAGCTTCTAACGGTGGCGGTTCTTCCATGCTTGAGCCTGGCGGATACGTTGCAAAGATTGTACGTGTTAAGGACCACACAGACGAAACAAAACCATATCTTGAGTTCGTCTATGACATCTGGAATGGAGAAGCCAAGTCATTTCTCTTCGCACAAGATCTTGCTGACACTTCCAATGACTGGAGACACTCTTTCCGTCTTTACTTCACAGGAGATTTTGGCAAGCAGCGTTACAAGGCTCTCACAGAAGCAGTTGAGAATACCGCTCAAGGCAAGGGTGCCAAGGCATTTGTCTACGAGGACAAGGACGGCGCAGAGCAGACACTCGTTGGCAAGCTCCTCGGAGTTGTCATCCGTCACCGCTATTACGTCAACAGTGAGGGCAAGGTCAAGACAGCCGTTGACGTCAATGCATTCATTCCAGGCAAAGACGCTGCAGAAGGCAACTTTGACCAGAAATACGCAGAGCCCTATGAAGCAGATGGAGTCGCAGAAGCACGTGCAAACGCTGTCAATGCAGTCATTGACGCTCCTGCACCTGCCATTGAGCTTGCAGACGAGGATATCCCGTTCTAGAAGCCATGAGGTAAGAGAGGAGGTGGCACGTGGCTGACTACACAGACGGTCTTGGATGGGCGAAGCTGGACACCACAGCTGCGTGCCATCTCGGACGCATTATTGAGAACTTCAGTGACAAGACAAGAGGAGCAAGGGCAACTATGCTCCTCTTCTGTTACTCACAAATAAGAGACATCGGAGACATTCCGTCTTTTAGGCTTGGAGTTCGTACAATCGCTAAGGCTTGTGATTGTTCAGTACCAGCAGCACAGCGATTCATTCAATACTGTGAAGAACGTGAACTGATCGTGTCAGTAGGTACTACACCAGACGGTAAAACACCACTCAGAACATTTTGGTGGTTCGTTGATAGGTGTATCGAAAAACCGATACAGGGTGTATCAAAAACCCATAGGAAACCGATACAGGGGTGTATCAAAAATCAAGCAAAAACCGATACACATCAGAATACAGATAGTAAGAGAGATTCCTTAAAGAATCTCTCTCTTACTTGTTACGTATACGGGGAAGAAAAGTTTTCAGTCATGGCGGTCTACGCCTTCGCTAAACGCTCGGCGACCGCCATGCAGAAGGATTGCACGCTTGATTACATCTATGAGACTGACCCTGACTTTGATTTGATGATGCGAGCAGTTATTGATGACCTCACACCAGAAGAGCGTATTGCAAGCTACTGGGAAAACAATGAGGGCAAAGGTGAGCGCAAATGACGTTTGAATATTTGCGCCAGCTGAACCGGCCAAAGTATGGCTGGGATGTTGAGTGCTATCTTGCAGCAAAAGAGCCACTTAAGACGCATACAATCGCTGATGATGCACTCTCAGGCGGTTTAATGCCAGGACTCACCATCCTTGGCGGTGTAGCTTCTACGGGCAAATCCTCGCTTGCGGTACACATCGCAACTGAGGTAGCAGAAAGCGGTAAGCGCGTAATCTACTTCACACTCGATGATACATGGGGCAATATCACAGCACGTTCCATGAGTTGTTGGTCAGTGAAGAATCAAGGACACAAATGCCAAGGGCTTACGGTTGTTCCTTTTGAGTGGTCAACAGTCATTAAAGGTCCAGGCAATGAATTACAGCTGCCAGAAGGACTACAAAACCTCTCTGCGTATGCGTTCAATGCCAGGCACTCTAACGCTGTACTTGCTGACGCTGCCATCTATGAGGATATGGTCGCACCGAACCTCGCAATCATTGACAACGTAGCAACTACTACAGGAATTGAAGAGATCGTGCGCACCGTCATGGCAGATGGTGATAAGCCAGACCTCGTCATCATCGACTACATTCAGCAGTACCAAACAGGCACTCCAGACATTGACAAGCAAGAATACACACGAGTCTCTCAAGTTGCTACCAACCTGCAAATGCTTGCCTTTGATACGCAAATACCATTCCTTGTGCTTTCAAGTCTTAAGAAGCTCGATGCAAAGGATGAGCCATCGCTCGATTGGTTCCGTGGTTCTGGAGTAGTTGGCTATGCGTCCTGGGCAGCACTCATCTTAACAAAAGGCGAGGTTGATACTCCTCAATTCAAAGAGGTTGCACTGCACACCGTTAAAAACAAAGCAGGTAGAACTGGCATTTTAGTGCCCGCCAAGTTAAAGGGTGCTTATTCCTATTTCCTACAGAACGGAGGTGTTTCCATTGCCTAAACAGGTTAAATATCTTCTATGCCCCTTCACAGGCTCTGAGTGCGCTTCTACTTGTGCCTTGGCTGGAGTTATTGACGGCAAGAGAGTTTGCGCCTTAGCGTGTCTCTCAGAAGGCGATAAAGCGATATTTAAGCGAAACGCACACGCTCCAAACGTATCGGAGCGAGAACTGAAAAAGATGGCATTGAGAGAGCGAGCAGAAATGACTCGCTCTCTTTATGAAAGAGGTGAGCTTAAGTGAATGGATTCAGACGTAGCTATGAAGAACTAGATCACTCCCCCTTTACCAAAGAGGAGATTGCAATCATTGAGCGCGAAGTACCAAAGCATGGACCAACTTGGTCAGGCTTTAAGCGTCTTATGCCTAATCGTTCAATCACGGATATCAAAGTGTTTGCGAGGTCTCGTGGACTTCAAAGCAAGACAAGTCTCACTCGCTCTCACAGAATATGGAGCGAAAAGGAAGATGCACTCATTGTTGCGATTCTAGAGAAGCTCTCTAGGAAGCTTCAACGTGAGCCACAAATGGTTTGCAATCATGCGTACCGACTCTTTAGTCAGAGGGAGAAGCTCAATGAGCAAGCGTAGAAAACAAGATGAAATAAATGTTTCATCTCTTTCATCATCTAAGAAAAGAGGGAGACGAACATATCAGTCCTGGACTTGGTCAGAGCTTGAGACACTTTGGCGAAACCCTTCCATGACTGCCAAGGAACTCCACGAGCTTATTCCCACGCATTCGGTGCAAGCAATCACTATGGTGCGCCATCGCTATGGAAGATACCGCACAGAGGGCATTGTGCCTTTGTGCCAAAAGTGCGGACAGCATCCTGTGTGGGTTGACGCAGAGGACGCAAAGCGTTGGGGGCTATGCAAGGAGTGTGCGCTTGATGAGCGTGAGTACTTGAGAAAGCACACACAGGAGCTTGAGCGCAAGCAGAATTTGGAGCGTCAGCTTGCCTTTAAGATGAAGAGGAAGAAGGAGCGAAAAGCAAAGGTCAGACGCATTGAAGACGCAACCACTCACAAACGCAAACCATGAGAAATATGTGCTTGCTAGAGTTGCTGGCAAGAGCCAGCGACAAGCAATGCTGGAAGCTTATCCGCACCGCTCAAAGTGGAAGCCAGATACTGTTGACCAAGCTGCTTGCAGGCTTGAAGCAGACAGCAAGATAAAAGCAAGGCTTCAAGACCTCCAGGAACGTACTTCAAAGAAAGTAACTATCACCCGTGCTCAAGTACTCAATGGCATGGGTAAAACGTTCGCAATGGCGCAAGAGTCTATTGCAGACTCAGGCGTGAATCAGACTGCAGTCACTGCTATCTCTTCCATTGGCAAGACACTACTTGACGCAATTCCAGAAGATGTGGAAGAAGAAGAGAAGCCATTCGTGGCAGACTTCGCCCTTCTCTTAGCACCACCGTTTCTCTCACTGCACCGTGCAATCGCACAAGACGCAGGAGGTGAATGGTGGCTAAGGGGAGGGCGTTTTTCTTTGAAAAGCTCCACAGTCTCTTTAGAGATCATGCAAGGACTCATGGAGCACAAGGACCGCTCCGCATTCATCATGCCAAAGATTGGCAAGGATATCGGAGATGGTGTCTTTGAACAGATGCTTTGGGCGATTGACAAGCTCAACATCCGTGATGAATGGAGAGCGTCTAAGAGCCCGTACAAGCTCACGCGCCCCGCAACAGGTCAAGTCATTACCTTCCGTGGTGGTGACCATACGCAGAAGACAAAGGCTATCAAGGCACCAAATGGCACATACTACGCCTATCAGTGGTTCTCTGAGGTAGACCAGTTCAATGGTTGGGGAGAACTCAGAACGGTTATGCAGTCTGTCACTCGTGACGCTCCGGAAGGCTCTGTGTACTTCCGATTCTTCGACCACAACCCACCACGTTCCCGTGATGCTTGGGTAAATGAGCACGTCTCTACCATGCTCTCAACACACCCGGAGCGTGTCATTGAGTCAAGCTACCTCGATGTACCACATGAGTGGATACCGGAACAGGTACGAAAAGACGCTGAAGCACTCAAAGAGCTTGATGAGGAAGCATACCGCCATGAGTGGCTTGGTGAGCAAGTTGGCTTTGGCTCTGAGGTCTTCACCCGTGTTGAGGTGAGAGACATTACATACGAGGAGCGCAAAGAGCTGGAGTACCACTACTATGGCGTTGACTGGGGCTTCTCACAGGATCCATTTGCTTGGGTGAAGATTGCCTACGACGCAAAGACTCGCACACTCTACGTCCTGGACGAATTTGTGAAGTGTGGACTCTCTAACCAAGACACCGCTGAGCTTGTAAGCGAAAAGCTGGGCAATGCGCTCAAAGACGGTGAGGATGTTATTGAAGACGCTGAGCCTTATGCGACGGTGTGGTGCGACTCAGCAGAGCCTAAGAGCATTGCTGACTTCAAAGCCAATGGTATTAACGCTCGCGGTGCGCTCAAGACAGGAGCGCACAACATCCACAACTCAATCAAGTGGCTGCAGTACCGCTCAAAGATTGTGATTGATTCTAACTGTACTACTGCAGCACGAGAGTTTAGCAATTACTCATACGTGATGACAAAGGATAACCAGCTCACAGGGCAGTTGCCAGACGCTGACAACCACACTATCGACGCTGTGCGTTATGCGTGTATGACGCTTATCAATGACAGAAGCTTGACGTAAGAGAAGGGGTCTCACCTTGTCGAAGATTACTATCCAGAAGCCAGACTGGGCACTCAAGTACCTGAAGAAGCGTAGATTTACACCGGACACCTCAATGGATAAGTTCCAGCAGCTGTGGTGGGGCTGGTTCACACATGATAATGAGTACTACAAGCAGCCTTATATCATCAACAATGGTGCTGACTCGTATGATAGGCTCTCAATCAGTCCAGCTTCTATGGTTGCAAGCGAGATTCCAAGCCTTGTCATGAATGAGGGCACAATCCTTTCCAGCTCTGAAGACGCAGTAAATGACTGGCTGGAGCGCACGATTCCAAACTTTGTAGACGAGCAAGCAGAGTTTATCAGTACCGTCTTTGCGCTTGGTGTTGGTGCGTGGGTGGCTAACTTCCATGGCTATGAAGGCAACGTCTCAACCAGCATTGACTCTATGAAGGCGTGGCAGATTATCCCGCTTTTGGGTGATGGTTGTGCATTCATCTCCAAGGTAACTGTCAACTCTAAGCTTTACGACCAGTTGCAGCTTAGATACTTCAACCAAGAGACACAGTCTCACGTGGTGGAGACGCTGCTCTTTAACTCACAGAACCGCATTACTCCTGTCGAGGTTGAAGGCATTACAGGCTTTGTTGACACCAAGCAACCACTGCCAACCTATGCACTGGTAAAGCCAGCTAAGTACAACGCTCATGACGAGCTCACACCGCTTGGCGCATCTGTCATTGAGGATATCTGCGACTCCTGCAGACTGGTAGATGAAGCATTTAACCAGATGTATTGGCAGGTCAGAGTCTCGCTACCAAAAATGGTTGTAGACGAGCAAGCCATTGTGCGCGACAAGGATGGCAAGGCTAAGTTTGTCAACACTATGGACCAAATCATGTTTGCACCAATCTCTGTTGGCATTAGTGCAGAGTCTCCAATGACCGTCTACAACCCTGATACGCACATTGATGATATGGTTACCGCATTCAACAATGCTCTTGCTGTTCTGGGCTTTAGAACTGGCTTTGGTGCTGGGTATTGGTCATTCACACTGGGACAGGGACTCAAGACTGCAACAGAGGTTGTCAGCACCAACGCAACGCTCATTAGGACCATTAGAAAGCATGAGCACTCCATTGAGAACTCGGTAAGAGACCTTGTCCAGGGTGCGTTCGCTGCTGAGTGTGCCATGAATGGCTACAGAGTAGACGAGCCTGTGCCAGTTGACATTCTGTGGGATGACTCGGTTATCTCAGACGATAAGGCAGACCGAGACATGATGAAGGATGACATTGCGCGTGGTCTCTGTCCTAAGTGGAAGTACCTCGTCAAGTACCAAGGCATGAGTGAGGAAGACGCAAAGGCATTTACCAGTGAGACTGGCGGAGTCTCGCTTGACGCAGACCTTGGTGAGTAACCGTGAAACCGACTGAAGAAATTGCTGTGCGTCTCGTAGGGGGCGCACAGTCTGCTTATGTACAGGAACTCTCCTACTTCTTTCTCAACTTGCTTGATGAGGTAGTACGCACCAATGGCGCAGTTATCAGAGGTAGAGAGATTGCAGACTTTGAGCGTCTCTCTAGGCTCTCTCGCGAAGAAGCTCTCGCGATCTACTACAAGTACCGCCCAGCCATCGACAAGCAGACACGTGAGGTTCTAAAGACTGCCCTTAAAAAGACTGATGACGCACTTGTGGGGCAGTTCGTACGAGCGATGGGCTCACGCCGTCACATGACCAATCTAGCAACTATCATCGCTGCTCAAACAGCGCAGGGTATGAATGAGGTCCTTGAGCGTCAAAACATCGCCCTTGCCAAAGACCAAGCAGCACTCTGGTATGACGTAACCGCTGAAGCAATCGCCCGTCATCAAGCGGGAGAGCCAACACGAACAGTCATGGAGCGTGGTGTTACACGACTTGCCAACTCTGGACTTGAGACTATCGACTATATCAGCGGTACTAAGACAACGATTGATGCAGCTCTAAGACGCCACATTGTCTCCCAAGCTAACCAAGCGAGAAACCGCCTACTTATGCAGCGTATGGATGAGTGGGAATGGGACTTGGTCTTCGTTGACGCTCACTTTGGAGCACGCCCAAGCCACGCTGAATGGCAGGGCAAAGTGTATTCCAGGAGCGGTAGAAGCACCGAGTATCCACCACTCGTTGAGTCAACCGGATACGGCACCGTGACAGGACTCTGTGGAGCTCACTGCTACCACTACATGACACCGTATGTTCCTGGCTATTCGCAACTCCCAGACATGGACTACTCAGAGCAAGAGCGCATCACAGGCATGACTAGTGACGAGTACTATGCAGCTACGCAAAAGCAGCGTAGATATGAGCGTCTCATCAGAAGCCAGAAAAGAGAGATCTCTTATCTTCAAGAGGTAAGAGCAGACGCAGTAAAGCAGCGTATTAGGCTTGGTGAGCTTCAAGACAAGCTACGTCAATTCACGCATGACAATCACTTGCGCCGTGACTATGAGCGAGAGCGTGCCTGGGCAGTTAGCAAGCAGCCTAGGGCACTTGGACGAACTGACTTTAGAAACACAAGAAAGGCAATGTCTAGGGTGAACTCTGGCTCACAAGCTAAAGACGTTGCCTCTAAATCAGATTTTATGAAGTGTGCTACCTTCGAGGACTTGCAGAAAGCTGTTGAAGAAAAGTATGGCTTCTATATCGACAAAGCACTGGAGAAGGACTTCTTTGAATACACACGTGGCTTGTGTGCAGGATTAGATGATGCTTTGACTAAATTCCCACAGCTAAAGAAGATAGTTGGTAACATAAAAATTGGCTCGGCGATACGGCGAACAACTGCTCAAACAAATGTGTGGGGAACAATCTATGTCAATTCAAAGATGCTCAAGACTGCGCCAAAAACTCCATGCAGTGATGGTAGACATGAAGCGGGGCATCTTGTAGAAGCGATGCTGTCTCAATATGACGAAGCAGAATTTATGAGTGCAAAACACTCAAAGAGAATCATCACAAGAGCACTGCGAAATTATAATAAGAAGCACACTGAAAACACCTATTCAGCCAGTAAATTGGTATATAATACTATTAGTTCATATCCAGCTTTTGCATCCGCAGGTTACGATAAAGAATATGCAGCAGAAGTGCTTTACAGTGAGTCGTTGGCAGAGAGCGTAAGAATAGCCGTTGAAACGGAACAGATAGACCCAGATTCATTCTTGTCATTTATTGTTGAATCAATTTTGAAGGAGATTGGATAATGACTATATTGCCTGATAGACCATTTCTTAAGTCATTATTTGATAAATATGACCCAGAGTATGTTCTGGAACACTTCTTTGACGAGAATGGCGTCAAAGACTCAGCTCCAGAAGAACTAAAGGCTGAATTCAAAGATGTTGAATTCATGCGTTATCCAGAAAATGGTTGCCTTTAATCCCATAGGGTAAGAATCAATTAGTAACTTCTAACCCCGCTACAAGCGGGGTTTTCTTTTAGCTGTTAACACTCACAGACAATTCTTTCAGCGCAGGAAAAGGACCTGCGATTGACTGAAAGGATTTGGTCTATGCATCGTAATGGATCTCCTGCACCAGACGAGGTCACAGAGGAAAAGAAAGACTCTGACACCCAAGACTCTACGCAGGATAACCAGTCCCAGGACCAAGTAGCAGAAGAGGAAGCATCTTCCCATGACTCCGCTACAAGCGAGGACACAAGCGCAAACGTTAACACCCACAAGCTAGAGCGTGACTTGGCAAATCGTGAGAAGCGCATTAAAGAGCTGGAAGCAGAGCTCGCAGAGTCCAAGAAGTCTATGGCTTCTTCTGATGAGCGTATCTCTGCCATTGAGAAGCAGCTCAAAGACTCACAGGAAGCTAAGGAGAAGGCAGAAGTAGAAGCAAAGCTTACTTCTGCTGGCTGCATTGACTTGGAGCTTGGTAGGGCTGCTCTTGCTGCTCTAGAAGGTGACGTTGCCAAGCTGAAAGAAGCAAAGCCATATCTCTTCCAGTCTGAGCCAAAGAGCGTAAACACTACCGGCAAGCCCGCCGGCAGCTCTTCTGGCATTGCTCGCAACATTAAGGAAGGACTAGGAAAATAATGATTACTCTTGCTGACCTCGCAACTAACTCTGGCGATAAGCTCACACAGGGCTTTATCAATGAGCTTGTCACTGACAACTATCTGCTCGGTGCACTTACCTTTGACAACTGCATGAATGCTTCTGGCACCTCTGACTTGGTCTACGGCTATAAGCGCGTAAAGACCCCATCTTCCGCTGCATTCCGTGCACTTGGTTCTGAGCCTGTTGCATCTGAGCCAACCGTTGAGAAGAAGACCACCACTCTTGGTATTCTCGGCTCCACATTCCAGATGGACCGCGTTGCCAAGGCTGCTGCAGATGACCTTTACGAGATGCGTCTTGAGGAAGCAAAGAACGCAGTCTCTCGCAAGTTCAACGCCAGCGTCTTTGCACCAACCAAGGATGCAAACGGCTTTGACGGTCTTGCAGCTGCTCTGAAGACCACCTCTACCGAGATGACCTCTAAGACCGATGTCAAGGTCACCACTAAGGAAGCTGCTCTTGCTTACCTTGAGGAGCTTGACACTATGCTCTCCAACCTCATGCGTACCCCTGATGTACTCATGATGAACGCAGCTCAGTACACCAAGCTGAACGCACTGCTTCGTGTTGTTGGTCTTGGTACTGAGTCCAAGGAGACCGCTGGCAATGTTGTCCAGGCTTACAACGGCATTGCTATCCATGAGGTCCGTGACGGCTCTATCACTGACGGCTCTGTCTATGCTGCTTGCCTTGGCATGGACGGCTTCCACGGTATCACCCTCAATGGCGACAATGCATTCACCGTTGCGCTTCCTGACTGGACCACTCCAGGTGCTGTCAAGAGCGTTGATGTTGAGTTCGTCTGTGGCGTTGCTCTTAAGGCAACTAAGGCTGCTGGTGTCTTGAAGCCTAAGGCTGCTTAATGGCAACCCCAAGCCTTACATACGACTTCTACCGTAATACGTATAAAGGCTCTCTTGGCGAGGGTGAGCTAGACGCTCCCCTCGTCAAGGCTCAAGCACTACTTGTCTCGATGACTGGTGAAGAGGTCCCTGAGAAGCACAGCGAGAAGTGGCTTCTTGCCCTCTGTGCCCTATGCGACAGAGTGGCTGGCAAAGACACACGTGGAATGGTGAAGAGTGAGAGCGTTGGTAGTGTGTCCTACACCTACACAGACACTCAAGCAAGCGTCTCTGACCTCTCCTGCGTGTATCCCTTCTTAGTTGGTACAGGTCTTTTATGGAGGGGTATCCAATGATTGCCTGGGATACTGTCACCGTCTGGCACAAGCAGGATAAGGGGTTCACGCGATCTATCTATCAAGGCGTACACGTTGAAGAGAAGCTCGCAAATACTGCTTCGACCGTAGGACCACAGAACGCCAACGTGCTTAAAGTGTGGTTCTTCAGAGACCCGGGTCTCAAGGCTGGTGACTTCGTTATTCGTGGAATTAGCTCTGAGGAGAAGCCAGCAACAGACGCGCGTATGGTGCGCTCGATAAACCCTTATTCCACTCACCACGAGACTCATCATGTGGAGGTAGAAGCCAGATGAAAATGCGTGTGGTTGACGTTGATGTTGAGCGTTGCAAAGACAAGGTTTCAAATGCTGTAGAAGCTGCCCTTGGCATCGTTGCTGAAAATGTACTAGCTGACTGTAAGGCTTACGTCCCTTATGACTCAGGAGCCCTTCAAGGCTCTGGCACTACTCGTCAGACTGGCAGTGCTGCTTATGTTGAATGGGGCGCAGGAGACGCAACAGCTTATGCACGTGTTCAGTATTACTCAACACACAACCACAACACGCTTCAGAATGCCTTGCACGCTCCTAATGCCTGTGATCACTGGTATGACCGTTGCGCAGGTGTCAGAGGTAATGCATGGCAGCAAATGTTCGCAAAAGTTCTTGGAGAGAAAGTTGGAGGGGCATGGTAGACATTGCTCAAAGCGTTACTGACTGGCTGAAAGACATTCTCACGGGTATTCCCGTTGAGTATGGCCAGTTCCCTAATGGTACTGGAGCTGCTCAAGCAATGCTTAAGGCTGCTCCGGGTGAACCTTGGGTACTTCATTATTGCTCTGGTGGCGGTATTAAGCAGTTCCCTTATGAGGTGTATCTGCAGACACGTCCGCTAGACGAGCAGGAGCGCATTGACGGTCTTGCCATGCTGCGTAAAGTTCAAGCTGCCATTGAAGACGGTGGTGCACCAGAAGGCGTTGTTGTTTACGCTCACGATGTCACCACACTGCCATCTCCCTTCAGTGTTGGCGAGGATGGAGTCGCAACCTACCAGCTTATCGCCCAAATCAAGTACAGGGTTTAACCCCTAAAGAAAGGAAGTACTATGCCAGAATCACCAGCTGTCGTACAGCCAACAGAGACACAGCGCACACCTGTCTCTATCTATGAGATTCAGCACTGGATTAAGTTCCCAGGACAGACGAACTTTATCCGTGTAACTGAGACCACTAAGGCAGACCCAGAGCGTGAAGCTAAGTCTTATGAGCCAACTTACATTGACCGTAAGACCCAGCCTAAGTACAACCTAGGCAAGACTGATACCTTCAGCTTTGAGGTTGACGCAATGGGTCCTGGTGGCATTCAGAAGATTCTCGCAAGCTATGAGGATGTTCTAGACGTACCTGTTGAGTATGTCCGCACTTGCGGTTATGACTTCAAGGCAGGTAAGGCTTGTGAGAAGACCGCTCTCGTTGCTAAGCACGCAAAGGCAACGCTGAATGTCTCGCCATTCTCCGGCTCTGACATTGCACCTATTAAGATTGCCTTTAAGGTCGCAATCACAGATGAGTACGAGTATGGCACCTTCAACTATGACACTGCAGCTTTCACTAAGACTGCATAGACATAGTCCCCATTCCTCTCCTCTCTGGGGAAGCACCTGGCATATGCTGGGTGCTTTTTTTGTTGGTGTTACCTGTGGCACAAGATATCCACAAGGTAAACCCATAGAGAGGAACACTTATGGCACTAAAGAACTACAAGCTTGACGGCGCACCCACAGCAAAGGTGAAAATTGAGGGCAAGACCTATGATGTGGATCTAGGCAACATCACTTTTGTTGTAGAAGCCAACTCCTGGGCAAAGCGTCTGTCATCCTTTACAGGGCTCACAAATGATGAGGTTATGGACAACCTCACAACTCTTGCAGATGAAGCTCACAATATCGTTGCTTTTGCGCTTGGTGAGGAAGCTGCAGATGAGCTTATTGGTAAGGCAAACAGGCTCAACATCTACCGCTTGATGAAGATTATCTCAATTCTGACGGAGGTCTATTCAGCAAGCGATGCTGTGTCCAAGGTCTCTGAGCTTATTACCCAAGAGAATTCCAGCATGGATGAGTAGTCCATGTTTCTAGACTCGGTTATCAAGGGCGCTCCCGTCACAGTCGATGTGGCGGGAGTATCTGTACCAATCAAGAGTGGGTTTAGGACCTCTCTCATCTACATGACGATGGATACAGAGAACAGTGCTGTTGCTAATGCGAGGACACTAAACCTTTTCTACGCTCAAAAAGGAGTACTCCCAGACCAAGTGTCTAAGTACCCAGTAGAAGCTCTTCAGGCAGCGTCTGAGTGGGTAGCAGGGGCATTTGACACTATCTCCTACGGTGAGCAATACAAGCGCATCCAGTATTACAGAAAGAAGAACTTTGACTGGCACTATGACGCTGGCATTGTGACTGCTGACTTCATGCGTGTCTACTCAATAGACCTCACGAGCAAATCAACGCAGCTTCACTGGTACACCTTCGTCAATCTATACCTGGCACTACTTGCCACTCCAGACACGCTCACAGGACAAGCAGTGGCTGCAAGAAGCCCGCTTGAAGGAGACACAACAAAGGAAGAAGAGCGTGCTCATGCTAGGCGTGCACAAGCCTGGGCGTTACCTCCAACAGAAGATGAGTTGAGGGAGATGGCACTCCGTAACTTCTAACTTCTAGGAGGTCAATTTGGCAGATGGAAAAGTAGTCATTGAAATTCTAGGTGACTCTTCCAAGTTCGCCAGCGAGGTTTCCAAGCTAACTGATACGACTTCTAAGGCAATCTCAAGCCTTGGCAGTGGCTTCTCTAAAGCGGGCACCGTACTTACCGCTGCAATCACCGCTCCCCTTGCCATTGCAGGTGTTAAGGCTGCTAGGTGGGCAAGTCAGACCGCTGCAAACGCTGAGCAAGTAGACATTGCTTTTAACACCATGCTTGGTCCTGAGCGTGCCAAGAAGATGATTTCTGATCTAGTTGAGTTTGCTAAGACCACACCATTTGAGATGGCAGGTCTTAACAAGGCAACTCAGCAGATGCTTGCTTATGGCTTTGCTGCTGACGATGTCATTCCCATGCTTACAGACGTTGGTAACGCAACCGCAGCTCTTGGAGCTGGTCAGCAAGGCATTGACGCTATCACCCGTGCACTTGGTCAGATGCATGGCAAAGGTGCTGCAGCTTCACAGGAGATGATGCAGCTTACTGAGGTTGGTATTCCTGCATGGGATTACCTCGCAAAGGCTTTGCATACAGATGTCGCTGGCGCAATGGAAATGGTCACTAAGAAAGCAGTCAGTGCCGATGTAGCTATTGCAGCCATCCGAGCTGGTATGCAGGGTGACTTTGGCGGGCTCATGATTAAGCAGTCCAGGACACTTACTGGCGTTCTCTCAAACCTCTCTGACGCAGCAACCGCAACCATCATGAAGATGTACCAGACTGATAGCTACAAGAAGATGACAGACGCGCTCTCCAAGCTCGCAGACCCAATTCAGAAGCTTGTTGAGTCGCTTATGCCACTCTTTGAGCGTGGTATGGAAGCTCTCGCTGACATGGCAACCAATGCAGCTAACGCAATCAATCAGATGTCAGCTTCTGACATTCAGACCATTGCAAAGTCTATTGGAATGCTTGCGGGCACTGGTCCTGCGCTTCTCGTCATTGGCAAGTCAATGGAAACCGCTGGCAAGATGCTCGGGGCATTCTCCAAGGCTTCAAACGTTGTTGCAAACGGTCTATCCGTTATCAAGGGCATGGTTCCTGGCACACTCTCGACTGTTGCAGGTTTAAGCACTGGCTTTAAGTCCTTCTTTGGTGCAATCGCTGCAACCGTCCAGGACAAGCTGGAGACAGCAATTCTTTACGCTTGGGAGTTCAGAGACAAGCTTGTAAAGGCTTTTAGCGGTCTGAACAACCCCATTAAGAACAAGCTTGTATCCATCGTTTCTGCTGCACAGACCACATTTAAGAGTATGGCAGCAAATGCAACGCTGCATCTCACATCCATTGCGAGAAATGCGCAGGGTGTACTGGCAACTGTTGGCGGTAACGTAGCTCAGTTCATGAGCCCTGTAACCTCTGCGCTCTCTAAAGCTGGAAGTGCAGTCTCTGCCTTCACTGCTCCGATTGCTGCCAAGCTTGGTGGCGTTGGTAGTGCCATTGCTGGCGTTCTAGGACCTGCACTCACAGGTCTAGGTCCTAAGCTTTTAGGAGCGGTGCAGCCAGCCATGGGCGTGGTTGCAAACCTTGCTTCTGGCTTTGGTAACGCAACTGTGGTACTTGGTGTGCTCTCAATCGCTGCAGCTGTGGCTGGTACAGCCTTTGTTGCTATGGGTGGAGACATCACACAGGCAGCTGCAAACATTGCAAGCAATATTGTTGGTATTGCTGACACCATCCCTGGACTTGCATCTCAAATCAGCTCAGTTCTTCCACAGGTGGCGTCTGGTCTTGCTTCTGCAGGTCCTACACTGGCACACGCCTTTGAGGTTCTCTTTGGACAGATGGGCGCAGCATGGCAGCAAATCGCCCCAGGACTACTTGAAGCAGTCGGAGCTGCAGCTGGCGCAATCTGTGACATTCTCGTGGCTTCTGCGCCATCTCTTACGGCAGGAGCAATGCAAGCGTTCACCTTTATCCTGCAAGCACTCACTGAAGTTGCAGGACAACTTGCAGAAGCAGCTCCACAAATCCTGCAAGGTCTAGTAGACGGCTTTGTTGCTAACGCTCCAGCACTCTTTGAAGCAGCGCAGGGTCTCTTCATGGGTCTTGTTGACGGCGTTGTGGCAATCATTCCAGCACTGGCAGCTGCTCTACCACAAATTATTGATGTCTTTATCTCTGGTCTTCCTGGCTTTGTTGGAACACTTCTTCAAGCTGCAGTGGACCTCTTTGTGGCAATCGTGAATGCTATCCCCGTAATTCTCCCAGGACTTATTGGCAATATCGGCAATCTCATTGGCACCGTAGTGTCAAATCTCCCTGGCTTTATTGGAGCACTTCTGGGAGCAGCTGTAACACTCTTTACAGCCATTGTCACAGCAGTTCCTCAGATTATTGGCAGCTTGCTTGGAGCGGTCGGAAACCTCCTCAACCAAGCTAAGAATGCCATCACAAGCTTTGACCTTGGCAGCGCAGGACGTGCATTCATTCAAGGCTTTGTAAATGGCGTTTCTGGTCTTGCTGGCTGGGTAGTTGACAAAGTCTGTGGAGTCTTTAACGGCGTTGTTGGTGCAGTCAAGACACTACTTGGCATTCACTCTCCGTCACGCGTCATGGCTGGTCTTGGTGGCTACACAGTAGACGGCTTTGTCGTTGGTATCGCGGGCGGTAAGCGAGACGTTTACAAGGCAGCACAAGACCTCGCAGAAGCTGCTCAGAGTGGCGTTGATGGCTATGCGCTCAATGTTCCTATTAACAAACAAATGGATATGACTGCGTCACTTGTGGCAAATGGCATCTACGCAGATACCAATCAAGCTATTGCGGATCTCTCTGCACAAATGGATGTCATGACTAAGCGCATTGAGGACGCATACGGGAGACCTGTAAGAGTTGACGTAAATAACCGTGAATTTGGTCGCATGGTAAGAGAGGTGAGCGCATAATGCGCACAGATATTAGATACACAACCTCTGACGGAAGCAAATACATGGAGTTTGGAGGGGCTGACAAGTCCCTCCACTACATGGAACATGAACTCAGAGACTGGATGTGGTCATACACATCCGGCAAGAACTCAAGCAGAATTACGTCATTCAGACGACGTGACCACAAGCCAAAGACAATCAAGTTTCCTGTTGGAATAGCAGCTGAAAGCGATGAAGAAGGCTTAGAGCTGCGTAACAAGATTATTGAGCTTGGCGAGAAGGACATCTTAAACCGCACTCCAGGAACGCTCACAGTAGGCTCTTGGGGCATCCGTTGCTACATCATTGGTGGTGCTCCTACCAACTACTGGCTCTCTGACAAGTTCGCAGAGTTCGTCTTGACGCTTCTTGTCGAAGACCCTACATGGTTTAAGGCAACTACGCTCTACTTTAAGCATGAGACAGCCGGTGCTGTTGCTGACGTTAAACCTGACTTCCCAAGAGACTTCCCCTTTGACCTTGTCCAGGGTAAACCTGCTAAGTCATTCACTAACCCCTCTAAGAGTGCTTCTCCATGGCTCTGGCGTGTCTATGGTCCTGCGACAAACCCATACATCAGAATTGGTGAGAACTTACACAAGGTAAACACCACTATTGCAGCTGGTGCATATCTTGAGGTTGATTCTCAAAGCAAGACGGCTGTTGTGGTGCAGGATAACGGCACCCGCGAAAACGTCTATAAGTTCAGAGAGCGCGGAGCTCACGGCTCTGGCTCATATCTCTTTGAGCCAATTAAGCCGGGCACCGATGACATTACGTGGGATAACACCTTCGACTTTGACCTCACGCTCTATGAAACACGCTCTACACCTCCATACGAGAAGGAGCAGCCACAGGGTGAGACACGCGCTCCAAGGGCGGTAAGCACACAGAGCGCACCTAGTGAGGTGAGCGCATAATGCCAGATATCAGTTACACAGACGCAACACACCTAGACATTGGCGTGCTCAAAGGAGCACGCCTTGACCTGGAATATGGAGACACAGGCAATGACTTTGAGCTCACGCTCGACATTGACTCTGAGCAGCTTCTTGATGATGGCGCATACGTTTATGTTGAAGGCACTGAATGGGGCGGTGTAGTTGACGCACGACAGTCTAACTCAGGTAACAACACAATCACATACATTGGTAGATCATGGCAAGGCATCATCAGGGATAAGGTTCTAGAGCCACCAAGTGGAGAAGACTATCTCAGCGTGCGTGGAGAAGCTCACGGAGTTCTAAAGCAGCTTGTTCAGCGTCTTGGACTTTCTAGCCAGTTCAAAGTCTTAGAAGAGACCTCTGGTATTACCGTCAAATACACCTTTGACAGGTATTGCGACGCTTGGACAGGCATCAGAAAAATGCTTGCTGATTCTTCATCACGTCTCAACATCGAGTATGACTCCATTGAGCGCATGATTGTGCTTTCTGTGAAGCCCATTACAGACTGGACTGACGGCGCAGACGCAGAGCATTCTGACGTAACCATTAAGAGAGTTGTAAGACCTTACAACCATCTTATTTGCCTTGGCTCTGGTGAGCTTAAAAACCGTATTGTCATGCACTTCTACGCAGACGTACGTGGCAATATCTCCACTACGCAGACGCTTTTTGGCATTGATGAACGCACCACAACCTACAACTACACCAATGCAAGTCGTGAAGAGCTTGAGAAAGATGGTCCTAAGAAGCTCAAAGAGTATCAAGCTGCTGACTCAATTAACGTCACACTGGATGATGATGAAGAGTTTGGAATCGGTGACATTGTTCCTGGCATAGACCCTGTCACTGGCTTACACGTTACAGCAACGGTTGGTACCAAGGTCATTATCGTTACAGATACTGAAGTAAGCATTAGCTACAAGGTTGGCGGTACAGCCAGCAATACTTCTTCATCTGGTACCGCTGAGCGTGGCTCTTCCACAGGCTCTGGCGCAGTATCAAGCTCATACACAGCTGGTACTGGTATTTCAATCGCTGGACGCACCATCTCTGCAGAAGTATCAAGAGCAGACTTCAAGAGCCTTGAGAATAAGGTAAATGAAGCCCGCAAAGTCGCAACAGACTCAGCTAGTGAGATTGGCAGAGCCACACTGCAGGTTGACTCTAAGGTCGCAGAAGTCACTGCAACTACACCTCTCAAAGCACAGCGCACAGGTGGCACAGTCGCTCTTACTCATGAGCCTTCTAGTGTGACCGCTGGCACATACGGTTTACAAAGCGATATAAACGCTTCTTGGGGTGACACAGTGCAATTAGGCGCAACCGTCAATGTTGACGCTTTAGGACACGTCACAGACGCTCAGACGCATACAGTAAAGCTCCCTGCAAAGCCAACATATACCGCTCAAGAAGTTGGTGCAGCTCCTGCGAACCACACACACCCATACGCTGGCGCATCTACGCCCGGCGGTGATGCTAATGCTGCAAAGAAGCTCTCACAGCCACGCACCATCAAGCTAGTTGGCTCTGTGAGTGGCACAGCGACATTTGATGGATCTAGTGACGTGACTATCAACGTCCAGGGAGCAACTCAAGGCGGAGCAACTACACCATCCTTCCCTGTTGGCTCTGTGATTGAAACAACTTCATTTGTTAACCCTGCAACAAACTACGGAGGTAGATGGCAACAACTACCTTCTCTTGGCTGCTTCAAATGGGAAAGGACAGCTTAATGGCTAAAACAAGTGGCTTTGCACGCTTCCAATGCGACAGGTGCAAGAAAGAAGCCTTTCTTCTTGAAAGTGACTTTGCAACCTCGCAATGGAAGCTCATTAGCAGAGTATCAGCAGACGGAGTCCAGCAGAGTTATCTCCTCTGCCCAGACTGTGCTGCAAAGTATCGCGAGCTCGCACGTAAGCGTGATGAAGAGTTTGCACAATTCATGGTGAAGGAGGATTAAATGGCTTTTGATGGCGTTATTTCATTCCAAGGAAAGGACCACATCACAGCACCTCAAATTGGTAGGTTGATTGCAGGAGTTGCTGGCTCTGTTCGTGGCATTTTGCAGACGCAGAACCAAATCAAAGCTGCTATGCAGACTGCCAACAGGGTTCGCATTGATACGGGCGATGTGCTCTTTGATGCTCGAATGGTGACAAATGAGGAGCCTTTCGAGCTTAATGTTGCTAATGGTCGTGCGGGCTATAAGCGCAATGACTTGGTCGTGCTGAAGTACTCTAAGCAGGTTGGCGGTGTTGAGAAGTTCACCTGTGAGGTTATCCAGGGTACTCCGACTAATCAAGGCAATCCAACAGACCCAGCCTACGTTAAGGGTGACATTCTCTCAGGATCTACTACAGCTTGCATGCCACTGTATCGCTTGCCAATCAATGGCATTACTGTTGGTGAGCCCGTATCTTTGCTGCCTACTATCAACGTTCTTGGAGACGACAAGAAGCAGTCTGACACTGACTTTGACGTAATCTACCTGCAACCACAAGGCAGCTACAACAACTTCTGGCACATTTACCGCACAGGCGATTCTGTAACCATCAAGGTTCGAGGTTGGTTGGCTAACAATATTTCTTACGACGCTGTCCGTTGCCCATTTACGCTTCCAGAAAACTCAAGACCTCCTCTTGTAGATCACGAGAAGTACGGCTCAGTTTCAGACGATAATGAGTCAATCGTATATATGCCTGGTATTTGTCCTGGACATGCAGATGTTATTACGGCTATCTCAGCGAGACCTGACGGCAACATTTACCTTCAAGACCAAGGCGGGAAAGTCTCTAACGCATGGCGCTATGGATCTCTCACATTTACGGTAAGGCATTAAGGGGTGAGGTCATGAACATCACAGCTGAGATGGTGTCTTTCTTCATCTCAATTGTTGGCGCGTTCTTGGGTGGTCTTATTGCCATCTCAAACTGGCAGCGTGCTAGTCGAGAAGATAAGGAAAAAGAAGACGCCTGGAAGAGCACAATCACCAACACCCTCACCCGCCTAGAGACACGGCAACAAGTCATGAATGAACAACTGGGAAAGTATCAACAGTCTCTCTCTGACTTGACTGCAACACTCACGCAGCACACGGCTGAGCTTTCCGTGGTTGGCATTGTCGCGCGAAGGGCGGATGAGGTTTCAAAAAAAGCAGCAACCGACCTTGCAGAGGTCAAAACCGACGTGAGAAACCTAGACTCACGCATTACTAAGTTGGAAAAGTAAAGGAGTAGAAATGATTAACTGGAAGGTACGTCTTCACAACCCTGCGTGGTGGCTTGGAATGGCTGGCATTGTCATGAGTCCAATCCTGGCTTACCTCGGACTGGCTTACTCGGACCTTACGACATGGGGCAGCCTTGCTGATGTGTTCGTTAAGTTCATCAGCAACCCTTACCTCATCGGCACGGTTATTGTTGCCGTCTTGGGAGCTATTGGCGTCACCGTTGACCCCACAACTAAGGGACTAAGCGACTCTGCACGTGCAATGACATATGACAAACCAAGCGTGAGCCCTTTAGACGAGGGAGAGCACTAATGGCTGATTTCTCTGGCGAAATTACCGCCGACGCGTATATTCCAACGTCAGCATATTCAGCTGGGCGAGACGGTCATTCCGTGCAGTATATCGTGGTACACCATGAAGCTGCCACAGGTTTAGATGGTGCAGCCATCACAGCAATGTGGGACAGGATGCAGGCGCAGTCTGCACACTATTCTGTGGATGGTGAAGGCACTATCACCCAGCACGTACTAGAGAGCAATACCGCATGGGCGTGTGGTCGCTGGGTTGCTAATTGTGAAAGTATCAGCATTGAGCATGCTAATAATTCCACATCGCCCTGGACAGTCTCCGAAGCAACTCTAGAGAGCGGCGCACATCTTGTTGCTGCGTTGCTTATCAAGTACGGGCTCGGATATCCACGCTGGGGTGGTAACGTCCGACCACACAAACAGATTGTGGCAACCGCTTGCCCCGGTGAGCTTGCCGGCTCACAGAACGCCCACTATATGGATCGCGTTTGCTACTGGTATGAGGTTATGACTGGTGCACGCTCAAGCTCTGAGGTTGGCTGGCATACCGACGGCAAAGGCTCATGGTGGTACCAGACTGGTGAGAGTGCGAGTGAGTACGCCGTCGGCTGGTATAAGGTCGGCGATAAGTGGTATTACTTCAACGAGTCTGGCTGGATGCTCACCGGCTGGGTTCACGCTTCTTGGGAAGGCTCTGAGAAGTTCTGGTGGCACTTCGATGACAGTGGAGCTCTCGAAGCTGATAAGTGGCTTGAGTACAACGGAAGCTGGTACTTGCTAGGTTCTGACGGTCGTATGGCCACGGGCTGGGCTGAGCACAACGGTAAGAAGTACTACCTCGATGAGACCGGTCGTATGATTACTGGCTGGCTTAAGCTTGATGGTGACTGGTTCTACCTACGCTCTGACGGGTCAAGAACTGAAGATTGTCTTTATGGAGTTGGAGCAGACAATATCTGTGCCTTCGACAAGGATGGAAAGCTTCTCACAGGAGACATTACAGTCACAACCAACAACGATGGATACATCGCTGGAATTAAGTAATATTTACCCCTC
>JAGZUI010000004.1:0-126823 GCA_018380095.1 Atopobium sp.
TTACACACCTAATGACGATAATCTGCATGATTGAGGTATTTTCAGCGTAATGTATACGTCTTTTTAACAGATTATCCGACTTAGGTGTGTTTTGAACTGCTTTCTATTTCTCGTGTCTAAGAAATGGGAGGCAGTTCACAGAAGAGGGTTTTATTCACCGGTTAAAGAAAATAAATAACATGGCTAATCTCAAATACGAGAGCAAAGGCAAGAAAAACTAAAAGTGAAATCTTTACCCATTTTTTATTTTCGCTTCTAAAAACGAGATAGCAATTAATAATCTCGAGCAGAATTGATACTAGAAAAAATAGTAATGGCGGAATAAGTCCCTGTTTCCACAGTAGTCGCGCGCCCTGATAGACAAGAAAACTAATAAGTAATACTGTGCGAAATGTTTTTCTAGAAATCGGTTCTGAAAAATTAAATATCTTCTCGCCAAACATATCTGTTGCCTCCCTATGGACAACAAGAGCAGTTTATTTGTTGCTAAAGATTGTAATACTGTCTATTAACCTCGTAGTATATAACTATAGTAATTTAACTTGTGATTGGAGGTGCGTATGGAAGTTGGGGAGTGGAGCATTAGTTCTCCAGCATCTGAGTTTTTACTTGGTGCACCATGGTCAGAGAAACTTGTTCACGGATGGGTTCATCCGCTGCGTATTTCTCCCAATCAGCTTAGAGTCATTGGCTCTTGCTCTTCCTGGCACCCCGGTCTTTTTAAACAGATGGTAGCGTGTACTTCAGATATTCAAGTTGCCTTTACCACGGACAGCTCAGAAGTGGTGCTTGATCTAAAAATTGACAAAGTTCCTAAGGGAGCCTCTTCTGTTTTACAGTTACTTAAAGCTACGTATCTTAAAAAGCTCAGCTCTGTCTTTGTGACGGTTGATGGTAAACCTTACAAGAGCTTCTCACTGGATGATGCAGGTGAACATACACTTTCTATTCATCTAGAAACAGAAACCTCTGAAGATGACTTTGCTAGACTTCCAGGTTTCAATGACACGCATCACGTGAGTGTTTACTTGCCTTGTTTGCAGAGTGCTTCCGTTAAAAACCTTCGTGGCAATGGCACGTTTTTCTCGCCCGATGAGCCTAAGAAAAAACTGGTGGTGTTTGGCGATTCCATTGCGCAGGGTTTTGTCCTGGAGCGCCCAGATAAAACCTGGCCGCACTGTCTTGCTAAGCGCATGAAGCTTGAGGTGGTTAACCAGGGAATTGGTGGACAAGTTTATCAGCCTGGCTCGTATACGTTTATTGAGGATGCTTCTTTAGTTATTGTTGCGCTTGGAGCAAATTATCGATACGAAAAATGCTCAAAGTCACAGGTAACGTACGATATTCAAAATTCGCTCTGGCAGATTTCTCAGATGTATGCAGATACGCGCGTGGTGGTTCTGACACCTACGCCTTATTTTGAGGATGCGTATCCCACACACCCTTATTCTTGTTTCGTCGAGATTCCTCAAATTATTGAAGAGGTTGCCGGTAAGTTTGGTTTGCAGTGTATTTCTGGAGAAAAACTGTTACCTCAGGAGAAAAAATATTTTGCCGATGATGTGCATCCAAATTCTAAGGGAGCTGCACTTTTGGCAAAAAACCTGCTTGAGGCCTTAAAACAACCACCTCAGGATAGTCTTTTTTAGACGTCAAGCCTTCCTAGAAGCTCTCTCAAAATTCAACACGAGTTTTTGTCCGGTGAAACTTCTACACTAGAGGTGAAAAACATCTAGAGAGGATACACATGAACATCACTAATCCTTTTGCAACTCATATGACCGGACAACTTTCAGAAGAAACTCAGGCCCTTGTGGCTGAGCAAATAGCCAAGGGAACCTTAAGTCCTTACGCGTGCAAAAATGAAGACATCATTCGCCGAGATTCCACCCATGATCAGGCATCGCTTTTACGTCCGGCTTTCATGCGAGATGTCGAGAAAATCATGCACACTCCCGCGTATAACAGACTAAACGGCAAAACACAGGTCTTCTCGTTCCGCGCGCATGATGACATTACGCGTCGCGGCCTTCATGAACAGCTTGTTTGTAGAGTTGCCAAAGATATTGGACGTGCGCTTGGCCTCAACCTTGATTTGATCGAGGCAATTGCTCTTGGTCATGACGTGGGACATACTCCTTTTGGTCATGCAGGGGAGTATTTCCTCAATGATATTTACCACGAGCAAACGGGACGTTGGTTTTTCCACAACGTACAGAGTGTGCGCGTGCTTGACGGCCTCTATGCAAGAAACCTTTCTTTGCAGACACTTGATGGAGTAATTTGCCATAACGGTGAGTTTGAACAGCAGATACTTCAAATGAGTGATCTTTCAACTTTTGATGAGTTTGATAAGGTGGTAGAAGATTGCTGGGAGAGAGGTCCTCAGGCTATTGCACACCTGCGTCCTATGACGCTTGAAGGTTGCGTCATGCGCATCTCCGACATCATTGCGTATGTTGGAAAAGACAGACAGGATGCGCTTCGTGCTGGCGCTGCAACAGAAGAAACGTTTGATGATGGCCTTGGTGGCGCCTATAACGCATGGGCTACCTCTGCTTTTGTTGCAGACATTGTTCAGAATAGCTTTGGTAAGCCTCAGATTTCTCTCTCAGAAGAGGCGTTTAAAGAGATGAAACGAGCAAAGCGCGAGAATTACCAGAAGATTTATGGGGCATCAGAAGCCAATGGTGATTTCTCTGAGGACATTAAGCATCTGTTTGAAAAGTTGTACGAATACGAGTTGTCCTCGCTTAAATCTGGTGATCAGAGCCTTGCAATCTTTAAGCATCATATTGAGCCAGTAAGCAGGCACCTTTCTAGGTACGGCTATACCTATGACTGGAAGAGTGACGTGCATCGTACTGTTGTTGATTTTATTTCTGCAATGACTGATGACTACTTTGTAGCTACCTGCGAAGCGCTCTTCCCAGAAGCTCAGGAGCTCTTTCCAAAGAGGAGCTACTTTGCAGAAGGAGTACGCGCGTAAGGTTTACCACTCAGTCACGGTGTGGCAAACGGGCACGTAAAGAGCATTTGTGCTGAGCGGGCTTCTCGCCAAGCTTTTATGTTTGAGACGGGGTAAAATATCTGCATGGATACTTTATTTTCTGGCATGGAACGTGCCGCTAAAAAAGCTAATGCACCACTTGCTGCTCGCATGCGTCCTACCACGCTTGATGGATACGTGGGTCAGAAAGATGCGGTTGGTCATGGCTCTTGGCTGCGTAAAGCTATTGAGCACGATACGCTCTCGTCCGTTTTGCTGTACGGTCCAGCAGGCACCGGAAAGACCACGCTTGCGCGCATTATTGCTCATACAACGCACGCAGAATTTGTAGAAGTATCTGCAATTACAGGCACCGTTAAAGATCTTCGCAGAGAGATTGAGGCCGCAGAATCAAGGCTTTTAACTGCAGGTAGAAGAACTATTCTGTTTATTGATGAAATTCATCGTTTTACGCGCTCTCAGCAAGATGCCTTGCTTCACGCAGTAGAAGACAGAATAGTTGTACTTATTGGGGCTACTACAGAAAACCCCTACTTTGAGGTTAACAGTGCTCTGATTTCTCGCTCTCGTGTAGTGGAACTGCATGCATTGTCAGATGCAGCAATCGATGAGCTCATTCAGCGAGCACTTGAATCAGAGGATGGCCTAGCAGGCGCATTTGTCCTGGAAGAAGATGCTCGTAAAGAGATTGTGACGCTTGCAGGCGGAGATGGCCGCGCAGCCCTAACTTCTCTTGAGCTTGCTTCTCAGATGGTTGACGTTCCAGAATCTGCTGACGGCAAAGCATCTGAGCCGCTTGTTATTACCAAGCAAAACGTTCTTGAGGCAAATCCTCGTCGCGGGCTTCCCTACGATAAAGCAGGAGATATGCACTATGACATTATCTCTGCGTTTATTAAGTCCATGCGTGGCTCAGACCCAGATGCCGCACTCTATTGGCTTGCGCGCATGATTGATGCAGGTGAGGACCCTAAATTTATTGCTCGACGCATTATGATTTTGGCCTCAGAAGATATTGGCAATGCCGATCCTCAGGCGCTGCTCATTGCACATGCAGCATTCAGGTCAGCTGAGGTCATTGGATATCCCGAGTGCAGAATTAACCTTGCGCAAGCAGTAATTTATATGGCGCTTGCTCCAAAATCTAATGCTGCAGAAGCAGGTATTGATGCCGCTCTCCATGAGGTTAGAACAGGTCCAAGGCGAGAAGTTCCAAGTTACTTAAGAGATCGTACGCGTCCTGGTTCTGAAGAGTATGGCAATTACCTCTATCCTCACAATTATCCTGGGGGATGGATTGAACAGCGTTATCTTCCAGAAGGACTTGAACGTGGTGCGTTCTTCTCGCCATCTCCAAGAGGTTGGGAAGCGTGGAGAATTGCAGCTACAGAGCGTGATCGTCACGAGGAAGCCTAGGAATTTGAATTACCCAAGTGGGAGCATTAAGAAGGCGCTCCTCGGGTAAAATAGAGAGAACTGTAACCGTTAGCTTTGAGGGATGGCATAGATGGATTACTTACAGATTGCCCTTGTAGTCTTAGCCGTAGCTGGTGTTTGGGCTATTGTCGAGGTCGCTCTGACCCTAAGAACAACAAGAAAGTCAATTACTGAGATTACACTCTCAGCTAACAACACTATTGAGCAGATTCAACCTGTTATTTCAAAAATTGATGGCATGGTTGATGAGCTTGATCCAACCATTAAGCAGCTACCTGCACTCATGCAGAAGGTTGATGAGGCTGCAGAGAACGCTAATACCTCTCTTGAGAGCCTCAATGTGGTTCTTGGTGATGTAGCAACCGTTTCTGGTGCTGCTTCTGCGGTAACTGCAACAGTCAGCAAGGCTGCAAGCGATGCGGTAACAGGCGTTGTTGAGTCTGTTTCAAAGCTAGGAACTGGTCTTGGCGGATCTTTGAATCCTTCCAAGCTTGCTGAGGTAGCTCAGGCTCGCCTGAGCGGTGCGACAGCTTCCGCACAACAGAGTGCACAGCGTGCTCAAGAGTATCTTGAGGAGCTTCCTCTGCTTTCTCAGGACAAGACAAAGCATTCTAAACCAGCTCGCACTGAGCAGTTCTATATCGAGTACGGTTCTGAGTCTTCTCAGAAGACTGAGGAGTAGATTGTAATGGCACAAAAAATTGTTGAACTTTCCGCTCCTGCAGATCCAACATTTGCTCGTTCCGTCAGAATGATGGCTGCTAATCTTGCCGTTTTGTGCAAGATGAATGTTGATGAGCTTGAAGATGTCAAAATGGCCGCAGAAGAAGGCTTTGTCTTTGCTTGTGGCACTCAGAAAGACTCTGTAGATATTACGTTTACCCTCGAAGACAATACTATGGCTATTGATTTTGACTTGGGTGATGAGGATCCAGTTGAGTCTGAGGCAGATAATTCTCAGCCACTAGAACTTGTAGAGTTACTACTCTCCGCTATTTGTGATGAGTTTGCGCTTTGTGATGACGGTTATACGCTTCATCTTGTAAAGATTTCTGGCGGTGCACATGCCTAAACCTGAAGCTAACGAGGCAGTACAGGCATCTGCAGAAGAGCAGAAAGCCGCAAGAAGAGCTGCTCGCCGTGCTTCTAAAGGTACCCCGGCCTGGGATAAAGATAGAACACGAAAGCTCTTTGCCCAATATAAAGAAACAAAAGACCCTGAGGTAAGAGACCAGCTTATCGTGAGTCACTTAAACCTCGTGCGCTTTTTGGCCTCCAAGTTTAAAAACCGTGGAGAACCTCTTGATGATTTGATTCAGGTGGGAACCATTGGACTTATCAAGGCAATTGATAGGTTTGAGCCTGATCGTGGTCTTGAATTTACAACATATGCAACGCCAACCATCATGGGAGAAATCAAGCGTCACTTCCGCGATAAAGGCTGGTCAGTACGTGTTCCTCGTCGTTTGCAGGAGCTTTCGTCCAAGATTAATCAGGTCACTGATGATTTGACTAAAGAGCTGCAAAGAAGCCCTTCAATTGAAGAGATCGCCCAGCGCCTTGATACTAACGTTGAAGAGGTTCTTGAGGCTATGGAGTCTTCTAGCGCTTATAGCTCTGTTCCTCTTGAGGGAGGCGGCTCTGGTGCTGATGGCGACGAGACTCCTTCAATCATTGATCAGTATGTGACCGAAGATGAGGATCTTGCTGGTTCTGATGACCGCATTGTTCTTGAAGAGGCCATTAGAGACTTCTCGCCACGAGAGCAAGAGATTATTCGTATGCGTTTTGTTGAAGGTCTTACTCAGGTAGAGATTGCGGAGAAACTTAATATCTCTCAGGTACAGGTTTCAAGGCTGCTTCGTCGCACCTTAAAGCGTATCCAAGAAAAGATTGACCCAGAAAGCGTGAATCGTTAATGGATCAAAAGCATCAAAACTTCTCCGATTCATCTCAAAAATGGAAACAACGTGGCTTAATGGTGTGGACAGTCATTGGTCTGGCCGCATTGTTTGCACTTGCATTGTATGTTCTTGGCATCCTGGGACAGGCTGTTGAGCTGCTCGCCATTGGCGCAATTGTTGCGTTTGTCTGCAGCCCTGTTACCAATTGGCTTGAAGACAGGGGAGTGCCTCGTGGCATTTCCGCTCTTATCGCGCTTGTTCTTACGCTCATTGTGCTGGTAGGATTTTTGATTTTGATTGCGCAGCCATTGGTATTTGAGCTTACTACGCTACTCAGAAATGCCCCTTCGTATGCAAGTCAGATAGGAGCAATGGCAAGGGAGTTTTGGCAGAACTTTGACACTCAAAGTAACCCTGCTGTTAGACAGACAGTAGAACTTGCAATTGAACAGGCATCAAGTATTGGAATATCAGTTGCTTCTGGTATTTTGAGTTGGCTTTCCACATCTGCTTTAGGCAACATCTCTTCTATGGCAAACCAACTCATGGTCTTCTTCTTAGGCCTAGTGCTTGCCTATTGGTTGGCTAAAGATTATCCAGTTATTGTCCGTGAGATGGCTATTATTGCTGGTCCTCAAAAAGAGAATGAGTTCAGACTTATTCTTGCAATCTTAAGTAGATCTACCAGTGGATATATGCGAGGCACTATCATTACCTCTGCGATTAATGGCATTCTTGTGTACTTTGGGTGTCTGATTTTAGGCAACCCTTATGCCGCTCTTATTGGCATGGTTACAGGAATCTTCCATATTATTCCTGTAGTTGGACCGGTTTTCTCGGCAGGTATTGCTCTTATTTTGAGCATCTTGGTAGACCCTGTCATGACCGTATGGACTATCGTTATCTTGATGGTTGCACAAAACGTTGTTGATAACGTGCTTTCACCTTTGGTTATGGCAACGAGCGTTAAAGTTCACCCGGGTCTTTCGCTCGTTGGTATTGTCATTGGCAGCGCTCTTGGCGGAGTAGTTGGAACTATTCTTGCCATACCTTTGACAGCAGCACTGAGGGGCATCTTTGTGTACTTCTTTGAGAAGTATTCGGGCAGACAGATCGTCTCGCCAAATGGCGCGCTTTTTAACTCTACCCAGTATGTGGATGAGACAGGCGCCATCCTTCCAGAATATGACGCTCTGGACGATCCGAAGTTCTTTGAGGAGTCGCGTCTTGTTGATCAAGACACTACAGCTCATGTGCGCAGCAAGTCTTCAGCTCCCGCGCCCAAGATTCTTGGACATGATTTTTCTCAGTTACTTTTTAGGAATACTCAAGAAGTTACTAAGGAACCAGATAAACCATCGTCAGATGCGGTAGACTCAGACAGTACAAAAGAGTAGTTATTTGAATACGGAGAAGTACTTTATGGCTGACTATAAAACAATGACAACAGCAGAGATTCGTGATGACTTCCTAAGCTTCTTTGAGAGCAAGGGTTGCAAGCGCTATCCTTCTTCATCTCTGGTGCCTTCTGATCCTTCGCTGCTTCTTGCTAATGCTGGCATGAACCAGTTCAAGGAGTATTACCAGGGCATCAAGACTATGAAGGAGATTGGTGCTACATCCTGCCAGAAGTGCCTTCGCACTAACGATATTGACAACATTGGTGACTCACGCCACCTCTCATTCTTTGAGATGCTGGGTAACTTCTCCTTTGGTGGTTACACCAAGCGCGATGCATGCACCTGGGCAATGGAGTTTATTTCTTCTCCAGAGCACTTGGGTCTGCCTCTTGATCGTCTGTACTTTACTGTTTTTACTGACGACGATGAGGCAATTGAGATTTGGAAGTCTCTTGGTGTAGCAGAAGATCACATCACCCGTCTGGGCGAGGAAGACAACTTCTGGGCAGCTGGTCCAACTGGTCCTTGTGGTCCTTGCTCTGAGATTTACTTTGACCAGGGTCCTGAGTTTGAGGGAGAGGCTCCTGGAGACGACGGTGACCGTTACCTTGAGTTCTGGAACCTCGTCTTTACTCAGTTTGATCGCCAGGAAGATGGTTCTCTGCCTGAGCTTCCTCATCGCAACATCGATACCGGCATGGGCCTTGAGCGTATCGCAGCTATCATGCAGCATGAAGGCACCAATTACGAGGGTGACATCATGCGTACCCTCATCTCTTTGGGCGAGAAACTCTCTGGTAAGAAGTATCACTCAACTGATGAGATTGACCGCAGTCTGCGTATTCTTGCAGACCACTCTCGTGCGGTTACCTTTATGATTGGTGACGGCATTCTCCCTGGTAACGAGGGTAGAAGCTACATTCTTCGCCGCCTGCTCCGTCGCGCTGTCTACCACGGCCGCTTACTGGGCATTCAGGGCACCTTCATGGCAGAGTACGCTCATGAGGTTGCTGTTCTGCTTGGCGCAGAATATCCAGAGCTTGTCGAGAAGAGCGCTCTTATCGACGGCATTCTGACCGCAGAAGAGGAGCGCTTTGGCGCTACGCTTGACGCAGGCGAGTCTAAACTCACTGCAGAGCTTGAGCAGCTAGAGGATGGCGCACAGCTTTCTGGTGAGGTTGCATTCCTTCTGCACGATACCTACGGATTCCCTATTGATCTTACTCGTGAGATTGCTGCAAATGCAGGTCACGTTGTTGACATGAACGCCTTTGATGCTGCAATGACTGAGCAGCGTGAGCGCGCTCGTGCGTCTGCTAACCGCGATGCCTGGGGTAACGTTCAGAGCATTTGGGTTGCACTCTCTGACCGCCTTGATGAGACCGTCTTTGACGGCTACGACAACAACGAGCTCTCCGGCGTTCGTGTTGTTGCTCTTGTTCAGGATGGACAGGAGGTTGAATCCGCTTCTGCTGGCTCTGAGGTTGAGGTTGTGCTTGACCGTACACCTTTCTATGCAGAGATGGGCGGCCAGGTAGGGGACACTGGCAAGCTGACAGCTCCTGGTCTCTACGTTCACGTCACTGATACCAAGCACCGCGACGGCGGACTTGAGTCCCACGTTGGCGTGGTAGAGGAGGGCACCATCTCCGTTGGTGATTCTGTCACCGCAACTATCGACGCTGGTCGTCGTGAACTTATCCGCCGCAACCACACGGCAACTCACCTGCTTGACGCTGCACTTAAGAAGGTTCTTGGTGACCACGTCAACCAGGCTGGTTCTCTTGTTGCTCCAGATCGTATGCGCTTTGACTTTACGCACTTTGAGGCTCTTACCAAAGATGAGCTTGATCGTATTGAGGGTATGGTCAACGCAGAGATTTTTGCTGCTAAGCCTGTTGTTACTCAGATTATGAGCATTGAGGACGCAAAGGCCGCTGGTGCTGTTGCACTCTTTGGCGAGAAGTACGGTGATGTCGTACGTGTTGTTTCTGCTGGCGCAGAAGACACTCCATTCTCTCGCGAGCTCTGTGGCGGTACTCATGCACGCAACACTGCCGATCTTGGCCTCTTCAAGATTATCTCTGAGAGCTCCGTTGGTTCTAACTCAAGGCGTATTGAGGCGGTAACTTCTATGGGCGCTATCGAGTACGTTGATGAGCGCCTGGCTCAACTTGATGAGGTTGCCGCAGCTCTGAAGGTTCGTCCTTCCGCTGTTGCAGACCGTGTTGAGCAGCTGCAGCAGGATCTTCGCGCTGCAAACCACAAGCTTGAGACTGCTCTTACTGGAGCAGGTAGCAACCAGGTAGCAGAAGCACTTAAGTCTGCTGTTCAGCTTAACGGCTATAGCTGCGTAATTGCTAAGCTTGAGGGCCTTTCTGGCAAAGAGCTCCGCTCCGCATGGGATGGTATCCGCGATGCATCTGATGGCCAGCCTGTTGCTTGCGTCATCGCATCCGCAACCTCTGACGGTAAGGTTTCCCTGCTTGCAGGTGCAACTGATTCTGCAGTTGCAGCGGGCTTCTCGGCAGGAGACATTGTCAAAGAGATTGCAGAGCTCGTTGGTGGTCGCGGTGGCGGCAAGCCAGCAATGGCACAGGCAGGCGGTTCAAATGCTGCAGGAATTGACGCAGCACTTGAGGCTGCAAGAACAAAGCTTGGTGCGTAACGTTTGCGTGTTTTAGCTCTAGATATTGGTGAAGTTCGCATCGGGGTTGCTGTAAGTGACCCCGATGGTGCTATTGCGTCACCTGTTTGTGTGCTTCCTGCACAAGAGGTGCTCTCACATGCACGCACGTTTAAAGCTGTGCTTGAGGATTGGGAGCCAGAACTGCTTTTATGTGGTCGTCCTAAAACGCTCGCCGGCGAAGATGGACCACAGGCCCAAAAAATTACCGCTCAAGCTGAGCAAATTGCGAAGAACTGCCAACTTCCATTAGAATTTACTGACGAAAGACTTTCTTCTGCGGAAGCAAAGAAGATTCTTCGAGCGCAAGGTTTATCTGAAAAAGCCATGCGTGGAAAAGTTGACATGGTTGCAGCTTCGCTCTTTTTGCAATCATGGCTTGATGCACAGATGAATAAGGGAGACTAAATGCCCACCCTATCCAATGGTTCTTCTCCGCGTCGTCAAGGCGCACATTTTTCTTCTCCTGTTCCAGAGGGACAGGTTCAGGAAGAGCAGACTCAGCAGGAACAGATAAAGCAGCCTTCAGTTGAGGCTACAGGATCGCTACCAGCACTTACTGGCGGCAAGCTTTCTTCAAGAAGCGCTCAGGTCACTCATATGGCAAAGAACAAGCAGGTAAAGCATAGAGATAAGAAGGCTTCAAAGCGTTCTCGTATTTTTGCGGCACTTATCGCTTTTATCATGGTTGCAGCCCTTGGTATCTTTGTATGGAAAGTAGCGCTTCCAGAGCTTTCTCGTGCTAATTCCGATACGCAAGAAATTACCGCTGGGCAGCAAGTTACCGTTACTATTCCAGATGGCGCTGGCGCGCAGGAAGTCGCAAAGATTCTTTTTGAGAACAAGATTATTGCCACTAAGAGCGAGTTCTTAAACCAGGTAAAGCGTCAGGATGCTGAGCAGAAAATTAAGAGCGGTATCTATGTTATTACCACTGGTGCCAAGCCATCTGACATTGTGAATCTGCTTATTTCTGGCCCTAATGCTCCTGGTAGTGGCTTTGTCGTACCAGAAGGTTATACCGTTTCTCAGGTTGCGGATTTGGTTCAGGACTACTTTGGTATTTCTCGTGATGATTTCTTGAATCAGGCAAAAGCATCCAATTATGTTGCCGACTATCCGTTCCTTGCAGGTGCGGTAGATGCTAATGATTCTCTTGAGGGCTACTTGTTCCCCAAGACCTATACCTTTACAGAAAGCAATGTGACTGCCGATACGGTCATCCGTGCCATGCTTGATCAGTTTGAGACAGAGACAGCTGATCTTAACCTGGACGCTGCTCGCATCACGCTTAATAAGCGTTACAACTTGAATCTTACAAACGAGCAAATCATCATTATGGCATCTATCATTGAGCGAGAAGCCCTGACTGATGATGACCGTCCTAAGGTTGCATCTGTCTTCTACAACCGCCTGTACGATGATATGTACCTGCAGAGTGACGCAACTCTTGCTTATTCCCTGGGTAGGGAAGCTACTGCAGAAGAGCTCAGCTCGATGACAAGCGACCCATATAACACCTATGCGTTTAAGGGTTTGACTCCTACGCCAATTTGCTCCCCAGGTTATGCCTCTATTAAGGCGGCTATGGATCCAGCAGCAACCAATTATTACTACTTCTGGATTACCTCGGATGAGCACGTCTTCTCAGAGACGTACGACGAGCATCAGCAGGCTATTGAAAACGCACGCGAGCGTGAAGCCGCAAGCAAGCAATAGTTGGTGTGGCATGAGTTTGACCAAAGCAACACACTACGTTTCTGCTGTTGAATACATCTCAATAGAGGATTTGGTTCAGCAGGGGATTAAGCTTGTGCTCTTAGATCGCGATAATACCTGTGTGCCCCGAGACACCAAGATGGTGCCGCCAGAGGTTTCTGCCTGGTTTGAGAAGGCTCATGCGGCTGGATTAACGCTCTGTCTCATCTCCAATAACATTCACCTCAATGAGGTCCAGCGTAGCGCTCACGAGCTGGGAATTGAAGGAGAGGGCTTTGCGTGTAAGCCGCTTCCTCGTGCGCTAACTGCTGCTATGAAGCGTTTCTCGGCAACTAAAGAGCAAACCGTGATGGTGGGAGACCAGATTTTTACTGATGTTATTGCAGGTAATTTGGCTGGTGTTTCAACTATTTTGGTAAAGCCGCAGTCCAATGAGGATCTTTGGTATACCAATATCATTCGTCACGTCGAGCGCCGCATTTTAAAAAATGTAACTTTTACGTCATAACAAGACGGCTTTAGTTTACTTGCTCCAACTCGATGATAGAATCATCTTGAAAGGCTGGAGGAGTATGGAGCTTCGCGATTCAAGATACGTTGTACATGAGGGCTGTGATCATATCTTTTTTGTAGGCTTTCTGGGCGCCGGAAAGTCTACACTCGCACGTAATTTGGGCGAGCTGTTTCACCGTCGTTATGTTGACACCGATCGCCTAGCAGAGCGTATAGCAGGTAAATCACTGGCAGAAATCTACGAAGATGACGGTGAAGAGCTTTTTAGGCAGGCAGAAACTGAGGTTTTGCACACGCTTAAGTCTAAAAAGTCACTGCTCGTAAGCTGCGGCGGTGGAATTGTCGAGAAGGACGTCAATCTTGCGCTTATGCGTGAGATGGGAGCCATTGTGTTTCTCGACGGCGATCTTTCTGACTCGCTTCGCCAAATTCAGCGCACGGATAGGCGTCCTGATCTGGGAAGCTTTGAAAACGCTACTCAGCTCTATAGACGCCTGCGCCCGCGTTATGAGGCCGCTGCTGATATTACAATTGATATTCGTGAGAAAACGTTTGAGCAGGTAGCCATTGATTCTGGCAAGCTGCTTTGGGAAAGAGGTCTTCTATGAGTGACAACGTCCAGACTGAGCTTGAAGAGGAATTGCCACCTGTTCAGATTAAACAGTGGGTTTCTATTCCTAGTGGCTCTATTGCACTTCGTTCTGGTGCAGGCGTTCTTTCAAATTTTGGTACTGAGCTCAGAACCGCAGTGGGAAGACCTCATCGCTGTGCTTTTCTTGTCAGCAATCAGGCAGACGAAGACCTTGCTGAGCTTCTGCGTAGAGACCTCACCACCATTGGTTTTCTCGTCACTCGCGTAGATGTAGAAGATGGTAAGGCAGCAACTACCGTGGCAACTGAGGCACAGGTATTGTCTGCTTTGGCAGAAATGCACCTGACAGCTGATGATCTGGTAGTTGCTGTGGGCCACGAGGGCGTCATTTCTCTTGCTAACCACGTGGCAAACAAGTGGTGTGGGGGAGTTTCCCTTGCTACTGTTCCACTTGATTTAGCAGCAGTTATTGTCTCGTCTATTACTCCTCGCGCGCTTGATACTGACGATGAACATCAGCGTCTTGTTACCACTAAGCCTTGCGCTCGTTTCTGCTTTGCAGATCTTGAGGTTATGGATCTTTGCGATGACAACGCTAAGGTTGCCCAGGTATGTATGGTTGCAACGGCTATGTCTGATAACGAGGCGGAGTTTGGACGCATTTGGGATAGAGCAGATAACCTCTCCTCTGGAGTTGCCGATATAGTTGCAGAGCAGCTGGCAGAGTCTACTAAGACCCGTGGCCGCCTTTCTGATTCTTCCGCTATTGCTATTCAGCAGTCTGTTCCTTACGGCTGGGTTTTTGTGGAGGCACTTCGTCCACTCATCCCAGCTGATCAGCCTCTTTCTGCACTTTATGCAGACGCATTGCGTTTCTCGGCAAGAATTGCAGTAGCTAAAGAGGCGCTTTCTTTTGACGATATGCTTGCCCAAGACGAGATTCTTGAGCGCTTGAATATAGGTTTTGTTACCTGTGACATTACTTCTGAGCAGCTTATCGAAGCGCTCAAACAAGAATGTTTCCATTCTACTAATCGTTTTATGTTGCCGATTCCAATGTCTGTTGGAAGGGTAAGATTAGCATCGGTCGACGAGGAACTTCTCGCCGAGCATGCCCGCGCTTGGTGTGAGGCTCACGCTTCGCATTAAAGCGCCGCATCTTGCAGTAAGGAGCCTGTTTGCTGATGCGGCTCCACTAGGTGCAACTCTTTGTTGTAAACATCTCGAGAAGGGATTTGAAATGGCAGATTTACAGGCAGCAGCAAAGCGCGTTGCGCGCTTTCGCGAGGTAATGGCTCAGAGAGGTTATGACGCTGTTGTTCTACGTCACAACCCAGACCTTCGTTGGTTGACTGACGCTGAGCGTGTCTTTGACTTTGAGCAGGCACATACTGCATTTATTACGCAGGATGAGCTCTTCATGCACACTGACTCTCGTTACTACAACACATTCCTGGAGCGCCTTGGTGCTGATTCTCCATGGAAGTTTGACCAGGAAGTCACTACTCCTACCGAGTGGGTTGCCGCTCATATTGCTGAGGCTCGTGCTCGCGTAGTTGCTATTGAGGACACTGTTGATCTTGCGTTCTTTGATGGTCTTGAGCAGGCATTGCGTGATCGTTCTGTTGCTGCTTTGCTTCCACGCATGCATGGCGATATTGCTGAGCTGCGTATTGTTAAAGACCCAGCTGAGATTGAGCTTATGAAGCACGCTCAGTCAATTACTGACAAGGCGTTCCTCCACATCTGCGAGTACATTAAGCCAGGTCTTACTGAGCAGCAGATTCGCGCAGAGCTTGAGAACTACATGCTCTCCAACGGCGCAGATGCCCTGTCCTTTGATTCCATCATTGCTTCTGGTCCTAATGGTGCTAATCCTCATGCACAGCCAGGTGAGCGCGTAGTTCAGACAGGCGACATGATTGTTATGGACTACGGTGCAGGTTACCTGGATTACCACTCAGATATGACCCGTACTGTTGTTGTTGGCGCACCTTCCGAGGAGCAGCAGCACGTCTTTGACGTTGTCCGCAAGGCAAACGAAACTTGCGCGGCAGCTATTCATGCAGGTGTCACTGGTTCTGATATTCATAACCTTGCAGTTAAGGTTATCTCTGAGGCTGGCTACGGTGAGTACTTTGGCCATGGCCTTGGCCACGGTGTTGGCGTTGAGATTCACGAGCGTCCATTCTTCAACCCTCGCTGGAACAAGGTTATTGCAGCAGGTTCTGTTGTTACCGATGAGCCTGGCATTTACCTGCCTGGCAAGTTTGGTATCCGTCTTGAGGACTTTGGCGTTGTTACTGAGGACGGCTACGATGTCTTTACTCAGTCCACACACGACCTTGTGTCTGTTGGCTGCTAACTAGACGCGATATACAGAATTCTTACGGCCAGAAGCTTTGGGTTTCTGGCCGTATTTTTTTACCGTATCTCCTAGGGCGAGAAGACCTTCTCGCCTAAAAATTAGCTTATAAAACCTAAAAATTTAAAAAGAGTTAGGTTAGTGGAGGTATGTTTTAGACTTATGTAATAAAATCAGAAAAGTAAATGTTATTTTCATTGTTATGTTTACAGTTTCATTTGTTTTATTAGGTAGAAAAGAAGGAGGTAGAAGTGGTTAGTATCGTTCTAGCCAGCCATGGCAAATTTGCCGAGGGCATCAAAGATTCTGGCGGCATGATTTTTGGACCACAGGAAGGCGTTGTAGCTGTAACGCTTACTCCTGATATGGGCCCAGATGACCTGCATCAGAAGATTCTCGACGCAATTGCCACGCTTGAAGATCAAGAGCATGTCTTGTTCTTGGTTGACCTATGGGGTGGCACCCCCTTTAACCAGATTTCTCGCGTTCTTGAGGAAGAGGGTAAAGAGGATTGGGTTGCTGTTACTGGCCTTAACCTCCCAATGCTTATTGCAGCTTATGGCTCTCGTCTTGGCGTAGATACTGCGGCTGAGGTAGCAAAAGAGATTTACTCTGAAGCTCGTATGGGCGTAAAGATTAAGCCAGAAGAGCTTGAGCCACAAGAGGCAACACCTACTGATGTTCCTGCTGCTCCAGCAGCACCTCAGGGTGCAATTCCTGCGGGTACTGTTATTGGTGATGGCAAGCTTAAGATTGTTCTTGCTCGTATTGATACCCGTCTTCTGCATGGTCAGGTTGCAACTACGTGGACAAAGATGACCAAGCCAGATCGCATTATTGTCTGCTCTGACGGTGTTGCTCAAGATGAGCTCCGCAAGACCATGATTATTCAGGCAGCTCCTCCAGGAGTACATGTCCACGTTGTTCCTATTAAGAAGATTATTGAGATTGCTCACGACACTCGTTTTGGCAATACCAAGGCAATGCTTCTGTTTGAGACTCCTCAAGATATGCTTCGTGCTATTGAGGGTGGCGTAGAAATCAAGGAAGCAAACCTTGGTTCTATGGCTCATTCTGTTGGCAAAGTTGTTGTTACCAACGCAGTTGCTATGGATGAGGACGATGTAAAGACTCTTGAAGCTATCCGCGAGTGCGGTACAACGTTTGATGTTCGTAAGGTTCCTGCAGACAGCGCAGAGAACTTTGAGGCAATGCTTAAAAAAGCTAAGTCTGAGCTTGGCGCCCGTAAGTAACTAGAAGGAGGTAGAAATGACACCTATCACAATACTGCTTGTCGTAATTGTTGCTCTTCTCGCTGGCATGGAAGGTATTCTTGACCAGTGGGAGTTCCACCAGCCCCTGGTTGCTTGCTCACTGATTGGCCTTGTGACTGGTCACCCTGCTGAGGGAATTATCCTCGGCGGTTCTCTTCAGATGATTGCTCTTGGTTGGGCAAACATCGGAGCTGCAGTTGCACCAGACGCAGCTTTGGCATCTGTCGCATCTGCAATCATTATGGTTTTGGCACTTAACGGCGGAGACACTGACACCACCGCTGCTATTAACACCTCTATTGCACTTGCAATTCCTTTGTCCGTAGCAGGCCTGTTCCTCACCATGATTGCTCGTACTATTGCAACTGGTATTGTCCACGCAATGGATGCAGCTGCCGAGAAGGGCGATTTTGCTGCAATCGAGCGTTGGCACATTGTAGCTATCCTCATGCAGGGCGCACGTATTGCCGTTCCTGCAGCTGCTCTTTGCTTCATTGACCCAGCTATTGTCACTGATGCTCTAAACGCAATGCCTAAGTGGCTCACTGGCGGTATGGCAGTTGGCGGCGGCATGGTTGCTGCTGTTGGTTACGCAATGGTCATTAACATGATGGCTACTCGTGAGGTTTGGCCGTTCTTTGCTCTTGGCTTTGTCTTTGCTGCTATTAACCAGCTCACTCTTATTGCTCTTGGTGTTATTGGTGTTTGCCTTGCTATTCTCTACATTGGTCTTAAAGACCTTGCTAAGCAGGGTGGCGGCGCAGGTGGCGGATCTGGTGATCCGCTCGGCGATATTATTGACAACTACTAATTCTGAAGGAGCGTGAAACTAATGGAGAATAAGATTCAGCTTTCTAAGAAAGACCGCATGTCTGTTGCTCTTCGTCATCAGTTCCTTCAGGGTTCTTGGAACTACGAGCGTATGCAGAACGGTGGTTGGGCATTCTCAATGATTCCAGCCATCAAAAAGCTTTATCCAAACAAAGAAGATCAGGTAGCAGCTCTTAAGCGCCACCTTGAGTTCTACAACACTCACCCTTATGTTTCTGCACCAGTCATGGGCGTTACCCTTGCACTGGAAGAGGGACGTGCTAACGGTGAGCCTATTGACGATGTTGCAATTCAGGGCGTTAAGGTAGGCATGATGGGCCCTCTGGCCGGTGTTGGTGACCCAGTCTTCTGGTTTACTGTCCGTCCAATTCTTGGAGCACTCGGCGCATCTATTGCCGCTGGTGGTTCTGCACTTGGCCCTATTCTCTTCTTTGTTCTGTGGAACGTCATCCGCCTTTCCTTCCTGTGGTACACCCAGGAGTTTGGCTACAAGGCAGGTGCCTCAATCTCTTCCGATCTTTCTGGCGGCATGCTGGGCAAGATTACCGAGGGTGCTTCTATTCTTGGTATGTTTATCATTGGCGCCCTGGTACAGCGCTGGGTTTCAATTTCATTTACCCCAGTTGTTTCTACCATTCCTCAGCAGGCAGGTGCCTACATTGATTGGACAAGCATTCCTTCAGGAGTAGAGGGAATGCACCAGGCATTAAAGCTTTACGCTGCACTTGGACCAAACGGTCTTGATCCAGTGAAGGTAACCACACTTCAGTCCAACCTTGATTCCCTTGTTCCTGGACTGGCAGCTGTTGGTCTGACACTGCTCTGCTGCTCACTGCTTAAGAAGAAGGTCTCTCCAATTGCTATCATCCTGGCTCTCTTTGCCGTTGGTATTATTGGTCGACTCCTTGGCTTTATGTAATGAGTAAGCGTACGCTCTAGTACTTAAAGTCGCACGAATATGGGTCGCGCTCTATAATGGGTGCGACCCATTTTTTGAAAGGATTGTATGGCTCAGTCTCAAAACAGTACGGTTGACTTCACCGCAAAGGCAACGTCATTTCATGGGCTAGCTACGTATGGCGATATCCTTATTGGCAACAAGGCCTTTGAGTTCTACAACCAAAAAAATCCCGAAGATTACATTCAGATTCCCTGGGATCAGATAGATCATGTGGCTGCCTCAGTTATGGGACGCACCAAAAGCATTTCTCGCTTTGCCATTTTTACTAAAAGCAATGGTAATTATTCGTTTTCTACGCGAGACAACAAGGCAACACTGAGGGCAATTCGCGCCTATATAGGGGAGGAGAAACTCGTGCGTTCTCCAAACTTCTGGTTTGTTTTTAAGCACGGACTTATGGCAATTCCACAGCTTCCTCGCCTTATTAAAGAGAGTTTTATTAAAAAGAAGTAAGCAAATTTTGCATTTTCACAAGAGCCGCCAGCACGGAAGGCGTGAAACTGATAAAATCCAACATGCATATACGTGTCGCGGGTAGTTTGAAAATTCACGTTCTTCTCGCGACTTTACCGAGTGAAAAGAGTTAGACGTGGCAACTATCAGCACCGCAGATTTTAAGAACGGCCTTGGCCTTAAGATTAACGATAAGTACTACACCATCGTTGAGTTCCAGCACGTAAAGCCAGGTAAGGGCGGCGCTTTTGTCCGCTATAAGATTCGTGACCTTCGCTCTGGCCGCGTTATCGATCAGACCTGCAACGCTGGCACCAAGTTTGAGAACGTTCTTCTGCTCACCAAAGAGATGCAGTACCTCTACAACGACGGTGAGTCCTTCTACTTCATGGACAATGAGACATACGATCAGGTAGCTGTTCCTGCTGATTTCATTGGCGAGAAGAGCGTCTGGTTCAAGGAGAACGATAACGCACAGCTTCTCTATGCAGACACTGAGCTTCTTGGCGTTGAGCCTCCAATGTTCATTGAGGCAGAGATCACTGAGACTGATCCAGGCTTCAAGGGCGACACCGTTCAGGGTGGTACTAAGCCAGCAACTATTGAGACCGGTGCAACTCTTCAGGTTCCAATGTATCTGAACCAGGGTGAGCGCATTAAGGTTGACACTCGCGACGGCAAGTTTGTTTCTCGCGTTTAATGCATTCTCTTTGGGTGCATAAGCATCCAACAGTATTGAGTAATTATTTCAAAGACAGTTTGTCTTTTTTAGGGGGTAGACATGGCTGAAACAGAGCTTCGTATAGCAGGCATCGGCATCTCAAAAGATGTAATTTCAACGGTTGTCTCCGGCGCAGCTGGAAGTGTTGAAGGTGTTGCCTCCGTTGGCGGAAACGATACACTGGCATCCAACCTTATTAACGTCTTTACCAGCAGAAGCCTTGCTCCAGAGAAGGCTGTAGAAGCAGGTGTAGAGAACGGTCAGCTCCATCTTGGAGTTCACCTTACCGTTTTCTATGGCTATCCTTTCACAAAGCTTGCGTCTGAGGTAAGGCTTGCTGTTGCAACTGCTGTAAATGAGCAGATTGGCGTCAGCATTGCTTCCGTTGATGTTTACATTGACAGCCTTGTTTTTCCTAAGGAGTAGGCTTGAGCGTTAAGTTTTTTGGACGTACCCGCGCCCGTAGCCAAGCACTACAGCTTTTATTCCAGGCTGAAGCCACTAATCGCAGCGTTCTTGAGGTCCTCGACGGAGACTATACGCTCTCCGAGGGACCTCTTGATGAGTATGCGCAGTCGCTGGCAGTGGGAGCAGATGGCATTAGAGATGACCTTGATGACATCATTGCTGCTTACTCAAAAGACTGGGCAATTGATCGCATGCCTTCCGTAGACCGAAATCTCTTAAGAATTTCTCTTTACGAGATTCTTGAGGTTCCTGAGGTTGATGTAGCTGTTGCTATTAACGAGGTAGTTGACCTTGCTCGCGCTTACTGCGGCGATGATTCTCCTCGCTTTATTAACGGCGTTCTTGGTCGTATTGTTGATGACATTGAGGCTGGAGAAGACATTTATTCTCTGTGCCATAAGCAGTCTGCTGAGCAAGACGTTTCTGAAGAAGAGCCAGAGAGCTCTGTGGAAGATGCAGAGTAGTCATGGCAAAAATCGATACGTCTGAATATCAGAGCTTTGACCAGATAACCGCAAGACTTGATTCAATTGTTGATCAAGTTCGCGATAAGAACGTCTCACTGGAGCATTCTCTTGACCTCTTTGATGAGGCAATTGCTCTAGGCTCAAAGGCTGTCAACATGGTTGACACCACAGAGTTTACGCCAGAAGAGGAAGAGCGTCTGGTTCAGGCTCAGGCTGCAGGAGAAGCGTCCAACGAAGAAGCTGCTTCTGATGAGCAGACTTCTGATGAGCAGGCTGAGGCTTCAGCCGCAGATGAAACGTCGTCTGATGATGCAGTTTCAGAAAGCGATGAGCACTAGTGGCTCAACGTGTTTCTCGCCAAAGGCTTGATAAAGAGCTGGTTAGGCAAGGATTTTTCAAAGATACTCAGGCTGCGCTGCGCGCAATTCTTGCGGGCGATGTTTCTACGAGCGATAGAAGACTGACCTCAGCGGGAGAGCTTGTTCCTGAGGGATTATTTCTGCACGTAAAAGGCGCTATTCCGTACGTGAGTAGAGGCGGACTTAAGCTCCAACGCGCCTTTGAAGTTTTTGATTTTACAGCACAGCATAAAAAATGCTTAGATATTGGCTGTTCAACTGGTGGTTTTACCGATTGCTTGCTTCAAAATGGAGCTGCTACGGTTACCTCAGTTGATGTTGGCTATGCGCAGTTTGATTGGTCGCTTAGAAACGATAGCAGGGTTGAACTGCTAGAACGAACAAATATTACTTCGCTGCCGGAATTGGGCTACTCTCACGTCTTTGATGTAGCTGTGTGTGACGTGTCGTTTACTTCAATCCTGTCAATTCTTCCCTCTGTTTTAGACGTTCTAGCTCCTGAAGGAGTATTTGTTACGCTGGTCAAACCGCAGTTTGAAGCTAAGAGGGAAGAAGTGGGTGAGGGCGGTATTGTGACTGATGCCTCCGTGCGTCTGCAAACGCTGCAAAAGGTTTCCGATGCGTTTAAGGAAGCTCATATGGGTCCTTTGGGCGCGTGTGAAAGTCCTATTCACGGTGCTAAGGGTAACGTGGAATATTTACTGTTTGGACAGCTTGAGGCAGGTTCGCATGATTTGGATCTTGCTTCAGTGGTATCGAGTCATTCTGTAGAAATAGTGAAATAGAACGAATGTTCTATTTTGTAGTATTGTTTGTATTTTTTTAGGTATACTAAGTACATCGAATCAGACGCTTTAACTGTTTCAGTTGTGCAATCAAGCAAAATCGGGAGAGTGGTTTGCGTGAAGGTACTTCTTGTTCCAAATTATTCAAGAGAAGTTGCTGTTTCTGGTGCACGTGAACTTGAAGAATGGCTCTTTGAGCAGGGCTGTGATGTTCAATGGGCACACGATAAAAAGCTATTCCCGGATAAAGTTGTAGATTGTTCTGATTGCCAGCTTGTTATTTCTCTTGGTGGAGACGGAACGCTTCTGAGGGCCGCCAAAATTGTTGAGTATTCAGAAATTCCAATTTTGGGTATCTCTTATGGTCACCTTGGCTTTTTAACTAGTGCAACTCCTCATCAAATGATTGAGATGGTAGCTGATGCTCTTGCTGGAGAGCTTCACGTATCTAGAAGAGCAACACTTGCAATAGAAACAGAGTATGAGCTTCCATCTGGAGAAACTTACGTCGAGAAGACCTTCTCGCTCAATGATTTTGCAGTTTCCAGAGGTGGAGCAGGCGATATGGTTGAGTTTACAGTTTCTGTATCAGGCAACCATATTGATAAGCTTCGCGGTGATGGTTTTGTTGTTAGTACAGCAACTGGATCCACCGGCTATGCTCTTGCTGCTGGTGGCCCTATTGTTACACCAGAGTTCTCGGGAATGGTTTGCGTGCCAATCGCACCACATACTATTTTGGCTCGTGCATTCCTTACCTCTCCTTCTGATGTGGTTGAAATTACCATGTCAAAAGATAGGCCGGCGACATGTCACTTCTTCTCTGATGGGCAAAACATTAAGCATCCAGAAGAGGGTGTGGCTACCAAAGCTCGTATTAGCCGTGGACCAGGAGATATCATTCTGCTTGATAGAAGTGCTGATAGTTTCTATCGTTCAGTTTCTCGTGTATTTTACGGTAAAACTGGTCAGTAAGCAGGTCATATATGCTTGATGAACTTCGCGTGCAAAATGTTGCACTTATTGAAGACGCTTCTCTTGCACCCGCCTCAGGTTTAACTGTTTTAACAGGAGAGACAGGTGCTGGTAAAACCGCTCTTTTATCTTCCATTAAGCTCTTAGTAGGAGAGCGTGCGGATGCTTCTGCAGTAAGAGAAGGAACAGACGCTCTTAGGGTTGAGGCACGCTTTTTTACCTCGCCAGAAGATCAAGAGGGAATTGTAGTCTCTAGAAAAGTCTCTGCTGATGGCAGAGGCAGAGTAGAGATTGATGGCCACATGGCATCAGTTAAAGAACTGGCCGGAGGTATTGGAACATCAATTGATCTGTGTGGTCAGCATGAGCATCAAAGGCTGCTTGACGTAAAGAACCATGTCAGCATGTTGGACGCATGGATTGGATCAGATATTCAATCTTGTCAGACAGAGTATGTAGACGCTCTTCATGCTTACCATGCTGCAGTCGCTGAACTTCAACGAGTTATTGAAGTAAGCCAGTCTAGCAATGCAAAGATTGATGAAGCGGCATTTCTTGTTCAAAGAATTGATGAGGTCTCTCCTAAAGAAGGAGAGCTAGAAGATCTAGAAGAGCAACTTCCTCGGTTTGAACACGCAGAAGCTCTCCTTCAAGCTGCAGGAGGAACACACGAGTTACTCTCAGGTGATGAGGGCGTTATTGATTCTCTCTCTGATGCAGTTCAGATGCTTCAGAGTGCTGCAACGTTTGATGCTACGCTAGGTAATTATGCAGAGTCTCTTTCAAGCGCACTTATAGAGATTGAGGATGTTTCTTCAGAGCTCAGAAGCTATGTTGGATCTCTCGATTTTGATGAAGAAGCACTTGAAGAGATGCAAAGTCGTATGGCTCGTCTTCAGGGTCTTATGAGAACGTACGGTCCTGGCATGAAAGATGTATTTAAGAAATACCAGGCAGCTCAAAATCTTCTTGAAGTTACAAGAGACACAAAAAAGCTTGTCCGTGAGGCACAGACAGAAGTAGATAAAGCAAAAGAAACTCTTACCGTAAAGGCTCAGGCACTTAAAAAGGTTCGTGTTGCTGCAGCTCCAAAACTTTGTGATGCTGTTACTAAGCAAATGAGTCATCTGCAGATGGGTTCAGCTCAGATTGAATTGAACTTTGAAGATCTTCCTTTTGAGCAGTGGAATAAAGTTGGCTCTACAAAGATTGAGCTTATGTATAAGCCTTCAGCTCAGATGACTGCTCGTCCGCTTAGAAAGATTGCCTCTGGTGGTGAGGTTTCTCGCGTCATGCTTGCATGTAAAGTGGTTCTAGGAGAGTCTGACGTCTGCGATACGCTTGTATTTGATGAGGTTGACGCTGGCGTTGGTGGAGCTACTGCCGTTGCTCTTGCAGAGGTTTTAGCGCAGCTTGCTAAAACACATCAGGTGATTGTGGTGACTCACTTGCCACAGGTTGCTGTTATGGCCTCTAAACAGTATGTAGTCTCAAAGACAGAAGAACATAACGCGCTCCCTATAACTTCTCTTACAGAGGTTTCTGGTACTCAGAGAGAAGAAGAGATTGCACGCATGCTTTCAGGCTCTATAACTGAGGCTTCTTTGGCTCACGCGCATGAGCTGCTGTCAGAAGTCCGCTAGATTTTTCAGAACTATATGGACATAACAATGTATTTGTTTGGAGATTAAATTTCTCGGCACTATGGGCCTTAAAGCGGAATAATATAAAGACCCGTAGAAATGTAATTGGCTAATCTTACCTACGGGAGTAATCCATGACCAAGCACATATTTGTAACAGGTGGCGTTGTTTCCTCTCTTGGAAAAGGAATCACTGCTGCATCTCTCGGCCGACTTCTTAAGGCTCGTGGCTATAAGGTCATGATGCAAAAAGCTGACCCATATCTCAATGTTGACCCAGGCACTATGAGTCCTTTCCAGCATGGTGAGGTTTTTGTCACTGAGGACGGTAAAGAGACTGACCTTGACCTTGGTCATTATGAGCGCTTTATTGATGAGAACCTTACCAGGGAGTCTAACTTCACCACTGGCCTCATTTATCAGTCTTTGATTCAGCGTGAGCGCGCTGGAGACTTCCTTGGTGGTACAGTTCAGGTAATTCCTCATGTAACTGATGCAATTAAGGCTCGTTTTGCTCGCATTGAAGAGGTTACTAATGCCGATGTAGTCATTACAGAGCTTGGTGGCACTATTGGTGATATTGAGTCTCAGCCTTTTGTTGAGGCAATTCGCCAGTTTAGAAAAGAGCGTGGCGCAAGCAACGTTGCTATTATTCACGTGAGCCTTGTTCCTTATATTGCTGCTGCTCATGAGGTCAAGACTAAGCCTACACAGCACTCCGTAAAAGAGCTTCGTTCCCTTGGTATTCAGCCAGACTTTATCGTGTGCCGTTCTAGCCATTCTGTGGATGACTCTATTCGCGAGAAAATCGCTAATTTCTGCGACGTTGATGCAGATTGCGTTTTTGAGAACAATGATCTGCCTTCAATTTACGATGTTCCAGCACACCTGGCAGCACAGGGATTTGACAAAAAGGTACTTGAGCGTCTTGGTCTTGAGGTCCGTCCAAGTGATCTTGGCAGCTGGGAAGCATTTACTACTGCTATGCATAAGGCAAATGCACTTGAAGACGCAACAAGAATTTATGTTGTCGGCAAGTATACGCAGCTGCCTGATGCTTACCTTTCTGTTATTGAGGCACTTCACCACTCTGGTATTTTCTATGGCAGGCACGTTGATATCCGCCTGGTAAATGGTGAAGAGCTGACAGAAGAAGACGTAGAGCAGGAGCTTGCTGGTGCGGACGGCATTTTGGTTCCTGGCGGCTTTGGTCTTCGCGGCGTAGAGGGCAAGATGGTTGCTATTCGTCGTGCTCGTGAGCTCAAGATTCCTTACCTTGGTGTTTGCCTTGGCATGCAGATGGCTGTTACTGAGTTTGCTCGTGACGTCTGCGGCATGGAGGGCGCAAATTCAGCAGAGTTTGGTCCAGATACTCCATATCCTGTCATCGATCTTATGCCTGATCAGGAGGATATTACTGACAAGGGCGGTACCATGCGCCTTGGTTCTTATCCTTGTAAGGTTGTTGAGGGAACTCTTGCACACGAGGCATATGGCAACAACTTGGTTTACGAGCGTCATCGTCACCGCTATGAGGTAAGCAACGTATTCCGTAATCAGCTTGTTGAGGCTGGTCTGGTAGTTTCTGGTGTTTCTCCAGACGATCGCCTTGTAGAGATGATTGAGCTTCCAGAGTCTGTTCACCCTTGGTTTGTTGCAAGTCAGGCACACCCAGAGTTTAAGAGCCGTCCAACTCATCCTGCACCTTTGTTCCGTGAGTTTGCACGTGCAGCAATCGCTCATCATGAGGGTGTTGACCGTCATGATGTAAACCAGGCCCTTTAAGCAGAATTTTTACTAGGGAAGAATACGTATGGACCTCGCTCAGGCGCGTACAGAATTTTTAGCGTACGTTGCTGTTGAGCGGGGTCTTTCTGTCAATACGCTTGATGCCTACACCAGAGATTTAGAGGGTTATCTCCTCTGGTTAAGTAGCAAAAAAATTACTTTGCCCAGCCAGGTGACTCGCTCTGATGTAGAAGAATACATTGGCTCTCTTAGAGATTTAGGTATGGCTCCAGCTTCAGTTGAACGCCATACTGCTGCTATTAGAAACTTCCACAAGTTTATGGCTGTCGAGCAAATTTGCGAGTCATCGCCAGCTGAAGATTTACCTACTGCAGCAAGAATTCAAAGGCTTCCTGATGTTATCTCTCAGGAGAAGGCAGAAGAGCTGCTTGACCAGCCATTCCCTAATTCACCTCTAGGAATTAGAGATAGAACCATACTTGAATTGTTGTATGGCTGCGGACTTCGTGTATCTGAGCTCTGCGATCTTGAGGTGCGTGGAGTCTTTCTAGAAGATGAGCTCTTACGCGTTTTTGGTAAGGGCTCTAAAGAACGTGTAGTTCCTGTATTAGGCTCTGCGCATCGCGCGCTTAAAACATACCTTTATGAGGCTCGCTCGCTTTTGCTTAAGCACGGTCAGGTGTCTGAGGTGTTTGTAAATGCCAGAGGTGGACGCATTTCTCGCCAGTCGGTGCATAAATTAGTGGCAAATTACGGCAGGGTAGTGGGAATTGAGGGTTTGCACCCTCACACGCTGCGCCACAGTTTTGCCACACATCTTCTAGAAGGCGGCGCTGATCTTCGCTCGGTGCAGGAGCTTTTGGGACATGTTGATATTTCAACTACACAGCTCTATACGCACGTAGATAGGTCTCACATTAGAGATGTATATCTTGAGGCTCACCCAAGAGCTCATGTTCGTACGGACAAATAGACGAGCTTGATGCTAGCTTGGCTCGCGTTTGACCCGCGCTTCAATCGCGCTTGACTTGCGCTTGACGCAATCGCGGAGCAAGCGTGGGATAGGTGTGGGGCAAAGTGGTGACTGCGTAAAAGCAGAGCAAAGGCTTTGTCAGAGCAACGTGTGATTTTCGCCACGAGTTCACCACAATTTCCTCAAAAATTATTACGACATAAAAAATTTAATAAATCGAGCTTAAGGCTAAGAAAATCCGTTCTTTTGTAGTTCGGATTTTTTTAAACACTACATATTGTGGTCTTGCTCTATCAATTCTCATCTTTGTTAAACCCCAGCTAGACCATAAGAAAAATACTTGGTGTTGGAAAGTGTTTTCTAGTGTGTGTAAGTGTCGGAATGAGTTATATTTATTTCACGTTCAATCGACGGACTATGCCCAAGCGTTGCCGCGCACACACAACACAAACACAGCCCGCGCGGCAAGGGGCGCCAACGTGAAAGGGGGAGACATGCTTACTGGTCAGTATCAGCGTTCGCTGGACTCCAAGATTCGCGTGACTCTTCCTGCACCTCAGCGCAAGCAGCTTGGAGATGTTGTCATCTTGCTCCGTCGACAGGACGCGCTTTACGGCTACTCACCTGAGGCGTACGAGGCTTGGATTGCAAGTCTGAACCTCAACCCAAGGAACCGCGACGACGTCACAGCACTTCGTATGCTGAACGCAGCAGCAACAACCGTCGACATTGACTCGGCCGGCCGCGTTGCTCTGGGAAAGATTGACGAGTCCGATCCACAGGCTAGGGAGAAGCTCCAGCTTGACCGCGACGTCACCATTGTCGGTAACGGCGACCACTTTGAGATTTGGAACACCAACAAGTGGAACAGCCTCTTCTCGGCAGATGACCGCGTTGCAACGCTCGAGGACCTCATCTTTGGCGCCTAGTGAGGCGAGAAGATCGTGAAGGCAGAAGACGGTAACTTGAAAGTCGAATATCGGCACCAACCAGTAATGCTTGCAGAAGTGCTGCGCGAGCTGGATCCCAAGCCAGGTGAAGTTGTTTGCGACTGCACCTTGGGAGGAGCGGGTCACACCGTAGAGATGGCAAAGCTGATTGCTCCAGATGGTCTTTCCATTGGAATTGACCAGGACGCAATGGCTCATCAAGCAGCAGCTGCTCGCCTGAAGCAAGAAGTACCAAACGCGGAGTTTTTGCCGCTTAAGGGAAACTTTGGCGACCTCGATGAACTTCTCGTCTCCGCAGAAGTCCCCGGAGTTGACTGTTTCCTTTTTGACATTGGTGTTTCTTCTCCTCAGCTTGATATCCCAGAGCGAGGCTTTTCGTACCACGAAGACGCCCCGTTGGATATGCGAATGGACCCGGGCAAACAAACTCCAACTGCACAAGAGGTCATCAACACCTATAACGAAGCCGACCTCGCCCGAATCCTTCGAATTTACGGAGACGAGAAATTTGCTTCCCGCATTGCACGACGCATTGTGCAAACGCGAGAAAAGCGTCCCATCCAAACGACGCTTGAACTTGTTGAGGTAATCAAGGCGGCAATTCCCGCAGCAGCACGTCGTCACGGCGGTCATCCTGCCAGAAAGACGTTCCAAGCACTTCGTATTGAAGTGAACCACGAACTTGAGGTTTTGGAACGCGGACTTCGTTCTGCTATTGCCTGGGCTAATCCAGGAGGCAGGATTTGCGTTATCTCGTATCACTCGCTTGAAGATCGCATTGTCAAGCACGTGTTCTCCGAGCTCAGCCAAGGTTGTATCTGCCCGCCAGACCTTCCGGTTTGTATGTGCGGTCAAGTGCCGATAGTTGACGTGATTACGCGCAAACCTCTTGTGGCAACTCCAGAAGAGATTGAGCGCAACCCAAGGGCGAGAAGTGCCCTGATGAGGGTAGCGGTTAAACGCGACCCAGAGAAATGAAGTACCCCATAGCACTTGTTGCTTGTTGTTAAGAAGTTTTTGAAGGGATTGAAGTTTAATGGCACGTTACGGATCAGAAGCTGTAGCACGCGCAATTCAGTTTGAGCATGAGTACGCTCCTGAACAGAGCACTCGCACATCTTTTGAGGTTGTCCCTGGTGGCGGCCTTGATGCTGATGCTCGTCGTGGCGTAAGCAGCCAGTTCATCCAGCGTGTCAAGCTTATTGCTGTTGCTGCAGCACTCTTCCTGACACTTGGTGTTGTCCGTATTGGCATCTCTACCGCTACGGTTTCTACTCTTCAGGCTAATAACGTCATCAGAAATGAAATGCGCGCAACAACCGCAACTAACGATTCCCTGCGCGTTTCTCGCTCCCTGCTTGCAAGCACAACACGCATTGAGCGCATTGCTACTCAGAATTATGGTATGACTCTTGAGACAAATCGTCCTGTTGTAGATGTAAGCAACAACGCTTAGGCGTAAAATATACGTTGTGAGTACGCAGAATCGACATACTCGCGCATCGCGCAGAAAAACTCCTGAGGCCTCGTACGACGAGGCCTCTCGTGTGCATTTTCGTGGTCATCGTGGTAGCAGCGGTGGCTCGGATGGTGTTGGCCCTGAAGGTAGACTCCGTCGCGTAGCAGCTGCTATGGCCATTATGGTGGCAATTGTTGTACTTAGGCTTGCTTGGCTGCAAATCTTTACGGCAGCAGATCTTGCAAAGGGCGCCGAGAATAACCGCACCAACGACATTGTCTTGCACGCTCGCCGTGGCACCATTTACGACCGCAACGGCAATGTCTTAGCCATGAGCGTTGACTGCAAAGACATCTATGCCAATCCTTCAGAGATTAAAGACGCAAGCTCCGTAGCTCAGGTTTTTGCCTCGCTCTTAGGCGGAAGCCCTTCAGACTACCTTGGAGACCTGCAGCAAGACACCACCTTTGTCTACGTGCGTCGTCGTGTTGACACTGATACCGCTTCTAAGATTGAAAAAGCACTTGACGAGAAAAACCTCAAGGGCGTCTATTTTGTTAATAACACCAAGCGCGTTTATCCATACGGCAACGTTGGCGTTCAGATTCTGGGCTTTGTAAACGCAGACAACGAGGGCGCTTCTGGCCTTGAGTATTACTACAACGATATCCTTGCAGGTACTAATGGCCACATGATTGTTGAGACCGGCGCTGGTGGTACGCCAATTGCTGGCGGTACCTCAAACATCACTGAGGCACAAAATGGACAGGACATTGTTCTTTCCATTGATATTGAGCTGCAGAAGAAGGCAGAAGAGCAGCTTACTGCCGCAGTCAAAGACTTTGAAGCCCAGCAGGGTGGCTCAATCATGGCCATGAATCCTCGTACCGGAGAAATCTATGCCGCCGCTTCATACCCTCTGCCAGATTTTAAGAGCGATAACGGCGTTGACTACGAATCCCTCAACCTCAAGCTAGTCTCAAGTATCTATGAGCCTGGCTCGGTATTTAAGGTAATTACCACCTCAATTGGTGTAGACAATAACCTCTTTGGTCCGAATTCAACCTTCAACATTCCAACTGAGCTCAAGGTTGGCGATAACAAGGTTACCGACGATGATTGGCGTACCAGCGCCATGGACATGAGCGTAAGAGAGATGCTCAGACGTTCCTCCAACGTTGGTATGGCCTTCCTCGAGACACAGCTCATAGGTGATGAGCGCTTTGCAGCAGGAATTGATAAGTTTGGTATAGGTCACACCACAGGCATTGACTTCCCTGGTGAAGCTACAGGAATTGTCCGCTCTCTGGACGAATATGAAGGCCCAACTGGCGGAAACATGGCGTTTGGTCAGGGCCTTGCAATCCCATTTATCCAGGTCATTCGCGCATATACCGCTGTTGCCAATAAGGGAACTATGGTGACTCCACACTTTATGGTTTCTAAGGGCGGTCAAGAGGTTACCTGGCCTACTAAAGACGTTATTTCCGCTTCCACAGCTTCAGCCGAGCTTGACATGATGACTACCGTTGTCAAAGAGGGTACCGGTGTTCGTGCAGGTATCTATGGTTATACCGTTGCTGGTAAAACAGGTACGGGCCAGCAGGTTGTGGAAGAAACCGGCTCGTACGGCGAGAATTCCGGTTTTGTTGCTTCCTTCTGCGGTATCGTGAATCCATCAGAATCTGATTTGATGGTTTACGTTGGACTTAACGATACCCACCAGCTTGCATCGCAATCTGCCGCTGTGGTCTTCTCGCAATTTGCAAAAGACGCAGCTACACGCCTTAATATTCAACCAATCAATAACTAGGAGAGCTCATGGTTAAGCTTTCGGTTGAACAGATAGTCGCAGCTACAAATGCACGACTGCTCCACCGTGGAACCCGCGAGGTTGCGGGCGCGGCCGTCATTGACTCTCGCGAGGTTCAGGAAGGCTCGCTCTTCGTGGCCTTCGCTGGCGAGAAGGTCAATGGAAACTCCTATCTCTTATCTGCTGCCCAGGCGGGCGCTGCTGTTGTAGTGGCATCTGAGCCTGTAGCAGACAATCTGCTCGACAACCTGGCCGCCACAGGAGTCAGCGTTCTTGAAGCCGCTGACGATGACTGTGAGGCGTTTCTGCTGGCTCTTGCCGCTGCTTGGCGAGAAGCCCATCCAAACTGGCTGGTTGTGGGTGTAACCGGATCGGTTGGTAAAACTACCACCAAAGAAATGCTGCGCCGCGGCATTAGCGCCACTCGTCGTGTGTACGCGACCGCTGGCAACCACAATAACCTTATTGGCCTGCCACTTACGGTACTTTCCACTCCGGAAGACACGGAGGTGCTTGTTCTTGAGCTGGGCATGAATCATGCCGGCGAGATTACCAGGCTCACCTCGGTTGCTCGTCCAACGGTAGCCGTCATTACCAACGTTGGAACCAGCCACATTGGTCTTCTCGGCAGCAGAGAAAACATTGCGCGCGCCAAGGCAGAGATTGTATCGGGCATGCGCGCATTTGGCTCAATTGAACCTACGCTTATTCAGGCTTCGGCAGGGGACTACACCAAGTTCATTGCAGATGAGTTTGCTCGCCCTGCTCGCGTTGTTTGCAAGACAGTGGGCGCCATAGAAGCTGACGCCATGAGCGCGCAGCAGGTCACTCTTGACGAGAAGGGCCTTCCAACTGCCACTATTGTTGCTGCATCCGGCTGGTCACGCACGGTAACCCTTGAGGTACCTGGGCGTGTTGTGGTAGACGACCTTCTTTTGGCACTTGAGGCTATAGAGACGCTTGGTCTTGACCTTGACGCAGCTGCAGAGGCTATTGAGCAGATGCCTGCCACTCGTATGCGTCTTTCGGTACTTGACGCAACCTGCGGTGCCAAGATTATTGACGACTCATACAACGCAAGTCCTAACTCAACAGCTGCAGCGCTTGACGTGTTGATGCAGATGCCAGCGGAAGGCCGCCGCATTGCTCTTATCGGAGAGATTGGTGAGCTTGGACCAGAAGAGAAGCGCCTCCACGGTTATGTGGGCGCCTATATTGCTGCTAAGAACCCAGACCTTGTTGCCTTTGTGGGCACGGGAGCCGCGCGTGAAATGGTTGAAGCTGCGCGCGTTATGGGTTTCTCGGAAGATAAAATTGAACAGTTCAGTGATGTCAACGAAGCGCTTACCGTGCTCGGACCAGTGCTTAAGCAAGGAGACGTTCTTCTCGCCAAGGCATCGAGGTCTGCTCAGCTTGATATTTTTGTAAAAGGAGTTACTGAGTAATGTTTTACCAGACTATTTACCCAACATACCAGGTGTTTGTAGCACTTGGTGTCTCCTGTATCATCACTTTGATCTTAATGCCACTCTTTATCAAACTGATGAAGAAAGAGGGAGTGGGCCAGCAGGTACGTGCTGACGGCCCTCAGCAACACCTGGTCAAGCAGGGTACTCCTACTATGGGCGGCGTCGTTATGCTGGTAAGCATTGTGCTGACCTGTATTGCACTTGCTCAGTGGAACACCGACCTCATTCTTGCTATGGCAGCTATGCTGCTCACAGGCTCGCTTGGTCTTCTGGACGATATCGAGTCTGTTGCTCATGGTAGAAGCCTTGGCCTTACCGCATCTCAGAAGATGGCTGGACTTATTACCATTTCTGTTGCATTTTGTCTGGCAGCAGTTAACATTTGGGGCATTACGCCCATTATTGCGTTCCCTGGTGGTCTTGATATCAACCTGGGTATCCTCACCACTACCGTCAATTTAGGCGGAAACATTATTTCTATCCCTTGGCTGTATCTTTTCTTTGTCTTTTTGCTCATGGCTGGCCTCTCCAACGCTGTTAACCTGACTGACGGCCTTGATGGCCTGGCTGGCGGCTGTGTTATGGTCGTCATGATTTTTATGGCTGCAGTAGCTTTCCGCTATGGCGAGAGTAGCCTTGCTGTTTTTGCCGCATCTATCGCAGGCGCTTGTATTGGTTTTTTGTGGTTTAACAGCTATCCTGCAAGCATTTTTATGGGAGACACCGGCTCTCTTGCCTGGGGCGCTGCCTTTGCAGCTCTAGCTGTCCTTACCAAGACAGAGGTAATTTCCCTGGTCATGGGCGGTCTTTTTATCATCGAGGCACTGTCCGTTATCATTCAGGTTGTCAGCTACAAGGCAACTAAAAAGCGCGTATTCTTGATGGCTCCACTGCATCATCACTTTGAGAAACTTGGCTGGAACGAGACAAAAGTAGTCTTTAGGTTCTGGATTATTTCCGGCGCATTTGCTGCTCTGGGCTTTGCTCTGTACTTCCAGCTTCACTAAAGATATTGCTCTTAGAAAGGATCGCTTGCGTGTCGCTTCTAGAAACACTTGGAAATGTATGTGTTCTTGGTTTTGGTAAGACCGGCGTCTCTGTCTGCACGTATTTGCTGCAGCAGCCAGAGGGTCGTGTGTCTTCCGTAACTCTTGTGGGCGGCGCAGATGCTACTGTTGGCGAGAAGATCCAAGAGCTTGCAGACTCAGGCGTACAGGTACAATGCGGCTCCGATCAGGTTAAGGGAACTTTTGACCTGACTATTGCATCTCCTGGTATTCCAGACACCTCTGAGCTGTTTTTAAGTGCAAAGGCAGCTTCTCAGCAAATTATGGGCGAGCCAGAGTTTGCCTATCAAGAGAGCCCTTCACAGTGGATTGGTATTACCGGCACAAACGGTAAAACTACTACCACAAGCTTGACCACGTCAATCCTGCAGTATGCGGGTCTTGATGCAAGCGCTGTTGGCAATATTGGTCTAACTATTACGGACCAACTTGCAGAGAGAAAACCTAAGAGCTGGTTTGTAGCAGAGCTTTCAAGCTTCCAGCTTGCTACTACTCAAAAATTGCATCCTCACGTTGCGATGCTTTTAAACATTACGCCGGATCACCTTGAGTGGCATGGTTCACTCGAGGCGTATGCAGCAGCTAAAGAGAAGATTTTTGCCAACCTTGATGCAAATGACCTGGCAATTGTCTCTGACTTGGATGAGTTTTGTCAGGACGTGTCTTCTCGCCTTGACGCTCGCGGCATTGCCGTATGCCATCTTGCTCAGACAGATCCCGGTACGCAAAACGCCGCCTTTGTACGCAATGGAGCGCTGGTAGTCAGGCTATCTGGTAAAGAGATGGAGCTTGTAGCAGCTGATGCACTCCACATTAGGGGAGCGCACAATGCACTCAACGCTCTTGCTGCAGCTGCATGTGGCTTATTCCTGGGACTTGATATTGTTTCTATTAGGCATGCTCTGTTGGACTTTATGCCGCTTGAGCACAGAATTGAGCCAGTTGATACGGTTAATGGTGTTTTGTACGTTAACGATTCCAAAGCAACAAACACTGATTCAGTTGAAAAATCATTAACTTCGTTCCCAGGTAAAGACGTTATTTTGCTACTTGGCGGTCACGATAAGGGCACAGAGCTTGATGAGTTTGCTCAGAAGGTGTCCGCTACCTGTGCATACGCAATCTGCTTCGGAGAGGCAGGTCCTCGCTTTGCAGAGGCGCTTCGCCGCGTTTCTGACGGCCATGCAGAAGTGGTAGAAGAGCCTCATATGCATGAAGCTTTTGACCGTGCGGTAGAGCTTGCTCGTCCAGGTTCTGTAGTGCTTCTCTCACCAGCATGTTCCTCATTTGACGAGTTCACAGGCATGGCTCAGCGTGGTCGTGTCTTTAAACAGCTCGTGGCAGATCTTGCTCAAAAAGAGAGCGGTCGATAATGGCTACCAGCAGAAACAGAACAGGGGAGCGCGCGCAGCAACCACGTACTTCTCGCCAGAAATCTTCCGAGGGCTCGCAGGCTAAAGGCCGCTTTGGTGCTATTCCAGAGCGTTTTATGCAGCCTCGTCTGGTGCTTCTGGTATCAACGGCTATTCTGGTGTGCTTTGGCCTGGTAATGATTTATTCCGCATCCTCGATTTCTGCAATGACTTCTGAGGACATGGGCTATAACCCCTTCTACTACGTGCAGCGTCAGCTTGGCTTTGCTGCAGCAGGAGTTGCGTTAGCGTTTATTGTTTCTCGCATTGACTACCGTACAGTAGTAAAAAACTTCCAGGTACCTATCTGGATTGTGACCATTGTAATGTTGGCAATTATTTTTACTCCTATTGCTGGCGCTGATGCATATGGTGCAACCCGTTGGATTTCAATTGGACCGTTTTCTTTCCAGCCGTCTGAGTTTGCAAAGATTACCATCTTAATTTCTGTCTCGTATTTGGCTCAGCAATACTTCATTGATCAGACCATAGATCAAATAGAGTTCTTTAAAAAGTTTGTTATTGCTGCGCTTGTGCCCCTGGTTCTTATCTTGGCTCAGCCAGACAAGGGCTCCACACTGATTATTGTGGGAACGCTTTTGGTCATCGGCTACCTTGCTGATGTTGACCGAAGAGTTCTGGTAACTATTGCTGTTGGTGGTTTTATTGGCTTTGCGTTCTTGTCTCTTAAAGATGATTATTCTCGCGCACGTGTTATGACTATGTTTAATCCGTGGGCAGACTATTATGGAGCAGGTTATCAGCTTGCTCAGGGCTTTTATGCTTTTGGCTCTGGCGGTATTTTTGGTGTTGGCTTTGGTTTTTCTCGCCAGAAATATTCGTATCTGCCTATGGCTCACAACGATTTTATTTTTGCGGTCATTGGAGAAGAGCTGGGCTTTATTGGCGTTTTGGGTCTTTTGGCTGTATTTGGCGCCCTGGTATGGGCAGGCTTTAAGATTGCTCGCTATGCACCAGATTTGACCGGTAGGCTTATTGCTGCAGGTTGTACCTCTATGTTTATCATCCAGGCCTTTGTTAACATCGGTGGTGTTTTGGGCCTTTTGCCTCTTTCTGGTAAGCCTCTGCCGTTTATCTCATACGGCGGTTCAACCATCATGTCTAGTATCTTGATGGTTGGTCTTTTGATGTCTGTTTCAAGGCAGTCAAGGCTTCCAGAAACCGAGTACGATAGGCAGCGCGCTTCTTGGAGCATAGCTGAAGAACAGGATACCTTTGATGCTCCAGGTTTTGCTGGTCTTACCATGGTTGACGGTGGGGTAGGAGTAGGCATGCCACTCCCACGTTCTTCTCGCCCTAAGAGCAGTGCACAAAGCTCTGCGCGCCCATCACGAGGCGTTTTGCGCTCAAGAGATGACGACGCCCCTCAAGGCCGTATTACGACAGATGCCTCCGGAAGGCGCAGAATTGATTTGGGACCTTCTGCATCGGACAGGCTTCGTGGAAACAACACCAGACCTCGCCGATAGCTGATTTCTAGGAGATGGATTGCATGGCAGAACAGAAGAAACTCTCTGTTGCAATTGCTGCAGGTGGAACCGCTGGTCACATTAACCCAGCCCTGGCTCTAGCTGAGGAGCTTCGTGAGCGCGGCCACCAGGTTACGTTTTACGGTCAGCCCAACAAGCTTGAAGGTACGCTGGTACCTGAGGCGGGTTTTGAGTTGGTGCCTATCCATGTAAATGGCTTTGATCGCAGACGTCCTTGGACGCTCATCAGCGCGGCATACAATCTTGAGCGCGCAAAGATGCAGCTGCATAAGCACTTCAAAGAGCAGGGTGCACCTGATGTTGCTATTGGTTTTGGCGCCTATGTTGAGCTGCCTTTGCTTCAGCTTTGCGCAAAGCTCCACATCCCCTATTTGATTCACGAACAGAACTCAGTAACTGGTCTTGCTAACCGTGTATCTGCTGGTAAAGCATCTAAGGTGTGCATTGCATTCCCAGAGGCTCGCAAGGCTTTTGAGGGCCACGTAAAGACTCAAGACACTATTGTGGTTACCGGAAATCCTGTACGTAAGAGTGTTCTTTCTGCTGACAGAACCGCCTCGAGGCAAGAGCTGGGCATTGCAGACAATCAGACATTGCTGCTTATCTTTGGCGGCAGTTTGGGCGCTCGCAGTATCAACGAGACGTTTGCTGCGCTTAAGCAGGAGCTTCTTACCCGTCCTAACCTGCGCATCATCCAGTCAACAGGCCAAAAGCTCTACGACGAGGTTGTCTCGCTTATGAAGCTTTCTGATGAGGAGGCTGCTCGCTGGGAGGTTAAGCCCTACATCTCCAACATGGGTGCCACCCTTGCTGCGGCTGACCTGGTGGTTTCTCGCTCTGGAGCATCTTCTGTGGCCGAGATTGCAGCGCTTGAGCTCCCCAGCATTTTGGTGCCGTACCCTCTGGCAACAGCAGATCATCAGACTACTAACGCACACCTGTTGTCGGATGCGGGAGCAGCTATTCTGGTTCCAGATAACCAGGTGGGCACCACGACCTTCTCGACAGCCCTGTTTGAGCTGGTAGATAACGCGGACCAGCGCAAAAAGCTCTCTGAGGCAGCTGCTACACTTGACCAGCGCAGCGCCGCATCTCTTGTGGCTGACGCTGTGGAAAGTGCCGTTTGTGGCGCATAAAACACTCGGTTTTGCGTTAGAGTAAACATGTCTTGGAATGTCTAAGACTCAAACGATAACAATACTTGGAAAGGCTCTCTTATGGCAGATTCCATGGGCGAGAAGACCATCTCGCGTGCACATTTTATTGGAATTGGTGGCGCAGGCATGAGCGGAATTGCGCTTGTTCTGCACGAGCGCGGCTGCACCGTTACCGGCTCCGATCTAAAGAGCTCGCATTATGTTAGAGAGCTTGAAGATGCAGGTATTCAGGTAAGTATCGGCCACACCGCAGCCACTATTGACGCTGTGATGCCTGATGTCATTGTTACCTCAACCGCAATCCCAGAGACAAATCCAGAGGTCATTCGCGCACGCGAGCTTTCCATTCCTATTTGGCCTCGCGCTAAGATGCTCTCGTATTTGTCGCGCGGCCGCAAGACCATTGCTGTTGCGGGCACTCACGGCAAGACCACCACGTCTTCTATGGTTGCTACCATGCTGGATAAGCTTGGCGCTGATCCATCATTTTTGATTGGTGGCGTTGTTGAGGGCTACGATACCAACGGTAAAAACGGTAACGGCCAGTACTTTGTCTGCGAAGCGGACGAGTCTGACGGTTCGTTTATGTTCCTTAACCCTAACGTGGTTGTTGTCACCAATATTGAGGCAGATCACCTTGACCACTACGGCTCTCTAGAGAATATCGAGAAGACCTTCTGTGAGTTTATGAGCTTGCTTGATAAGGAAGAAACTGTTGTTATCAACGGCGATAATCCTCATTACGTTGAGCTTGCTCAGTCAACTGGTAGGCACGTAGTTACCTACGGTTTTGATTCAAGCTGCGATTTTGTTTGCACACAGGAGGAGAGAAAAGCTGGCATCGAGAATCCTCTTACCATCAAGACTCCTTCTGGTCAGACTATCTCTGTGGTACTTCCTGCTAATCCTGGTAAGCACAATGTTGCTAACGCAACCGCTGCAATTGCCGTTGCTGATGCTCTTGGCTTTGACCTTGACCAGGCTGCAGCAGCGCTTTCGCAGTTCAAGGGTGCACGCCGTCGCTTTACACACGTAGGCGACATCAACGGTATTACCGTCGTAGACGATTACGGCCACCATCCAACCGAGATTGCAGCAACCATGTCTGCAGCTCTTCCTCTTGGCTTCAAGCGCGTTGTTGTTGTTTTCCAGCCACATCGCTACAGCAGAACGCAAGATCTGGCAGATTCGTTTGCCCATGCATTTGATGGTATTGACGTTTTGCGCGTCATGGATGTCTTCTCAGCAGGTGAGCTGCCTATTCCAGGTGTCTCGGGCAAGACCGTCTCTTCAAGGGTTGAGGTTGCTCATACTGTTCCTGACGTGCGTTATATTCCTTCTCGCCGCGATCTTATCGCAGACCTTCTTGATACGGTTAAACCAGGAGATCTGCTGATTACTCAGGGCGCAGGTGACGTCACTCAGATTGGACCAATGTTTATCCGTGCACTCAAAGAGCGTCTTCAGAACCACTAGGACCTCTGTCGTGAGCTTGTTTAACGCCTATGTAAGCCTTTCTGGGGCCCTTGATGCAACAATCAAGCAAGATGAGCCGCTGAGCCACCATACTTCCTTTAGGATTGGTGGTAAGGCGTCGCTCTTTGCTGCTGTTCACAGCCACGTGGCGCTGGTGCGTGTGCTTGAGGTGCTTGCAGCTAATCGAGTTGATTGGGTGCTTTTGGGCAAGGGTTCAAACATCCTTGTCTCTGATAAGGGCTACAACGGCTGCGTTATTGTGCTCGACGATGAGCTTTCTACCATTTCAGTTGGCGAGAATAACCTCATTACCGCAGGTGCGGGTGCGCTTACGGCACGCGTTTGCAATGAGGCCATGAAAGCAGGTCTTTCTGGCCTTGAGATGTGTGCTGGTATCCCCGGAACTATCGGCGGCGCTCTTTCTATGAATGCAGGTACCAGGCATGATTGGATTGGTAAAGCCGTCCGTGATTGTGTGGTGCTAAAGCCTGGCAAGGGTCTTGTACGCTACGATGCCTCCGAGATTGAATGGGGTTATCGCTATACCACGTTTGCTCCAGATGAGATCATTCTTGAGGCAACGTTTGCGCTGACAGCATCTAATCGTCCTAAAGTTGCTCTTGGCATGGATACGCTCCTGCAGCGCAGAAGAAACACTCAGCCAACTGGTCAGCTTTGCTGCGGTTCTGTTTTTAAGAATCCAGGTAGTAGGTCTGCTGGTGCACTTATTGAAGAGTGTGGTCTTAAGGGAGTTACTGAAGGCGGCGCACAGATTTCTGATATTCATGCCAACTTTATTGTGAATACCGGTAACGCCACCGCCTCAGATGTCATTGCACTTATGCGCAGAGCACACGATGCGGTCCAAGAAAAGTTTGACATTGATCTTCAGCCAGAGGTTAAACTTCTGGGTTTTGGGGCATAGGGAAGATATGGCAGAAGATACTTCAAAGCAAACAACGCGCCGTAAGGGCACAAAAAGGGAGCCTTTATCGTCTGGTGCTGCTCAGACGGCAGGGGCTACTAAGCCTTCTTTTATGAGTAAGGCCTTTAAGCCTAAGCCAAAGGTTGAGGCTACAGCTTCTAATGCCAAGCCTTCTGCTAAAAAGATTTCTGCCAAAAAGCCAAATAACGCTACAAAAACTGCAGCTCAAGCTCGTGCTGAGCGCATTAAACACAGCAGAAAGGTATCGTTTAAGGCAGTACGCACGGCCTTTATCGTTTTGCTTAGCCTCGCCCTTCTCGCTGGCATTGCTTTTCTCGTTCTACGTTCTTCCTCAGTCTTTGCTATTACCAACATTCAGGTAGAACCAACAGAGCACGTCTCTAACGAGCAAATTCAAAAACTCATTGCAGTAGAAGAGGGAACAACGCTGCTCAATATGGATGAATCCCTTATTACCCAAGAACTTCAGAAGGACCCTTGGGTGGCTTCTGCAACGTACGAGAGGCAGTTCCCTAATACGCTGCGTATTACCATCACAGAGCGCAAGGTCACAGCCGTTGTGGCGCTTTCTTCTGGTCCGGTTGCATGGTATTTGGGCGAGAATAACGTTTGGCTAGAGGCAGATCAGCTTAACGTGCCAGAAGGAAAGACTACTGCCACCGTTGCGCTTGAGAAGGCAACCTCAGAAGGTGAGTTGCTGATTACCGATGTTCCTGCAACAGTTTCTCCTGTAGCGGGTACCACAGCAACAGACGCAGAAATTCAAGCGGTTATGCAGTATCAGTCTACGTTCTCGTCAGAGCTTACGTCACAGATTGTGAGTTACTCGGCTAGTAGCGTTGATGCGATTTCTGTCACGCTTACCAATGGTGTACAGGTTGCTTTGGGCTCTCCAACACAGATTGCCGACAAAGAAAAAGTGATTCTGGCAATGCTTAAGCAGTTCCCAGGAGAGCTTACGTACTTGAACGTAAGAACACCTGCAAGCCCAACCTATAGGCGAGTTTCTACCGGAAATGTTCAGTCTGGCTCTGGTGTTTCGTAGGTAAACGCGCAAACCATATGTGCCGTTAGGGAATAGTTTCCTACCGTTTACCAGCTTTCTTCACAATTTCTACATATTATTTGACTTGTATGGGTCAGTTGTGCAAATATACCCCGCTTTGCATGAAGCGTAAGCCTTAACTTGAGGTTTAGGGTTTTATACAGCGGTTCTGCGAGCGCATAAACGTAGCCTAAGCGCAGTCGCGCTCCGGGACAAACGGGCACAAGCGTGCCTCAAGGAGGAAGACATGATTAAGGACACCGATACCCTTAACAACTATCTTGCTGTTATCAAGGTTGTTGGCGTTGGTGGCGGCGGAACTAACGCTGTCAACCGCATGATTGAAGAAGGCATCCGTGGCGTTGAGTTCGTTGCTGTAAACACCGATGCACAGGCTCTTGCAATCTCCGATGCTGACATTAAGGTTCACATCGGTACTGACATCACCAAGGGTCTTGGTGCTGGCGCTAACCCTGAGGTTGGTAAAGAGGCAGCAGAGGATAGCCGCGACGAGATCAAGGCTGCACTTGCTGGCGCTGATATGGTCTTCATTACTGCTGGTGAGGGTGGCGGTACTGGTACCGGCGCTGCTCCAGTTGTTGCTGATATTGCAAAGAATGACGTTGGCGCACTGACCGTTGGCGTTGTTACTAAGCCATTCTCCTTCGAGGGCCGTCGTCGTTATGGTTCTGCAGCTGACGGAATCAAGACTCTTTCCGAGAATGTTGATACGCTCATTGTTATTCCAAACGATCGTCTGCTTGATCTTTCTGAGAAGAAGACCACCATGCTTGAGGCATTCCGCATGGCTGACGATGTTCTATGCCAGGGTACCCAGGGTATTACCGACCTCATCACTGTTCCTGGCCTGATCAACCTCGACTTTGCAGACGTCTGCACCATCATGAAGGGCGCAGGTAGCGCAATGATGGGCATTGGTATTGCTGCTGGTGATAACCGCGCTGCTGATGCTGCGACTGAGGCAATTTCTAGCCGCCTGCTTGAGAGTTCCATCGAGGGTGCAACCCGCGTTCTTCTCTCTATTGCTGGCAATAAAGACCTTGGTATTCAGGAGATTAACGAGGCAGCTGACCTTGTTGCTAAGAACGTTGACCCTGACGCAAACATCATCTTTGGTACTGTTGTTGATGAGTCCCTGGGCGATCAGGTTCGCGTAACCGTTATTGCAACTGGTTTCAATGACTCTAACGTTCAGCAGCAGCTTCCAACCCTGAATACTCAGAGCCCAAGCCGCCCAAGCCGTCCTGTTCAGCCACAGCCAACTCGTCCTGTGACTGCTCAGCCACAGCCTGCTCGCACCAACAACTCTTCTAATGAGAAAGAGTTTGATATTCCAGACTTCCTTAAGCGTAGCCGCATCTAAATATGTGCGCGCTGAATAGACAGTGCTTACACGGCGTGACCCTGCTCATGGATCCTGAGGTTCCATGCGGGGTCACGCTCGCATTTACTGAGCGTACTGGCGGTTTTTCAGAAGGGGAGTTTAGCTCCCTTAATCTGGGCAGTAGGTGTGGAGACAATCTGCAACAGGTGCAAAAGAATCGCCAGCTAGTTTTAGAGGCTCTTGGAGCTGGCGAGTTTTTCTCGCAGCTCCTTATTCCTCATCAGGTGCACGGGAGCAAGGTAGTTTGTCTGACTTCCAATACATCAGAGGCTTTTGAACTGGCTAAAGCTGAGGCAGAAGCTGGTGCAGACGCCATAGTATGTACGGTTCAAAATACGCCTGTGATGTTGGCGTTTGCCGATTGTGTGCCGGTAATTCTTGTAGCTCCCGGTGGATTTGCAGTGGCACATTCTGGCTGGAAAGGCACAATTGCCCGCATTTCTGCGCGCGCAACCGAGGCGCTTTGCCAGGCAACTGGCGCCAAGTCTTCTGAGGTCAAGGCCTACATTGGTCCGCACATTGGCAGCGCTGACTACGAGGTTTCTCCAGAGCTCATTCAGATGTTCTCACAAGAGTTTGGTCCCGGCGTTGTAGACCGTGCATCTGGCGAGAGGTACTTAGATCTTGGATATGCTGTCAGAGCCGCACTGGTAGATGCTGGTGTACGCGCGTCTGCTATCGAAGAGGTTACTGACTCGACCGCCTCTACAACTGAGCGGTTCTTCTCGTACCGAGCAGAGCATGGCAAGTGCGGAAGACACGCGGCTGTTGCTTACATGGCGTCAAAGTAGGGTAGAAGACGTTTAGCGCTATCGGAGAAGACGTTTAGGTCTACAAAAAAGTCGTTAAACGTTACGTAAGATGTTGATGTATTCACCGCAAGAGATGATGGCTATGACGTACGATTCAGACGAATATCTTGAGTTTATAAAGGCTCGTAGAGCTCAGATTGAGTCACTTGTGGCGGATGCTGCAAAAAAGTCCGGCAGAAGCGCCTCTGAGATTGAAATTGTAGCTGTCTCCAAAACCGTACCTGTTGAGGCCGTCCTTGCAGCGTATAAGGCGGGCTATAGGGTTTTTGGCGAGAATCGCCCACAAGAGCTGACACATAAACTGACGTGTTTATCTGAAACTCCTTTTGCGTCTGAGATATCTTTTGACATGATTGGTAATCTTCAGAAGAACAAGATTAACCAGGTAGTTGGTAAGGTTCGCTACATTCATTCAATTTCTTCCGAGCATCTTGCAGAGGCGGTTTCAAAGCGTGCTGAGGTAAAGGGTACTGAGGAGTCTGTTCTACTTGAGGTAAACGTCTCCGCTGAAGCCTCAAAATCGGGTTTCTCGCCAGAAGAAGTGTCAGAGTCTATTCAAAAGATTGTTGATCTTCCTCACATTTCTGTTGTAGGTCTGATGACTATGGCACCAAAGGATGATCCAGAGCGCGCCAAGAGAACATTCTCAGGACTTCGAGAATTGCGTGATCGCTTGAGCCAACAAGTTGGTTTGAAGTTAGATGTTCTTTCTTGTGGCATGAGTGATGACTTTACGTATGCCATTGAAGAGGGTTCTACGACTATCCGTCTGGGTCGAGTATTGTTTGACCCAGCCTATACGTTGAGTGGGCACTAAAATAGTTGCAAGTTTTTGATACAGTAGTAAGAAGTTACGTGCGTTACAGAAAGGCACAATGATGAGCATTCTTGATACGCTAAGAGCAAAGCTTCGTGGTGGTCAGGACGATGAGTACTACGATGATGAGTATTATGGCGACGAAGGCTATGACGAGGTAGACGGAGCTTCTCCACGTTCGTACGATGATCGTGCACAGCAAGGCGCTTCCAACAGACTACTGGGCAATCCATCCAGACCAGAGGCAGAGAGCGTTTCTGTGTATACGCGCTCTGGCAAGCCAATCAGCACTAATCCAGCCGCTTCTTACAATCCTCAGCAGGATATGCGTTCGCGCGCTTCTGCGTATGCATCTCGTCAGGAGCCTGCCGGATACACTCCTTCTTACGAGCATACCGTGAGCCCAAATCTGCCAACTCCTGGTGATATTGGTCTTCGTCCTGTGAGCCGTACAAGCTATTCCGGACAGCTGCCACCATACGTTCTTCGTCCTGTTTCTTATGATGATGTTCAGTCGGTAGTTCGTCGTGTTCGTACTGGTCAGCCAGTTGTCCTTATCTTTAAAAACACCAACATTGAGGTTGCTAAGAGAATTTTGGACTTCAGTTTTGGCCTTTCTTATGGACTTGACGGCGCTGTTGAAGAAGTTGCTGACCGCGTTTTTGTTGTACTTCCTCATGGCATCTCTTTGACGCAGGCTGATCTTGATAAGCTTGCTGATGAGGGCGAGATTACCAGGTAACTGGAGGTTTTTGTGTTTTCGTATTATGTCTTGAACTCGCTCTATACTTTGTTGAGGATTTACAGCTTCTGCATTGTGGTATGGTGCCTGTCCTCTTGGATTACCGTTTCAAATGATTCGGTTAAGAACATTCTTGAGGCAATTGGCAAAATTGTTGAGCCATACCTCAGTGTGTTTAGGAACGTAATTCCTCCAATTTCTGGCGTTGATCTCTCACCGATTGTTGCACTTTTTGTGCTTAATCTTGTGGGACGTTTTGCCATTTCGACGCTGGGCTTTATACTAATATAGAAACTAGTTTGTCTTTGAATACAAACTGAGTAGTTATGATGTGTGGTACGTCTACTCGCAGACTGAAAGGGAACAAAGATGGCAATCACACCAGCAGACATCGAGCAGCAGACATTCTCTCCTGCTGAGACCGGCTACAATCCAGAGGAAGTTGACGCATTTCTTGAGCAACTCGCTTCTGAGGTTGATGCAATGCTTCAAAAGATCGCTGACCTTAAGGGCCGTCTGACCAGCACTGAGCAGCAGCTTGCTGCAGCACAGGCACAGGTTGCAAACCTTGAGGAGAACGCAAGCGTTCCTTCTGTTGAGGAGACAAACGCTGCAGCTATTGCTGCATCTGAGCACCAGATTTCTCAGGTCCTCATTGTTGCTCAGCAGAGCGCAGATAAGCTTGTTGCAGACGCTCGTGCAAACGCAGAGCGCATTCGCAACGAGGCAGATCAGAAGGCTCGTGAGGTTATCCGTCAGGCTCTTGCAGAGAAGCAGACTGAGCTTGATGAGATTGATCGTCTCAAGCAGTCCCGTGAGGACTTCCGCGCTGAGTACCGTAAGCTCCTCCAGCACTTCTTGGATGACGCAGACTCTGTCTTCCCAGAGACTGTTCTTACCAACAATGCTCCAACTGGTTCCCAGAATGCTGCTCAGCCTGCAGCTCAGCAGACTCAGATTTCTGCACCTGCACCTGCAGCTGGTGACTTCAACGACCTTGACTAAGTCTTAGGCCATTACCTTTGTACTGATAAGCGCTCAGCTCTGCTGGGCGCTTATTTGTTATCAGTCGTCTTAAGCGGCAGCTTTATAACCCAGAAGTAAGCTCTTTGCAGAATGTTTGCTTTTGTTCTATATGATGCACATCCTTTCTGTTTTCTCGTCCCTGATAGCGAATAGGTACGCCTTGGCTACGCGCAGCTTCTGCATTTGTGCTTGCAGTGAGTTCAGGGAGCCCTTGCCATACGCGTTTTGGCATCCAATGGGCGCGCAAGTCATATCCTCTTTCTGCAGGCCCGCGACCCTCTAGACCAACTCCCTCATAGAAGCGCCTCCACATGGCTTGCACGTATTTCTCATCAGTTGCAAGGTCTGTTCTAGAGAGCAGTTCTTCCAAAGAGGCATCGTCCAGCTGAATGGTTCCAAAGGTCTTCATTTCTGGTGCATAAAAACTGACTATATGATGAGCTGGATCAACAATAAAAAACCGCTCTGTACTCATCCGTTTGACAAAGTAATTGCAGGTTAGTGGCACTACGTTTGCATTAGGCTGAAATACAGACATAAAAGAGCCATCTGACATACGAGAAAACCGCACAAATTGCCGCGTATGCTCTCGTTCAGTTTCTACCTGTCTAGCCAGCGCATTAAACTCTGCCACGGTTGGGTCTGCAATATCTTCAAGGACTCCTACACCATAGGAGAATGCAAGACGAATGTATCGATGCACAATCTCCGGCATAGTATGAGCATCTGAAGCACATGCCAAAACAATGCGACGTGTTATTTCTCTTGTGCCTACTTTCTTCTCTAGTCCAGTTAGAACTCGTTTAGCCAAGGCTACTACTGAGTCATCAGAAGGGTCTGGTCCACAGAGAACATGCTCCCCAAGGCTAGGCTGACAAAAGCTTTCTCTAACAAGACGCACGTGTGCCGGGTTAGCATGTGAGAGATAAGTGAGCCCTACAGCCCCTACAACGCCTTCTAAGCTTGGATTGCAGGAGATAACAACCTTCTGAGGCTTGGAGAGTCTTGTAAGCCTCTGAACAAGTGAGACAAGCTCTACGCTCTGATCAGAAGAGCCTGAGTTGAGAGGACTCAATACGGCGTCTTGTTTTGTTGTACGAACTTGCTTTGGCATCAGCAATTACCCTCTGTTTAATCAGTTCTTGGTCAAGTGGAGCTGAGGCATCTCTTACGCCACAGCAGGTGAGAAAGTGATGAGATCGTTTGAGCTGTATTCCCAGCCGTTTCAGATCATCAAAGGTGAGGCGAGACCGTCTTCTTGCAGCAATAATTCTTCGTGCGCCGGTGGGGCCAATACCGGGCACTCGTAAAAGTATTTCTAGTGGAGCATCCATAATCTCTACAGGAAATTGATTAAGATGTGCCAGCGCCCATCCAAGCTTTGGATCAATTTCTAAATCAAGCCAAGGTGCTTCCGGAGAAACTAGCTCATCAGGAGAAAACGCATAGTAGCGCATAAGCCAATCAGCCTGGTAAAGACGGTGTTCTCTACGCAGGGGAACAGGAGTGTCCAACTCTGGAAGACGATGGTCTTCTATAACAGGAATATAGGCAGAGAAGAATACTCGTTTCAATTCAAATTGTTGATAAAGCGCTTGCGATAAGTGCAATATTTGATTGTCTGATTCTGGAGAAGCTCCAATGATAATTTGCGTTGATTGTCCAGCGGGCGAGAAGGACCTCTTGCCTGAAGATACCCTTGATGAGCGCATAAAGGTATTCTTCAAGCAGTTTGAACGAAGAGCTAAACCTTCTTTTATGATCTGCTTCTGAGTAGGAATAACAATGCCCTTAGATTTGCCAGCAGACTTCACAATGCCCTTTGATGCATTTTTAGCTTCAAGCAATTGCCTTTCTTCAGAGACACGTAGGCGGTGAATGAAAGACATGGGTTTAGTAACCGTTTCTGCGTTTTTGTGAGGACAAAGTTTAGTAAGTGAGGTTGAGCTAGGTAATTCCAGATTGACAGAGAGTCTATCTGCTAAGCGGCCAATGGCATCAATAAGATCTGGATCTGTTCCGGGAATTACTTTTGCATGAACATAGCCGTTAAACAGCAACTCATTTCTAAGGTAGGAGAGGCATTCAATCATGAGTTCTGTGGTGTGGTCTGGCGATCCTATAACACCTGAGGAAAGAAAGAGTCCCTCTATGTAATTTCTTTTATAGAAATCTACGGTAAGCTCTGCTAATTCCTGTGGTGTAAAGGTAGCCCGCTTGGTTTGTGCAGAAGATCTATTGACGCAGTAAGCACAGTCATAACAACAAGCATTAGAAAGTAAAACTTTTAGCAGCGTAATGCAGCGACCATCAGGGGTAAATGAGTGGCAACAGCCGGCCGCTGAGGCCATTCCTACCTTTCCTGCCTGCGGATCTCTGTCTACACCAGAAGAAGTGCACGCCGCGTCAAATTTGGCTGCATCTGCAAGTATGGCGAGTTTATCAAGAGTATCCATGGCAGCAACTTTCTACTTGAAAATAGAACGCCTGTTCGTATACTTAGACTATCACGAATGGAGAAGAAGTAAAGAAAAATCTAGAACAAACGTTTGTCATTTTAAAACCGCAGGAAGGATGTGAATGACGTGTGAAGGATGTATACTTTTCCCATCAGCAACTGCGGAAGGAATGGCTATGAGCATACAGAAAAACAGCTCTTCACCATGCCTTTCTCGCCCCGTGAATTTACAAGTTCCCACGTATGCCTTGCGTGCATTAGAAGTTCTTGAAGATGCCGGATTTGAGGCGTGGATTGTGGGTGGCTGGGTGCGAGACGCCCTACGCGGCTCATTTGCCCATGATATTGACATCACAACATCGGCAACGTGGCAGCAGAGCAAAGCGGCTTTTGAGGCTGCAGACATTCCTGTGCATGAAACAGGTATTGCATATGGAACCGTTACTGCTGTTGTCGAGAAGCACCCTATTGAGGTCACAACGTATCGCTGTGACGGAGAATATCTTGATGGTCGTCGTCCTGATTCTGTGCAGTTTGTCTCTCGTATAGAGGAAGATCTTGCTCGTAGAGACTTCACTATTAATGCAATGGCATATCACCCAAAGAGGGGATTGCTTGATCTTTATGACGGTCAAGAAGATTTATCTGCACGTGTAATTCGCGCTGTTGGGGAGCCTAAGGTTCGCTTTACAGAGGACGCTCTTCGCATGCTTCGAGCATTGCGGTTTGCATGCAGACTCTCGTTTTCAATTGAGGAGAAGACACATCAGACACTTACTGAGTGTGCGCCGCTACTCTCTCAGGTTGCATCTGAGCGCATTGGCTCGGAAGTGGCTCAAATTGTTGAGTCTGGCCATATTGCCCATGCTATCAAGTTGGGATTTCCTGTTCTAGCGATAGCAATTCCAGAGCTCTTACCACTTCAAAACTTTGATCAAAGAAGTCCGTATCATGCTTATGACGTGCTGGAGCATACTGCTCGGGTATGCTCTGCAACAGAGGCTCTTACAGCAGGGCGTGCTACTCCCGCTCTTAGGTGGGCTGCTCTTCTACATGATATTGCAAAGCCAGAAATGTTTAGCGTTGACGCAGATGGAAGAGGCCATTTTTATGGTCATCCAGAAAAAGGTGCAATCGTAGCAAAAGCCCTGCTTAAACGCTTAGCTTTATCGCAGCATTTGAGTAATGAAGTTTGCGCTCTTGTGGCATTGCATGACTATGATGTGGATGTTACAACGGCGTCGCTCAGGCATATGATTGCCCTGTTAGCCGAGGCAAGTAAATCGGATGGCATTGCCCTTGCGTATGACCTTTTGACGTTGAAGCAGGCTGATGCCTTGGCAAAGGCAAATCCTTATCGCAGCTACGCAGTAACGCTTGAAGCTATGAGAGAGCTCCTCTTACATGAGGCAAAACAAGAGATTGCTCAGCATCCGCAAGAGCTGTGCATTTCGGGCGCAGAAATTATGGAAGTGCTCTCGCTTCAGCCAGGACCTGCTGTCGGTGTGTGTCAACGTAGGCTTTTTGAGCTTTATTTAGCAGGTCAAGTGAAGAATAGAAAAGAAGATCTTCTCGCCATTCTTGCTCAGGGTAATTGGTAAAAATAATAAAGAGTGCCAGATTTAATCAATAAAAAAAGTAAGGCCTTTGTATTTTTATAGGTTCGGTAAAACGGTATAGTAGGCATAAAAAAATATCAGAGAGGCGTCATTTTATATGACGGATAGTGTCGTATGGGGGAGTTCATGGGCGAGAAGCGCGATTATATTACGTTAGAAGTCATACACCATAATGCTTATGAACAACAGCCTGCAGAAGAACCTGAAGCTCCAGCGCCTTCCATTTCTCATATTCGTGCCGAAGCTCGTACTAAGAAAAGCGCAGCTACACGTAAGCGTATTATGCACGAGACAACTAAGCTCATGCTTGCTCGTGGAAATACCAACTTCAAAATGAGTGAGATTTCTGATAGAGCTCGTCTTTCAAAGGGCGCGCTGTATTACTACTTTTCTGATAGAGAGGCCCTTTTGCAGGCAATCTTTGACGAGAGCGTTGATGAGCTTGCAAAAGATATTGCGCATACCATTGGTAATAAGCCCGCCTCAAAAGAGACGCTTCATGCAATCATCGCTCAACTTGCTGCTCATATTTTGCCTGACTCACCTTTGGTTTTGGCTTTAATTAACAAGCTTGCAAGCTCTGAGCAGGCACTTATTACCAACATTGAGGGGCCGCTTTCTCGCGTGGTTGTTCTTCTTGCTAATCAGCTTGAGATGGGAAAATTGCAAGGCTTTATTCGTCAGGGTGTTGATTCAAGACTTGCTGCCTGTTCTATTACGGGTGCATTGGTTCTCTCGGCCATTGGCCTGATGGGAGAGCGCCACGGTGCGGAGAGCTCTGACGAACTTGCACAGAATCTGCTAGATATGACACTTGCTGGTATTGGAATAGACGAGTAATCATACGAGTTTTTGCATAATGCCAGTTTAACTATGCAATTTAAAGAGCGCCCTTGTGGTGCTCTTTTTACAATTTTCTTGACTGATCCTGCTCAAAAGTGTCTTTGGTGGGTATAGTAAGAGTGGTTGCGCGTAGAAGAACGCAAATATTCTGCATAAGCAGAGAAGCCATGCGTGAAAGGACAGTTCATGGCACACAAAAACTATTTGTTTACCTCGGAAAGTGTTACCGAGGGACATCCAGACAAGGTTTGCGATCAGATTTCTGACGCAATTCTTGATGCAATCCTGGCAAAAGAGGCGGAGCTTGAAGAGCGTGGGTACGTTTCTCCAAGCGGTGTTCCTGCTTGCTTGGATAACGTTCGTTGTGCATGTGAGACCTTTGCTACTACAGGAACTATTGTGGTGGCAGGAGAGATTCGCACTCAATCCTACGTTGATGTCCAGGAGATTGTTCGTAACACCCTCAGAAATATTGGCTACGACCGCGCTAAATATGGTTTTGACTGCGAGACCTGCGGCGTTTTAAGCCTCATTCACGAACAGAGCCCCGATATTGCTCAGGGCGTTGATCAGTCCTATGACACACAAGCTGGACGCACTACCGATCCGCTTGATCTTATCGGCGCAGGCGATCAGGGCATGATGTTTGGCTTTGCCTCTGACGAGACCGATGTTCTTATGCCAATGCCAGCTTACCTGGCTCAGCGTCTGGCTCAGCGCCTTTCAGAGGTGCGTAAGTCTGGCGAGGTTGAGTACTTGCGTCCAGATGGCAAAACTCAGGTTACCGTTCGTTATGAGGACGAGAAACCCGTTGAGGTCACAGCCATTGTTGTTTCCACGCAGCATGCTCCAGAGATTGAAGACATGTCTGTTATCAAGCAGGATATGATCGACCACGTTATTGCACCTGTTATGGGTGAGGTCAACATTGCTTGGGATAACGCTGACATTTACGTTAATCCAACTGGCCGCTTTGTTGTTGGTGGACCTATGGGAGACACAGGACTTACCGGTAGAAAGATTATTGTTGATACCTATGGCGGTATGGGTCGTCATGGTGGCGGCGCTTTTTCTGGTAAGGATTGCACCAAGGTTGACCGTTCAGCAGCATATGCAGCGCGCTGGGTTGCCAAAAACGTCGTAGCAGCAGGCCTTGCAAAGAAGTGTGAAGTTCAGCTTGCCTACGCCATTGGTGTTTCTCATCCACTGTCTATCATGGTTGATACCTTTGGCACTGGCATTGTTGACGATGCTGTTATTGAGCAGGCTATCGAGAAGGTCTTTGATCTTCGTCCTGGTGCCATTATTAGAGACCTTAAGCTGCGCCGTCCTATCTTTTCTAAGACAGCAGCATACGGACACTTTGGCCGCAAAGACCCAGACTTCACATGGGAAGCAACTGATCGTGTTCAGGAGCTTAAGGACGCAGTTTCTGCACTTCAGGCATAACGTTCTTACAAGGTAATCTTGTACAACCTCATAGAACCTTCTTCCAGCACCACCTCAAAACCTGGGGTGGTGTCTGTTATTTGCGTGATACCTCTGAAGGTTCCAGGTTTGTAGGTACTGGTAACAGCGTTGGAGTAATCAACAACGTTGTTCAGAATAAGGACGTATTGTACGTTAAGGTCGCGTACCGTCTGAAGCACCTCAGGGTCGCTCGCAATGCGATTAAGGCGTTTGCGAAGAATTGCACTTGCAGGACGTTCTGAAGCGTCATAGCCGTTAGGGAAGCGCCAGAGCACATGTAAGTCGTTAGTGCCATACGCCCAGAGACTGCCATCTTGAGGTAGGTTTGCAATAACAGCACCTGCAGGAACGGTAAGCTCCACGCGACGTAAAAACTCCAATTCTTCCGATGTCAAAATGTAGTGATCGCCATAAGCCTTCTCGGAAGCCTGTTTAAAGGCAGTAGCGGCAGGAATTGGCTCTTCCGATTTAAGGTTTGGCATAGGAACCACATAGTTGAGTACAACTACACATGCAATGACCGCTCCCACAATCAGAGGTTTAGCCCAAACAGTACAAAAGACGCAGGTCTGAGCTTTGGTCTGAGCCTGAGAAGCTTTTTCTCTCCAGGAGGCAAACGTTTCCAGCGCAGCTTCGGCAAGAGTTGCCAGGCCAAGCGCTGCCAGCGGAATTGCCATAATGACGCAGCTTGCCGCAATGCGGAACGGATCGGTGTACCAAAATCCCGAGAGATATCCCTTCAGAGGAACGTCAAACGTAATAATAAAAATGCAGAGTATAGACAGGTACATAAAGGCAGATACTATCCATCGAGCCTGCTTGTGCTTAAACGTCCATACAGCACCTACAAGCACGCAGATTGAAAGTATCGGTTGTGGAGAAACAAGCTCTCCACCTGCGTACGACTGTCCAATAAAGTCCATGCCAAAGGCGTGCAGAATAGCATCTTGCAGGCTAGAGTAGGCGCTCCACCAGAAATTGAGAGCCACGCCTCGCACAATCAAAACGTAGTAGAAAACAGACCAAATAACCAGCGCAAAGATAAAGAATACGTATGCCAGCGTGACAGGCTTGATTTGTTTTCCAAAGAGAACAACTCTGCGTTTTGATTCTCCAATGCGCGCAAAACTCCAAGGCAAAAGCACAACAATTGACGAGAAAATCGTGGAAGGATGCAAGATAAAGAGGGTAATCAAGCCAAGAACAAATATAACAATAAGCCAGATAAGGTCGTGTTTTGGTGTTTTTGAGCGAGTCATCTGCATAAAAATCCACCAAATAGAAGGCATTACACAGAAAGCTACGGTGTTAGGAAAGATTGGTCCATAGATGAGAAGCGACCAAGGGAAAACAAAAAATGCTAGGCAAACAAAAGCTCCACTGATAAGCGCAATGCGATGTTTAGGAAGAACTTTTGCAATAACCGAGCAGATTGAGAGCGGAAAGATAATTGCTGCACTGACAAAGTTGAGTGCATTACCTGCAATAGGAACGGTTGTAGAAACAAGCTGCGTTGTTAGTGCAACAATGATGTTCCAGCCTGAAGGATAAAATCCTGAAGAGCCCGGTTCCCAAGGTGTAATTGAAGCTTCTACGGTGCTGTAGAAGTCATAGTGAATTGATGAGTACTTTTGAGACTCAATCATTGCCTGCGTGACATCTAAGTGATGCACAATGTCCCAGCCCTGAACAAAGGAGCTGGCAGAGGGCAGGGTTGGTAAGAAGAGAAACCCTACGGTAAGAAGACCAATTACAACGTACAGAAGAGGCATCCAGAAAGGGAGTTCTTCGCAGATAAATGCTGGTACAGGGCTAGTTGATTGCTTGCCAGTGCGTATTGCTTCGGATTTGAGGAGTTTCTCGCTCCTGAAATCCTCTTTGTGTTTGGGTGCAACATAATAAACGTAGCCATTGACCAGAACTGCGATAAGCAGCGGGACAAGAACCATGACAGCCAAGGGGATGGGGATGTTCAATGCGCTAAAGATTTCTCCCTCAATAAAATAGAGTGCGCAGCTTACCAAAGGAGCACTAACAAGTGCCCAGGGCTTTGGCATGCCGGAAGCATGCAACAAAATGACGCCCGGTACGTAAAGCAGGGCAATAATGACAACTACACTTTGGAAGAACTCAAGCCACATCCTGATCCAATCAAGGTGTTAGTAAAAATTCTTATACTTCTGGGTCACACGACTGGGCGTGACAGTTATTTCAAACAGACTGGTCTATTTTACGATAGAAGCAAAAGTGGTGTTGAGATAAACAAAAAGGACTTCCGAAGAAGTCCTTGAACATTTGGTAGCCCGTACCAGATTCGAACTGGTGATCTCCGCCTTGAGAGGGCGGCGTCCTGAACCGCTAGACGAACGGGCCATGTATGACTGGGAGGACATGGCTGGGATAGAGAGAGTCGAACTCCCGTTGACGGAACCAGAATCCGCTGTCCTACCACTAGACGATATCCCAAGATGTCATCCGTGCGCATCAGCGCGAGAAATAACTATAAAGGAGACTCGTCAGAGATGCAAGCAATAATTTCAAGAAATTCTGTTTGCAGCAAAAAATATTATACAAAACGCATCTCTAAGCGCAAGGAACGTCTCTAGTATTTGAGCTGAGCATGCGTTCTGCATCAATAAGCGCCTGGTCAAGAGGGGCACAGCCGGTGCAACTTGCGCATGCGGTAGGAGCGCTTGGAGTTGCGGCAAGACCACCTTTAGCTGTTTCTCTGAGAGAAACAGGAAGCGCAGCGCCAACTTCTGCCATAGCGTGTGCAACCTCATCAAACGGAATTGGGTTACCAACGCCCGCAAGAGCAAGCTGAGAAGAGCTTACGGCAGCAGCTACGCCAATAGCGTTTCTATCTTGGCAAGGATACTCAACCAGTCCTCTGACAGGGTCACAGACTAGTCCTAGAAGGTTAGAGATGGCAATAGAAGCAGCGTCCAAGCACTGTTGAGGAGTGCCACCCAAGAGCTCGGTCAGTGCAGATGCGCTCATGGCAGCAGCTGATCCAACCTCTGCCTGACAGCCGCCCTCAGCGCCAGAAACACTTGCGTTGGTGGTTAGAATGGCTCCAATAGCACTTGCATTCCAAAGCGCAGAAATAACTTGCTCGTCGGTGGCACCAATCTCTTCTGCTACCGAGATAAGCGATCCTGGTACAACGCCAGAAGCTCCTGCAGTAGGAGCGGCAACAATGACACCCATGGTTGCCGAGCGCTCAAGCACGGCCATAGCATAGGCAACGGCTCGTGTTTGCGTGGTGCCCATAAGCGCACTTGAGATTGCAGCCGGGGTTTGTGCTACGGTCTTGGCCTGGCCGTTGAGCAGACCACCAATGGACTGACGAGGCGTCTTGATAGTGTCGTGAACCTCATTGCGCATAATCTCAAGAACGTGAGCCATCTCAGCATCTACGTCCGCATCTGGTCGCAGGTCCTTCTCGCGCTGGCGCATAATCTGGCCAATAGAAGCTCCCGTCTTGGAGCACCTGGCGAGAAGATCTGCGCCGTTGTCAAAGGCTCCTGAAAGCACGTCGTTTGTGACCTGTGGAGCTGCTCCTGGAATGGAAACCTGAGCGGCATACGAAACGTGAGGTGCCAGCTGGAAGAGGTCGAGGACTTTCTGCTCAATAGGCTCGTCAATCTCAAAGACAGTATGGGCAAAGCCGCCGCGCTCTGAGCGGAAGGTGCGCATAGTTGCAACATTGATGTTTTGTGTAGCCAAAATAGTGGTGAGAGCTGCAAGAACACCGGGTTTATCGCGATGTGAAACAAAAATGGTGGGCATATCGCCAGACATGCGAATGCGCACGCCGTTAACACCAGAAATGCGAATACGGCCGCCACCTACGGACTCGCCCATAACAGAAACATGAACGTTATCTGCGCCGTAGAGGTGAATTTCTACGGTGTTTGGGTGCAGAGTCTCGTCGTCGCCCTTCTCAATAACGCTGTAGTTAAGATGAGCTTCTTCTGCTAGGGTAAGTGCTCCACGGACGCGCGTATCGTCTGGAGCAAGGCCTAAGATTCCTGCAATCAGAGCATAATCGGTGCCGTGACCAAGGTGGGTGTGAGAGAAGGAGTTGTAGAGCCAAAACTCAACGCGCTCTAGTTGCTTTGGTGCAAGCGAGCGTGCAACCAGGGCTATGCGGAGGGCTCCTGCTGTGTGCGAGGAAGAAGGACCCACCATAATGGGGCCGAGGACCTCAAACGCAGACATAGAAATCATAACTACTCCAAAACTAAACAAACGGTAACGATAAAAGAGCTGCAAAACCATCTGTTTTACAGCTCTTGTGTGGTTTTACTTTTGATACCCACTTACGCTTGGAAGAATACGCGGCAACCGCGCATTCACGCGTTACTTGCAAAGCTCCAGAGCACGGTCAAGGCGAGCAAGGCAAACCTCACGACCAAGAAGCTCCATAGACTCTCCAAGAGGAGGGGAGACCATGTTGCCGCACTCAGCAACACGAATGGACTGGAAGACAATGCGTTTCTTAAGGTCAAGCTGCTCTGGAAGCACCTCAAGGGCAGCGTCAATTGCTGCAGCCTTCCACTCGTCCTCAGAAACGCCCTCAAGAGCAGCCTTTACAGCCGCAAGGACGGTAGCACTCTGAGCAGCGTCTTTGGTAAGACCCTTCTCAACACTCTTCTGGTCAAAGGTGACGTTTGCACCCTCATACAAAAAGCGTGACTTCTCAATGACGTCTGGGCTTACTGTGGTACGAGGACGAAGAATCTCGGAGAGCAGGTCATACCAGCTTGAACGAGTTGCGTAAATCTCATCTGCGTCAGTTGCATTGCCCTGAACAGGCTCAAGACCTGCGCTCACAAGTTCTGGAATCAGAACAGTCTTTGCAAAGGTCTGGTTGTCCATATTGGCAAGATACGTTGCATTAATCCAGTTCAGACGCTCTGGATCGGACTTAGCAGGGTTCTTGGAAACGTGGTCCAGAGAGAACTGAGATGCCAAAACGTCACGAGGAACAATGGTTGTCTCGCCATCAAGTGACCAGCCGAGAAGAGCCAGGTAGTTGACAAAGGCATCTGCAAGATAGCCCTGGTCACGATATTCCTCAACAGAGGTTGCTCCATGGCGCTTGGAGAGCTTCTTGCCGTCAGGACCCAAAATCATGGAGATGTGTGCGAAGGTTGGAACGGGTGCGCCCAGAGCCTCGTACACCATAATCTGACGAGGGGTGTTAGATAGGTGGTCATCGCCACGAATGATGTGGGTAATGCCCATGCCAGCGTCATCAATAACGGTTGCAAAGTTATAGGTTGGGGTGCCGTCAGAGCGGAAGATGATAAAGTCATCAAGCTCGCGAGCGTTAAAGGTTACGTCACCGTGAACCGCGTCGTGGACAATAACGTCGCCGCGGTCCAGAGGAACCTTGATGCGGATGGTATAAGGCTCGCCAGCATCAATTCTGCGCTGTGCCTCGGCAGGATCAATGTTTCTGCAGGTACGCTGATAGCCCTGGAAGGGGTCATGGCGCTCTTCTGCAGCCTTCTTGTCTTCAGCAAGCTTCTCTGGCGTGCAGAAGCAAGGGTATGCCTTGCCCTCTGCCAGCAGTTTATTTGCTGCCTCACGATACAAATCAAGACGCTCGGTCTGGCTATAAGGACCGCAATCGCCGCCCTTATCGGGACCCTCATCCCAATCAAGACCAAGCCACTTCATGGCGCGCAGAATGATTTGAGTGTTCTCCTCAGTTGAGCGCGTAGGATCTGTGTCGTCAATACGAAGAATAAACTTGCCACCATTTGCGCGAGCAAAAGCCCAGTTATAGATAGCAGTACGCGCACCTCCGATGTGCAACTTACCTGTTGGGGATGGCGCAAAACGTACTCTTACCTGCTTCTCTGACAAAACTCCTCCTTGGCAGTTATTTTCTAGCGAGAAAATTTAGTTTATGCACTCTTTAGTATAACGCTTGAACACAAGTGACCGACAACGTTGCCTAGTCTTCAAACATATTGTGGTCTGCAAACTCTGCTTGCACGGTACGAATCATAAGGTCTACGTCTTCAAGTCCCAAGTGACGTTCCTTCTCGTCTGCTGCAAGGGTATGCCTACGACGTGCCCAGTTCTCAAGTGCAGCAGGGGAAGACTCACGCGGAAGTGACCTAATTTCTGGGTCCAAACGACGGCAGATATCACGGGAGTCAATAACAATAATCTTGCCCGCTTTTCTAGCTTCTGCATAGCCATCAATGTTGAACATGAACCAAGAATCCTCAAAGGCAGCGTTATGGGCCATAAAAGGAATCTTTTTCATAGTTGCCAGCAGGGCCTCTTGGGCTTTTTTATCGTCTCTAAATGATTTCTTGCCCTCAACATCTTTCCAGGTAATCTGGTGAATATCGGCAAGTGGGACGCCCTTTTCTTTGTACATCTCTGGAATGCCAAAGTAGGCAGTGTGAGGCTCTACAGGAACAGTATTGCGACCAAGATTCCAGAACTCAAAGCCCATGTTAACAATGTAGCCCAACTCAGGAAAGCGCGACGTAGTCTCAATATCAATGCCCAGTATCGTGCCAGAAACGCTCTTCTCGACATACGCAATTTGCAAGTCATTAAGAAGCGGACCTGCGGTTTTAAAGACAGCCTTAGGACGACGACGCTGCATCTTTGCAACGGCAGCCGCAAGATCGTCGTTGGAAAGACCGCGAGAAAGGCCAACGCCTCGATGGTTTCTGAGCCTCTCCACGCCGTAGGTGTCGCACAGCGAGCGCGTTCTATCAGCAAGTTGCTGAATGACAGAAAACTCTACAGGCTCTTGGCCCAGAGGAGCTTCCTTCCAGGCATCAAGCAGCGTTTTAATAGCGTCACAGTTTTTGTTGACCTCGCCGATGATGGACTGATCATCAACAAGAAGTCCAGGTATAACAAACGCATTTGCGTGCTCAATAGCTTGATTGATATCCATACACTCTCGCTTTGGTGGGTGAGAATTAGTTCGACATATAAGTATCTACCCTGAAGCGCGTATTCTTTGCGTCATTTTCTAGAAAGTGCGCGCCTCACTAAAAATGCGTGCTAGGCTGTTGAGTGCAACACAGTTCTATGAAAGGTTTTACGCATGTCTGATTTGAATGAGTCACTTGCTCTTTCTGAGGAGCTCCTTGCTTTTATTAAGCAGAGCCCTTCTATGTTTCATACCACACAAACCATCAAAGAGTACCTGCTAGAGAGCGGTTTTACCTATCTATCCGAAGGATCTTCTTGGGATGTTCAGCCAGGCGGCTTTTACTTTACCACGCGCAACAATTCTTCAATTGTTGCCTGGAAAGTTGGCGAGAAGTACCGTGAGTCCCAAACCTCAAACGCTGATGCTCCTTATCATTTCCAGCTTGCTGTTGCCCATGGCGATTCTCCAACCTACAAGGTAAAAGCTCAGCCAGAGCTTACCGGTGAGGGCAACTCGCTACGTCTGAACACCGAGGCATACGGCGGCATGCTTGATCACACGTGGTTTGACCGTCCTTTGGGTATTGCCGGTCGTGTGCTGGTCAAGGTAGGAAACAAGGTAGAGTCCAGGCTGGTCAACATCGAAGACGACGTTGTTATGATTCCAAGCTTGGCTATTCATCTTGAGCACAAAAATGGTCTCTCGCCAGAGTTCAATCGCGCTAAAGATCTGATGCCACTCTTTAGTGCTGGAGAGCTTAATCCCGGCGCCTTTAACGCCCTGGTAGCTGATGCAGCAGGCGTGTCTCAAGAGGACATTCTTTCTCGCGATTTGTTCTTAGTTGATCACACGGGCGGCCGTATTTGGGGTGCTAAGAAGGAGTTTGTTTCCGCTGGTCACCTGGATGACCTTCAGTGCGCCTTTGTAGCACTTAAGGCTTTCCTTGCGTCTTCAAATGAGCAGGACATTTCTGTGTATACCTGCTTTGATAATGAAGAAGTTGGTTCAAATACCAAGCAGGGCGCAAAGTCTACGTTCCTTAAAGACACGCTGCAGCGCGTTAACGCCACGCTTGGCTTTACGCAAGAAGATTACTACCGTGCGCTCTCGGCGTCTTTGCTGGTAAGCTGCGACAATGCGCATGCGGTACACCCCAATTATCCCGAGAAGCACGATGCGGTCAACAAGCCCTATCTCAACGGCGGCATGGTTATCAAGGAAGCAGCACGTCAGTCGTACTGCACAGATGCGTTTAGCCGCGCCATTGTCGAGGCAATTTGGAAGCAGCAAAACATTCCTTACCAGGTCTTTGCTAACAGAAGCGATATGCCAGGCGGATCAACTCTGGGCAATCTCTCCAACATTCAGGCCAGCATGCACGCCGTTGACGTGGGCCTGCCACAGCTTGCTATGCACTCCGTCTACGAGACCGCCGGTACTAAAGACACGCTTCTGGGATACCAGGCTCTCAAGGCGTTCTATGACACCTGCGTCTGTATCACCGATGCCGATTCGTTTGAGTTGAGGTAGTACCTGGCGAGAAACCCTGTGTACTAGCTATACTTACGTACATTGCATACAACACATCACTTGAAGGAGCTCCATGTCAGAAAAACAGCTTACTGCTCATGATATGGAGCTCCTAACTTGTGCAGGTATTTACGTTGAACCTCAGGCACTGAATGGCCCTGCGTTGGTATTTCCTATTTCAGATGGTGAGGGTGGAGAAATACGTGTGTTGTGGCAGGGCGGCGCTTATGAAAGTGCAACGTTCACAGATTCTAGAAAGAATCAGCTGGTATTTCCTTATCTTGAGTTGTATGACTTGTTGTTTGAAGCTGCCTGCCCCGTGCGCTCAGTCTTAATGATTGGTGCTGGCGGTTGCTCGTATCCTCGGTATCTAGTTGCTCATTATCCAGAGGTTTCTTGTGATGCACTGGAGCTTGATCCTAAAATTGCAGCTCTAGCTCATAGCTACTTCTTTGTGGATGAAGCTATTAGAGAGAGCAATGGTAGGCTTCGGGTACAAGTAGCTGATGGCGTAGAGTATATAAAGAGCCTAGCTACCTCTGATAATAGGCGCTATGACGCTATCTTGAATGACTGCTTTAGCGGAGAAGTTCCACCTGCAGCTATGATGACCAGTGAGTGGATGAGTCTGGTAGCACACTGTCTTACTCCTGGTGGAAGATATCTCACAAATGTAGTTTCTGCACAGGTAGGAGAGGGCGCACATCAACTTGAAGTACTCATGGATGTTGCGCACACTGTGTTTGAAGAGGTAGAGGTTGTACCTTTGGATCCAGAAGTTGCTCCAACAGAGCCAGATAACCTTATGCTCGTTTGCCAGCGTGCTTAAGTGCTGTGAGCGCAAGCTTTTGGCTATTTATTAGTTAAAAGTTTTTAGCGATATCAATGAATTAACATCGATAGAGAAATTAAAAAAATGAAGTGTAAAATAGAAGATGCTGATTTTAGTTTTTGAATGATTCTCGTTTGGACACAACATAAATCGAATTCTTTAGTCAGCTCAGCGCACTTGATTGGAGATATGAATATATGAAAGAATCGTTTTTATCAATAAAAGAAATCTTTCATATTGGTAATGGAAAAATCAATGCACTAGTTTTTCTTGCCGTTTTAGCGGTTTTATCATCATTTCTTGAGATTTATTCGATTCAATATATGCAGTCACTTTCAGAAGTTTTTAGCACATCGGTTACAAATGATCTTTTTCAAATTGGTTTTATCTGCGCTAAGTTTTTGATGTTAATTGTGCTTTCAACAATAGTTAGAAATTACTTTTGCTTTAGAGTTTCTATTTTTTCAAATGACATCATTAAAAACGTAAGAGATAAAGCGTATTCAAAACTTATTGATATGAAATATGAATTAGCGACAATTCATGACAATGCGTATTATATTAATTTGATAGACAATAACGTAAATAGATTAAGCTTAATCTTTTCAACAAGCTTTTTTACTTTGTGCTCAGATATATTCGATACAGTGTGGATTTGTTTTTTTATGACACAAATAAATATCACTTCGTTATTTATTTTAATAATCGGCATATTACCATTAGTTTTAATCGGCAATATATCGGCATTTGAGCAAAAAAAGTTTGCAGAAAATACAATCAAACTCAATGAGGATTTGATTGAAAAGATTAATGAAACTAATGACAATTTTGCATATATTAAAATATTTAAAGGCAAGGAGAGAGAGGATAATCGTTTTAACCGTATAAATATTGATATTTTGGAGAACGATAATTTATCAAGTGCGGCACTTAGTATCTTCTTTGTTGTAGAAAAAAGCGTTCGATATTTATTTGTTGCGATTTCATTATTCTTTTTATGTAAAGATGTGTTAATGCAGGATGGAAATTGGATGCTTCTTATCCCGTTTTTGCTTTACGTACAAAGATTTTATAATCCATTTTCAAATTTGAATAAGTATTCTCAGTTAATTCAAAAATCCGTTTCAAGTGCAGATAAGCTTATAGATTTTATAATCTCGAAGCCAGCTGAAGAGATCTCAACTATCCATTTTATTTCTGATTCATCTGAATCAGAAATAGTTTTGACCGGCATATCAAAAAATTATGAATCTGAAGCAATTCTTGAAGATGTCACTTTTAGATTTAAAGAAGGAGTCAACTTAATCGACGGAAAAAGCGGTGTAGGTAAATCCACTTTGATAAAAATACTTTTAGGCTTAATCAAATCTTCGAGTGGAGAAGTGACTATTTATTCTCGAGAAGACGACTTGAATTTGTACTCATATTCAGGACAATCGAATAAACTGTTTAATTTATCTGTGATAGAAAATTTAATATATCCTAAAACCGTAGACCATCTCTCATCATCGGAAAGAATGAAATTAGAGAGTCTACTAGATGAATTTGGATTCAGAAAAAGCCTATTGAATAAAGATATTGCTAAAGAAGGTGAAAATCTTTCTGGAGGTGAAAGAAAGAGACTGTCTATTCTTAGAGCACTGATTCGTCCGTCAAAAGTTGTGATACTTGATGAACCATTTGCAAACTTAGACCCGAACAATATTGAAATTATTGCTCAGAAATTACAGGATCTTTCTAAGAATAGAATCGTTATTATTGTTTCTCACGAAACCTCTTTTCCCGCTTCTTTAAAATTTAATACGCACTTGACTATTAGTGGTACCTAAAGGTTTCTTTGGTTTAAATCATTCTCAAGATTCAGAGGTAGATCCAACAGAGTCAGATAACCTTATGCTCGTTTGTCAGCGCGCTTAAGTGCGGTGAGCGCAAGCGCAAGACAACTGCTCATCAGTACAATGCCAATGCCAAAGAGCACTAAGAAACCGTGGGCTGAGCCGTCTACAATCAAGCTCCAGATAATGAGCGCGCACGCAGAGACAAAGCTGCTTACGCCTGCAATTCTTGAGTAAATAAGAGTGGAATCTTTTTTACCAAAGACCGCACGTACCAAAAGTGGCGAGCCAACCGTTGTAAGGGCATAGGCAATTCCAAAAAGGAAGGTTCCTGCCAGCAAGAGTGGCAATACTGGAAGCTTAATCCCCAACATAAGTAAGCCAACAATGCCCGAGAAAATTCCTACAAAGCAAGCAAGCTTCACGGAGATATCGCTTAAAGCACCTAGAAGCACTTTTCCAATTGCTTGACCCAGCATAGTTGTTCCAGCAAGAAGGCCTGTGGCAGCGGCAATGGCAGGAGCAGTTTCTGCAAAGGTTGCTGCATAGCTTGGGAAGTACTGAGAGATTTGCTGGTTAAAGGTAATGAGTGCATAAAACGCAGCAACCATAAAAAACTCTGGATATTTCATTGCGTCATCGGCAGAGATATCGGTAGAAGAAGTCTCTGCAACCTCAACGTTTTTCTCGTCAGTAGAGGAGAAGGTAAGGGGAGTAAGGCCAAGGTCTTGGGGTTTCTCGCGCACCACAAAAAGGGTGAAGGGGAGTGTTCCTACAAGCATGACCAGAGCAAAAATCAGATAGCAAGCGCGCCAACCTTCAGGGCCAGACGAGATGATGGCGGATCCAATGGGGTTAAAGACAGTGCCACCAATGCCGGTGAATGCAAAGCAGAGGCCCATAAAGGTACCAACGCGCTGGTCAAACCAATCGTTAATGAGGGTGGGGACGCACAAGAACATGAGTGCAGGTACGCCAATACCAAGTCCCACTGCACAGAGATAGAAATGCCACATTTCTTGAGCTGCTGACATAGCTCCGTATGAAATTGCGCAAATGATAACGCTTGCAGAAAGCACTAGGCGCGTGTCGTGTGTTTTATAGAACTTGCCCATGAATGGCAGAACTACCGTCATGGCAATACAGAGTACCGAGAAGACCGCAGAGAAGGCAACGCGGGGAACGCCAAAATATTGTGAAACTGGTGTGATAAAGATGCCAAAGCACGTAAGGATAATGGCGCACGGCAAAAACATGATGACAATACAAGTTGCAACGATGGCGTATGCATATTTAGTGCCGAGTAAACGATGTAGCACTGAGGCTCCTCTCTTTTGGCCAGAAATAGTGTAGGCGATGTGCCTTAAAAAGGACACATCGCCTACCAAGTCGTACAAAATTTTTAAGAGGCAACTCAGGGTTTTACGCGCGCAAGATCTTAGCTGTCAGAACCTCTGCGGTTCTCGCCCTCAAGAGCACGGATTGGTCCGATGTCCTGAGTGGTCTCAAGAGCGCCTAGGTAGTTACCCTCTTCATCGCGAACAGCAAAGTAACGGACGTAGAGGAACTTATCTCTTACTTCAAACCAGAACTCGGAGGAGTCGCTACGACCGCTCCTGAACTCGGTGAGGATGCGACGAACAGCCTCTTGGCTCTTTGGTGGATGGCAGTCATATACGTCACGGCCAAGGCAGCTCTTAGGACGAGGGAAAGCACGGGTGTCGCCGTGGCTGAAGTAACGTGTCTTGTCATCTGCATCAACAAAGGTAATGTCAAGCGGAATGGTTGCAAAGACAGCCTCAAGCTGCGGAATGGTGAACTCACCGGTAGAGAGCTTAACCTTACCGTCAGCAGAAATTGCTTCCTCTTCTGCTTCAGCGTTATTCTCGTCCATAGCGGCTGCGGCTTCCATCTCTTTAAGCTTGTCGTTTGCAAGCTCAAGAGGATCTGCGTGCCATGAAGGAGGATTGACGCCAAATGCGTGACCAAACTCGTTCTCCTCAGCGGCAATCTGGGTCCACTGGGTAGCGGTTAGGTGCTCAAGGGAAAGCGGAATGAGGACGTTTTCTTCCTTGGAAGCCATGGACTCAGCACCCTCAATAGCCTCATCCAGATAGTCAGCAACGGCTGCCATAAGGCCTGCATCATACTGGCCGTATGCAGTCTCGAGCAGAGCCTCTGCACCGTTAACAGCGTTTCTTACCTCGTCGTCCTTACCCCACATAACCTTTGAAGGACCAGTGATATCGTGGCGCTCAAGATGAGGGAAGAGTAGCTCTTCCTTGCGCTTGTAGTGAACAAAGACCTCGTCAAAGGCGTCCATATCAGCCTTTAGAATTGCTGCAACACCAGCGCACTCTTCGTTGCTGGAAGACTCGGTAAGCGTACGAGCACGCTTCACATCTGGAGCAACGCGGTCGTGGATAAAGGCAAGAATGCGGTCGTTCTCTTGGCGCATGGTCCAAACAGGATGGCCAGGGGTCTCTTCAACAGCACCTGTTGGTGCGCAAGAGACCTTGCCTTCAAAGAGAGCGGCATGAACGTCACAGAGCTTGAGGACCTTCTCCATAGGAACGCCGCCAGCAATGAGCTCCTGTTCAGCGTTAGAAATCTCTGAGCCAGAGACGTCCTTGAAGTTACGGGTAAAGTCCTCGCGAACAGCCTCGATGTCCTCGCCGTCATTGAGGCGCTCAAGGTACTGGGCGATAAGAGCTTTGCGCTCCTCAGGAGTCTGCGCGATAGGTGCGTTCTCTGCCTCTGCGGGTTTCTCGTCAGCTGGGGTTTCTGCTGCTGCAGGCTCCTCATCACCAAGAATGGTAAAGCCGTGAGAGCGGAAGATTGCCTTGAGCTCTTCAAGGTCTACGCCTTTGTGGTCGCAACCTTTAGGGATGGTCATAAAACGACCCATGGTCTGAAGACGGCCTGGCTCGGTAATCTCGGCAAAGCCATTTTCTGCCATGAGGCCTTTAATAACGGGATACTTAGTGCAAATCTCATAAACGGATTTGCTTAAATCAAGAACCTGTGCCATACGGGCTCCTCTCGGATGGGTTTAGAAAGTCTACTATGGCTTACTTTATACCCAAAGTGTGACAGGACTTCCATGTAGCTTTTGTTGTGGTTACAACAAAACAGAAATTATTCTTTAGTTTTAAAAGAGATCAGAATGAGAACCGGTTCTAAAAGATTTCAAGCATCTAGGACCTCCGACATTGCGTCGGAGAATGAGGCATAGTGCTTGTAATTTTCTGGATGCTCTTTCATGTTGGTGTATTCATTAAGAGCCTCTATAGTTTGAACATTAGGAATTTCTCGCTTGATTTCAAAAGGGATTCCCTGCTCACGAACAGTCTGACGAAGAAAAATGGTAATAGCAGTAGTAAGATCCATGCCTAAATCTCTGAGAAGTTCCTGGGCATTCTTTTTAAGTGTTGGATCCAAATTTATATTTGTGCTTACTTTTGCCATAATGACCCGCCTTTCTTGTAGCTATGTTATACAAGATGATGACGACAAAGTCAATAAATATGTGCGTAATATAGGTATAATACGCACATAATATGAATATATCAAAGGGTAGATAACCCTATTCTGTGCTCTTTAGGGTAAATGACAGCAGAACCGGATTGTGATCAGAATAGGCAAATTGCGTGTCAATGTTTCTGGCGGTTGCAACAACGTTATCCGAGACAATCCAGCCATCAACTGTGGTGGTGTATGTCTTGTCCTTCTCGTATGGAATGTCATCTCCGCGGCAGGTAGGAACGTCGGTAAGGTTGTCTGGAGCTACAACGCTAAAACCTTCTGGCAAATCAGAATCTTTGAGTTCTGCTACCCAATCTGGTATCTGCTGAACAGAAGGATAGAGTGTAAGCGAGCCCAAAATGGCATGGTTCCAGTCGCCACCCGCAATAACGTAATTGCCCTTAGCGCGCTCCTCAGACATTATTTTGGTCAGAAGTGCAAGCTGCTGCGCGCGACTGGTGCCACCTTTGTCATAAGCAGACATGTGGCTGTTAATAAGTACCAGCTCATGACCATCGCTGGTAGGGTAGCGTGTAATCATAAAGCAACGGTCTAGGTCAAAGAATTTTGTTGGGAACGACTCGTCAATGGGGTAGGTACGACGAGTCGCGCTTGAAGCAAGTACGTTTGAAAGCGTCAGAATTCCAGAGTTAGAGGTTCCGTGGAACTCTGTGAGTGGATAGGCGAGAAATGCGGTGTGGAAGTTCTGAGCAAAATATGATGCGTAGGATCCAAAGCGGCTCTCTGCTTCAGAAACTTGATTCACATGCCAACTTCTGTCAGATGAAGTATCAATCTCTTGGAAAAGAATAAAGTCAGGAGCTGTACCACCATTCAGAGAAGAAACGGTGTTCAGGGCACCGTTTGTGGTGTAAAGCACGGAGTTTCTGCTGACAGCACGGCCGTGAGTTCCTACGGTGCGTGTGCCATCCTGCATGATGCCTTCATCCATAAAGAAGGTGTAATCAGGGGTGTAAGCACCAAAGCCAATGTTGTAGGTTGAAGCTGTGTAGGTTTGGCCTACCTGTACGGTTGTAGTTTCAGGAGAGGCACCTTGATTGGATACGGGAGTATTGTCAGGAATGCGATAGTAATTAAGCTGCAGGTAGAGGGCATATCCACCAAGAACCAGTAAAGCTAGAACAAAAAGCCCGCCTACAAATTTGAAAAGTGGTGCAAGAACCCTTTTTAGAAGGCCAATAATAAACTTAAGGCCAAGAGACAAAACTCTTTTCATGCGAACCTCGTATCAATCAAGTGTCGTATGATTTAAATAATAACTATTATGGATTGAAATTACGTTGAGGAGTTTGTATGTCGCTATCAAGAAATACAACACTAGAGCTTTTCAAACCCTCTGGTATCAGGCGTTTCTCGGCACTTGCTGCTGCAACACCAGGATGTATTTCTTTAACCATTGGAGAGCCGGGAGAAGACACTCCAGCTCCTATTTGCAACTTAGTAGACAGAGAACTTGCAGCTGGAAACACTCACTATCCACCTAACATCGGTACTCCTGAGCTTAGAAGAGCTATTGCCGATTGGGAGTCAGCTCGTGGTATGAGGGTTAGTCCAGACGGCATTGTAGTTACCGTGGGAGCTGCGGAAGCCATTTCTGCAACTATGCTAACCCTTATGAATCCAGGTGACGAGGTTATTATTCCTGAACCAGCGTATCTGGTATACAGGACACTCTGCCAGCTTAATCGTGGTGTAGTTGTGCCGCTTGATACCAGCGCCAATCATTTCCAGATTGATGCTGAGCAACTTAAGTCAAAGATTTCAGAGAAGACAAAGCTTATTGTGCTGACTTCTCCGAACAATCCTACGGGATGTGTTTATACAAAAGAGTCGCTTGATGCGGTGGCAGAACTTGCCCGCAAGCACGGCTTTTATGTTTTGTGTGATGACGTTTATAGAGAGCTTGCCTATGTTGAGGACGTTCCACGTTTTGTTGAGCTCTATCCAGACTTAGCTGATCGCTGCATTGTGACAAATAGTTTCTCCAAACCTTGGGCAATGACGGGTTGGAGACTTGGTTGGGTTGCCACCTCTGATGAGCTTGCGACAGATATTGGAAAGGTCCACGCCCAGCTGGTGTCTTCTGTTCCTTCATTTTTGCAGCCAGCTGCTCTCTATGCGCTTTCCTATGATGTCACGCCTATGCGCACAAACTATCAAAAGCGCAGGCAGATTGTGCTTTTTGCACTTGAAGACATGAAACTTCCTGTTGAAGACCCAGAAGGTGCCTTCTACGCATTTCCATCAATCAAGGAATTTGCCCTTGAATCTGAGGCGTTTTGTGAGCGAGCAATCAAGGAGTTTGGTGTAGCACTGGTGCCTGGCGTTTTCTTCGGCGCTGAGGGCTATGTGCGTATTAGTTACGCTGCCTCAGACAAGAATCTGACAGAAGGTCTTTCTCGCCTTAAGACTTTTGTTAATACTTTGCGAGAAGAACAAAACTAGCCCAAATACAGAGCTTTCTGTGGTAGGGTTTTACTGTCAATAGAGGAGCGAGCACGATGGGTTCTGGGTTAGTCGGCAGGCAATGACCCCAGAAGGAGGCGAGGTTCGCCGAACTTGGCAATCAGGCGTGGTTGTCAGGTGGGCTTGTATGAAATACATGCAAGACTGTCCGAGATTTCGGGGGTGCTACTTTGACGGTGTATTGCGCCCCCAATTTGAGGGGGAGCTTTGAGTAAGAAACCGTTTGTTTCTGTAGATGCCCTAGAGGCAATCATTACGACGTATCCAACGCCATTTCACCTGTATAACAAGGCAGAGATTGTTCGTCGCGCAAAGCTGTTGCAAGAGGCCTTTAGCTGGAATGCTGGGTTTAAAGAGTACTTTGCGGTTAAAGCTACGCCAAATCCTTACATTGTGAGGTTGTTGGCAGAGCTTGGTTGCGGCTGCGACTGCGCAAATGCCACAGAGCTCACCCTTGCAAAAGCCTGTGGAGTCACCGGTCAAAACATTATGCTCTCGTCAAACGACACTACGGTGCTTGACTTTGCTCGCGCTCATGAGCTGGGAGCCATTATTAACTTGGACGCTGGTGGCGATATGCTTACAACGCTTGAAGAAGCGGTGGGAAGCAACATGCCTCAGGTTATGTGTGCACGCCTTAATCCTGGTGGCGTGTTTGAGTCGCAAAACGGCATTATTGGAAATCCCGATGATGCTAAGTTTGGCATGACAGAAGAGCAGCTATTCCAGACGTTTGCGTATCTTAAAACCAAAGGCGTGACTGAGTTTGGCCTCCATGCATTCTTGGCTAGTAACGCTCAGGAAGAGGACTACTATCCAAACCTTGCACGCGTCCTCTTTAAGCTAGCTGTTAAGCTGCACAAAGAACTTGATATTCATATTGGCTTTATTGATCTTTCTGGTGGTATTGGTGTGGCGTATGAGCCAGACCAAGTGGAGCCCGATGTCTTGGCCATTGGCCAGGGCGTAAAGCGTGCCTTTGAAGAGGTTCTAGTTCCTGCAGGTATGGGAGACGTTGCTATTTACACTGAGCTTGGACGTTGGCTTTTAGGTCCCGCTGGTGCGCTTGTTACCCGCGTTTTGCACCAAAAAGAGACGTACCGCCACTACCTAGGCGTAGACGCGTGTGCGGCAAACCTTATGCGTCCTGCAATCTACGATGCCTATCACCACATTACCGTTATGGGCAAAGAGGATGTCCCTGCAACACATACGTACAACGTTGTGGGCGGACTTTGCGAGAATAACGACCAGTTTGCTAAGAATCGCCAGCTCCCAGAGGTGGCTGTGGGCGATCTCCTGTTCATTCACGATACGGGCGCTCATGGTTTCTCGATGGGCTATAACTACAATGGCCGTCTGCGCTCCGCTGAGCTGCTGCTTCTAGAAGATGGATCCGTGCAGCTTATTCGCCGCGCTGAGACAGAGGCCGATTACTTTGCAACGCTTGCATTTGATGGCTCCGATTTTTCTGATCTTGCGCAACAAACAACTATAAACACCACACGTTAGAGGGCGAGAAAAACTATGGACATGAAGAATTTGACTGGTGCAATCACCGCTTTAGTAACCCCATTTGATGCTCAGGGAAATGTTGACTTCGAGTCACTTGAGCACTTTGTAGACTTCCAGATTGAGCAGGGAATTGACGGTATTCTCGCTCTTGGTACTACTGGCGAGTCCTCAACCATGACAGATGAGGAGGACATCGAGGTAGTTAAGGCAATTCTTGCTCGAGCTCAGGGTAGAATTCCTGTTATCGGCGGTGCTGGCTCTAACTCTTCTGCTGAGTCTTTGCGCAAAGCGGAAGCTCTAGAGAAGGCGGGTGTTGATGGCCTGTTGCTGATTACCCCTTACTACAACAAGAGTAACGAAGAGGGTATCTACCAGCACTTCTCGTATGTACTAGACCGCGTTGATGTCCCTTGTATTTTGTATAACATCCCAGGTAGAACGGGCTGCTCAATTTCTGTGCGCAATGTTCAGAGACTTGCTGCACATCCAAATGCATGGGCTATTAAAGAGGCTTCTGGAGATATTTCATACGCAACAAAGGTTGCTCGTTATTTGAGCGATGACTTTACTATGTGGTCTGGAAATGACGACATGATTGTGCCTCTGCTTTCTCTTGGTGCTTCTGGTGTCATTTCTGTTTGGTCTAACCTTGATCCAAAGATGGTTCATGACCTGGTAGTTGCATGGCACCGCGGAGAGGTCTCTCTTGCTCGCGAGCTTCAGCTTCAGTATCTTGACCTGGTACACGCCCTCTTCTGCGAGGTTAATCCAATTCCAGTAAAAGCCGCGCTGGCTCGTGTGGGACTTATGGAAGAAAATTATCGTCTACCTTTGTGGAAGATGACTGATGAGCACGCCGAGGTGCTTGAAAACGCTATGAGAAAGGCTGGTCTTCTTGATGCCTAGTGCAGTAGTAATTGGTACCGGCAAGATGGGAAAGCTCATTGAGCAAACCCTGATTGCTCACGGCTTTGAGGTACTTGGTGTGTTTGGTCACGAGAATATCAATCAGCTAAGCTCCGTTGCACAGACGCCTGATGTGGTTGTGGATTTCTCTGGCGTTGCTGCTTTTGAGGCTGTTGTCGGCTTTGTGCGTGAGCGCGGGTGCGCACTTGTTTCTGGTACCACGGGTTTCTCGCCAGAGCAGCTTTCAGAGTTGAAGCAGCTGGGGGAGAGTGTGCCGGTGATTCACGCGGCAAACTATTCGGTGGGCGTTGCCGTGTTGAGACGCGCGGTTGCTATGGCTGCTGAGGCACTTGACGGCTGGGATACCGAGATTGTGGAGACCCATCACAACCAGAAGGTTGACGCTCCGTCCGGCACAGCAAAGCTGCTGCTCGCTGCTATTGATCCAGAGGGAACTCGCCCCGTTGTTTCTGGTCGCGAAGGCTTCTGTGGAGCTCGCACCAAAGATGAGATTGGTGTGTTTGCCCTCAGAGGCGGCACGGTGGCCGGCACTCATGACGTTCATTTCTTTGGACAGGATGAGGAAGTGTGCCTGACTCATCGCGCAACATCACGTCAGATTTTTGTGAATGGTGCCGTTGCGTGTGCTGAGAAATTGCTTACAAAAGCTCCAGGTTTTTATACCTTTGAAGAGTTGATTTTTGGATAACCGCATGTGCTGACCTGTATAGGTCAGCATCTGTTTGATTGAGAAAGGACGTGCATGGACGCCCAGGAAATTATTAATTACATTGCCACTTCAGAGAAGAAGACCCCTGTTAAGCTGTACGTTAAAGAACGCGAGGGAGCTTCTGTGTCTTACGGATCTTCTCGCGTGTATGGCGAGGGCACCTCAAAGGTTGTCTTTGGTGACTGGTCTGAGCTCAAGAGCGTTGTTGAGCAGAATGCAGATGCATTTGAGTATTTTGACATCGAGAATGACCGTCGAAACTCCGGTGTTCCACTGCTGAACATGAAAGACGTAAACGCACGTATTGAGCCAGGTGCACTGATTCGTGAGCGCGTTGAAATTGGTAACAATGCCGTCATTATGATGGGCGCTGTTATTAATATTGGTGCTGTTATTGGTGAGGGCACCATGATTGATATGGGTGTTGTTTTGGGCGGTCGTGCAACTGTTGGTAAGAACTGCCACATTGGTGCTGGTACTGTTCTTGCTGGTGTTGTTGAGCCTGCATCTGCCACTCCTGTTATCGTTGAGGATAACGTCCTTATTGGCGCAAATGCCGTGGTTATCGAGGGCATTCGTGTTGGAGAGGGCGCTGTTGTTGCAGCAGGTGCTGTGGTAGTTGAGGACGTTCCAGCAAACGCCGTGGTAGCGGGATGTCCTGCACGTGTGATAAAAATGAAGGACCAGAAAACAGAGGGCAAGACAGCTTTGGTTGATGCTCTCCGCACGTTGTAATCGAGGTTACATGCCAGACGGCTCCAAAAAAGCACAGGGTTTTACCACCAACATTTCCTGCGTACATACAGAAAATTGGGCAGAGAAAAAAGAAGATTCTTGGTTTACCTACGAACTTCTCGCCGAAGATCCTAAGACGCATGCACGCGCCGGCATCTTCCATACGCCTCATGGTGATATTCCAACGCCCATTTTTATGCCGGTTGGTACTAAGGCAACCGTTAAAGGTTTGATGACCGATACCGTTCGTGACCTTGGCGCCAAAATTATTCTGGCAAATACGTACCATCTGTCTCAGCGCCCAGGAGATGAGCTGGTTGCACAGATGGGTGGCTTGCATGACTTTATGCAGTGGCATGGACCAATTCTGACGGATTCAGGCGGATTCCAGGTCTTTAGTCACGAGGAGTTCATGAAGCTCTCTGACGAGGGCGTTAAATTCCGTGCGGTAGATTACGACGGCGCATGGTCGTACTGGACGCCAGAAACTAATATGCAGATTGCGCAGAACCTTGGTGCAGACATTGTTATGCAGCTTGATCAGTGCGTAGGCTATCCTGCCGAGTGCAGAAAAGTTGAGCGCGGAGTTGAGCTTTCAAGCGCATGGGCCGAAAGGTGCTTTAAGGCTCATACCCGTCCTGATCAGGCGCTCTTTGGCATTGTTCAGGGCGGCATGCATCTTGATTTGCGCAAGCGCTCCATTGAGCATCTTGAGTCCATTGGCGATTTCCCCGGTTATGGCATTGGTGGCTATTCTGTTGGAGAGCCTCACGAGGTCATGTTTGAGACGCTGGCGCCACTTTGCGCCGATTACATGCCTCGCAATAAGCCTCGCTACCTGATGGGCGTTGGTAATCCGTCCACGCTTATCCGCGGTGTTGCTTGTGGCATTGATATGTTTGACTGCGTGCTTCCAACACGCACTGCTCGTATGGGCACCGCGTTTTCTCACGAGGGCCGCATGAACCTTAAGAACGCAAAGTACTTTGCAGATGCAGGCCCTCTTGATGCCAAGTGCACCTGTCCTGTCTGTACGGGCGGATATTCTCGCGCGTACATCAATCACCTGGTTAAACAGCACGAGATGCTGGGCGGTCAGCTGCTTTCTATGCACAATATTTATTTCTTGCTTGAGCTGATGCGTCAGGCACGAGAAGCAATTCTTGCAGGTACCTACAGCGATTTTGTTGAGGAGTGGGAAAACTCTGACGGCGTGGTTGATTTCTAAGTTCGCCTGGCGAGAAACCCGTCTTCTTGATAGCCCTGCGCAAGCAATCTTGATAGCCCTGCGCGAGCAACTTTGATTTAAATTTTTTATGACTAGCTCACTAATTTGTGGGCTAGTCATTTTTTGTCCGGTGACATGGGTAGAATGAAAGAGATAAACATTCGCGGGCGCCCGAGGTGCCCCTGGCTGGCTCTGCCGCCACAGAAAAGAGGACATGATGCCCGGCATCGAGAAAAGCACTCGTTGGAGTGTTCTTACACAAGACGTATATCTAGAGTCGCTGTTTAAAAAAGAATTGCACGTTACGCCACTTGTTGCTCGTGTATTAGTAGCACGTGGATTTACTGATGTAGCCGCAGCTCAAGAGTTTCTCTCGCCATCCTTGCAAAGGGATTGGCTGGATCCACAGTGTATTCCGGGAATGGCTGAGGTTGCTGCCCGCGTTCATAAGGCAATTGTTGAGCATAAAAAGATTGCCGTTTTTGGTGATTTTGACGTTGATGGAATGAGCTCAACGTGTTTGCTTACTCTGGCTTTACGTCGATTGGAAGCAGATGTTTTGCCGTATATCCCGCATCGTTTTGGTGAGGGATACGGACTTTCAAAAGAGGCTCTTGCAAGAGTTTTGCAAGATAGAAAGCCAGATTTAATTATTACGGTAGACAATGGCATTGCTGCTGCTCAAGAGGTTGCTTGGCTTTTGCAGCAGGGGATTGATGTTGTTGTTACCGATCATCATGAGCCCGCAGATCTGGTGCCCCAGCGTGTTCCAGTCACTGATCCAAAGCTTGTTGAAGATTGTCCTTCTAGAGAACTTGCTGGTGCAGGCGTTGCCCTTAAGCTGGTGCAGGTTTTAGGACAGCTTCAAGATCAGCCTCAGCTTTGGCTTGATTACATTGATGTTGCTATGTTGGGCACGCTATCTGACATGATGATGCTCAACAAAGAGAATCGTGCGCTGGTTTCTGAAGGTGTTAAGCGTCTCCAGAAAGGTCTTCGTCCAGGTCTTGTGGCTCTAGCTGCTGTTGCTGGTCAAGATATTGCCCAGATTTCTGCAGATAATCTGCCGTTTTCTATTATTCCTCGCCTTAATGCGGCAGGACGCATGGGTACTACTGATATTGCGCTTGACCTTCTTCTTACGGAAGACGCTGAAGAGGCAACCATTCTTGCTGGAAAACTAGAAGAGATTAATGCCGAGCGTCGTGCTATTGAGGCAAAGCTTACCGATGAAGCACTTGAGCAGGCAAAAGAAATTTACGACGGCGGCCACGCAATTGTGCTTGCCAAAGAGGGTTGGCATGAGGGCGTAAAGGGCATTGTTGCTTCAAGAATTGTTAATCGCTATCACGTGCCTTGCATTCTGTTTACCGTCCAAGATGGAGTTGCTCGCGGTTCTGGCCGTTCTGTTGGCTCCGTTGATTTATTCCACGCCGTTGAACAGTGTACAGACCTTACCGTCCGTTTTGGTGGCCACCAAGGAGCCGTTGGTGTAACGGTAGAAACAGCAAAGATTGACGCATTTAGAAAGCGTTTATCAAAGGTTATGGCAGAGCTCCCAGAAGAAGAGTTTGAGGCTTCAGGAGAAGTAACAGCACTAGTAAACCTTGATGAAATTACTATTAACTCCATTGACGCCCTTGAGGCGCTGCAACCTTTTGGTCAAGGTAATAAAAAGCCGCTCTTTGGCGTCAAGGGTGTAGTGATGAAGAATCGCTCGCGTGTTGGCGCAGGCGGAGCTCATCTTTGTTTTATGGCTTCAAATGGCATTTCTTCAATTTCATCCATCATGTTTAGAACACCTCATGTTGAGGCGGCAGCTGAGTATGATGGCGCTGTTGATTTGATTTTTGAAGCGGTTAACGAGACCTGGCAGGGCAGAACTAAGCCAAAACTTATGGTCAGAGATATTCTCTACAGAGACTTTACTGATGAAGATGACGGCCCCATTGAAGCAGATCTTCTCGGCAGTGCTGCTGACTTGCCCCTTGTGGTTACCAAGGAGACTACAGAGGCTGATGAGGCCTCCCAAGAACAGGCGCAGCAAAAGCGCCGTGAGCTGGAGAGTCTTTCTTCTGAGGAGCTTACCCAGACCCTGGTCACGTCCATGATTGGTTCAAGAGAGCTCTTGCCTCTGCAAAAGAAAACGCTAGAGGTTCTCTCTCAAGGAACGTCTTGTCTCTCTGTCATGGCAACAGGTAGAGGTAAATCGCTTATCTTCCAGGTTCATGCTGCTCGTGTTGCGCTGCTGCAACATAAAATGAGCGTGTTTGTCTATCCGCTTCGCGCCCTCATCAACGACCAGGTTCAAAGCATAAAAAACACCTTTGAGCCTCTAGGAGTTTCTGTCGAGGTGCTCAACGGAGAAACAGACCTTTCCAGCCGAGAAGACCTGTTTACTCGCATGACAAACAATGAGCTTGATATTGTGCTGACTACTCCAGAGTTCTTCTCGCTCCACGCTGATCAGTTTGCCAAGGCGCAGAACATCTCATTTGTAGTGTTCGACGAGGCACATCATGTGGGCATGCATGCTTCTGAGGGTAGACTTGCATATGCACAAATGCCACAGGTACTAAAGATGCTTGGGAGTCCGCAGATACTTGCCACAACAGCTACGGCTACCACGCAGGCAGCTCAGAACATCTGTGAGCTTCTCTCCATTGAAGCAGAGCATGTATACAAAGATAAAACAGCTCGTACTAACCTAGAGCTCAAAGACCTTCGCGGTGCTAAGGATAGGGAATGTGCGCTGCTTTCTCTTGTGTCAGATGGCACAAAAACGGTTGTCTACGTCAATTCAAGGGAGCAAGCGCAGGCACTGACGCGTATGTTGCGCCATCGTATTCCAGAACTTGGTCATAAAATTGCGTTCTATCATGCGGGCCTAACACCTCAGATACGTAAGAACGTTGAGCGTGCTTTTAGGCGCGGAGACGTTTGTTGCATCATTGCTACCAGTGCATTTGGCGAAGGCGTCAATATCTCTGATATTCGCCAGGTTATTCTGTATCACCTACCGTTTGGTCGCGTTGCCTTCAATCAGATGAGCGGACGCGCAGGTAGAGACGGTAAACCTTCTGTAATTCAGATGCTATTTGATGCGCATGATATGCGCGTTAACGAGCGCATCCTTTCTTCTCATGCACCACAGCGAGAAGCCCTGGTAGCTGTCTACCGTGCGCTTACGGCACTGCAGCCAAAGCTTGGTGCTCAGACAGCTGATTCAGCACTCACTGATGAAGATATTGCGCAGATGGCGCTAGAAATTGACCCGCGATCTAAGGCTGACGAGCAAACCGTTCGTGTTGCACTTGACGTTTTTGCTGAGCTAGGGTTTATTAGCATTGAAGGATTTGATCAATCGCGAACAATCTCCGTCAATAGTCAAGCTTCGCACATGGACTTGCTGGAGTCTGCACGCTACGCTGAGGGGCTTAAAGCGCACGCTGAGTTTGAATCATTTGCTCAGTGGGTACTTTCTGCTTCACCAGATGAGCTGGCAGATGCTATAACAAAACCCATCGTTCCAGAAATTGGTTCAACGTTTGATGGGGGAAGGGAGTCCTCTGATGAGTGACGAGAGGACCACAAAAGAGGCCAAGGCGCCAGGCGCGGATAATTATCGTCTGCTTGAGGGGGCCGTGCGCACATATTTGCCTGAGGAAGCTCAGGCAAAGATTGCTGCTGCATATGCCTTTGCTGCTGACTATCACAAAGATCAGCGTCGTCGTTCTGGCGAGCCTTATATCAACCACCCAGTTGAAGTGGCCCTTATTCTTGCGCACGATCTTCATATGGATGAAGACACCATCTGCGCTGCCCTCATGCACGATACCGTAGAAGATACGTCTGCCTCACTAGATGAAATTTCTTCTCGCTTTGGTGAGTCAGTGGCTGAGCTTGTTGACGGCGTCACAAAACTTACGTCCATCGAAGTCAGTTCAATGGACGAGAAACAAGCGCTTAACCTGCGCAAAATGTTCCTTGCTATGTCAAAGGACATCCGCGTTGTTATCATCAAGCTTGCTGACCGTCTTCATAACATGCGTACGCTGGCAGCACTTCCACCGGATCGTCGTCTGTTTAAGGCGCGAGAAACCATGGACGTGTATGCACCACTTGCTGACCGCTTGGGTATCTCTTCGGTTAAGTGGGAGCTTGAGGATTTGTCTTTCTTCTGGCTTGAACCAGAGGAGTACCAGCGTGTTGCTCGCATGGTCTCTGACTCTCGTGCACAAAGAGAGAATGACCTCAACAACGCTAAAAAGACTCTGACAGATGAGCTTAATGCCGCTGGTCTTACTGACTTCCAGATTACGGGACGTCCTAAGCACCTGTGGTCCATTTATCAAAAGATGGTCCGCAAGGGCAGGGAGTTCTCCAACATCTACGATCTTATCGCTCTGCGTGTTATTACTAAGAACGTAGGCGATTGCTACTCTGCACTTGGTGCTATTCATGCACTGTGGCATCCAATGCCTGGTCGTTTCAAGGACTATATTGCAACTCCAAAGGCAAATCTCTATCAGTCTTTGCACACAACAGTTATTGGCCCTGATGGTCGCCCTATTGAGATTCAGATCAGAACTGCCGAGATGCACGAGGCATCTGAGTACGGTATTGCTGCTCACTGGCTGTATAAGGAGCAGGGCAATTCAAAGGGCAAGATGTCCTCTGAAGACAAGCTTATTGACTCAACTATCAACTGGATTCGCCGCAGTCTTGACTGGGCTGTTGAAGACGATATTGACGATCCCCACGAGTTCTTAGATAACCTGCGCGTAGACCTCTTTGAGCATGAGATTTTTGTCTTCACGCCAAAGGGCGAGGTCATGAGCTTGCGCGTCAATTCAACACCTCTGGACTTTGCTTACGCTGTTCACACCGAGGTGGGCAATCACTGTGTTGGTGCGCGCGTTAATGGCTCCGTAGTCCCACTGACGCATACGCTTCAGATGGGTGACCGCATTGAGATTTTGACTAACAAGAACGCTCGCCCTTCTCGCGACTGGATGACGCTGGTAAAAACGCCGTCTGCACGTGCAAAGATTCGCAAGTATTTCTCGCAAGAGAACAAGTCTGACGATGCCGAGCGCGGTCGTTCTGAGCTTGCAAAAGAGCTGCGCAAGCGTGGCTATGGCATCAGCGCTACGCGTACGGTTAAGGCGCTTGATCAGCTCACCGAGCAGTTTGATTATCGCAGCGTAGACGACCTGTTTGCGGGAATTGGTGCAGGTAATCAGTCTGTTAAGCAGGTTGTCAATCGCGTAAGCGAGATTTTGGAAGAGAAAAAACCTGAGGTTGTTACTGAGCAAGAGCGTAATGCGGCACGCCTTCAGGAGAAGAACAAGGCAATTGCAAACGATCAACCTTTGGTTCGCTCCTACGTTATTTCTCGTACCACCAAGGGAAGTCGTCCCAAGAAGTCTAACTGCGGCGTTGTGGTAAACGGCGATCCAGATTTGCTTGTTCATCTTGCACATTGCTGCAATCCTGTTGCAGGTGACGATATTGTGGGCTTCATTACACGCGGTCGCGGTGTTTCTGTTCACCGCGCCAATTGCCCTAACGTTAAAGACCTGCTCAACGATCCAAAGCGTATCATCCCTGTTTCTTGGGATGCCAGCGGCGCTACTGAGTTTAGGGTAGAGATTGTCGTTGAGGCAACGGATCGTATGGGCCTTCTTAAGGACGTCACGGTTGCGCTGTCTGACGCTGGTGCAAACATTCTTTCTGCAGCTACACAAGTGGGTGAGCAGGGCGTAGTACGTATGCGTTTCTTGGTTTCTATCTCTGATACCAGCTTGCTTGATACCTTATTTGCATTTGTAACTCGCGTGCCTTCTGTCTACGACGCTCGTCGTATTATGCCAGGTGAAGGCGCTAATCAGATGAGAAGGAGACTTTATGGCTAATCAAAATGAGGGCTGCTCTTGCGGCCATAATCACGAGGAAGAGCACGGACACGGTGGCTGCTGCGGTCATCATGGCGAGCATGGCCACGGTGAGCACAGTCACGGTGGCTGCTGCGGCCATCACGGTCACGGTGGTTGCCATCACGCAAAAGACCAGATTGGTGTCTTTAAAGTAGGTCCTCTTGAGACTAACTGCTACATTTACGTTTCTGGTAATGAGTGCATGATTATTGATGCCGGTGCATCGGGTGCAGAGATTGCTGCACAGCTCTTGAACCTTGAGCTTAAGTACATTGTTGCTACTCACGGCCATGCTGATCACGTTGGCGGCGTTAAGGCTCTGAAGCTTGCTGTGCCTGGCGCTCAGTACCTAATCAACGAGGCAGATAATGAGCTTGCACAGAGAGCTCATAACTCAAACGAGATTTATGATGATGCTCCAGAGCCAGACGGTTTTCTCCACGAGGGAGATGTTCTCTCTGTTGGAACTGCACAGTTCAAAATTATGGAAACTCCTGGTCACACTCCTGGCGGCATTGTTTTGGTGGGAGAGGGAACTGCTACTGGCGCCGTTTTTGTAGGCGATACGCTTTTCCAGGGTTCTGCAGGAAGAACAGACCTTCCAGGCGGCAACTTTGAAACGCTTAAGGCTTCTTTGAACCGCATCAAGACAGAGCTTGATCCAACCTCCATTATTTTGTCAGGACATGGAAATCAAACGTCTCTTGAGGCAGAGTTAGCAACTAATCCATTCTTACAGGATTAAATCAGCTATAACTTTGATGATTTAGCAAGACAGATTTGCATAGGTGCGGTATAGTACCTATGCAAACTTTTTAGCCCGAGTGGCGGAATGGCAGACGCGGAGGTCTCAAAAACCTTTGAGGAAACTCGTGTGGGTTCAAGTCCCACCTCGGGCACCAGCTAAAAGTTTAAGCTAGATGTGAATTTCTCGTCATATCTAACTTGGTACTTGTAATGTCTTCTTGTTAGAGGTAACCTTACAAGGTACTTTTGAAGCGGGATTGAACGTGAGTCCCCACCTACACAGCGCAAAAGCAGCTGTCTGGTCAGACAATTTATTATCTCGCACAACATTTGTGCGTATTGTCTCCCAGTTGCTTGTGCACTGGGTTTTTTATTGTCGGACAAGCAATTGTCCAAGAGGGAAGGTGTACAAGATAGCCAAGAACGATGGTCCTCGCATCAATGAGGAAATCACTGCTCGCACGTGCCGTCTGATTGACGCTGATGGTAGTCAGCTTGGTCTTTTTGGCGTCAATGATGCAATGAAGAGAGCTCGTGAGCACGGTCTTGATCTCGTAGAGATTGCTCCAAATGCCGAGCCTCCTGTATGCAAGATTCTTGATTACAGTAAGTTCAAGTATGAGCAGGCTCGCAAGGCCAAGGCAGCTCGCAAGAACCAGGTCAAGATCGAAGTCAAAGAGATGAAGTTCCGCCCAAAGATTGATGTGGGCGATTACGAGACCAAGAAGGGTCACGTACTGCGCTTCCTCAAGAAGGGAGCACGCGTCAAGATCACCATCATGTTCCGTGGACGCGAGATGGCTCACCCAGAGCAGGGCCGTATTGTACTTGATCGCCTTGCTGAAGATTTGAAGCCTTTTGCCACAATTGAGCAGAAACCGCTCATTGAAGGCCGTAACATGCACATGCTCGTTGCTCCAATCAAGGGAGCGTTTGACGAGAAGCCCGAGGGTGCTGAGGATGGCACCACACAGGAGGAGAAGTAGTATGCCTAAGATGAAGACGCACAAGGGTTCGGCTAAGCGTTTCCGCCGCACCGGTACTGGCAAGATTATGCGTGCTAAGGCTTTTAAGAGCCACATTCTTACCAAGAAGTCCCAGAAGCGTATCCGTGGCTTCCGTAAAGAAGCTGTTCTTTCCGCTGGCGATGCAGCAGTAGTTTCTCAGCGTATGGGCGCTAAGAACTAAGCGCGCCACCCACCAGATCAAATAACAAGGAGTGATTAGATATGGCAAGAGTTAAGCGCGCAGTTGCTGGTCGCAAGAAGCGTCAGACGCTCGTCGAGCGCACAAAGGGTTATTACGGAACTTCCTCTCGTACCTTCCGTGGTATGAAGGAGCAGGCACAGCATTCTGGTCAGTATGCTTACCGTGACCGTCGTAACAAGAAGCGTGATTTCCGCGCACTGTGGATTCAGCGTATCAACGCCGCAGCACGCATCAACGACCTTTCTTACAGCAAGTTCATGCACGGCCTCAAGCTCGCTGGTGTTGAGCTTGACCGCAAGGTTCTCGCAGAGATTGCTTACTCTGACGAGCAGGGCTTCGCAGATCTTGCAGAGATCGCTAAGAAGGCACTTGCTGAGTAACCTCAGTTTGAGGCTTCAGCCAAGCGATTTCTTCGCAGCTAGATAGCTACACCCCGTACATCCCGGATGTGCGGGGTTTTCTTTTGGCGAGAAACCTGGTGCGCCCATGGTGCTCCGTTGACGTCCCGGCGAGCCTGATTTTCTCGCCATGTCTGAGCAATTTGCCGGAAAAGTACATGAAGTCTGAGTAGTTTTGCCGGTTTTTCTCGCCATGTCTGAGTAAATTCACTCAGACATAATGCAGTTTTCAGGCTCAAAATTTAGAGCCGAAGCGCCTATCTTTGACGCGCCTGAATTCATCAAAGAATCTGTAAATTTTGCCTAAAAATGCAAAAGAAACTGTGGATTTGCCTGATTTTGTCAAAGAATCTGTATCTAAAGTACAGATTCTTTGCACTTTTTAGGCGCGTGAGCTGGTTGTTGGCGCACCTGGCGAGAAACCCGTGCAGTCGCAATCGTAGCTGTGAACGGAACCGCGAGCTCACGGAAAGCCAATTTGTGAGCAGTCGTTTCCCCAGGTTATTCGCTCTTATAATCTCTGTGAATGAGCTCTTCGATGTGTTCATGCTCTTCTTCATGGAGCTGCTTAATCTCTTCATCGAAGCCTGGATCTTTAGGCGTAATGAGCTCGTCCTCACCAGTCTTTGGATCAGTATGGTGAAGCAGAACAGGCTCAAAGAGGTGCAGGTACTTTGCAAAGAAAGCAGACATAGTAAGTAGCATGACAAAAATTGCAATACGAGGCAGCGTATTGACCTGCGTCATAATGAGCGAGCCAACGCACAGAAGGGCAGTCCAACCGTACATCAAAAGTACCGCTTGGCGCTGATTATAACCGTGAGCCATTAAGCGGTGATGGATGTGTCCGCGGTCGGCAGTAGCAAAACTGACGTGTGCGCGGGTACGGCGAACAATTGCGGAGAAGGTATCGATGATTGGAATACCTGCAACGACGAGAGGAACAATGATGGTTGTGAGTCCTGCCCAACGGGTGACGGACAAAAGTGAAATTGTTCCCAGAGCAAATCCCAAGGTTAGCGAACCAGAATCGCCCATGAAAATAGTTGCGGGATACGAGTTGTGAACCAAAAATCCAAGCGTGGTGCCCGCGATGGCTGCACTTAAAAGCGCTGCATCAAAGCGGCCCGCCCAAATGGAAAGCACAAACATAGTGGTAGAGGCAATGCAGGTAATTCCTGAAGAAAGTCCATCAAGACCGTCGATCAGGTTAATGATGTTGGCATAAGCAACCAGGTAAATGACAGTTGCTGGATAGGCGAGCCATCCAAGATCCACAAAGCCGTACGCGGAAAACGGATCAACAACGTTACCGATAATCAGACCGCCTGCAGCCGCGATGCTTGCAGCAATTACCTGACCAGCGAGTTTCTGAATAGGCTTGAGAGAAAAAATGTCGTCAAGCAATCCGGTCAAGAAAATTACCGCAAATGCGGCGCCAACAATCCAGAAGTTGACGTTCAGGTAATAGCGAGAAGAAAGCGTAATCTCGGCATGTCCAAGGATTGCTTCAACGCCATAACGCACCAGCATAGCAACGGCTAACCCAAAGAAAATTGCAACGCCGCCCATGCGAGGAATAGGTTTTTTATTGACTCGACGTGCAGAGGGTTTATCGACAACTCCAAGTTTCCAAGCTAGTTGACGAACGGCAGGGGTAATCAGAGCTGAACCAAGACCAGCTGAGAGGAAAACACAAAACATGGTTACCCAGAGGTTCAAGCCGCTTACCCTTCAATAAAAAACAGTATTTAACTGCTAAAATCCATACCATTTAATTGTGCTGCTCATTAAAAAACAAGTCAAGACTTTAATCTTTTTATAATCTCTTTATAGTAAGAATTGTCCTTTTCCCGCGGTCAAAACTGGGTGAACCGACAAGTTTTTTCAGGGAGCCTAATCTCGTGTTCAGTACAGGCATCCTTCGTTGTTAAGGAAGCTGGAACGCTCGAGCGCGGCGCCCACCTTATGAAGGTGGGTTCATAGATGACTGCGGGGAAGGATATTTTTGTGCCTAGGCAGTCTGTGTTTAAATTGTGACGGCTCACGGAAGAGCGCTGACAGTCCGCGGAAGAGCCGCAATGGTCCGCGGAAACGCAACGAGCCTCCTCGCAAGCCTACAGCCGCTCATTCCGCTCGTATAATCATTGACATACCTGCCCCTGATTGCCACAATAAGTACCGCAACGGGGATATAGCTCAGTTGGGAGAGCGCTGCCTTCGCAAGGCAGAGGCCGAGGGTTCGAATCCCTTTATCTCCACCATGACTTTGACGCGCGCAGAGACCCTGCGCGTTTTTTATACCACCATCTGCCTGGGCAGATACGACGGGAGGCGAGAAACCCTTGGGTAGTGCACCATCACCTAATACCCTTACGTTTTCTGCCTACGACGTCTGTGAACTCTGCCCAAGGCGTTGCCATGCTCAAAGAAACGCCGGTAAAGCGGGCCTTTGTGGAGCTTCAAGCACCATTCGTGTGGCTCGTTCAGCGCTGCACTTCTGGGAGGAGCCTCCCATCTCGGGCGAGGCCGGATCAGGCGCAATTTTCTTCACAGGTTGCCCGCTCAGATGCGTGTTCTGTCAGAACCATCAAATCTCGCAAGAAGGTTTTGGCAAGCCAGTTACAACTGAGCGACTTGCCCAGATGATGCTTGAACTGCAAGCTCAGGGTGCGCTCAACATCAACCTTGTCACTCCTTTGCACTTCTCGCCACACATTATTGAGGCGGTATCGATGGCAAAAGAGGCAGGATTGACGCTCCCAATAGTGTGCAATACCTCGGGATATGAGTTGCCAGAGGTGGTTCAGAAAGTTTCGAGCGTCATTGATATCTGGCTAACAGACGTCAAGTACGCAGACCCCGCGCTGGCAAAAGAGCTCTCGTACGCAGCAGATTATCCAGAGATGTCCATGGCGGCGCTTGAGGTTATGCATGACTCGGTGATGAGTCGTGGCGGGCGCAAGCTGGATGATGACGGTCGCATGTTGCAGGGCATCATCGTGCGCCACCTGGTCATGCCTACGCACGCGGACGATTCCTGCGAGGTACTCAACCGCGTCTGGAATCTTTGTCATAATGATGTAGACGTATCAATCATGAATCAGTACACGCCCAATGAGCGCATGCGTGCAGCTGGCGGTCCGCTTTCTGGAAAGCTTTCTGACGAGGAGTACGAGTTGGTGCTCTGTCATGCGGATGACCTGGGCTTTGAAAACCTGTGGTGGCAGGAGGGTGGAACCGTCTCCGAGAGTTTTGTGCCAGCCTTTGACGCAACAGGCGTTGAGGGTCCCGCGCTCAAGCTCCGCTCGGCTCGCGACACCGCCGACGCCTGTGCCGCTGGTCATGCCGCCAACGACGCTACCACCAGCATCCCCGATACGCAAACCGAGGAGTAACCATGTCTGTCGAGAAACCCGAAGAGCTCCAAACCAACCCAGCGCCACAGGCGGCTGCGCTCACGGACGCGGAGCGCGCCGAGCTGGAAGCGCTCCGCGCAGAGAAAGAGCGCAGGGAGCTCGAGGCGCTTCGTGCCGAGAAGACCCGTGCAGCCCAAGCAGAAGCGCTAGCGCAAGTAGAGGCAGCTGCCGCTGAAGATGCTCAGCTTGTTGCAGATCAGCAGCGTGCTGCACGTCAGGCAGCTCAGCAGGAGGCCGAGCAGATGCGCCGCATTCAGGAGCAGCGCGCAAAAGGTCGCGCCCTTATGGAGCCAGATGAGGACGACGAAGACATCAAAATGCCTCTGGGGCAAAAAATTGTTATTGGAACTGTGGTAATTCTCGCAGTTATTTTTGTTGTAAGCCAATTTATTTTGTAAGACTGCTACTCTAGATATATCGTCTCACCGTCAGTTTTTGACCAATCGAAAAGAGCAACTATGTCACTCACTGATCGTACCAAGCCTTCGGACGTAAGCCTTAATACAGACTTGTATGAGCTCACAATGGCTCAGGGTTATTGGGAAGCGGGTCTTGTTGATGCGGAGGCATGTTTTACTGCATTTTTCCGCGAGAACCCCTTTAATGGTGGATTTGCAATTTCTTGTGGTACTGGTCAAATTGCTGACTTAGTTGAAAACTTTATCTATGAAGATGACGACATCGACTACCTGACAAGCATTAACTCTCCTGGTGGCGGTCGTCTCTTTAAGCCAGCGTTTTTGGAGTTTTTGCGCAACCACAAGCTCAATGTAACCATTGACGCAATTCCAGAGGGAGAGCTTGTTTTCCCACGTGAGCCTATGGTTCGCGTTGAGGGCTCCATTGTTGACTGTCAGCTCATTGAGACCGCTTTGCTCAACCTGGTCAACTTCCAGACTTTGGCAGCAACTAAGTGCGCGCGTGTTATCAAGGCAGCTCAGGGCAATCCCGTCTCTGACTTTGGCCTGCGTCGTGCACAGGGTCCAGATGGTGGCTTGGCAGTTGCTCGCGCTTCCTATATTGCAGGAGCTTCAAGCACTTCAAATGTCCTTGCTGGAAAAATCTACGGCATTCCTGTTTTTGGTACCCACGCACACTCTTGGGTAATGTCGTTTGATACTGAGCTTGATGCCTTTAGGGCGTTTGCAAAATCTAGTCCAACTAATTGCTCACTTCTGCTTGATACTTATGACGTTCATGAGGGCATCAAGAACGCCATCATTGTGGCAAAAGAGATGGAGGAGCGCGGCGAGCGCTTGAATGCTGTTCGTATTGATTCCGGAGACCTCGCACGCCTTTCTAAGGAAGCTCGCAAGGCTTTTGACGAGGCCGGCCTTCCTTACATCAAGATTTCTGTTTCAAATGACCTTGACGAGTACACCATCCAGTCGCTCTTTGCTCAGGGCGCACCTATTGACGCCTTTGGTGTTGGTACCAAGCTTGCTACCTGCGATCCTCAGCCTTCTCTTGGTGGCGTCTACAAGTTAACTGCTCGCCGTCAGTCTGCGGATGAGCCTTGGACTCCTGTTATTAAGCTGTCCGAGATGGCTTACAAGCGTACCGTCCCAGGTATTCAGCACATTCGCCGCTTCTACGATGCAAACGGCTGTCCTGCAGGCGACATGATTTTTGACCCAGATTACCTGGTCACCAAGAGTCCAGAGTCTAAGGCAACTGTTGTTGACATCATTGACCCGTATTCAACCCACAAGCTTGAAGGAACTTCTCGCGAGCTGATGGTAAGGCTGGTAGAAGGCGGCAAGCGTGTAGGGGAGAGCGAGTCTATTGAGGTTGCTCGCGACCGTTGTCACGCGGCACTCATGCGCCTGGATGCAGCGTATACACGTTTCTTGAACCCTCAGATTTATCCTGTGGGTCTTGAGCGTGGTCTGGCCAATTTGCGTCACGAACTTGCTGCTCAACATCAGGTAAAATCTTCCGAGGAAACTGAGTAGTCCTTTAGAAGCTACACAACCAACTACACAACCAACTACGTAATTGCGCTGCACACGTGCACTGAATTTAAAGGAGAACCATGCGCGAGAAGATCGAGGAACTTGTACGTCAAGCCTTGGCAGATGCCCAGGCTGCGGGTAAGTTGCCTGAATTCCAGATTGATGATGTGGGACTTGAGCGCCCACAGGATTCATCAAATGGTGACTGGTCTTCTACGGTTGCAATGCGTTCTGCAAAGCTGGCACACAAAGCACCGCGCGATATTGCAGCAGCTCTTGTGGCACATATTGCCGAGGATGCGCAGATTGAGCGCGTTGAGGTTGCAGGTCCTGGCTTTGTAAACTTCTATCTTTCTACCGCTGCGGGCAATGAGATTTTTAACACCGTTCGCGAGCAGGGTGCAGATTTTGGACGTTCTTCCTTTGGCGCTAGTCAGAAGGTTCAGGTAGAGTACGTTTCTGCAAACCCTGTTGGTCCTCTGCATATTGGCCATGGCCGCTGGGCAGCGCTGGGAGACTCTCTAAGCCGCATTCTTGCCTTCGCAGGCTATGACGTTGAGCGCGAGTACTACGTAAACGATCACGGCTCACAGATGGACGTCTTTGGTCACTCCATCTCTAAGCGCTACCTGCAGCTTATTGACATCATGCAGGAGCGCGGCATTGATGCTGACGCAGCTGCTCAGGTGCTTGCAGAAGATCGCAATGCTTACGTTGCAGATGAAGACGATGCTCATCCAGAGGAGCATCCGTTTACTGACGAGTTTATCAACTCTCTTGGCGGCAATGCATACGCCGGAGACTACATTGTTGACCTGGGTCTTTTCTTCCTTAAAAATGACGGAGAGATCTGGGCAGACAAGTCTGAAGATGAGCGCATGATAGAGTTCCGTGAGCGCGGCTACAAGATGATGCTTGAGTCCATCAAAAATACCTGCCACAACGCCCGTGCTGACTTTGATGTTTGGTTCTCTGAGCGCTCTCTCTACGTTAAGGATGACCAGGGTAAAGACGCTGTTGACCGTGCGCTCGATGCTCTTGATAAGCTTGGGTACCTGTATCGTTCTGATGAGGGCGCGCTGTTCTTCCGTTCCACTGATTTTGGTGACGATAAAGACCGTGTACTTATCAAAACAAATGGCGAGTATACCTATTTTGCTTCCGACGTTGCGTACCACTGGAACAAGTTCCAGCGTGTCGACCACGTTATTGATATTTGGGGAGCAGATCACCACGGCTATATCCAGCGTGTTCGCTCTGCTGCAACAGCTCTTGGTTACCCAACTCAGTTTGAGGTTTTGCTTGGACAGCTTGTCAACCTGCTCAGAAACGGTGTTGCCGTCAGAATGTCTAAGCGCAAAGGAACTGGTATCCATTTTGACGAGCTTCTCGCCGAGGTTGGTGTTGACGCAACGCGCTACACCCTTGTTTCAAAGTCTTCCAACCAGATGATTGACTTTGACATTGAGCAGGTAAAGCGTCAGGACAGCTCTAATCCTGTGTATTACGTTCAGTATGCTCACGCTCGTATTTGCTCTATTTTGCGCCGCGCTGCTGGCGTTGACCTTGATGAGGCAAAGGCACTTGGTATGGACGCTGTTGCAGATAAAGCTATTGGCTCTGAGGTTAATCTTGGACTGCTCTCTGAAGACGCCGAGCAGGCGCTTGCTCGTAAACTCTTTGAGTTCCCAGGCCTTGTTGAGGGTTGTGCTCGCGATAGGGCACCATTCCGCATTACGCACTACATTGAAGAGCTTGCCGGTCAGTTCCACGCATTCTATACCGTTTGCCAGGTACTTCCTTCTGAGGGACGTCCACTGGACGCAGAGCTTTCTAAGGCTCGTCTTGCTGCGTGTGATGCAACTCGTCGCGTCCTTGCAATTGCTCTTGATCTGATTGGTGTTTCTGCTCCTGAGTCAATGTAAACGATAGCTAACTATGTTGTTTTGTCATGATACCGTGCAAGTATTGAATACCTGCACGGTATCTTTAGTGAATTCCTCCAGATAATTTCCACATTTCTGCGTTATGTAAAAAATTTTTTAATGTATAAAAGAGATAATAAAATTAATATTTATTACTTAAATTTTATATTTCAGCATATAAAAGCCTATTTTGATGTCATATAAGCACCATTTTCTAACATATTTTTGACTAACTATTGTTTTGTCCCCACGTTAACACGTGTTTTTTAGGGGTATACTCATTATGCGAGCAAATAGTAAATGGTTCGGGCATAAGAGTGGAGGTCTCTATGGAACTTCGCGAGTACATGTCCATTCGCAGGTCTTACAACTTGGTTAGAAGAGTGGTGCCTGCTAACAGACGACTCACGTTTGAAGAGTTTGCTATTTTGTGTCGCCTCAATGTGAAGGGTGCTCCTGTTAAGACTTCAGAAATTGCCGAGTATCAGAGTGCTCTTCGTCCTACGATTACTCATCGTACCTCGCACCTGGCAAGGCTTGGTTTCATCAAGAGAGATGAAGGCGCCATTGATCGACGCAACGTAGTGTGTATCATCACAGAAAAGGGTGTAGAAGCAGTTGAGGAGCTGTCCAAGCTTACCTGTGCTCGTATTGCACCCGGCCAGGCGCTTTCACGTACTTCGTTTGAGCGTATTGTCATGTATGTTGACGCTATGGGAGCTCTGTATTGCAGGGCAGCAGATATGGTCCTTCTTGCAATTCTAGATTCTCCTAAAGACGCTCTTTCAATTACAGAGATTGTTGACGCACTTGGTCTTTTGCAGCCAACGGTTTCTATGTCTCTTACTGCTTTGGCAGAAAGTGGCCTGGTACAGCGCAAACATGACGATGCTCTTTCAAGAAGAGTAACTATGGTTGAGCTCACGCCTCAAGGCAAGACGTATATCAAAGAAATCGTTCAGCAAATTGAAGATATTGTTGTAAAAAGAAAGAGCCGTACAGCTGTTTAAATGATTTATGCAGATTAAAGAAATCTAGAAGATGGATTTCTCGAGGTTTAAGGGTTAGTGGTTATAAATCCCCATTTGCCCGTTTTATGGTGAATTTTATTTATTTTTTCATCATAAGGCGGGCATTTTCGTGGTATATTCCTTTTGGATTTGCACCTATTTGATTTTGTTTGTTATCCCTTCATCATATTTCTCACGTATTTTTACAGATTATTTTGATGAGCAAACAGAGAGGTTTGTACATGTCGGACGAAACATCTTCGGTCCAAAATGATTCTTTAAATGATGTAGAAAATACTCCAGCACCACGTAGACGTGGTAGACCTCGTAAGAGTGAAAATAGTAATTCAGAAAATTCAACTTCAGAAAATACCAATTCTGAGGCAACTGAAGAAAAGGCCTCTAATTCATCTGCTGCAAAGCGTCGTCGTGGTCGTCCAACTAAAAAAGAGACTGAGGCACGTCGTGCGGTAGAGGCTGTTGTGGCAGAGGCTATGAACGCAGCTGGCATTGCAGAGCCTCCTAAACGTCGCCGCGGCCGTCCTAGCAAAGAAGAGATGGAAGAGCGTGCTCTTCACGAGCGTGCCCTTGAAGTTGCACAGGCAGAGGTCCTGGCTCAGGTCCAGGCAGGCGGCAAGGTTTCTTCTGACGTTGTAGACACTGATCGCCTTACCAAGATTGTTCAGGACGCAACTCAGCCTTCTGCAGAGGTAACTCCGGCTCCTGCCTTCACTAAAGCAGAGGCAGAGGGTGTGGCTGGCCAGAATGACAATGCGGCTCAGAAGAACTTTGCTGAAGAGCAGGGTAGTGTTGAGCAGCAGAATGGTGCAGCTCAGGAGCAGGCTTCTGGTGCAGTAGCAGATTCCGATGCAGCTCCAGCAGAGCGTCCAGGGCGTTCTCGTACGAGTGTAGCACGTCGTCGACATCGTAATGCCGAGCTAAAAGAAGCGGCTCAGGAGGGCGAGAAGACACAGGAAAACGCACACGCCAACAACCAGGAGCGTCCTTCTCGCGATCGTAGACAGAACAACCAGCGCAACAAGAATCGCAAGCAGGGCCAGGCAAGCGAGCCATCGCTTTCCAAAGAGGCTCTGCAAGAGATGAAGCTTTCTGAGCTTCGTGCTAAAGCAACTGAGCTGGGCATTGAGTACGCAGGCGTTCATAAGTCTGATTTGATTGAGCTTGTATACGCTGCATCTGCAGCTGCTGAGGGCTTTAAGACTGTTGAGGGTATTCTTCAGATTAGCAACGAAGGCTACGGCTGGATTCGTACAGGTAATTACATGGAAGGTGATGACGACGCCTTTGTCCACCAGCAGATTATTAGAAATCTTGGTCTGCGCCCGGGTGATAGCGTCTTGGGCATGGTGGGACCTGCTCGCGTAAATAGCAAATATCCACCACTGCTTAAGGTTACCCAGGTCAACGGTGGGGAAGTTGAGGGTCTTAAGGACCGTCCTCGCTTCAAAGATCTGACTCCAATTTTCCCAGACCAGCCTCTTACTATGGAGCACGGTAAAGATTCCATTACGGGCCGTGCAATTGATCTGGTGGCTCCTATTGGTAAGGGTCAGCGTGGTTTGATTGTTTCGCCTCCAAAGGCAGGTAAGACCACCATTTTGAAGCGCATTTGCCAGTCTATTACCACCAACAATCCTGAGGTTCACCTCTTCTGCCTCTTGGTAGACGAGCGCCCTGAGGAAGTTACAGACATGGAGCGCTCAATTAAGGGCACCGTTGTTGCTTCAACTTTTGATATGCCAGCAGAGAATCACACCGTTGTCTCGGAGCTTGTCATTGAGCGAGCAAAGCGTCTGGTTGAGATGGGTCAGGACGTTGTGGTTATTCTGGACTCCATCACACGTCTTGCTCGTGCATACAACCTGGCTATTCCTGCTTCTGGTCGTATTCTTTCTGGTGGTGTTGACTCCGCCGCTCTGTATCCACCAAAGAAGTTCTTGGGTGCAGCTCGAAACATCGAGAACGGCGGCTCGCTCACTATTATTGCGTCTGCCCTGGTAGATACAGGCTCCAAGATGGATGAAGTTATCTTCGAGGAGTTCAAGGGTACTGGTAACATGGAGCTCAAGCTTGATCGAGATCTGGCAGATCGCCGTATCTTCCCAGCTATTGATCCTGTTTCTTCTGGTACTCGTAATGAGGATCTGCTTATTAAGCCAGAGCTTCAGCCTATGGTATGGGGCGTTCGCCGTATTCTTGCAGGCTTCAACAACACTGAGCGTGCAACTACTGCTCTTATCAGTGGTCTTAAGCAGACCGACAATAACCAGGACTTCCTGATTAGATCTGCAAAGAAGGCTGCACAGTCTGACTATCCACAGAATTAGTCAGATTTAAAGATGACGCAAGAAGTGCTTTCCAATCTATGTTGGGAGGCACTTCTTTTTTCTCGTCATTTTTGTTGAATAACTGCCGAAGAATTATGAAAAAGTTTTAAAGACGCTGTAAAAAATAATGAATTACGCTATAGTCATTTCTAACAGCACAATTATGTGTTGCAGCGGATTACACAAAGATGAAATGAAGCCCACCCGTTGCTCACGTCGCCCGTATTGGGTTTAGTAGCATATGCAAATTTAGCGTGTGTCTTCATACATCTTCTTAGCGTTTGTAGGGGGAGTTTGTATGACAGAAGGTAGGAATCCGGCAGTAGTCGCCGGCCTGCTCAGTGGACTGGTTCTGGTAGCAGAACCAGCATCTGCGTATGCCCTTACCGCTAATGAAATTCGTCAAACACCTCTTGGTGCAATCTTTACAGGCATTGGAGTGGGACTTGCTGCGGTTGCAGTCATTTCTGGTGCGGCCTTGGTAGTCTCTCGCTCGGTAAATCGTGGCGAGAAAATCGATGAGGTAGAAGCAAAGAGCCAGTCAGCTGCAACGTTCCAGAGCTCAGATGAGGCTGCGTCTCCAAAGCAAGTTGCAGCTGCATCGAACTTCTCGCCAGAAGAGAGCATTGTGATTCCGCTGGACTCTTCAAGGCGCTCGATTGCTGCGTACAAGCCAAAGCACATGAGGGCTTCTCAGTGGGATATGACCGGTTCCATCCGTGTTCAGTCTGCTGAGCTGCCTGTCCAGCCTACCGAGTCACCTGCAAAGAAGGCGCAGGTTGTAAGTACGGCCGCAGAGGGTGTTCTTCCCGTTCGCGCAAAGAAGGCTCCTGCGCACTCTACAAACGACTACGCGCAGATTGCAGAGAACTACACCAAGCTTTTGAGCTGGCGCGAGCGTACCGTTGCACGTGCAAAGGGTGCTGCTGCGGTACTTCTTGAGCGCTTAGGACAAGATCCTATGGACGGTCTGCCCATTATCGAGCGTGCTGACGGAACCGTTGGTGACGTTGGCACAGCTTGGTGGACTAAGGCTGTGGGTGAAGAGTCCATTACGCGCGATTTTGGTATTGCTGAGATTGGTGCCGAGGCTATTCCTGAAGACTTCACCAATCATGCCGCTGATATTTCCAGTCGTATCTCTTACGTTGACCAGGGAGTCTTCCCTGAGAAGCGTACGATTGACGAGCTTGAGCACGTTGATGACTGGACGCTTGCACTGGCTGCAATGGACGAGCATCTGGCTCGCCATGATCAGCAGCAGATGCGCAAGTATCATCCAGTGCAGCTGCCGCTCATTGGTCAGGCCGCTGCTGAGGCTGAAGTTGCAAGCTCGGTGGAGTTGTCGGGTGCAAAACCTGCTGCGGCTCACAAGGTTGCCGCAGCTCAGATGCGTCCTTCTCGCGAGCCAAACTACGCTGGTGTGGTTGCACAATCAACCGCAATGCCGCTGATCAAGGCTACAAACGATACGTCCTCGCATGTTCAGGACATCTTTGACGCGGTTGAGCGTGAGATGGCAGCTGAGCTTCAGGCGGCTGACGAGAGACCAACGCGCGAGCTGCTTCGCCTCATTGAGGGCGGCACCAGCAAGATGAAGAAGATTTCTTCGCTTGATCTTGGCGAGAAGACCAGCGCAGACAAGGCCTCTTACAAGCCTCGTCACTTTGCTGGTGAGCTTCCGCTGGTACGTGAGGCGTAAGTAGCACACGTAGACCAGCTGCGGGTAGTCAGAAGAAAACTGCGCAACCATCGCCAAAGGCTGGAGCTCGTAGAAACATCCGGTTTCTCTAAAATTATTTCAAGTTAGATAACATTTTTTGGCTGTGGTTCTTTTTTAAGGGCTGCAGCCATATTGTGTTGTGTCACATATTCAACGCTATGGAGAAAAGGAGATGAATATGGCACATAAGCTAACGCGACGACGCTTTTTGGAGGTGGCCGGGACCATTGCGGGGTCGTTTGCTCTAGCAGGTTGTTCGCCAAAGAACCAAGACCCTAACTCCATTTACGTTGGCGTGATGGGACCGTATACCGGCGACGTTGCCCAGTATGGCCTTGCGGTGCGTAGCGGCATTTTGCTGTACCTCAAGGAATTCAACAAGAATGGTGGAGCTGGTGGCCGCCAGATTGTCCCTATAGCTGAGGACGAGAAAGGCGATTCAACCGAAGCCATTCTTGTCTATAACAAGCTTCTTGACGAGAATGTTTGTGCAATTCTGGGTGACGTTACCTCAACGCCAACCATTGCACTGGCACAGAAATCGGTACTGGACAACATTCCTTGCGTAACGGCATCTGCAACAGCAGAAGACGTTGTTGCTCACGGCAATAACATGTTCCGCGCTACTGTCACCGACCCATTCCAGGGCGTTGTTCTTGCAGAGTTTGCTAAAAAGCAAGGCTATCAGCGTGTAGGAACCATCTTTAACTCTGGTGGCGATTACGAGATTGGCGTTAATAACGCATTTGTTCAGAGGGCTCGTGAGTTGGGCATTGAGGTTGTTTCTCAGCAGGGCTATCCAACGGGAGCTGTTGACTTTAACGCCCAGCTTACCAGCATTATTGGACTGGATCCTGATGCCATTTTGGCTCCAAACTATTACCAGGATAATGGCAAGATTGTGACGCAGGCTCGCCAGCTTGGCTGCAAAAAGCCTTTTATGGGCGCAGATGGTTGGGCAGGCATCATTGGCGGCGAGCAGGACTATGCTTCTGCGACTGACCTTGAAGGATGCTTCTATTGCTCTGCTTTTGTTGCTTCAAACCCAGATGAAAAAGTTCAGCATTTTGTTAAGGCTTATACCGAGGAATACGGTGAGGCTCCAACTAACTTCTGTTCTTTGGGCTATGATGCAGCAATGATTCTTTGCTCTGCTCTTGAGGTTGCCGAGAAGCGCGGTTATACCTACAACTCTAATGAGTATAGGAAAGCCATTATTGACGCTATTGCATCTGGTGTGGTCGAAGGCGTTACTGGAACCCTTTCATATCAGGGAACAGGTGACCCAGTGAAGTCCACCTTGATTATTACCTTTAAAGATGGCAAAGAGTCCATCTATGACACGATCAATCCTTCATAGAAAAGAGAACCTCAGATGTTTTTGACTCAGGTGCTCAATGGACTTCAATTGGGCAGTATTTACGCACTGGTGGCGCTTGGTTACACAATGGTGTACGGCATCATCTTGCTTCTTAATTTTGCACATGGTGACATTATCATGTTTGGCTCCTACGTTGCTTGGATTGCGCTTGTTCAGTTAGGACTCAATCCTGCAATCGCCGTTCTTCTCGCCATTTTTGGTTGTGTTGTGCTGGGCGTTCTTATTGATAAGGTTGCCTATGCACCACTCAGAGAAGCTCCAAGGCTTTCTATTCTGATTACCGCAATTGGTGTTTCTTACCTACTTGAAAATGGTGTTCAGCTGCTTCTTGGTGCTGACGCTAAGGTTGTTCCAAGCATCATTGACCTGGGAACTGTTCAGGTATTTGGTTCGACGCTTTCCGGCACTGCACTTTTGACTGTTGCCGTTACTATTGTGGCAACCGTTGTTCTGACCCTTTTGGTTCAGAAGACTCGTCTTGGTAAGGCAATGCGTGCCGTTTCTGAGGATATGGGCGCTGCTCGTCTGATGGGCGTCAACGTCAATAGCACTATTAGCTTTACCTTTGCAGTTGGTTCCGCTCTGGCAGGCATTGCAGCTATTCTGTACTCCATGGCATACCAGCAGGTTTCTCCTACCATGGGCGTCATGCTGGGTACCAAGGCATTTGTTGCAGCAGTTCTTGGCGGCATTGGCTCCATTCCTGGCGCTGTTATTGGCGGCCTTATTGTTGGCTTCTCCGAGGTCTTTGTTGCTGCCTTTGGTCTGTCTGTCTGGCAGGATGCAGTAGTCTTCTTACTCTTGATTCTTGTTCTTGTTGTGAAACCAACTGGCCTGCTTGGCCGACCAGTTACCGAGAAAGTGTAAGGAGGCTCACATGACTAAAATGTATCCACGCGATAATAACCACAATCCCGTAATTGTCACTGGTTTTGGTGGAAAAGATGGTCAGCGTCGTGAGCTCACTATGCCTGCTCGCTATGCCATCAATGCAATTCTTGTTGCACTCTTTGTCTTTGGTGGAAACTTCCTGGTAGGAGAGGGCCTTATTTCTCGCTATCAGACCGTTGTTTTTGAGCAAATTGGCGTGTATGTTCTGATGACCGTTTCTCTGAACATTGTTACTGGTTATCTGGGACAGCTTCCTTTGGGTCACGCTGGCTTTATGTCCATTGGTGGTTATGCCTGCGCAATCTTTATCATTCGCATGATGCCACTCTTTGGTCTGGATGCTCAGTCCATGGCCTCAGGCTCTACACCTGCAGTTATTCTTTTTGTTGTGGGTCTTTTGTTTGGCGGCATTTGCGCCGCTCTAATGGGTGTGGTTATTGGTATTCCAGCACTTCGTCTTCGCGGTGATTACCTGGCCATCATTACTCTGGGCTTTGCAGAGATTATCCGCGTTGTCCTGGTAAACATTGACTCTGCTCTTGGCTTCAAGCTTACTGGTGGTGCATCAGGCCTCACGGGTATTCCTGCTTATACCGGCTACCTGAACACCGCAATTGTTGTTTCGCTTGCCATCTTTGCTATTCATACTCTTATGAAGTCTAGACATGGACGCGCTATTCTCGCCATCCGCGATAACGAGATTGCGGCAGAGGCATCAGGCGTTAACACCACGTATTACAAGACCCTTGCCTTTGTTTTCTCTGCATTTCTTGCTGGTATTGCAGGCGGCCTTTACGCGGGCTGCATCGGCGTTATGGCGCCTGCCAAGTTTGGCTTCATGAAGTCCGTTGAGATCCTTGTTATGGTTGTTCTTGGTGGCATGGGCTCTATGTTTGGTTCCGTTGTGTCCGCAACTGTCCTGACCGTGCTTCCAGAGGCTCTGCGCGCCTTTGCCGACTACCGTATGGTTGCTTACGCAATTGTCTTGATTCTGGTCATGATCTTCAGACCTGAGGGTCTGTTTGGCTCCTATGACTTCTCGCTGTCTCGCATTATTGAGCGAGTCATGAACAGGGACTTCCCTTGGAACAAGGATGACTCGGATGAGCAGGCAGGTGTACAGGTCAAGGCGCAGGCGGGTGTTCAGGCAGATACGCAGGCAGACGTTCAGGCAGAAGCCTCAACTGATTTGAAGGAGGCGTAAGAGCGATGGCAACTAAAAACACTACAAAACTTATTAGGCAAGAGTCTCCTAACCTCATTCCTGAGCGAGACCTTGGCGCAATTCCAGTTCTTCAGGCTGAGCACCTGGGCATTGACTTTGGTGGCTTGACGGCTGTTAACGACTTCAACATTGCTCTTGGTCCTACCGAGATTTCTGGCATCATTGGTCCTAACGGTGCAGGTAAAACAACTGTCTTTAACTTGCTTACCTGTGTCTACAAGCCAACCCGTGGTACCGTAATGATTGACGGCTACGACCTTGCTGGTAAAAGCGTTGTTGAAGCAAATCATATGGGTATTGCCCGCACCTTCCAGAACATTCGACTGTTCAACAACATGACTGTTATGGAGAACATTCAGGTTGGTCAGGGCAGCCACATGACGTCTCATTTCTTTGAGGACGTCTTCCGCCTTCCGGCTCACTGGAAGCAGGAAAAAGAGAGCGCTGATAACGCTCGCGAGCTGCTGCGCATTTTTGGCATGGAAAATCTTGCAAATACCCTTGCAGGTAACCTGCCTTATGGTGCTCAGCGCAAGCTTGAGATTCTTCGCGCTCTGGCAACGCAGCCTAAGATTTTGCTGCTTGACGAGCCAGCTGCAGGCATGAACCCAGCAGAGACCGACGAGCTTATGGAGAATGTCCTTAAGATTCGTGATGATTTCAAGATTGCTGTTCTTCTCATCGAGCACGACATGAAGTTTGTTATGGGCATTTGCGAGGGTTTGGCTGTTCTTGACCACGGCAACATCATTGCAAAGGGAACGCCAGAAGAGGTTCAGAACAACCCTCGCGTTATCGAGGCATATCTTGGAAAGCAGGAGGTGCGCTAATGGCCGCTGAAACTACAAACATCCAGGCAGTTGGCGCTGGAAAAACCCTGCTATCCGTCAAGGATCTTAATGTTTCTTACGGTGCAATCCACGCAGTTCAGGGCATTTCTTTTGACATCCACGAGGGTGAGATCGTTACCCTTATTGGCGCAAACGGCGCAGGTAAATCAACTACACTGAACACCATTGCTGGTCTAGTAAAGCCGGACTCTGGCACCATTACGCTTGACGAGAAAAACCTTGTAGGCCATCGCGCTCACAAGATTGTTGAGGCTGGCCTGGCATTGTGCCCTGAGGGTCGTCGCGTGTTTTCTCGCATGAGTGTTGCCGAAAACCTCGAGATGGGCGGCTATACGCAGTCCGATTCCCAGAACGCTAAGACCGTCAAGATGGTCTACGAGCATTTCCCACGTCTTCGCGAGCGCAAGAATCAGCTGGCAGGAACGCTGTCTGGTGGCGAGCAGCAGATGCTTGCTATGGGTCGTGCTCTGATGAGCAGGCCAAAGCTTTTGATGCTCGACGAGCCTTCTATGGGTCTGGCTCCTATTCTGATTGAGGAAATCTTCCAGATTATTCGCCAGCTCGGCGATGCAGGAACCACCATTTTGCTGGTCGAGCAGAACGCTAACATGGCACTTAAGGTTGCTGACCGCGCATACGTTCTTGAGCTTGGTAAGGTTGCTAAGCATGGCACCGGCCAGGAGCTTCTCCACGACGATGACGTTCGCAAGGCTTACCTCGGCGCATAACGGCGACTAATGGCAAATGTGCTTTGACGTCAACGTACTTTAAACGTTAACCCGGCTCCCACACAACGTAGGAGCCGGGTTTTGTTGTCATGTCTGAACAGTTTGCCTAAAAAGCGCGCCATGTCTGAGCTATTTGCCTGTTTTTCTCGCCAAGTCTGAGCAAATTTACTCAGACTTGATGTAGTTTTCAGGCTCGCAAAATTTGGCGCGGCGCAGCCTATCTTCACGCGCCTGATTTCTTCAAAGAATCTGTAACTTTTGCCTAAATACGTAAAAGAAACTGTGGATTTGCCTGATTTCATCAAAGAATCTGTGCCTCAAATACAGATTCTTTACACTTTTCAGGCGCACCTGGCGAGAAACCCGTGTTGTCGCAGGCGTATTTGTTAGTACACGCATTGACCGAGCGCAGTTGTCACGTTAAATCTCGTCGAAAGTGTTGTGGTGTTGCTGACCGTCGTCCAAGGTAAGGACGGTACCCAGAAGCGCTGGCTCAAGAATTTGAATCCAAAGATCGCCTCTGACCTGCTTTGCATTCTCGGCAACAGCGCGAGCTGTAACAGGGGAGTCGCAGATGGCAACCATGGTGGCACCTGAGCCCGAGATGACAAAGGCGCATGCACGAGCAAGCTTTGCTACCTGCTTAAGCTCCTCGTAATCGGGGATGAGCTCCTTGCGGTAGGGCTCATGGAGTTTGTCGTTGCAGGCAGCTGCCAAAAGACCTCCATTGCCTGTTTCAAGTGCATGGGTAACAGCAACGGTACGACCCATCTGATAAACGGCGGTCTGAAGAGAAATATTCTGCGGAACCACCTTGCGCGCGTCTTCGGTGTTGACCGTGTACGGCGGTGCAATTGCAACAAAAGAAAGTCCGCGCGCTACGAGTCTTCGAGTACAAATGGTATGCCCGCCCTCAACAAATGACGAGGTCAGGCCACCGTAAATTGCAGGAGCAACATTATCTGGATGGCCCTCAAAGTGGCAGGCAAAGTCGAGCGCACGCTCAGGATCCCAGCCGCCATGAGACTCGGTCATCGCGGCTGCAATGCCAGCAATTACGCAGGTAGAACTTGAGCCAAGTCCACCAGAAAGCGGAATAGGCGAGTCGATAGTGATGTGCTTAGGAGTAGGCTCTTCGCCCAGCTTTTCGCAGGCTCGAACATAAGATGTCCAGACAAGGTTGTCGTCGTTTCTGAACTGCTCGGGGCAGCCGTCAATGATGAGCGTAGGGGATTCCCTAAACGTAATTTTTGCGCGCAGGTTAAACGCAAGACCCAGCGTATCGTAGCCGACGCCAATGTTTGCAGAGGTAGCAGGTACAGATACGGTCAAGATGGTGTTGTCGAGCATGTAGAACCTGCTTTCTCAGAGTCTAACAAGCAAAAATACGCCCGCATGCTTCGGAAACGTACGAAACAAGCTGTTCCTTCTCGCGAACGTCAGTATGAATGATAACGTTATCATTCAGCGATGAAAGCTGGATTGGCGGATTAGTGCCCGTGATTTCGGCGAGCGTATGCATACATGCAAAGTCATCCAGGCCAGCGGTCGAGTGGCCCAGCGCGGCAAGCACGTCGGACGAGAACTTATACGGGCTAGCAGTAGACAGACAAACGCGCACGTTACCCGCCTGGCGAGAAACACTGTCAAGCACGTGCTTTGCGACGGCTGTGTGAGGATCAATCAGCACACGACAATTCTCCCAGGTAGAATGGATAGTCTCACGCGTCTGAGCGTCGGTAGCAAAGCCAGCATCAAAGGTTTCGCGGATGGTGTCCATCACCTGAGCAGGTACCGTGTAGATACCCTTGGTTACCAGCTGGTTCATCAGATAGCTGACAAGCTCGGTGTCTTTGCCGGACGCAAGATAGAGGAGTCGTTCAAGGTTTGATGAAACCAGAATGTCCATCGATGGAGAGATGGTCTTTTCAAATGCGCGCCTGCGATCGTAGATGCCTGTTTCCAAGAAATCGGTCAGCACCTTATTGCTGTTAGAAGCCACAATGAGGCGATCAACAGGTAGTCCCATTTCTTTTGCAAAGTAACCTGCGAGGACGTCGCCAAAATTGCCGGTTGGCACGCAGAAAGTAACTTTTTGACCTTGGGTGATGGTGCCCTTGGCAACAAGCTGGGCATATGCGTCAAAGTAGTAGGTTACCTGTGGGGCCAAACGACCAATATTGATGGAGTTTGCGCTGGAAAGTACCGTGCCCTTACCAGCCAACTCACGCGCCAACTCCTTGTTAGCAAAGATTGCTTTAGCGGCGTTTTGAGCATCGTCAAAGTTTCCCTTAACAGCGCAAACAGCTACGTTAGAACCTTTTTGAGTCACCATCTGCAGGCGTTGAATATCAGAAACCTTGCCTTCAGGGTAAAAGACGGTGATGCCCATACCAGGCACATCCTTGAAACCCTCAAGTGCAGCTTTGCCAGTGTCGCCAGAAGTTGCGGTCACAATCATGATGCTCTTGCCGGCGGTGGCGGCCGCGTCGACAGCGCCAGCTACGTCCGCGTCCTCGCGAGCAACACTCATCAGGCGGGGGAGCATCTGAAGCGCAACGTCTTTGAAAGCCGACGTTGGACCATGGAAGAGCTCAAGCAGCCAGTCTTCTCCGATAGCAGAAACAGGCGTGATAGCCTGGGTGTCCCACTGAGAGCCATACGCTCCCTCAATACAGCGAGTCAGCTCTTCAGCAGAGTAGTCGTCCAGCAGAGCAGAAAGCACATCGAAAGCAGTAGCTTTAAAGCCCTGAGAACAAACCTTTGCAAGATCGAGGGGTTTCTCGTCAATTGAATCTTGGATATAAAGGCCGCCGTCGGGAGCAATTCCCTGCAAAATGGCTTGTTTAGCCAAGACGGTATGGTCAGAGCTTCTTGTGCTGTGATATGCGACGGCCATGAAACCACCAATCTTTAGAACGTGTCGCGTGTTGTGCGTTTCGCGTGTTGCGCGCGTGCAAATTGCGCGTCTCGCGTGTTGCGTTTCTATTATTTTAACAGTGAGAAGTAAATGTCGCTTGTAACATAGAATTGTTCATAGCATTATGAAGACGAGAAAAACTGTCGATTAGATTCTGTCTAGGTTTTTGGTAGTTTTTGTCTATGAGATTGTTATCAGTGCAGTCACTTTTGCGTGTGGTTGTCCTTGCTCTGCAATTAGTCTTGCAGACAATCGGTTTTCTCGCAAAATGACTGCTAGATTTGGAGTTATATGCAAAACGTTGCCCTACTTGGATTTGGAACGGTTGGTGCTTCAGTTGCGCACATTCTTGATGAGCGCGGTTCTGACGTTAATCTGACGTCCGTCTTGGTTAGAGCTGGTAAAGAGCACGTTGATCCTCGTGCAACATCTGATTTTGAAGCGATTCTGTCTGACCCTGCGCTCGATACCGTTGTTGAGTGCATGGGCGGCCTCACGCCAGCCTATGAATACATCAAAGCTGCGCTGACTGCTAAGAAAAATGTAGTCACCTCAAATAAAGCCGTGGTATCTGCTCATTTTGAGGAGTTTATGACACTTGCCGCTGAGGCGGGCGTCAACCTTAAGATCGAAGCCTGCGTGTGCGGTGGCATTCCTTGGATAGCAGGAATTCAGAAAGTTCGTCGTATTGACGAGATTTCTGCGTTCTGGGGAATCATGAATGGAACAACTAACTACATTGTCTATTCCATGCTCAAAGACGGAACGGACTTTGCTGAGGTTCTGAGCAAGGCTCAGGAGCTGGGTTACGCCGAGCGAGACCCGTCAAGCGATATCGACGGCGTTGATGTTCGCTCTAAGACTATGATTTCTGCATCTATTGCCTTCGACGTAATCTGCACAGACCAGATTCCTATGTCTGGTATCAGAAACTTAACTAAGCGCGATCTTGCCATGTTTGGCAGTCACGATATGACAATCAAACTCTTTGGTCGTGGTGTTTCTGACGGTTCATCGTATGCGGTAGCTGTTGAGCCAGTTGCGGTTTCGCTCTCAACCATAGAGGCCAACGTTCCAACCAACTTTAACGTTGCAACTGCCGTGGGAAATACCATTGGCGAGCTCAAGTTTTATGGACAAGGCGCTGGTGGCGACCCAACGGCAAACGCCGTCGTGCAAGATATTATTGACTGTGCCGCGGCTCCTGCTGGGGGTCAGCAGTCTTTCTCGGCAGGCCTTTCGCACGATCCTGAGCTGCTTGTTTCCGATTACGTGTTTAGGACGCAAGCGGAGGTCCCGGGCGGTACGTTCTGGGAGCCAGGTGCTCAGCTGGTTAAGAACTTAAGTGCCGAGAAGGCCCGCGAGCTTCTTACCAGCGCACTTTCGCAAGACCCTACAACCTTTATGGCTGCACTTGAAAAGAGGAATTAGAAATGATCAAAATTGCAAAATTTGGCGGCTCAAGTGTTGCTTCTGCAGAGCAGTTCAAAAAAGTTAAAGCTATTGTCGAAGCTGATCCTGATAGACGCTTTATTGTCTCGTCTGCAGCGGGAAAGCGCCATTCAACTGACAACAAGATTACCGACCTTCTGCTGCTGGTAAATGCCCACATTGAGTATCACGTTGACTGTACCTCTTTACTTGCAGATATCGAGGCTCGCTTTGTGGAGATTGCTGATGAACTGGGAGTTGCATGGCCTGTCGCCGAGGAGTTTGAGAAGTTTGCTACAAACATCAAGTCCTTCTCGCCAGAGTATGTAGTCAGTAGGGGCGAGTGGTTTACCTGCCAGATTCTTGCTGAGTATCTTGGGCTGCCCTTTGTTGATGCTGCTGACGTTATGCTGTTTCATCATGATGGCACCATTGATATGGAGCGCACTGCTTCTAGGCTTAAAGAGGTCGTTGCTCGCAGCGGCGCATTTGTGTTGCCTGGCTTCTACGGTGCTACCGTTGACGGTGCAATTAAGTTGTTCCAGCGCGGTGGTGGCGATATTACCGGTGCCATTGTCGCTCGCTGCCTAGACGCTGACTTGTATGAGAACTGGACTGACGTGTCTGGCTTCCTTTCTGCGGATCCTCGCATTGTTCAGAATCCACGCGCTATTGGCCGCATTACTTTTGACGAGATGCGCGAGCTTTCTTACATGGGCGCTTCCGTTCTTCAGGAAGAGGCAATTTTCCCTGTTCGCGAGGCAAACATTCCAATTCAGATTAAGAATACCAACCGTCCAGAAGATGCGGGTACGGTTATCCGTGAGACCGCAGATGGCGATACAAACGAGCACTTGATTACAGGTATTGCAGGCAAGAAAGACTTCTTGGCTATTCACGTCAAGAAGGCTCACATGTCCAACGAGGTTGGCGTTATCAGCCGCGCTCTCAATATTGTTGAGCGTTACGGCGTCTCTGTCGAGCACATCCCAACAGGCGTTGATTCGTTTGGTATTGTGGTAAATGCTTCCGACGTAAAGGATACGGTTTATTCCATCATCAGCGATATTCGTCGCGAGATTGAGCCTGATGATATTACGATGGTAGACCGTCTAGCTCTTGTTTCTGTTGTTGGTCGTAATATGTCTAGGCGTTCCGGCACCTCTGGTAAGATCTTTGGCGCGCTGGGTAATGCGGGCGTCAACATTCGCATGATTACGCAGAGCTCGGAAGAGATTAGTATTATTGTGGGCGTCGATAATGCCGACTTTGATCGCACAATTGGCGTCATTTATAACGGATTTGTTCGTGACGAAATGGTTTCGAGGTAACTATGGCTTTTGATCCAAACGGTAAGGTTGTTGCAATTCTTGGTGCTACCGGCGTTGTTGGTGCCCAGATGATGCAGTGCCTTGAAGAGCGTAATTTTCCTATCAAGGAGCTGGTGCTTCTGGCATCCGCTCGAAGCGCTGGTAAAACTATCGAATTTGCTGGCCAGCAGATTGTAATCCGCGAAGCAACACCAGAGGCTTTTGAGGGTGTAGATATTGTCCTTGGCGCAGCTGGCGACGAGCAGGCAAAAGAGCTGCTCCCTGAAGCGGTTAAGCGTGGATGCGTCTGCGTTGATAACTCCCATGCATTTAGAATGGACCCAAACGTTCCGCTGGTAATCCCAGAGATTAACGCCGAGGATATCAAGAACCATAACGGCATCATCTCTAATCCAAACTGTGCAACCATTATTGGCTTGGTACCTCTGTATCCTCTACATAAGGCAGCAGGTGCAAAGCGTATTATTGCGTCAACCTATCAGGCTGCATCAGGCGCTGGCCTTCCTGGCCTCACCAGCCTGAAGAATCAGATGGCTGACGTTGTTGCAGGTAGGGAAGTAACCGAGACCTCTCCATTTGCATACCAGCTGGCAGTCAATCTGATTCCACAGATTGGCGGCTTTGATGAGGTTGGCTACACTTCCGAGGAAATGAAGATGCAAAACGAGGGTCGCAAGATCATGCACCTTCCTGAGCTGCGCGTTAACTGCACCTGTGTTCGCGTTCCAACGATGCGCTCACACTCTGAGTCCATCACTGTTGAGTTTGAGCGTCCTTTGAGTCCAGATGAGGCTCGCGCTATTCTTGAGGATGCTCCAGGAATCAAGGTTGTAGACAACCCAGCAGAGCTTCAGTACCCAATGCCTCTTGATACTTCTGACCAGGACCTTATCTATGTTGGTCGTATTCGCGAGGATCTTTCCGCTGATAAAGATACTCATGCGCTGACATTCTTCTGTTGCGGAGACCAGATTAGGAAGGGTGCCGCAACAAACGCTGTCCAGATTGCAGAGTACCTGCTGTAATATCTGGCGCGCAGCCACGTTCGCATCATTTTCGTTGACCAAGTACCCGTTCGATTCTATTTTGTGGAATCGAACGGGTATTTTTGTGCGTCCGAGTGAAATTTTTCAGCGGTAGAGTGCCGTTCGGCGGCAAAGTGGTAAAAAATGCGTTTAGTTGGAGTATCCAAAAATGCTTAGATTCTATGCAAGCTATCTACCAGCAAATTTACTTGGACAAAATTACGGAAATTAGTACAAAATTTCTGAACTGGGAAAACGTAAGCACCAAAACTACGAAGTCTAAAAATAAACTCCAACTAAACGGATTTTTTACCCAAAACAGTACCTCTAGTTTGATACATCAATTTCTTGATTAGTTTTCCTGCATATCAGCCATTGTTTATGCAAAAATCACCTATCTAAATAGTTAAAACTTTTATTCGAACAGGTATTCTACTTTTACAGTAGCCATACAGTTTGGGTGCAAAAAGGGTGCGCTTGCGGTGTTGGCCTAACAAAAAAGGTAGGCGGCAAGCCGCCTACCTTGGGTTTCTGGTGCCTCCTGCGCGATTCGAACGCGCGACCTGCGGTTTAGAAGACCGACGCTCTATCCAGCTGAGCTAAGGAGACATATAGCGTCGTTCATTATAGCAATAAGGATTGCAAATACGTCGCGCCATCAAAGATTTTCTTATCAGAAGAATGACAAAGGAAAAGAAAAGTAGCTACACTAAAAGCAGCTACACTGATTACAGGCTTACGTGAATGGAGACACTATGTCTTACGATTTTGAATCACGCGTTGATCGTGCTGGTACTGGTTCTAGAAAATGGAACGTCATGTATGAGGTGAATCCTGATGTAGCTCCTGGTATTCCACCTTTTTCTGTTGCTGATATGGAGTATCACACAGCCCCAGAGATTGTCGAGGGCCTCAAGGAATACATCAATGACGCAATCCTTGGCTATTCCGTGCCAACCAATCAGATGAAGCAGGCTGTGTGCAAGTGGATGAAGACCCGCCACAACTGGGATGTAAAACCAGAGTGGCTGCTCAACTCTTCAGGTGTGGTGCCCGCGCTCTTTGCATCTGTTGCCGAGTTCACCCAGCCAGACGAAGGTGTCATCCTGTATACCCCTGTCTACCATCCGTTCTACATGGCAGTTGAGGAGAATAACCGTGCGCTGGTAGAGTGCCCGCTTGTCCTGTCAGAAGGTCCTCACTACGACATTGACTTTGACCTGCTTGAGAAGCTTGCTGCAGAGCCAAAGAACACCATGGTCATCCTGTGTTCACCCCATAATCCAAGCGGTCGCGTGTGGACCAAAGAAGAGCTCACGCGCATCGCAGAGATTGCGGTTAAGCACAACCTCATCGTGGTCGCTGACGAGATCCATCACGACCTCATCATGCCAGGCTCTACGCATACCGTCTTTGAAACAATTTCTGATGAAGTCGCAGCGCGTACCATTACCTGCACAAGCGCTTCAAAGAGTTTCAACCTGGCTGGCACACAGTTCAGCAACATCATCGTGAGCAATCCAGAACTGCGTAGCCGCCTCGAGAAGCGCCTGGAGACCCGAGAGACCACCTCATGCAATCCAATCAGCTTCAAGGCCTGTGAGCTGGCTTATAGCAAGGGTGGGGCATGGCTTGACGCATGCATCAAGGCTGTTGACGATAACCAGAAGTTGGTCCTGGACTTCTTCGCCACCAAGCACCCTCGGGTGAAGCTTGCACCAATCACGGGAACCTACCTCCAGTGGCTCGACTTCAGGGACCTTGGCCTTACTCCAGAAGAGCTTGACCACCTGTTGCAGTTTGAGGCTCAGATTTTCTTCACCGACGGAGTCTTCTTTGGCGAGGCTGCCCAGGGTTTCAAGCGTTGGAATTTGGCAGCCCCTCGCGTCGAGATTGAGGAAGCGTTGAATCGTCTGGATGCAGCACTTACGGCTCACGGTTTCTAGACACAGTCTGCGGCTTTAAGCGGACTGATTGCGGTTTCTTGACACCGCACCACTGCCATACCACCATATACCTGCTCGTATAGTGCATGAAATCACCTGCGGAGAAGCTCGTTCTTCTCCGCATTTTGTTTGGTGAGAAACCCGTTGCACCGGCAGATTTCTAAGAAAATCAAAAAAGAGTTTGAAAAAACTGCGTTTCTCGCTTGCATCTTTTTCTGATTCTGTAATAATGATTTAGCTGCGTTTCATGAGGTGGCCAAATGGTGGGAGTAGCTCAGTTGGCAGAGCGACGGACTGTGGCTCCGTAGGTCGAGGGTTCGAGCCCCTTTTCCCACCCCATTCGAAACGTTAATTGGATCGTTAGCTCAGCTGGTAGAGCAGGGGACTCTTAATCCCAAGGTCCAGGGTTCGAACCCCTGACGATCCACCATTTGAATTTCAAACCCCGGCATGCGTCGGGGTTTTTATTTTTTGTGAGTCACTAGTTTCTAATTGTTTGTTGCGAGGGATTGCGTCATACTGAAGTCTCCATGATTTTATTGTAGTTCGGAGGACTCGCCGTGATTTACACAATGACGCTTAATCCCGCGCTTGACTATGTCATGCACCCAAACACATTGGACATGGGCTTTACTAACCGTTCCTCCTCAGAAGAGTTGCACTGCGGTGGTAATGGTATTAACGTCTCCACACTCTTAAATGAGCTTGATAAAGTCACCGTTGCTATGGGCATTGTCGGTGGCTTTACTGGTGAATACCTGCTGAGTGATCTTCAGCGTCAGGGTATTCCAAGTAACTTCGTCAAGCTGGATTCAGGCTTTACCCGCATTAATGTCAAGCTTAACGGCATTGTTATGACTATGGTCAACGGCAATGGTCCACGCATTCCGGAGAAAAAGGTTGATGAGCTGCTGGAGCGCATGGATGTTGTTGGCGCAGGTGACACCCTGGTTCTTACCGGTTCTATTCCAAGCTCGCTTCCAGAGGATATTTACACTCGCCTTATGGCTCAGCTTGCTGGTCGCGGTATTCAGTTTGTTGTTGACGCTCCTGGTCAGCTGCTTATGGAGGCTATTAAGGCTCAACCATTCCTGATCAAGCCTAACAACCACGAGGTCGGCCGTATCTTTGGTGCAAGCCCAGAGACTCCAGAAGAGTGCATTCCATTTGCAAAGAAGCTCCAGGACGGCGGCGCTCGCAACGTTATCGTTTCTTGCGGTGGTGCAGGTTCGCTGCTCCTGGACGAGTACGGCACTGAGCACATTGTCCCAACTGCAAAGATTCGCCTTGTTAACGCAACTGGCGCTGGTGACTCCATGGTTGCAGGCTTTTTGGCAAAGACTACCGCTGGCTACGATTACGACACTGCGCTTATCTACGCTTCTGCTTGCGGTACGGCAACTGCAGCAAGCCGAGGAATCGCAAAGCGCGCAACCATCGATCGTGTTGTCACTGCTCTCTACAAGAAGATGGGCCGAGAAATGCCTGCTTCTATCGCAGAAGAGATTCAGCTTGCTCGCCAGAAAGAGGAGAGCCGCGAGGGTAAGTCTTCTTGGCTTGCAGATTCTGAGTAGTAATCTCAGCTAGAACACGTAGTTCTTTTGGCGAGAAACCCTCAGATTGAGCACTCGTATTGCATGAAGCATACATAACTTTTTTTACTATCGTGAACGCACAAGCACTTGGCAAGAAGTAATTTCTCGCCAAGTGCTTTTTATTGAGATTTATTTGAAGATACTCATAACGTAACGGTATAAAAAAATGTTACTCTGTACAAAGATAGGTTTGACCCTGCGACTGTTGTCCTTTTGGGCAGTCATGCAGAACTATACGCACCGCTTCGCGGACAATGATTGGAGCAAGTATGTTTGAGGGAGTCAATGCGTCCAATGGAATCGGCATCGGTACTGCTCAGGTTGCCGTAGATCCAGATCTTACTTTTACTCCACACACTGTTGAAGACACAGCTGCAGAGAAGGCTCGTTACGCAGAGGCCGTAACTAAATTCATCGCACAGACAAATGCGCAGATTGAGCGCATGACCAAGACGGTGGGCGAGGAAGCTGCTGCAATTATGGGTGCTCACATTGAGTTTGCAGAGGATGAGGGCATCAAAGAGGCTGTTAACGGCGCAATTGACGGTGGTACCTGCGTTGAGCAGGCTGTAAGTGACGCATACGACATGTACTACAACATGTTCCTTGGTATGGAGGATGAGCTTTTCCGTGAGCGCGCTGCAGACGTTGCTGACGTAAAGACCGGTCTTCTCGCTGACCTTCTTGGTAAAGAGGTTGTTGACCTCTCCACACTTCCAGAGAACTCCGTCATTGTCTGCCATGAGCTGACTCCTTCTATGACCGCAGACATTGACAAGGACCACGTTGCAGGTATTGTTACCGAGACTGGTGGTCGTACTTCTCACTCCGCAATCATTGCTCGTGCTCTTGAGATTCCTGCAGTTCTTTCTGTTCCTAACATCACTTCTGAGGTTGCAACTGGCAACGCTATTGTTGTCGACGGCACCAACGGCAAGGTTGTTGTTAATCCTTCTGAGGCTGAGCTTGCTGAGTACAAGGCTCAGGCTGAGGCTTATGCTGCAGAGAAGGCTGCACTTGAGGCTTATCGTGGCAAGGAGACCGTAACTGCTGACGGCATCAAGGTTCTGCTTGTTGCTAACATTGGCAACCCAGATGACGCTAACGGCGCAGTTGACGCTGACGCTGAGGGTATTGGTCTGTTCCGCTCCGAGTTCCTGTTCATGGACGCAAAGGAGCTTCCAAGTGAGGAAGAGCAGTTTGCTGCTTACCAGAAGGTTGCTCTACGCATGAAGGATAAGCCTGTCATCATCCGCACTCTTGATGTTGGTGGCGATAAGGAGATTCCTTACCTCAACATGAAGGCTGAGGAGAACCCATTCATGGGCTTCCGCGCTATCCGTTACTGCCTCAACAATGCTGAACAGTACAAGGTTCAGCTCCGCGCTCTTCTCCGCGCATCCGCATTTGGCGACATCAAGATTATGCTTCCTCTTGTTACCGCTGTTGACGAGGTCCGCCAGGCAAAGGCTCTTGTTGAGGAGTGCAAGCGTGAGCTTGACGCTGAGGGCGTAGCTTACAACAAGGACATTGAGGTCGGCACCATGATTGAGACCCCATCTGCATCTCTGATTGCAGATAAGCTGGCTCGTGAGTGCGACTTCTTCTCCATTGGCACCAACGACCTCATCGGTTACACCATGTGCGCTGACCGCGGCAATGATCGCGTTGCCTACCTCTACGAGGTCTACCAGCCATCCGTTCTTCGTTCCCTCAAGTTCCTCATCGGCGAGGGCAACAAGGAGAAGATCATGGTTGGTATGTGCGGCGAGGCAGCTGCAGATCCACTACTCATCCCAGTCCTTCTTTCTTTCGGTCTGGACGAGTTCTCCGTCTCTGCACCATCTGTTCTGCGCACCCGCAAGACCATTGCTGCTTGGACAAAGGCTGAGGCAGATGAACTGACTGCTCGCGTTATGGAGCTTGATACCGCAGCTGAGGTTAAGGCTCTGCTTGAGCGTGAAGCTCGCTAAGTTCTAGTCGTAAAGTCTTAGCTTACACGATACAAATTCAGGGGCATCTGCGCTGGCAGGTGCCCCTGTTTCTTTAATGCTAAACCTTTTGGCGAGAAGACCGATCTTCTCGCAATGCGCAACCAGCAAAGCCCGAGCCTCAAAGCGCAACCTACGGCGCAGGAGTCGCTCTGTGCGCTAGGGAACAATCACGGAAAGCGCAGCGGGAATAACCTCAATGACAAACTGTTCTGCAAAGGGAAGCTCTTCTCCGTCTACTTGAATAGGGACGGGCTTGTGGAAAGTTACCACTGCTTGCTTGAGGTGACGCTCCTCAATGATGCGGGAGTTGACGTGTTTACCAGCCTTTGCCAGGCCAAACAGAGCCAGCAGGTGAGGAATGATAGGCACTTTAGTGTTGTAGCAGACGGTAAGAAGGCCATCGTCAGGCTGCGCATGCGGACAGACCTTAAAGCCGCCGCCATACGTAGGGCCAATCTGGAAGGCCATGATAAGCGCTTGAAGATCAATGTCCTTCTCGCCATCAAACGAGACGGTGCAAGGGTAACCCTTGCTACCTGCAGCCATAAACTTGAGACCTGAGGTTAAGAAGAGCGCCTCGCCCTCGGTAGAGGAGTTGTTCGCGCGGCGCTTTGTGGTGTCGGCTGCAATAGCTGCATCAAGTCCAAACGACATGGTCTCCATGAAGTAGACGTCGTTGATGCGACCAATCTCTAGCTGCTTAACCTTGCCGCGAACCAGCTGTGCAAACGCGCCTTCGGGGTCGTTAATTTTCATGCCCAAGGTGCGTGCATAGTCGTTTCCCGAGCCCATAGGGATAATGCCAAGCGCTGGACGCACCTCTGGCGATAAGGTCATGAGGCCGTTGACCACCTCGTGGATGACGCCATCTCCGCCAAGTGCGACAACCGTGTCAAAATCTGCGGCTTCTGCGGCCATGATACGAGCGTCTCCCATAGCTGTGGTGAGCTTGAGTTCGTATCCATCCGTTGCTGCTGAATAGCTGGTAAGGAAATGACGGGCAAACTCTGCACCAGCTGCGCCTTTACCGCTATGAGCAGCTGGATTAGCAATGATAAGCGTGCGTCCAAGAGGGGATTGAGACATTTTGCACCATTTCTACAAGCGCTGCTGTTGAGCGCGCTGTTACTAAATAGTCTTGTCACCACATATCCAAATAAAATAGTGGAGAAAACAGTTCAACAACGTTTCAAGTTTAAACGGCTTTGTCTGTCTGTGCTAGGATAAACCATACAGAAATCGGTAGAAAAGGATAGCGCGTGAGCGAGTCTTCAACACAAACTAATAATGCGCAGGACACAAGCGTAGTTTCTGCAAATACTAATAGTGCAAGTGCAAGTCTTGTTGCTGTTTCTGCTCGAGATGCATGGTATCCAACACATCAGCGTGACCAGTTCATTTTGCGTCAGCTGGTAAGTAAAGACTTCAAGCTCAAATATCGCCGTTCCATTTTGGGCGTTGTGTGGTCAGTTTTGAACCCACTTTTGATGATGACCGTTATGGCAGTTGTCTTTTCTACTTTTTTAGGCAACCGCGCCGAGGATGTTGTGAACTATCCTTTGTATCTTATTCTGGGTAACACAGCGTTTCAACTGATGAACGATGCAACCACTATGGGAATGCGCTCAATTATTGATGCATCTAGCTTGCTTAAGAAGGTTCGCATCAATCGTGTTGTTTTCCCTGTTCAGAAGGTGCTTTTTGCGGTTGTAAACTATCTTTTCTCGCTCATTGCTGTTGGCATTGTTATGCTTGTCTTCCGCATTCCGCTGACAATTTATTCATTGCTCACACCTGTTGCTTTGCTGCTTCTGGCTTGTTTTTGCATCGGTCTTGCAATGCTTCTCTCGGCCCTTGCAGTCTTCTTTAGAGACGTTATCCACCTGTGGAGCGTTGTAACCACTGCCTGGATGTATGGTACACCGCTCTTTTACTCCGTTAATATCATGTCGCCTTGGATGCTTCAGATTGAGCGCTTTAATCCAATGTTCCACTTTGTAACATTTATTAGAGACTGCCTTCTTTTCCAGAAGTTTCCTGCAACAAGCACCATTTTAGGCTGCCTTGTTTCTGCAGTTCTTGCCCTCGTAATTGGCTATACCGTATTCCACAAACTAGAGAAGAAATTTATTCTCCATATTTAACGTTGAGTTATCTCTTTGAAATAACTTTATAGCAGAACGTTTCTGGATGACTACGAGTTTGTGTGAAGCCAAACATAACGCCTTTTGAGTTGAATGAATGGCTTTCCACCACTGCAACGCAGTTAAAATCTCCAAGCTCTAAATGTTGCTGGTCTTCTTCAGTTGCCAGTTCAACACTGATTGTTCTTTTGCTCTTTAGAATTTTCATATGAAGCGTGTTTTCTAGGTATGCATAAATAGACGTTGATGCATCAGCAATGGTTAGATTTCCAACGGCAGATGCTAAAAGGTAGTCGTTATCTATCTGGCGAGAAGATCCGTCGAGTTTACGGATTCGAACAATGTGGATAAGTTCTTCTCCTGCTTTAAAACCAGTTTGATGAGAAATACTGTCTGTGCAAGGAACGTGCTCAAAGACAATGACATTTGTTTCAGGTACAAGATTGTTTCTGTGGGCATATTCTTGAAAGGACTCAAGTCCTTCTAATGAGCCAATAACCTCACTTGGTTTTTTCTGCCAAATAACGCGTACGCCTCTACCGTGAATAGGCTGAAGAAAAGCTTCATCGGACAGAAGTGTGAGCGCACGTCGAACGGTGTTTCTGGAGCAGGAATATATCTTAGTAAGCTCCATCTCGGTTGGTAAATAGGACTCATACGCATATGTCCCGTCTAAGATCTTATTTTTTAAATCATGATAAATCGTATTAAACCGTGCGCTTGGCATATTATTTTCCTTAACGTGCTGTTGAAGGTTGGAGTTGCATGTTAAAATTGCTCTTGATTAGATAGTAGCTTTATAAAAATGAAAGTTACATAAAATGATTCCATTCATACCATTTACCGATAATTTCATACCGCTCAGAAGTAAGTTGTTTAAACAACTCGCTAGTACTAATATACTATTACTTTGTAGACGTAAGCAAAATTGTTTTGAACGTGTGTCAAAGCATGGCTTATGAAAATCAAGAGAAGAGGCGCCAACCCAGCAAAGGGATAGGAGCGCTCTCTAAGGAGGAGTCTTATGTCCGGTATCAATCGTAGGCAGTTTGTCACCTTAAGTGCGTCAGCTCTTTGTTCGCTGGGTCTTGTCGCATGTGGAGGAACTAACGACAAAAAGCAGGGAGGGTCTGATTCTGCAAACGGTTCAGTTTATTTCCTGAACTTCAAGCCTGAGGCTGATCAGCAGTGGAAAGATCTTGCAGCTAAGTATACTGAGGAAACAAAGGTTCCTGTAAAGGTAGTAACCGCTGCTTCTGATACCTATGCACAGACATTCCAGTCTGAGATTAACAAGGACGCCTCTGTAGCTCCAACACTGTTCCAGACAAATGGACCTTCTGGTCTTATTGGCGTAAAAGATTACTGCATTGACCTTAAGGGCGCCAAGATTCTGGATGAGCTCACCAATGACGCTCTTAAACTTCAGGAGGATGGTGTTGTCTACGGTGTTGATTATGTAGAGGAAGACTACGGCATTATCTACAACAAGAAGCTGCTTGAGAAGGCTGGCTATAAGGGAGACGACATCAAGGACTTTGCTTCACTGAAGAAGGTCGTTGAGGATATTCAGGCTCGCAAAGCAGAGCTTGGCGTAAAGGGCGCATTCACCAGCGCTGGTCTTGATTCCAGTTCTGACTGGCGCTTTACTACACACCTTGCAAATCTTCCTCTGTACTATGAGTTCAAGGACACTGGTAAGCCTGAGGCTAAAGAAATTAAGGGAACGTATCTCCCTAACTACAAGCAGATTTTTGATCTCTATATCAACAATGCTACATGCAGCCCAACAGAGCTTTCTGGCAAGACTGGTGATGACGCTGTGGCAGAGTTTGTTAACGGCGACGCAGTCTTCTACCAGAACGGTACCTGGGCATACAATGACATCAAGAAGCTTGGTGACGATGCTCTTGGTATGATTCCAATTTATATTGGTGTTAAGGGTGAAGAGAAGCAGGGTATGTGCTCCGGCGGCGAGAACTATTGGTGCGTAAGCTCCAAGGCAGACGACGCTTCCCAGAAGGCAACGCTTGACTTTATCTATTGGTGCGTAACTTCTGATACAGCTACCACTGCAATTGCTGAGGATATGGGCTTCACCATTCCATTCAAGAACGCAAAGGCAACTAAGAATGCTCTTGCAAACATTGCAGCTGAGTATGCAAAGAAGGGTAATGAGTCCGTGGCTTGGGACTTCATTTACATTCCTTCTCAGGAGTGGAAGAACAATCTCTCCAGTGCACTTAAGGGCTATGCAGCAGGAACAGAGGACTGGGATGCTGTTAAGTCTGCATTTGTTGACGGTTGGAAGACTGAAAAAGAGGCTAACGCATAGTAGTCCTTCTAGTAATGCTTTGATTGGTGAGAGACGAGAAGAGAGATCTCTCTTCTCGTCTCTTGTTATTGGAGGGTATCTCTATGGCTAAGATGTTGAAGCGGTGGTGGCCATTATTTGTTCTGCCTACTGCGCTATCTTTTTTGTTTGGCTTTATGATTCCGTTTGTGCAGGGATTTTATCTTTCGTTTTGTAAATTTATTACCATTAGCGATGCTAAACCAGTTGGTCTAGATAACTATGTAGCAGCGTTCTCTGACCCACAGTTTGCTAATGCTTTTTGGTATACCGCATTATTTGCATTAGTCTCAACAGTTCTTATTAATGTATTAGCGCTCGCAATTGCGCTTGCCTTAACTAGAAAAGACCTTAAGGGTACCAATTCATTTAGAACTGTCTTTTTTATGCCTAATCTTATTGGCGGCATTGTTCTGGGATACATCTGGAATATTTTGATTAACTGCGCGCTTTCTATTGTGGGCGAGCAGCTTCTTGCGCTTAATAGCACTGCTGGATTCTGGGGAATGATTCTTCTTACTCTTTGGCAGCAAGTTGGTTACATGATGATCATTTATATTGCTGGCCTGCAGTCTATCCCAAGTGATTATCTTGAAGCAGCGAGAGTTGATGGAGCAAATGCTTGGCAGACACTTTGGAAGGTAAAAATTCCAAACCTTATGTCTACCATTACTATTTGTCTTTTCTTGACGGTAACAAATGGCTTTAAATTATTTGATCAGAACTTAGCACTTACTGCAGGTGAGCCTAAGCACGCAACCGAAATGCTTGCTCTTAATATCTACAATACCTTCTACGCTCGACAGGGAGCAAAGTGGATGGGTATCGGCCAGGCTAAAGCTGTTATTTTCTGCATTCTAGTTATTTGTATTGTCATGATTCAGCTGAGAGCCACCAGGTCGAGGGAGGTGCAGCAATAATGAAGCGCGATAAAATCATTAATAAAATTCTTGCTGTATTCTTTACCATTCTTTCTCTTGCATGGATTTATCCAATGGTTATGATCTTGATGAATTCATTCAAAGAAGAAACAACTATTACTACATCCACGGCGTTTGATTTTGTTACATCAGAGAACTCTGCAGGCTTTGCTAACTACATTGCCGCTTTAGAGAAGCAAGGTTTCTTAGCAGCCTTTGGATATTCTCTAGTAATTACCATCACATCTGTAGCACTGATCTTGGTTTGCTGCTCAATGTGTGCATGGTTTATTGTTCGTGTAAAAAATCGCATTAGCAACATTTTGTACTACCTGTTTGTCTTCTCGATGGTAGTGCCTTTCCAGATGCTTATGTTCACGCTGTCCAATATGGCAAACACGCTTGGATTTAATACTCCTTTCAATATTTGCTTCATTTACTTGGGCTTTGGCGCTGGATTAGCAGTATTCATGTTTGCTGGATTTGTTAAGACCATTCCTCTTGAGATTGAGGAAGCTGCAACTATTGATGGTTGCAACCCACTTCAGACATTCTTCCATGTTGTTTTACCTATTATGAAGCCAACGTATATTTCTGTTGGTATTCTCGAAACCATGTGGGTCTGGAATGACTATTTGCTTCCATACCTCGTACTGGATAGAACCAAATACCAAACTATCCCAATTCTGATTCAGTACTTTAGAGGTGGATATGGACGCGTAGAGATGGGTCCAATGTTTGCCTGCATCATGATGGTTATTGTCCCAATTGTCATTATGTATTTGCTGTGCCAGCGCTACATCATCAATGGTGTCATTTCTGGCGCGGTAAAAGGCTAAATCTTAATGTATTGCAGCAAGCTATAGGCATTTCTGAAAGGTTTTTATCATGGCAGAAATCGTTTTAAAGAATATAAAAAAGATTTACCCAAATGAGAAGAAGAGCAAGTCTCTCTTTGGTAAGAAAACTGAGCAGAAAAAGAGCAACCTTGAGGTGACTGAAGAGGGTGTTGTCGCTGTTCAAGACTTCAATCTCACTATCAAGGAGCACGAGTTTGTGGTGCTTGTTGGTCCTTCGGGCTGCGGCAAATCTACTACGCTTCGCATGATTGCAGGCCTAGAAGATATTTCTGCTGGCGAGCTTTATATTGATGGAAAGCTTGTCAATGATGTTGCACCAAAAGATCGAGACATCGCAATGGTCTTCCAAAGCTATGCGCTGTATCCAAATATGACCGTTTATGACAACATGGCGTTCACCCTTAAGCTTAAGAAGGTTGACCCACAAGTAATTGATCAAAAAGTCCGTGCAGCTGCAGAAACATTAGGCATCACGGCATATCTTGATCGTAAGCCAAAGGCACTTTCCGGTGGTCAGCGTCAGCGTGTTGCAATTGGTCGTGCAATTGTTCGTGATCCAAAAGTCTTCTTGATGGATGAGCCACTTTCAAACCTTGACGCAAAGCTAAGAAACCAGATGCGTACAGAGATTATTAAGCTTCGTCAGAAGGTTGATGGAACCTTTGTCTATGTTACACATGACCAAACAGAGGCAATGACCTTGGGCGATCGCATTGTCATTATGAAGGATGGCTTTGTTCAGCAAATTGGAACACCACAAGAAGTGTTTAATAGACCGGCTAATCTCTTTGTTGCTGGTTTCATTGGCATGCCTCAAATGAATTTCTTTAACGCACATCTTATTCGCGTGGACAATGAGTTCCATGTGGAGACAGATAACATGTCATTTGAAATTTCTCCTGAGATGGCTAATCTGTTAGCGCAGTCTTGGGTTGCTGCACCAGCAACAGATGTCATTGTCGGCATTAGACCCGAGCAAATTTATTTGACTGAGCCAAATGGAATTGGCGCTTTTAAGGGCAATCTTGAGGTAAGCGAGCTTATGGGCTCCACTGTGCATCTTCATGTTCATACTGATGACGGCAACTTTGTTCTTATCGTTCCAGCAACTGAGTTTGCTAAACGAAACCTCAAAATTGGAGATGAAGTGTGGTTTAAATTTGAAGACAATGCTGTTCATCTCTTTGATAAGAATACACAGGATAATCTAGTTAAGTATTAAAGCTTTGTACTGGCTTATCTTGAAAAGATAAGCCAGTACTCTTTTTGTGAAAGAGGCAACTATGGGACGAGCAAGCGGAGTACTTATGGCCGTTTCTTCTCTTCCAAATTCATATGGGATTGGCACGTTTGGCAAAGAAGCCTACGATTTTATTGATTTTCTCGTCAGGACAAAACAAAGGTATTGGCAGGTTTTGCCTCTTACTACCACAAGTTATGGTGACTCTCCTTATCAGTCTTTTTCTGCTGCAGCGGGAAGTCCTTACTATATAGATTTAAAAAATCTTGAGAAACTTGGCTATTTAAAGTCAGATGACTTTGAAGATATTTCTTTTGGGACTAGCAATACTTGTGTTGATTATGGTGCACTTTTTGTAAATCATCGTCGTTTACTTAATCGTGCCTTTGATAGGTTTATGCAAGATGTTCCTGCTGATTTTGAGAAGTTCTGTCATGATCATGCAGAATGGCTTGATCCATATGCGGAGTTCATGTCTCTAAAGGAAGAGTTTGGACATAAAGCCTACTGGGAGTGGCCAGAACTTTATCAGCACAGAAACGAGACTACTGCAAAAGAAATTAAGAAACTGCAAAAGTCAGTTTTGTATCACAAGATGACTCAGTATTTCTTCTTTACTCAATGGGCAAAGGTTAAGACTTATGCCAATAAAAGGGGAGTACTTATAATTGGTGATCTTCCCATTTATGTCTCGCGCGATTCTGTTGAGATGTGGGCACAGCCAGAACTGTTTAAAACGGATGAAACAGGACGACCTATTACGGTTGCGGGCACTCCTGCTGATCAATTTTCTTCCACCGGTCAATATTGGGGAAATCCCATTTATAACTGGGAGTATATGAAGAAATCGCACTATTCATGGTGGGTTTGGCGTGTACAGACAAATCTTGAGATGTTTGATGTGCTTAGAATTGATCATTTTAGAGGTTTTGAAGCCTATTGGGAGATTCCTTACGGAGCTGCAAATGCTACAGAAGGCAAATGGACTAAAGGGCCAGATTTGGAGCTGTTTAAGGAACTGGAAAAGCAGCTGGGTAAGCTTCCAATCATTGCGGAAGACCTTGGCTTAATTACACCAGAGCTTATCGCCATGCGAGACAAAACTGGTTTCCCAGGAATGAAAATCTTGCAGTACGGATTTGATGGAAAGCATGATTCAAGAGATCTTCCTCACAATTACACTGCAAATTCCATTGCTTATGTGGGAACGCATGATAATCCAACTGCTCGTGGTTGGTATGAAACTCAGGCTACTGATAGAGAGCGTGAACAGGCAGATATTTACCTTCATCGCTCAAAAGATGAGCCAATTGGTGAGGCGCTTTCACGTGGAATTGCAGCTTCTGTGAGTGACACTTGTATTCACACCATGCAAGATCTTCTCGGCTTAGATGATTCTGCACGTATGAATGTTCCAGCCACTGTTGGAGGTAACTGGTGTTGGCGTATGAAGCAAGGAGCCATTACGCGTCACATAGAAGATTTTTTAAGAACTATTACTGAGATGTACTTCAGAGTGTACAAAGAGGAGAAGTAATGAACTTAGACACTTTGTCTCTTCAACAATTTAACCAACCTCTGTCTGAAATTACTGACAGGCAGGTTTTTGAATTACTGCTTCAAGTGGTTAAGAGTAAGTCAGAAGCTCTTCCGTTAAATAATGGTAAGAAGAGGCTCTATTACATCTCCGCTGAGTTTCTTATTGGCAAGCTGCTTTCAAATAACCTCATCAATCTGGGAATTTATAACGAGGTAAAAGCGCAGCTTTCTAAAGCAGGCCATTCGCTCGAAGACATCGAAGAGCTTGAAGTTGAGCCTTCACTTGGTAACGGTGGTCTTGGTCGATTGGCGGCATGCTTTATCGACTCCATGTCAACACTTGGTCTGCCAGGCGATGGTGTAGGCCTTAAGTATCATTTTGGACTCTTTCATCAGCAGTTTTTAGATAGACAGCAAACTGCCGTTCCAGATGCTTGGCTTGCTGATAATAGGTGGCTTGAAGACGAGAAGACATCATTTACCGTGGAATTTAGAGATTTCTCGGTGACATCTGAGCTCTATTCCATTGATGTTTTGGGATATGGCCGAACAAAGAAAAACAGACTTCGTTTGTTTGACCTGCAAAGTATTGATGAATCATTAGTCTCCGATGACGCTATTGATTTTGATAAGACTGCTTTAAAAAAGAATCTAACGCTCTTTTTGTATCCCGACGATTCGGACGAAGACGGTCAGCTTCTTCGTGTGTATCAGCAATATTTTATGGTTTCAAATGCTGCACAGCTGATTGTTAAAGAGGCGGTTGAGCGCGGCAGTAATGTTCATGACCTCGTTGACTATGTTGTGATTCAGATTAACGATACGCACCCCACAATGGTAATTCCAGAGCTTATTCGTATCTTGACTGAGAAATACGATATCTCGTTTGAAGAGTCTGTAACCATTGTTTCTTCACTAGTTGCATACACAAATCATACGATTTTGGCAGAAGCTCTTGAGAAATGGCCTCTTAAATTTATCGAGGAAGTTTCTCCAAAGATTGCTTCGATTATCAAAAAGCTTGACGAACACATCCGTAGTACCGTTGCAGATCCAAGTGTACAAGTCATCATTGATAAGAAAGTTCACATGGCTAACCTTGCCATTCATTACGGCTTTAGTATCAATGGTGTTGCAGCGCTTCATACTAAGATTTTGGAAGAGACAGAGCTCAAGCCATTCTTTGATTTGTACCCAGAGAAATTCTCTAACAAAACTAATGGAATCACTTTCCGTCGCTGGCTCATGGGTTGTAATCCCGAGCTTGCCGAGTATCTTGATGCGTTGATAGGAGATAGCTGGAGAACAACTGGTAATCTCGAGGGACTTTTAGAGTATCAGAATGACGATGAAGTTCTTAATAGGCTGCAAGAGATAAAGCATATAGCCAAAGATAGAATGAGCAAGTTTTTGCTGGACACTCAAGATGCAAACGTTAATGCCGACTCCATTATTGATGTCCAGGTGAAGCGTTTCCACGAATATAAGCGTCAGCAAATGCTATTGCTTTATTTGATTTGGAAATATTTTGATATTAAGTCTGGACACCTTCCAAAGCATCCTATTACTGTCATTTTTGGTGGTAAGGCTGCACCAGCATACGTGGCTGCTCAAGATATCATTCATGCAATTCTTGTTCTCTCGTCTTTGATTGCAAACGATGCAGATGTTTCACCATATCTTCAGGTGATAATGATCGAGAATTACAACGTTACTGCCGCTGAGCACGTTATTCCAGCAGCAGATATCTCTGAGCAGATTTCACTGGCTTCCAAGGAGGCTTCTGGAACTTCCAACATGAAGTTCATGCTTAACGGCGCTGTTACCGTTTGCACAGTTGATGGTGCAAATGTAGAAATTGCCGACTTGGTAGGCAAGGAGAATATCTACGCGTTTGGTGCTTCAAGTGATGAGGTTGTAAGCCTTTATGAGCACAAAGGTTACAAAGCAAAAGAGTTTTATAAGAAGCCTCAGATTAAACCACTCGTTGATTTCTTAATTAGCCCAGAGTTTATTTCTCTTGGTAATGAGGAGCGCCTGGAGCGTCTTCACAAAAACTTGTGCTCAAAAGATTGGTTTATGACGTTGCTTGATTTGGAAGCATATATTTCAACAAAAGAGCGCGTGTTCGATGATTATGAGGATAGGAGAGCGTGGCTCCAGAAGTCTCTTGTAAATATTGCTATGGCAGGAACGTTCTCATCTGATAGAACTATTGCTGAATATAATGACGAGATTTGGCGACTTACTCCTGATAAGTAAAGACACGCAGTACAAACCAGCGAGTCAGTTGTTTTAACCAGTGGCTGTTAAACAAGCATTCTAAACAAGCGGTCTAGTCAAGTAGTCTAGACCGCTTGATGTGTTTCTTTACCAATTTTATTAGCAAAAATATCATCTGTTTTGGTCTCATCTGCATAAATGACAAGAAATGAGCTATGGTATATATATAAATATTCACCCTTCACGAGGGAAGAAGGATGTATGAACAGCACTTCTGTTAGAAGCGTTAGAAGCACTCGATTTTCTCGCTTTACGGTTTTAGCAATTCTTATGCTTTTTGTGGGCGCGATTTTGGCGTTTGCTTTTCCACACACGGCATTTGCTGACGATCCAGCAATTTTTTCCGATGACGTGGATGGCGCGCCACTTGACGGAACTCAGACCGTTGCAAATCCGTTCCCAGATTTCATTTCTGATGCGGAGATTCAGGCTGAGATTACAGCTCAGGCGGCTAAACCGCGAGAAGATCGCACGGGTGTCATCGCGCGTTATTACTGGGTAAAGCCTGATGGAACTGCGCTCAAGCTGGACATGGATCCAACTAAATATTCTGTTGCGCAGATGATTGCCGAGGGTGGAGAAATTCGTGCTTACTACGTCCTTCTCGGCGATGCAGAGAATTTGATTAACTTCCCGCAAAACGATCCAAATGGCTACGGTCTACGTAAGGTGGCTGTTTCGGTTCATTCTGGCGTTGATACTTACAAACCTATGGATGCAACAGGTGCTTTGTCCGGCGGTGGTCCAAAGACTAATTTGATGTTTACCGTCAAGGTCAATGGTCAGTCTATTATGGGTGGCACTTCTTATGAAGAGCCTGCTGCTGTATTTACTGCACCAGTCACAGCTCGTCAGTACATTGAGTTCTCCGCACCACTGAACATTTCTGATAGGTCTTATCAACTGGGAATTCAGGGTGGCATTAAGAAATCTTGGGGAGGCACTCACGCATACACCAAACGTTATCCTGCGCGTGTCATTGATACAGCAACGGCTGTGTATCACTATGTCGATGACCTTGCGTACAGACAGCTTAACGGCCTTGGTCTAAGTGATCCTATCGTTCAAAGAAATGCTGGCCTTCCTATATATGGTAACGGCGCAGTGAGCGTTCTTGGCCTTGATGATCTTGCTGCTACGTATACAACCTCCGCAGCATTTGAGGATCGTCAGGTGTCTGCGCGTTACAACACAAAGGGTCATGTTGTGTACATGCCCGAGTATGCTGGCGTTGCTGCAGATGACTCTGTTGCCGGCGGTAATAAGTTCGAGACTGATCCTTCAACCAATTTGCTGCTGACCACTGTTCGCAAGTCGGTTGACGAGATTAAGTCTGCGGGACCTGGTGATTCTTACGTCTACATTGCAAACGATATCGATGTTCCAGAGGGAACATCTCTTGCAATTGGTGCTTATAACTCTGGTCCTCGTGACAATTCTGTTTTGGCCCCTGGCTTCAACGCAGACGGTTCTGTAAACCGTACCAGGCAGTATTACCTCACGTATCGTGCAGTTCCTTCTCCTTTGAAGCTTGTGAAGACTGACTCTGATGATGCCTCCAAGCCTGTCGCTGGTGCTACGTATAGCCTCTACAAAGCTGATGGCACACTGGTTAAAGAGGGGCTTACTACTGGTGCAGACGGTACCTTTACATCCGGAGATGTTCTTACAAAGACTGAGCTGACTACATTGGTTCAGAACACTGCGGCAACTGCAGATTTACTGACTAAGGGTATCTATCAGGATGGAGATAAATTCTATCTGACGCCAGGCGATTATTACCTGGTTGAGACTGCATCTCCAGAGGGATATGAACTCAATGCAAATCAGATTCCATTTACGGTAGCTCCTGCAACATTCAATGCTGCAGATCAGACCATTGTTCCTGCGGAAGTTGCTACAGCTGATAAGCCAATAACTCCTACGCCAACCCCAACGCCGGATCCTAATCCAGAGCCAAAGCCTAAGACTCCTAAGAAGAAGAGGTCTAACCTGCCAGATACTGGCGATGCAATGTCCATTGCAAGCGCACTTGCTGCTGCAGGTATTATTGCTTCCGGTCTTGCGTACTCTGTAAAGACTCGCCGTTAGTTTTGGCGTATAGATCACAAGTGCAAAAGAGGCTGTGCTTCGCACAGCCTTCTTTTTTGCTGGTAAAGTAGAGTAGGGTAGATGCTTAGTTGGGCGTTGGTCTACGCAGTCTGAACGATCAACACTGTTTGAGGCAAAAGATATCCTCAAGCGGTAAAAAATGCGTTTAGTTGGAGATTTCATTTTTCTGCATACAACGTTTGCCCAGATAAAAGTTTTTGAGGCGGTAAAAAATTGTCTTAGTTGGGGATAAATTGGCCAATTTTCAATTTTCATTTAGTTACGTCTCAAAAAGTGGTGTAAGGCTATTTCCTTACTACCTTTTAGCCTACATTATGCCACCTCTTTACAAACCTTAAAGTCACTATCAATTACT
>JAGZUI010000016.1:0-22194 GCA_018380095.1 Atopobium sp.
TAGGTGCGGAATTTACCTATAGTTAAATCTTTTATATGACGCTATTCATTTTCTAGCATATTAGGTTAAGTTTATGCATAGATATGCATATCAGGTAGTACGACCGCCTAGCTGACTGGCTATCTTGATTAAGAACATGTCGATTCTTCAGCAGAACCTACCAAAGCTGCGCTATTTTGTGCGCCAGGCCTAAAAGCCAACGCTAACACGCTACAGAATCATAATCACCCGCATATAAACTACCTCCCATTTCTTATGTCCAAGAAATAGGAGGCAGTTCAGTACCGGCTCTCTTTTGACACGTAGGTGTTTTGTAATGGATTGAGCTGCTTACTTTCCACTTGCCATCTTAGCTGGGTACCATTTCTGGAACCACGCAGTAAACAAGCCCATTCCAATAGGAACCAGGTTATTCACGATAACCAAAATTCCACCCACTCCATTCTGAACTGCAAACCAGCTCCAAATGGCCGTTAAAACGTACATAGCACCCCAACATGCAGCCAAAATATAATTTGTCTTCATGAACAGCGGATTGTTGTAAGCGCTATCTCCACCGTAGCTATACTTTACGTATGCAGCACAGAGAGGCTCCTTGGTCAGGCACGAAGCCAACCACATAAGGCCAAAAGCCAGGTAGCCCAAATTGACAATGAGGTTGCTGTCGCCATTTCCGCTCATAAAAACGCCCGCAGACAATGCTCCAACCAGGGCAAATGAAATTCTGTCCCAGATGGTGAACTTGAAGTTCCTCATAATCAGCGGCATCAAGGCAGTAACAAGCAGCACAATCATCGCGCCAACCTGAGAGTCAAACGATGTTGCGGTCCAGAAGGTAATCCAAGGAAGCAGCATCGTAATCATCTGCGGATTTTTCTGTGCGTTGCCGACTTCTTTAGCCGACGCGTCCTGCGAAACTTCAGTTGAACTACCAGGCGTAGGACCAAAATACTTGTCCCAATCAATCATGAAGGAAAAGTCGCCCTCAACGGTATACAGGTGCTTACCCAGCGCCTCTGGTCCGCTAATTTCTCCCCTAGAAATGGACTGCCAGACCTCAAACGGAGTGTTGAGCTTTGTGGTGGTAGTTAAGCTGCCGTCAGTAAAGACCCTGCTGCCATCTTTGCCCAGCAAAATCTGGTAGCTGCGCCTAAGATCGGTGTAGTTCATCTCAAGCACGCGATCTTTTCCGTCGTAAGCTGTCTTGTCATACAGAGCTGCCATTTGAGTGGTAAAAATATAATCAAACGGCAGCTGCTCAACGGGTTTCTCGCCAGCGTTTGTGCTGCTCTGAGCGCTTGCATCGCGAGAAATTCCCCAGCTTGCATCCGCCATTTGCTCAAACATCTCTTTTGGATACAGCAACACTTTGAGCTCAGATTTTGTGTACTCAGAAATGCCACCCTGCGCATACTCAGCTCCAGCTTTTTTGACAAGCGCCAGGTACTGGTCGGTGCGTGCAGAGAGCTCCTTTACGCGGAAGAGCTCGCCCTGCCCGCAGAAAATACTCTCGTAGTTGCCCTGACCCAAAATGTGGTCAAACATTTTGGTAACGCTGTCGTAGTTACCCTCTGAAGAATAGAATCCGCAGGTAGAAATTAGAACATGCTTCTTACCAGACATATCGTAGCGAGACTCATGGGCGCCGCTTCCATATCCCCTCTTTGCGTCGCTCATGAACGGAAGGCTCATGGGGAGCTGGCGATCAATAAGGTTTTTCAGCAGTCCAGGCACGTTAAAGTAGTAGAGCGGAAAGCTCCAGATAATCAGGTCGGCCCAAAGCTGCTTCTGAATGACCGTTTCTTCGTCGTCAGACATAATGCACTTACCGGGCGTATTCTTCCAGCAGTGGAAGCATCCCTTGCACGGCTTGATGTCCATGGTGGCAACGTTGAGCTGCTCAACGGTTACGTCTTCACTGGCACGCTGCTCGGAGACGCCCTCGATAAAGCTCTTTGCAAGACGCAGAGAGTTGCTAGCTTTGCCCTTGGGGCTGCCATTAATGAGCAGAATGTTCATGGTGCGCCTCCAACTCCTTCATGCACTTCTCGCTCCATGCCCTAAGCATTTCCTCGTGCATCTTGCCGTACTCGATAGTAAATTGCCAGAACAATGCCTTCTCTGGGTCACTCATTTGAGCTGCGTAAGCGGCCACCGCGCCAGCTGCCAGCTCACTTCCACCAGGAAACGATGAGGCGTTATCTGCGATTCGTTTGAAGAATGCAAGGTTTTCCTCGTAGGAACACTCGCCCCTAAAGAACGTCTGCATCAAAAGCGGAATGCGCAGCACCGAGGACTGGGAGTCTTCCCTCAGCCACCTCTGCAGTTCTTCTTTACCGGCTTCAGTTATCGAGAAAACCTTTTTATCTGGCTTCCCTTTTTGAGCGACGAGCGTTGAAGTAACCCAGCCGTCCTTTTCTAGCGACTGAAGCTCTCTATAAATCTGGCTTGTCTGAGCAGTCCAGAAGTAATTAAGCGACTGTTGAAAGATGGTTTTAATCTCGTAGCCGGACATATCTCCATAATTCAAGAGACCAAGAATTCCCTGCTTGAGCAAATCTCTCATCTCCTTGTATTCCACTTGTTGAATATCTTATAACGATAGTAGTTCCACTTGTGGAATATGTCAACGAAAAATTCTAAAAACTTTGATTACTTTTTGTCTGAAATCACACCCACCCGCCACGGGCGTGAAGATCATGGTGTCAAAAGTAGCTCATATACGATATACTTCTGCCATGGCAATTATCGACGACATATACGCAAACGTGGACGACTTCGGACTCGTCACCTCCGCCGAGGCGAAGGAGTTCGGCATCCCCAACACCGAGCTCGTCCAGCAGGAGCGGCGCGGTAAGCTCGTACGTGTCGCCCGGGGCGTCTACAGGATGCCCGTCTGGCCCCATCAAGAGGCCGCCCCCTACGCCATCGCAGTGAAGGCCGCGGGCGAGGGGGCCTACCTCTGGGGCGAGTCCGTCGTGGCGCTGCTGGGCCTCACCCCTACTGACCCCACCCGCATCTGGGTCGCCTCCCCAAGGAGGATTAGGCGCGACGTCGGCCAGGGCGTCACCGTGCTGGGCATGCGCCAGGGAGAGAGCACCACGCACTACGAGGGCGTACGCTGCCAGCGCGCGGCCGATGCCATCCGCGCCGCCGCGCCGAGACTCGGGCGCGAGCGGGCGCACGAGGCCGCGGAGACGGCCCAGCACGAGGGGTACATAACTAGCGGGGAGATGAACGACCTGAGGGAGGAGCTCTCATGACCGCGAAGAGGCCGAACAGTATGCGCCACCTCGACGACGCAATCCGCAGGGAGTGCGGGGGAAACCAGGCTGCCTACGTGAGGCTGCGCACGCTCATGGCCAACGCCGTCGTCGCAGGGATGCTGCCCGACGGGGTCGTGAAGGGAGGGAGCGCCATCAAGATGCGCTACGGCAACGCCCGGACGCGCTACACCACCGACCTCGACACCGCGACCGCCACCGACCCCGCCTCCTACGCCGATCTCCTCGGAGCGGCACTTGCCCGCGGCTGGGAGGGCTTCACGGGGCGGGTCGTCCCCAGGGAGCCCGCACACCCGAAGGACGTGCCGGAGGAGTACGTCATGCGGCCTTTCGACGTAAGGCTCTCCTACCTCGGCAAGCCATGGTGCACAGTCCCGCTCGAGGTGGGACACGATGAGATAGGCGACGCCGACGCAGCGGACTGGATCGACCTCGAGGACGCGGACGCGGCGTTCGCAGCGCTCGGCCTCCCCAGCCCGGGGAGGGCGCCACTCATGACGCTGGAGCACCAGGTGGCCCAGAAGCTGCACGCCGTCACCGGGACGGGCGACAGGGTGCGCGACCTCGTCGACCTACAGGTCATGTTCTCGAACAGCGACATAGACCTCGCTGCGACGAAGCGCACGTGCGAGAGGCTCTTCGCCTACAGGCAGAGGCAGGCCTGGCCGCCGACGGTCGAGGCTCGCGAGGGGTGGGATGAGCAGTACCAGGCGCTCGCCGAAGGCATGGTGGTCATCCAGGACGTCGGCGAGGCGATCGAGTGGGCCAACGCGCTCATCTCGCGAATCGCCACGGCGTAGCCCCACGGCGGCCGCAGGCCCGCATCGTGAACTGTCTCCCCTTTCTTGGACATAAGAAATGGGAGGTTTTATGTTTTGCGCGCTTCCCGCACTCAACAGGCTAAAGCCTCAAAAAAGACTCTGCCATTTCTGACAGAGCCCTAACGTGCGATTATCGTATGTTTTCCGTTGCTCCAGCATTACCTATTACAGGGCAGAAGCGGCGTGCTAACTGCACTTTCACGAGTATCGTCGCGCTCATCATATGCGTCGTAAGGAGCCTTAGGGTCATGAACCTTGACCGGCTTGTTGACGTTGCAAACTTCATCAGTATGGGCGAAGGCAAAGTTGATGTCATCTGCCCAGCCTGTATGCCCGGTGATAATTTTGGGATTAAGTCCACGCTCACGCAGAATGCCCTCTAGCCTTGCAAGCGATTCAACAGCAAGTTTATTGTCTTCTGCAAGCTTATTGATAAAGCTATAACCGCCGTCTGCTCCCAGCCAAATGGTATCGGCAGAGAATAAATATTTGTCATCAATCAGATACACCACGTGACCCCAGGTATGACCGGGGACCAGAATTGTTTCGATTTTTATGCCATCAATTTCAAACACTTCCCCATCATGCAGAAGTGTCTTTTTATTTGGAATGATCACCTTTGGCAGCTTGAACCAGCCGTTCATTACACGGCGATGAACTTCTCCTGTTAAATACCTATTTTCAACATCGCCAATATAAACCTGTGCGTGGCCAAAAAGCTGGTCACTGTCCGACTCAATTGCGCCAATATGATCGGTATCTAGGTGAGTGATTAGAATATGCTGAATATCCTTAGGGTCAATTCCCAGCCAGTCCATCTTTTCTTGCAGGCGATCATAGCTGTATCCTGCGTCAATCATGATGGTAGTACTGCCTTTGGTGTAGAAGAAAATATTGGCTACATACTCGCGTACGCATCTCACATGCTCGTCAATGGCACCTGTATTGAGGGGCTTAAATATCTCTTTGCCGCGGTACACCCACGACATCAATATCTTTTGAAACTTTGAAGCGCTCTTTGACATTGCTTCGCCTCGATTCTATTTTCCATTCACGGCGTCATTTGATTTGAAAAGCAATCCGCCAACGCGATGGACTATACGTGCAGAAAATAATGTCTGAACTTGCCTTTTGATGTTTGTTAGATTTTGCTAACTAAATATTACCCCCTCTACCGTCTGCAATCTTTGATTTTCCGCTGAACGGATAAAAGCTAGACGCCAGCGTAAAGATAAGCCTCTGAACAGCAAAAACCGCACCCCAAATAAATTAGAGCGCGGCTTAATTTCTATCCCTAGAACATTTGGACTTTAATCAAATTTTTAAACAATGGCCATTTAAGATTTGCCTGTTTCGCCAAACTGTTCTTTATCGTCGTCTATCGCGACCTGTATATCGGAATACTGTATAGGTAATTCAGAATACCGCATAGGCAATGCCCACCGACCAAGTGAATACTCGACAGCAGTATCAAGATTAGAACTCTTAATAGGTATCAATTCATTAAACAGATGATATTCTAATATATTAAGTAAAATATAATTATACGACATAATGTTAGATTTGAATGGAAGGTCAGCATCATCAATCTCTTTCAATTCACCATGGTGGGTAAAATAATTTCTATATTCCACAACAATATCAATAAATCTTTTCTCATCTATCTTTAAAAGATTGAACTTGTATCCAGATTCAGGAAATAGCAAACCTCGTAGCTTATCACGCAACACTACGCGTGGCTTCTTCTTCTTTTCTTTAAAAGTCGCAGAGTATGACTCTAAAGCCTGCATGATTCTCAAAAACATTAGTTCGGATGAGCTCACATTAAAAATTGATTCGATATAGAGCTCTAATATAATTTTTAACCTATCATATTTTTCAAAAAACCTCGTTATTGCGTGTTTGTTTTTTAAATAATCTAATGTTATAAGCTTTTCCTGCGCATACGATTCTTTTTCTAAAAAGTTAAATGGTATTTGTTCTCTCCAGAACACACTTATTCTATTTTTGTCTAAATTAGCATCTTCTTCAACATTGGTCTGTTCACAAAAAGCCTCAATCCTATTAAGTTCTTGTTTTCTCGAGGTGGAAAGTTCAATCAATTGGATGATACATTTAACTTTATCGATAAAATAACCTATAGGTTTATTTTCGGAACAGCTAATCTCAATTACACTCTCTGTATTATTTAGCAGAGATTGAACAAAAGGTTCATCCTCGTTTACTGTAAATTTATTATACCAAACGTAATATGTAGCTTGAAATTCATCGGAAGTATAGATCAACTTACGTTCCTCAACGCCTTGTGGTAGTTTTATTCTATTACTGCTAAAATCATAAATTCCTCCCCAATCCAGTGCATTTTTAATATAAAAAGACATTTTATTAAACTTTGGCTCTATTTCATTTTTTACAATTTCCTCTATTAAAAAATCTGCCTCGAAAAAGAACATGATTTTTTCAAAATTATAAAAGAATCCTAATTGTTTACAGTTCAATAGTGTAAATTCATATCCATTTATCAATTTTCCAGAAATACAATTTATCTCTTCTGGGACCTTTGAAGGATCCTCTGTTTTACTATCTAAAATAAGATGCAGTCGTGCGCGACCAAATTCTTTATTTACGTATAAATCGACTTCATGTTCCCCATCATATATTACTTTTCCTCTACCAAAATAACTATAAGTTGGATGTAATTCCATCACACGTCTCCAATACGCTTCATGCATCTAAGTAAAAACATGCAAACTTTTTTTAATCTCCCATGTCGCACAATCTAAAAAGCGGCGTTTCTTTTAATTCGCAGCTGCATAGAGCTCAAATAAATGCCTAACTATCTTTTCTTCATCTCCATCAAAGTTCACGCCATATGCAAATTCAACAGCAGTATCAAGTGCTTTGTGGGCCGCCAACAAATCACCAGGCATCTTATTTGGATCATAGAGGCTAGCGAGAGATTTGTTTGAATAATTGTCTCGAATATCGAGAATAGATTTCGCGCAAGTCTCAATAACTTTTCTTTGCTCAATGGTCGGATTAGGCCAAATAAAATTGTTATAGACAATTGCAAGTGAGTAGCTGTAGTCAGACTTCATGCGCATTGCAACTACACGCATAAATGCGTTATGAAACTGAGATGTAAGTACTCCGAATTGGTATAGTGTTCCATTAGGAATAATACTAACTTTATTATTAGCAATAACACTGTCATCAATATATCCTATCGGGATATATTGTCTTCGCTGAGATGACACGAGAGGTACAACAATCGCAGTCTTTGGATTATTTAAGTCTCTAAATAACCAAGGTTTTTCTGCTAATTTTAATGACTGTTTATCGCTACTTGACAGCCTTTCAACACGTGTATCTTCAACCCTTTTCTTAACTAGCGGCATATCGTAAATCAACTCTATAGGACAATCAACCAACCATAGACAATAACGCTCTTGTGAATTAATAAATTCTTTAGACCCTATATATTTTTTAATATATGGTCTGACTCGCTGATCTGCCTTAATTAGTTGTTCTTTTTCTTTAGGAGTTAACGTTAATGGAAGACATTTAACTGCTTTATTTCCCGCAATCATTGGCGGCACATCACACAATGGACGAAGACGCTTTGAAATGAGAACATTTGGAGCATCGATAAGATAAGGACTAATATTACTTGCATTTTTAAATGTTCCATCACTAAAGAAAAGGGCTTTTTTCTTTTTCCATCCAATGTTATTAAATCCAATAATTACACAATGCACGCTTGCTTGATCAGCGGCCTCACTTCCCCATACAAAAGTCCTATAAGCAAATAAAATCTGTGTTTGATATTTATCGAATAAGTACCTCCACAAAATTGATGGCTCTATTCCTTGACTAATACTATTTGTTGATACAAAAGCACACTTTATATCTTTATTTCCACAATATTCAGCAGCTTTAAAATACCATCCACTAACGTAATCTAGTAGACCTACGTCACTTAAGCCTGTATTCAAATTTAAAATATCTGAACGTTGTTCTTGTGACTGGTACTTTGATCCAATAAAAGGAGGATTCCCCATTATGTAAGAACACTCACTCGCAGAAAGTATATCATTCCAATCTATGCGGAGAGCATTGCCCTCCACAATATGAGCTGACTCCCGTAATGGAAAATCGTCATCATTTACTTCATAGAACATAAAATTTTCGCCATTAGCTTTTAACCTACTAATCCACAGAGCTGTCTCAGCTACTGTGACTGCAAAATCATTAATTTCTATTCCATAAAACTGGTTTAAAGAAATACGTCTTCCATTATATTCATCTTCACCGAAACTAAGACCGGATTGACCTTGATGAATTTCAGCAAGAACTAAATCTTCGAGTCTACGCAGGCAGATATAAATCTCCGTCAAAAAATTACCAGATCCACATGCTGGGTCTAAAAACTTTAATCCACATAACTTTTCATGAAATCGCAAGAGAGCGTTTTTACGCTTTCGGGGAGTCGCTCCATCTTCATTCTTTATGTCATCAAACTCCCGCTTCAGGTCATCGAGAAAGAGTGGATCAATAACCTTATGAATATTCTCGGGAGATGTATAGTGCATTCCGCCGGATCTACGCGTCTCAGGATTTAGCGTACTCTCAAAAATACCTCCGAAAATAGTTGGTGAAATTTGAGACCAGTCAATTGCAGCAGACACTTCTTCCAACAGGAACTGTTTAGCTTCTTCAGTAAAAATCGGAATCTCAGTTTCCTCACGGAATAAGCCCCCGTTGACATATGGGAAAATTTTCACGTCCACATCATAAGGATCACGATCGTTGAGATTAGTATCCAAGACTTTAAATAGACGTTTAAGCGCAATGCGGAGCTGATTTGCGGGAACATTTTGCAGATAGTTAAAGAAGGAATCCTTAACAAACAAGTCCGCATCCTCGCAGTAAAGACAAAATACAAGGCGGACACATAAAACATTAAGGGCGTGCATGGACTTCTCTGAGTCGGGGTCATAATAACCCTCACGCATCATATCGTAAAGCCTACCAATTAACTCGCCTGCCTTGATAGAGACCTGTTTCTCTTTTTCTAGGCGACTGTTACTTGGATCAGTAATAAAGGACATATATTCAGGATGCTCTGCAAATTCATCGAGAGTAAATTCAAAGGCGTTATCAGACAGCTGGCTTTTACTCCATTTATCACGATCATAGACCCGAAACTCACCAAAATTGCATGTAACCACAAAGCGAGGTTGCTCCAAACGAGGAAGTTCATCAACATAATCTAGCGCTTGCATTAACGGAGTCTTCTTTTTGTTCTGTCTTACGTCATAATCATCAAGATTTGCACCGTAAGACTTTTGCTCGATTAATACATTTGCATCGCGAATCCACACATCTATAAATCCACCAGAGGGAAGATGATGCTCAAAAAGCACGTCGTCCGCATGCTGATATCCAATAGCGCGAAGAGCTTGCAGCCAGAACTGCTGCGTCTCGCCCTTCTCGTATCCCTTATCGCGCCATCGGTCACAGAAATCACGTACAGCTTTTTTGTCGTACGACATGCTTTTCCTCCTATATCAATGTTTATAACCATTATCGCGCTATTTCCTATTAGCCGGCTCGATATCTATGACTACGACAAAATTCATTCGACAAACGGACTGCTATTTGAATTAATACCTGTTCTATTCTTTTTTCAAAACTTAGTTGATGTTTAAAATCTAAATGAAGCGCAACAGCTGTAAGTTCGAGGCGAAAGACGTTTAGAATCAACTGAAAATAGTCTTCGACCCATAAAAAAGAAGGCAGCCTTATAAGCTGCCTTCAGACGTATAAGCAAGTGTGAGAATATTCTTAAAAATAATATCTCAACACTTAATGTATGGTGGAGGTGCGGAGAATCGAACTCCGGTCCAAAGCAAATCCTAGGCAGGTGTCTCCAAGCTCAGTTACTAATTAAATCTCAAGTACCGCACACTTAGTAACAGGCGTTTGGTGCTCCAGTTGGTTCAATCTTTTTGTAAGGCATACCAACTACGTCCTTACAAGCATCTCCCTAAAATGACGTCACCCTGAGAACAGGAGAAAATCCCAGTTAGACGCGCTGAACTAAATTAAGCAGCGAGAGCCATACGAGGCTCAAAAGTAAGAGTGTTGTCAATTCAATTTGACGTTACCCCTGTTTTACGTGGCGAGGAGACCACGGCTTGCTGCCCACCGCAAACTCACCTTGTCGAATCCAGTCACCCCCAATAATGAGAGAAACTGCCACCATGCAGTTTTCAATGTTCCTGAATTGCGCGCGTAACGTTGCTTGCAATTCAAAGTGTAGAGAGTATACCCCATGAACTGCCATTCTTTCAAAAAAGATATGACTATTTTGGGAACGGCTTACTTTGTGGCTTACTTTGCGGCCTACTTAACGGCCTACTTAACGGCCTACTTAACGGCTTACTTAACGGTTTACTTTGCGGACTTACCGTGAGCTTCTAGAACTTGTTTCTCGCGATCAATAAACATGATGAGAATAACCACGAGAAGCGCCGCAGGTGACAGCCAAATCATATGAGTGCCCATCAGCGGAATAAACAAGTTACCCACCACTGCACCAGCTACAAAGCAGAAAATAGTTCCAAAATAGAGCAGCGAGGTCTCAATATGAACAGGCTCGTGCGTATGCATATATGCGGCTATTTCTTGCGTTCCGCCGCGAAGATTACCAATGCACATGGTTGTGGCAAACGCGTGTCCGTGGAGCTTTCTAAACGCCTGAACTTGAATGCCGCATGCAAGAGATGTCAGACTGTTTGCCAGCAGATTCATGTCTGTTGGAAGCAGAGAAACAATGCTCAGGAGCACAATCTCCACGATAACCGCAAGCTGTCTCCAGTGCAGATGTTCTTCTCGCGCAATAGCTCGAATGGCGTACGAAACCGCAATACCTAGAGCAAATGCCAAAACTGGCAGAGCGTATTTGAGGCACTTTTCAAACGACCCACTGGTCAGATTTACGCCCAAAAGTAGCAAGTTTCCGGTCTGAGCGTTGGCAAAAACGCCGCCGCGCACCAGGTAGGAATAGGCGTCCATAACTCCGCCCGAGAAGGCCAAAAATGCAGCAACTTCCACTGAATCTGACATTTGTAGTGCGTGCTTCAAGACTACTCCAACCAAAATGTGCACATCAGCGACACCTATCACGCAGATGTATACGAAAAGCGATGCAGGTTAAATCCTACATCGCTTTTACGATTTTGTTTGGGTGATCATCAAAGAGGTTACCAACATGCAATCTTGCGCGGATAACCTATCCGACTAATTTGTGGGGAGTTTACTCCTCGACGAGCTCGAACATCTCAGGACCAACGCCGCAAACTGGGCAAACATAGTCCTCAGGAAGCTCTGGAGTGTCAACCTCAACCTCGTAGCCACAAACGGTGCAAACAAACTTGTAAGTCTTCTCTGCCATTTTTATTCCTCTCTCCAAGCGCTTACGCGCTTTTCCTTCTATTCGCGCAATTAACGCGGATGGCAACTAACCGTGGCCCTTATCCGCGGTTAAGTGCTCATACAGATAGTAACAAACCTTGAGTGATTCTAAAACATTATTCCGAAAATAGGAATGATTCTCATAAAATTCGCACGAAATTTTTTTGACGAGAAGTTCGACGTGCTCCGAGTACCAGCCGCTTGCGACGGTACGCTCGTGTGCGGCAGCGACGCACTCCTAGCGGCTGCGCTCCTTGAGAGCTCGCTGAATCTCGCGGTCAGAATCACGCTTGGCCGCAGACGCACGCTTGTCGTAGAGCTTTTTACCCTGCGAAAGCGCAATCAGCAACTTGACGCGGTTATGCTCGTCAAAGTAAATCTCAAGCGGAACCAGCGCCAAACCTTTCTGGCGAAGCTTTCCGTCAAGATAGTCAATCTGCCTGCGGTGAAGCAGCAGCTTGCGCTTTCTATCTGGGTCAACGTTCCACACACCACCGTTTGTGTACGGGTGCAGGTGCATGCCGTGAATCCACGCCTCGCCGTCGCGAATGAGGCAGAACGTGTCGGTCAGCTGGCAGCCACGCTCGCGCAGGCTCTTGACCTCGGTGCCAGTAAGCACCAGGCCACACTCAAAGGTCTCGCCAATCTCGTACTCATGACGAGCTGAGCGATTGCGCGCAATCGACTTCTTACCCTGCTGTTTTCCCTGGGTCTCGGCCATACTTACTTGCCTTCCCCATCTGAAGTTTCAGCTGCATCGGTTTTCTCGCCAGATGCATTGCCTGTCGCGTCAGCAGATACGGGATTGCCACCTGCGGTGAAGCCTTCGGAGATTGCGGCGTCGCGGACAAGCTGCAGAAGCGTAAGAGCCGCCTGCTCGCCCACAAGATCGCGAGCGCGAATGGTCATCTCAGTTGCGGTAGCTCTGTCGCCCATGGCAGCGCAGTCCTGCGCACACATCAGCAGGCAAACCGCAATCTCGGCGTTGGCACCTGTTGGCAGGCCCTCTGCCTCAAGCAGGTCGTTTGCCTCTTCGTCGGTAAGGCCATCAGGGTCTTTAGGGGTGCCTGCAGCCTGGTCAAGAGCGGCCTCAAGCGCACCGTCCTTGACTTCAAAGCGACGAGCAGCTCTCAGACATGCCGCAGTCTGCTCAAGCCTACCCTGAGCGTCAAACCACGCAGCAAAGTTCAAAAACGCCCTGGTCAGATGCCTTGCCTCGCTTGCGCGCTCAAAGACGCCAAATGTCAGAGCAATGTGCTCACGAATATCGCCTGCAATCTTAAACAGGTCAGCCAAATCAAGCCTAAATCCGCAGTTCATTGGGTTCCAACGAATGGCAGTCTTCAGCGCATTCATGGCGTTTTCGTAATCGCCAGTGCGTACGTAAGCCATTGCAAGGTCTCCGTACAGGCGATCAAACGGCTCATGAACGTCCTCAAGCTTGCGAGGGTCGTTCTCCACGCGCCTATACGCTAAGCGGTCAAACAGCGTTGGGAACGCAAAATACTGCAGCTCATCTGTGGTTTGGCAGTTGCAATCCACATATTCCTCAGCGTCTTCAGCCAAACGAAGCAGCAGCTCAAGGGCCTCATCATTCTGGTCCTGCATCATCATGCCTTCAGCGCGCATCAGCTCATCTGAAAGTGCCGAAAGTGCCATCTTACTCACCTATCATTCAATATCAATCATGCAATCATCTGTGCGGGTGCTTCATAAACCCGCACGTAATCTACGTGCATATTATTCCACAAGTGCCAAATCAATCTGACCACGAGCCACATTTACGCCAGAAATCTTCACGCGCACACGTCCACCAATACGATACGTTTTTCCTGTTGATTCCCCTATCAGCGCCAGAGTCTCCTGGTCATACACATACCATTCGTGACCCAAATCCCTCACGGCGAGAAGCCCGTCGGCGTAGGTATCGTCTATCGTAATGAACAGGCCAAAGCGCTCGCAGCCGTCAATGGTTCCCCACGTTTCTTCTCCCAGACGGCTCTGATAGTACTCAGCCAGCTTGATCTTTTGCGTCGCACGAGCCGCTGCGTCTGCCTTGCGCTCCTGCTCAGAGCAGGTGCTGCAGATATCTGGGAGTGCGCTGAGCTCTGCGCGAGACGCCGTCTGTCCGCGGAGCAAACGCTTGAGCGTACGATGAACTATCACGTCAGGATAGCGCCTGATTGGTGAGGTAAAGTGGCAGTACGCATCCGCCCCTAGGGCAAAGTGCCCCTGATTTGTTGGCAGATAGATAGCTCGTTTTTGGGCCCTGAGCAGCTGTGCATTTACCACACGAGAATAACGTGTGCCGTGGACCGACTCCAGCGCTTCTTGCAATGCCGTCTGATCGCCAATGGCAATACGAGATGCAACATCTGGCTCAAGAGCACCCATCGCCACAAGTGGAGTAACCGCAAGCTTAAGTGACTCTGGAGAAGGCTGCTCATGCACGCGATATGCTGACTCCAGGTCATGCTGGCTGAGCATGTGCGCGACGCTCTCATTTGCTGCAAGCATTGCTTCCTCGATAAGCCCCGTTGCTTGGGTGCGCTCGCGCACCGACACGCCAGTAGGCTTGTTATCCTGGTCAAGCACTACGCGCGTCTCTACGCTTTCAAAATCTACTGAGCCGCGTTTCTCGCGAATTTCTTCTCTTAGTGCTCGGATTTGATTGAGCACACCAATCATTTCTTTGATTGCGCTGGCATCGTCTTTAGGCGCGGTGGAGTCAAGTGCCGCGGCGTCTCCTTGAAGATAGCTATCTACCTGGTCGTAACTGAGTCTTGCTCGTGAGCGAATAACGGAATTCATAGCCGTTGCGCCAAGAATCTTGCCTGAGCTGCTCAGCTTCATCTTTACCGACATGGCCAGCCTATCTTCAGCTGGTCGCAGAGAACACACGTCATTGCAGAGCTTTTCTGGCAACATGGGCAACACGCGGTCCACTAAATATGCCGAGCAGGTGCGCATGCGAGCTTCCAGGTCAATGGGAGAATCCCAGTTCACATAGTGAGCCACGTCTGCAATGTGAACCCAGAGCTCAAAGCTGCCATCTTCAAGCTTCCGCGCGCCAACGGCGTCATCAAAATCTTTAGCATCTGCGGGGTCTACGGTGATGCACAGCTCTTCTCGCAAATCGTGTCTTGAAGCGTCTTCTGCAAGGGCTTTATCTGCGTCAACGGAGATTTTCTCGGCTTGTCTCAATGCCTTGATAGGAAATTCCGTTGCCAAACCATACGAAGCAATAGTTGCCTCAACGTTCATGTCCAGATCTTCGGCTGATCCCACGCGGCGCTCGATAGTTACTACAGCAGCGCTTTTACGTGTTGGATACTCTGTAATGCGCGCGACAACCACGTCGCCCTCAAAAACGTAATGACGTCCAACAGAAGGATCTTCGGGAAGCACAAAGAAATCTCGCTGGATGCGACTATCCAGCGGCACCACAGCGCCAAGTGGACCGGCGTCGTGATAGATGCCCAAAAACGTCTGAGTAGCTCGCGTAAGCACAAAGCGCACGTTTGCCAGAGGAGTCTTTCCCTTGGCCGAGACCAGCGAAACCTGGACCTCGTCTCCGTGCATAGCCTCATGAATCCCGTGCTTGGCCAGCGCATACGTACCCTCAGGGGTGCTTACGGTAGCAGCTCCTGGACGAGAAAGGCTCAGCGTACCTGTAAGCAACGCCGATGGTCGCTTTGAGACTTTTGCACGCCCCTGACGACGATTTCCTTTATGTATGCGTTTTCTAGCCAAAAATCCTCCTGCAGGTAGAAGTCAGCGCCTTTTGCGCTGACCCAATGAATCTTCTGATATGTACCCTAAAGTGCCTTGTGATAGACGATGTGCAGGTAAGGCGAGAAGTTCCAGGGATCTCGACGGGTTTCTCGACGAACATCTCGACGGATAGACGTCGGAGCCCTCGCCGGGTTTCTCGCCATCCTGCGCACAAAAAGAGCCCCTATGCAGAGACTGCATAGGGGCTCCAGAAGGGATTGGTTTACCTCTTAGAAGGTGCCGCGAATAACCTCGCTGCCTTCCTTCATGATAACTTCCATGTTATCTGGGGTAAGGTCGCGGATGTTAGCAGCAACGTCGCCCTTGACAACCAGGAGGTCAGCAAGCTTGCCAGCCTCGAGGGAGCCAAACTCATCCTCGTGGTGAACCATCTTTGCGCCGTTAAGAGTAGCAGCCTTGATGGTCTCAAGAATGGTAACGCCAGCCTTCTCAACGAAGTCATACATCTCGTCGATGGTGACCCAGCCGTAAGGAGTTACGAAGCTGAAGGAGTCGGAGCCGATGGTGAGAGTGACGCCGCGCTCGTTAGCAGCACGGAGGTTCTCGTATGTACGGTTGAGGCCCTTCTCAACGACGGTATCGCCTGGGAATGCGTCAAGCTCTGGAGTCCACTCTGGTGGATAAGTTCCGTACCAAGTTGGCAGGAAGCCGATGGTAGGAGTAAAGAAGGTACCCTGCTCGCACATAAGGTCCATGGTCTTTGCATCAAGCTCGAAGCCGTGAATCATCTGCTCGCAGCCGCAACGGACGGAGTCATAAGCTGCGGAGAAGCTGTTATAGGAGTGTGACCAAACAGGAATGCCAACCATTGCTGCCTCGTCGCAGACTGCCTTGATCTCCTCGTAGCAGTAGTGCTGATCGCGACCGGAGTCCCAGTGCCAAATGCCGCCACCGGTTGCCCAAATCTTGATTGCGTCTGGGTTCTCACGAAGACGACGACGAACTGCCTTACGAAGATCCCAAGGACCGTCTACCTGGTCGCCCCAAGGGTGACCATTCTTGGAAATCTCCTGTGGGAGCTGGTGGCAGTCACCGTGACCAGCAACGCGGCAGAAGCCAAGGCCGGTAGCGTAGATACGTGGGCCTTCCATGATACCCATGTTGACGAGGTCACGAATTGCGATACCATTGCGGCCAATCTCGCAGACGGTGGTAAGACCATGGGAGAGAGCGTCCCAGGACTGCTTGACTGCGCATGCCTGCTTCTGAGCAACGGACTCGATAACCCAGTCGTTATCGTTGTCGGTTAGGTTGCCGGAGAAGTGCAGGTGGGTATCGATAAGACCTGGCATAATGGTGCGGCCCTGGATGTCACGGACCTCATAGCCCTCTGGAACCTCAGTGCGAGGACCAGCATAAGCGATCTTCTTGTCGTCTACGAGGACAAGAGAATCCTCAACAGGAGCGGCGCCAGTGCCGTCAACGAGCTTTCCGCCTACAAAAGCAATCTTACTCATTTCTTTCCCCCTCTAGTAAATGATACATACTATCTTTTTGCGCCCACCCTTTTTGGGCGCAAAAAATCCAAACTAAAGAAACAAATAACGTGCTTAGTTCAACGTACCGATGAAACCTTTAGAGCTTGCAAGCAACTTATGCTGCTGCCTTCTCAGACTGACGACCAAAGATCATGAAGATGGCCATACCAATAACAATCCAAGAAATGGTGATGATCCACTCAACTGGCTTCAGTGCTGCAGGACTGAAAGGAACAACCATCAGACCGATGATGATGCTGCCAGCAAGAATTGCAGCAAGGATACCTGCGATACCACCGTTGACCTTGTAAGGACGAGGCAGGTCTGGCTCGGTCTGACGCAGGCGCAGGCAGGCAACGCCAGCCATGGTGCATGCGAAGATGAAGCCAAGAGAAGCAACGTTGGTCAGAGGAACAAGCATGTTGCGGCCGAGGAATGGACCAACAAGGGTCAGGCCAGCCATGAACATGTTTGCAGTCAGAGGTGCGCCAGACTTAGGGTCAATCTTTGCGAATGCCTCTGGGAGCATCTTCTTACGACCAAGAGCGAGCATCAAACGAGTTGAAGCACCAAAGAAGGAGTTCATTGGGCCCAGAGGTCCAAGCGTTGCAATGATGAGCATTGCAATGTAGAAGAACAGGTTGATGCGCTCGAGAACTGCAAGTGCAGGAACAGAAGACTTAACAAACTCGTGCCAGTCAATCATGGTTCCGAATGCATAGATGCAGATGAGATAGAAGATACCAGATGCCATAAGTGCAAGTGCAGGAATGATGCCAAACTTCTTCCAATCAAGGTCAGCAGAAGCCTCTTCTGCCTGCTGTGGAATGGTGTCAAAGCCAGCGTAGAAGAATGGAGTCATAACAAGTACTGCAATGATGCCACCAAAGAAGCTGGTAGCCTTTGTGCCCTCGCCACCTGCAACCTCAGTTGCCTGGGAGAAGACGGGGAGGCCGTTGCTTGGAGAACCAGTTGCAAAGGAGATAACCATTGCAAGGATCATACCAGTCAGCAGGGCCTTGGTAAGGAAGCTCGAAAGCTTAGCTGCTGCGCCAGCGCCCTTAAAGTTAAGGAAGATGACCAGGATAGCAAAGCAGAGAGCGATGACTGTTGGCCACAGGTAAACATCTGCACCAAGAATGGTGTAGAGCTTAACGGACCTCAGCCAAGAAAGAATAGGGAATGCACCAAAGCGGTCGGTGAGAAGCGTGGAAATAGCAATTGCCTCCCAAGGGCACAGTGGAGCGTTACCCAGAAGGAGCATCCAGCCGGTAAAGAAGCCCATTGGGCGGCCGAATGTCCTGTCGACGTACTCAATGATGCCACCAGAAATTGGAATAGCAGCAGTAAGCTCGCCAAAAACACATCCAATTGGTACAAGGAAAATTGCGCCAATTGCGAATGCAATCATCGCGGGGAATGGTCCTCCACCAAGAACCATCCAGTCGCCTACCAGGAGCACCCATCCGGTACCAATGATCGCACCAAATCCGATGGTAAAGAAGTTGAATAGACTCAACGACTTTTGCATCTCAGGTGCCTCGGCATTTTCTGCCATGTCCCACTCCTTCCCGTAATTACTCGGACGAAGAACTTGATGAGACTATGTTTGCACCCGAAGCCATTTGAAAAAAGAAGTAGCGCCCTCTGGGCGTCAGATAAACCCGTAAGCGTAAAGGCTACAACCGCGAGCGGTAGTTAAATCTTTTTACATCTTTACCAAAATCTAATAACAGTTATGCAATTTTCAAATAGTTAACGTACACAACTATGCATCAATCTTTAACTCAAATACTTTAAAAACTCTTCTGTAGTACGCGACATCTCGCCTTTTACACGATGTGTAATAAAGACATTACGATGTACGGGAGTCTCCAGATGATGTACATCAATATCAAAATTTGTACCTTTTGTTGCCTCAAGTGGCAACAAACTTACACCAAGACCTGACTCTACCATGGACATAATGGTGAATGAATCCGATGACGCAAACGTCATGCGTGCGTTTTTGAGTTGCTTCTGAAGCAGAGGAGCCGTCTCAATATCAACGATAAAGGGCTCTTCAATAAGACGCTTAACAGGAATTGTCTCAAGGTCCTTCTCGTAATGTCCCTTTTGAGATACAACAATAACCTCATCATGATCAAATAAAGTTGAAGTAAATCCCTGCTCAGTTGCGCGGGTCATAGTAAAACTAATATCCACTTTACCCTTGCTAATAAGACGCAGGGCTTCGCCGTAGGTGCATTCGATAACTTCAACTTTGATGTTTGGATGGTCAGTCATGTACTTCTTCAGATGGCCAGGCAGTGCTCGTGAAAGAAAACTCGAAGGCGCAGCAATAACAAGGTTGCCCATCTCAATGGCACTGACGCGATTAACTTGATTGCTCAACTTGCTGTATGCCTGGCACACCTCTTCTGCAACAGGCAAAAGCGTCTTTCCCTCAGGAGTCAGACTTACATAGCCACCATGCCTGTTAAACAAGCGGACATCCCACTCTTTTTCTAGACTTGCCACCATGCGACTAATAGACGACTGAGTGCATCCCAGCTCTTCTGCCGCCACCGTAAAGCTACTGTGATATGCCGCGGAAGTAAAAGCCTGGAATTTGTGCAGGTTGGTCTCCATACTTGGCCCCTATTCAAGTACGTGGCCTAACAATTCACCCTTAAAAATATCATTCTACCTGCAAATTGGTAAATACCGTTTAACGCAAAAAGACCCCGTGAACGGTATTCACGAGGTCTTACCTTGCAATCTTTATGCAAAAAACTTTCTTAATTGATACTTCACTTTGACAATTGAAGTACCAGGTTGCTTAGTTACTATGCCTTCAGATAGCGGCCCATAGCAATAGCAGAGCCAAAGAGTCCCAGAAGCAAACCTAAGAGCAACAGAAGGCCACTCATACCCAGCATGACCGTTGTTGGAATAGCAAAGGTCAAGAAGGTCATGCTTTCTGCCATAACCGGGAGAAGCATGTGGGCTCCAACAACCAAAACGACAATGGCGAGAAGAGCGCCGATAAGAGCCTCAAGCACGCCTTCCATAAGGAATGGTCCGCGAATAAAGCTGTTAGATGCGCCGACCAGACGCATGATGGCAATCTCACGACGGCGAGCGTTAATAGCAAGGCGAATGGTGTTGTTAATAAAGACAAAGGCAACAAACACCAGAAGTCCAACAAGGCCAATAGCGCCAATACGAATGTATGCTGTTACGCTAAAGAGGCGCTCAACGGTCTCGCGACCATACTGAACATCACCAGATGGATTGCTCTTATTATCCGCAATGGCTGCAAAAGATGATGAAGAAGCAATGCGCTGGGCAACGTCTTGAACATCCTTAGGATCCTTGAGTTTGATCACAAGAGATGCAGGAATTGGATTCTGGCCATCAAGAGCAGAAACCGCATCAGAAGCATTGCGATAACTCATGGTTGTGCGGTACTCCTCAAGAGCCTGCTCTTTGCTCTTATAAGTTACAGACTCAACCGTATCCCAGCCTTGAACTTCTTGCTGGAAAGCAGTTACTGCAGCCTGATCTGCATCATCAGAAAGAAATGCCTGGATAGTAACGCGGTTCTCGACACTTCCTACCATATTCTCGATAAGAGCAGAGCCAAGAATAAACAGGCCGATGATAAACAGTGACAAGAAGATGGTTACGATTGCACCAAGAGCGGTAGACCAGTTCCTTTTAAAGTGGCTTCCGGCCTCATGCAGAGAATATCCAAAATTAGAGAGCCCCATAGTAACCATAGCCTCCCTTCTCCTGGTCGCGGACAATGTGACCAGCCTCAAGTGCAATAACGCGCTTACGCATAGAGTCAACCATCTCGCGATCGTGTGTTGCCATTACAACCGTAGTGCCCGCACGGTTAATGCGGTCAAGAAGCTTCATAATGCCCAGAGAAATTGCTGGGTCCAAGTTACCCGTAGGCTCGTCGCAGATAAGCAGTGGTGGGCGGTTAACCATTGCGCGAGCAACAGAAACACGCTGCTGCTCACCACCAGAAAGCTGGTCTGGGTAAGCGCTCATCTTTTGACTAAGACCTACCAGACGCAGAACCTCTGGAACCTGAATATCAATAACAGGACGGGGCTTGCCAATGCACTCAAGTGCAAAGGAAACGTTCTCATAGACGGTCTTGTCTGGAAGCAGCTTAAAGTCCTGGAAGACGGTGCCAATCTGGCGACGCAGATAAGGAACCTTGGAGTTACGCATACGTGTAAGGTCCTGACCAGCAACAATAACCTGTCCGTGAGTTGCCTTCTGCTCGCGCGTGATAAGACGCAAGAGAGATGACTTACCGGAACCAGAGTGTCCAACTACAAAGACAAACTCACCTGGGTAGATATCAGCGCTGATGTTATCAAGTGCTGGACGGTTTGGCTGCGATGGATACACAAGCGAAGCGTTCTTGAAAGAAATGGTTGGAGTACCAGTACGCTCTACCTTAGGTGCATCTTGAGCTAGATCTGCAAAAAACTTTGCACGATCAAGAGGTGCCTGCTCAGGGTTGTTTTGCTGCTCAGCAGTTACCACGTGTACAGCTTCTGCTCCAGAAGCAAATGGATCAGATACAGTTGTTACAGGTTCAGCAGCCTGGGCCACTGGCACATCAGCAGAAAAGTCCTGAGTTTCAACTTGATCAGCTACAACGTCTTGCTGGTCAAGCTGGTTCAGATCATCCTGAGAAATTACCCCAAAACGGTCATCAAACGAGGACTCCTGTTGCTCATCAGTGCGAAAATGATTAGCCACAGTTGCTCCTTTTCTTACTCCGAAGAGACAGATACAGAATTTATTTTACCAAAAGTGCAGGTATGTTATACGTCACGCAGTTCATCCACAGAAAAACCGCCTCTTCTTTTTGAACTGCCTCCCATTTCTTGGACATAAGAAATGGGAGGCAGTTCATATACGAGTGATTATGATTCTGCAGCGTGTTAGCGTCGGCTTTTAGGCCTGGCGCACAAAATGGCGCAGCTTTGGTAGGTTTTGCTGAAGAATCGACATGTTTCTAATCAAGATAGCTAGGCAGCTAGGCGGTCGCACTACCCGATATGCATCTCTATGCATAAACTTCATCTAATATGCTTAAACATGAATAGATAAATATAAGAAATTTAACTATCGATAAATTTAGTATCTACGGAACACACCTAAGTCAGATATTCTGCTCAATTGCGGGCATTTTACACACCTAATGACGATAATCTGCATGATTAGGGTATTTTCAGCGTAATGTATACGTCTTTTTAACAGATTATCCGACTTAGGTGTGTTTTGAACTGACTCCCATTTCTCGTGTCCAAGAAATGGGAGGTA
>JAGZUI010000017.1:0-21493 GCA_018380095.1 Atopobium sp.
CTATGCATAAACTTAACCTAATATGCTAGAAAATGAATAGCGTCATATAAAAGATTTAACTATAGGTAAATTCCGCACCTAAGGAACACACTTAAGTCAGATATTCTGCTCAGATGGGGGCATATTACACATCTAATGAAGATAATCTGCACGTTTGAGGTATTTTCAGCGTCATGTATACGTCTTTTTGACAGATTATCTGACTTAAGTGTGTTTTGAACTGCCTTCTATCTCTCGTGTCCAAGAAATGGGAGGAAGTTCATCCGCCGGCGTCGATATCGGTGATCGTACCTCCGCAAAGATATGAATAATTCAAAAAATTAGCTTGAGCTAGCGCCTATACTTGGCGTTCTCGAATGCAATCTTGAAGTCTTCAAGAAGCTCACGAGGGACCTTCTCCTGATCTCCATGATGGAGCTCCTGCATAAAGACATTGCTTATGGCTCCAAAAATCAGGCGAGGAGCAATCTTATCTGCAAGAGGCACAAATTCTAGAACATATCTTTTATCGTCAATGGTAAGCCAGGTTCCTCTCCAGCTACCGACTGTTTCTTCAATATCTGAAGCGTGGGCTGAAGCAAAGACGTTTTGATTGTTATCAAAGAGGTACACGACGCCATCTGCGTCAACGCCAACAAAACCGTCTGTAGCGCATTGCTCAAAACCAGAAACAATATGCGCACCACTGGTCCAGAACACCCAGTTCTTCTCGCCAGCCATAGACAGACCTTTCTAAAACATCAAAAGTTTCTTGATTAAATGGTAGTTGGAGAATACTTTTAGGGCAAGTAATTTTCGGTCAAAAAGTATAGTTTACCTGCGAACTCAACCTGCTGTTGAGTGGGCGGAAACCGTTGCGATACCCAACTCAACTGATGCGTTCTTGTTGAACGTATTGTTACGACTCATAGTGAAATCAGCGGCCCGCATGCCATTTCAGTGATAATGAGTTGAGAAAAGGAGCAACTATGACTACTTCATCTGAGACCCTTGGTCGTCGTATTGCACGACTTCGTTTGGCTAAAACTGCAACGCAGGAGCGTCTGGCAAAGGAGCTGAACGTGAGTCCGCAGGCGGTGAGCAAGTGGGAGAACGACATTAACTATCCGGATATCTCGCTGTTGCCAGATCTTGCTCGCTTCCTTGGCGTGTCCGTTGACGAGCTTTTAAGCGGCGCAAGCGCTTCTGCTCAGGAGACTGAAGCTGCTCAGGAGAGCGCTACTGCCCAGGAGAGCTCTGCTGAGGTTGTTTCTGTTGTAGCTGATGAGCCTGCAGAGATCGTAGAAGAGCCTGCAGATCACGACGACCAGGGCATTGCCGCTCAGTCTTCAGGTTTTAGCTTTGGTAAGCTTTTTGGTAAGAGCATGGTCAAAGTCGAGAAGAACGACGAGGCAGACGGTAGCAAGAAGAAGGGCGTCCGCCTTGGAAACGGCTCTGCAAAGCACGGTTTGCACGTGTATGTAGTCTCCGACGATGGCGACGTTGTTGATATGTGCGTACCTCTGGGCCTGGCAAAGTTTGTTTTGAACTCGGGAATTCAGGTCAGCGGAAGCTATCTTAATCAGGAGACTCAGGAGCAGCTCTCTAACATCAATCTTGATGCACTTATGGATGCTGCAAAGACTGGTGAGAGTGGCACGCTTGTGGATATAACTTCCGCAGACGGTGACGTTGTAAAGATCTGGTTTGACTAAGAGTTACTGATTATATAAACAGTCAGTAAATCTGCATTCCACGATGCACGCACACCTTGAACATTGAGAGCAACGAATAATCTTTTTCATTGATTGACTTTTCCGTTCAGTTTTTCTTAACAAAAAAGCCACCCTTTTGGGTGGCTTTAAAATCTCAAAGCTTAATAAAGGTGTTTAGGCAGTGGCAGTGCTTCGCGCCGCTTCCTCTTTAGCAAAATGCTTCATGATTTCTCTTTCACAAAACTGTGCGAAGTCAGGACGTTGGTAGTTCTGGTGGAGTAATTCTTCCACAAAGAAGCCTTCTGCACGCCAAAGCTTTTGCTCAGTCTCGTCCAGCGCATCGACAATCATTTTATATGGATTGAAAAGAGTATCAGCATCAGGATACTTATTAATTTTGCCTTTAAGCTCGTTGTATCTTTTCTCAACCTCAGCGTAAATGCTCAATGCGCACCCCCAATAAACGTTCAAAAGCTTCTAGCAGTTTTTTCTCGCCGTCATCCTCACGCGGCATCACAAAAAGCCGGAATGTTCCTGCATCGATAGTATACCCAGGTGCAGGGTCACCGACAACTTGTTTTGGCGCAGTGACATTCTGACTGCTACGAGGTAGGTATCGCTTTTTCGCAACGGTTGCGTATATAAAAAGCCACTATTCAGTGGTTTAAATCAACAAAATTGGGCATAATTGAACTAAGAAAACTCGCTTATTCTATTTGATATGGATTAAGCGAGTTTTTTTAATTGACATTTTTCAGTCTTTTGCCACTAAGAAGTTTTGGTACAGTGACATTCTGACTGGTAACTAAACGCACAAGCTCAATAGCCGAAAATAGGGAAATTGGTAAATGTGTACAAATAAAAGAGCGAGTGCAAATTCGCGCAGTTGTACGCGGGCTGCTCGCTCCTTGATTTAATTATACCTAATTTCGTTGATTTAAGTCATTGTTTCGGCGCAGTGACATTCTAACTGATAGCTAAACAGCGCAGATGCACAAACCTTGGAAAACGCTGGTCATAAGCTGTTTTCTTAACATTATATTGAGGGAATGGAGAATTGCGTAAGCGGAAAGTAGCACAATTAGCAGAGCCCTTGTTGGAGATGACCCAGGTGCAAATCCTAGCCGTTGTGATTAGCCGCTTCAGAGCGGTTTTTTGTTTAGCATGGATTTGATTTACATGTGCACAAACAAAAAAGCACCCCGGTCATCCCATAAGTTTGAACTGCGTCCCAAAACTTGGACGAATTTAATAAAGACCTAGGCCACGAAGGACTGATTCCGGAACTCCTCCGGGGTCAGTCCTTTTAGTTTAACCTGACGCCTTTGTGTGTTCCAGTACATAACATATGCGTCCAAATCAGCTTTGAAAGACTCAAAGTTAGGCCACGTTTTTCCTCGGAAGAACTTGTCTTTCAGATGACCAAAGACCTGCTCGGTAGCACCGTTGTCTATGCAGTTACCCTTTCTGGACATGCTCTGGACAACTCCTGCATCCTTCAGTCGCTTACACCATGCGCTGTGCTGGTATTGCCAACCCATATCGCTGTGCAGAATCGGAGTTACACCTTTAGGTATCTTCGCTAAAAGTTGATCGAGAAGAGCTTTTTGCTGAACCATGTTTGGACCCCTCGCTGTGCTCCATGCGACAATCTCTTTGCTTCCGAAGTCATAGACGGGAGCAAAGTACGCCTTGCCCCACGTCTGCTTGAACTCTGTGACGTCGGTACCCATCTTCTTCCACGGTCCATCGGCAGAAAAGTCGCGTCCTATGACGTTTTCAAAGGTCTTGCCGACAACGCCTTTATAGGAGCTATAGCGGTGATAGTCTGTCTCACGCCGTATCCTACAGTAAATACCCATCTCACGCATGATTTTGAGAACGGTCTTATCAGCGATTCTTGCTCCTAACTCAGCGCGCAGACACATGGCTATCTGTCTGTGACCACAGCCGTTTGTAGTACGCGAGAAAATCTCTGCAACCGCACGGTGTAGCTCTGGGCGTGTCAGCTTTACTGGGTGAGCTAGTGCGTAGTAGTAGGTAGACCTTGCAAGTCCTGAGCACTCCAGTAGATAGCACAAAGAGTACCCCTCGACCCGCAAAGCACTCACAGCTTCAACCTTTACCCCGGTCAGAGCTCGTCTTTCTCGACCAGGGCGCGCAATTTTTTTAAGTAGGCTACCTCGGTCTCGAGCCTGCGACAGCGTTCCTCAAGTTCCTGCTCGCGGGTGCGTTTCTGTGGCTTGGACGTAGAGCCTTTAGGTCTTCCTTTTGGCTTTGGCTTAAGAGCCTCTGCGCCTCCTGTACGATAGAGCTTGCACCATCGCTTAAGTGGTGAAAGCGACATAATCTTAAACTCGGCCATTGCCTCAGCCTTTGTCATGCCGTCCTCAATGACAGCTCTTGCTGCAGCAACTTTTTGCTCGTAGGTATAGGGAGCTTGCTTGCCATCCATGATCAGTAGCACCTCGCTTCCAAACGCGTGGTATATATGGTGCCATTCTTTCACAGTTGAGAGTGGAACAGAAAGAGTACTTGCAACCGCACAAAATCCCATACCGGAAGCAAAGAGCTCTACTGCCTTTCTCCTCACCTCTACATCGTGCTTTACCCTACAATCCATACGCATAAAAAGCCTCCCATTTCTCGTGTCCAAGAAATGGGAGGCAGTTCAGTTGTGATAGCGAGGGTGCTTTTGTTTCACTGTAGCATATGCATGCTGTGAGAAACCGGTCGACTGCGCAAGTACAAACAAAAAAGCACCTCAGTCATCCCACAAGGGGGATAGCCGGGATGCTTTTGTTTCACTGTAGCATATGCTTGCTGTAAGAAAACGGTCGGCTGCACAATCCTATCAACTATACTTGTGGCAAATAATTTGACGTAATGTCTAAACGGCACGTTCTTCTCGACTGATGGTGGAGATTCTTACATGAAGTCTTTGGTTGTGTACTATTCGTATTCCGGCATCACAAGAAGGCTTGCGGAGGATATCGCGCTGATTACCGATGCCGAGTTGCTGGAGCTTAAGCCTCAAGAGCCCTATTCTTTCTCGTATAACACGGCGGTAAAAGAGGTTAGGGCTCAAATAGAAAAGGGCGTTTGTCCTGTGCTTATGCAATTCGATATAAACGTTGCTGACTTTGAAACCGTTTTTATAGGATCTCCTAACTGGCTAAAAACATTTGCTCCTCCGGTGCTTTCGTTCTTACGGGCAACGGATTTGAGTGGAAAGACAGTCATTCCGTTCTGCACGCACGGCGGAGGAGGATTTGGCAACATGATTGAGGAGTACAAGAGGGAGTGCGGTACTTCTCGCGTGATACCAGGATTGGCGGTAAAAGGCACGTATACTTTTGGTGAAGTACAAAAATGGCTGGATTCGATAGGGTTAGACGATGCGAGTACTTCTAGCTGAAGATGAGAAGAGAATGGCTGCGGCTATCGTGGCTCTATAAAACGGGTGGCGTGCCCTCCCTCTATGCAGAGCGAGGCTGCGCGCCACCGGTTATTTGTAATATACCACGTTTTTTCTTGAATAAAAGTGTTCTTACACAGACATCTTTCTCGACAAGACGTCTTTTTTATTTATGCAGGTAGAAGACTATGTTACAAAATATGCGAAAATAGCATATTTATAGGTTGACATGCAGTTTTATAAATATTCTAAAATCGCATATTTTTACTTTTATCTGGGGTTATTCGATTGACGCGTTCTCGTCATGCACAAGCAGAGAGTTGAATAGCTCGTCGATATCGGATTGACGCTGGGTGGTTTCTTCCTCGGCTAGCGTCCACGAGCCGTCTTGGTAGTAAAGCACGTCACCCTGACAAGCATTGCTTGGAAGCTCATCGCGAGAAATGGTAAGCATATTGCCTGGTTGATCATTCAATTCAAGCACGGCAAGATTGTTGTCTTCAAATCGATCAATGATTGCTTTCATTACTTGGACCTCGATGTCGACGACGTGCCAGATTTTTCTTGTGAGGTAGGAGCTACAACCGTGCCGGGTTTCTCGCCAGATATATCAATGTCTGTACCATCGCAGGTAATGGTAATGGTTCCGTTGGCACCCGTGCCCCAGACCTCAACGGAATGCTTGCGGAGGGCGTTCAGGACCGACTGCATGGGGTGACCGTAGGAGTTGTCCACGGCGTACGAGAGGATGGCGTAGGTGGGCGAGAGCTTGCGGACCAGCTGCTCGGTGGTGCCTGTTCGGGAGCCGTGATGCGAAAGTTTGAGCACGTCAATGTGACCTGGATTGGAGTTCAAGATGGCATTTGTGGGAGCGTCTCCCGTGAAGAGGAAGGTTTTGTTGCCAACGGTCAGCTTGATGATTATCGAGTAATCGTTGGTGTCGGGGAAATTTGCGTCTTTTTTGGGCCAGAGAATCTCTAGCTTGTAGCTGTCGGTTTGGTCGATGATGGTGCCCGCTTCGGCAAGGGTTATCTGCAGGTTATTGTTCTGGATGGCGGTCAGAAACTTTCTGTATGTTGCCGTGTTGTTTGTCTTATTTGGTGCGTAAATAGTCCCAATTTGGGTGCTGGAAATGACGTCCGCCATGCCGCCGATGTGATCTTCGTCGGGATGGGTGGCTACCAGGTAATCAATCTTGTTTCGACCAAGTTCTTGGAGCACCTGGGCAATTTTTGGAGCAGACCCTGTGGGGCCGGCGTCGATAAGCACGGTTTTCTCGGGAAGTGCAATGAGAATGGCTTCTCCCTGGCCAACGTCGATAAACTTGATAGTTACGTTTGCGCTGGTCTGCGTGGTGGTAGATGATGCGTCGGTGTCTGATTGGGACGGTGCGGCGGAGTCTGGTTGGGACGACACGCTGGAGTCTTGCTGCGGCGAACCCGCAGGTGACACGACGGTTGGAAGCGGTTGCGTCAGAGCGGCGCTAAAGTAGAGCGCCACCGTCAACGAGGCAAGCGCGATTCCAGCTTTCTGTTTTCCAGCGTATCGCTTGCGCGGTTTGAGCTTGCCTTTTACGAGTTGTTTGGAAGCACTGGGATCTTCATAAATGAGGTTCAACGCGCTTTCGATAACCGGCAACGAAAAAATTGCTGGTAGAAGGTAAGAAAGCAGTGACGGTAACGCAAGTATTTGAGCCAGGGCAAATGCGCCAGCGATTAGCGCTGCGTTTACAACAAGCCTGGTAAGCCCCGACTTCCATCCCTTGAGATAGAACTGCGGAATGCCAAAAATGCCAAAGATTAGGGAAAGAATGAGCGCAAATAAGTAGTCAGATTGCTTGCCAGAGGCTGTGTTGGGCGATTCAGTTTTGCTGTCAAATTGCTTTTGGTTGGGCATAAAACCTCTCTGGACACGTACGTTCTGAAGAATCTTACCCTATTTGATCAGCCAGTCCAGGGCTTTCTGCATTCTTCCCTCAACGTTTTGGAAGTGGTTTCCGCGGTTGAGCTCAAACGTGGAGGTTATCCCCGCGTTCTCCAGCTTGCTGGCGAGAAGTTCGGCGTTTTCTCGCACGTGCATTATCTGTGGATTTGGGGTTCGTGCTTCTCGGTCGCCCAGGGAAAGATAAACGTGTGTGAGGCCGACCACCCCTCCGCTGAGCTGCCGATCTACGTAGTCCAAAAGCCCTGGGAACCAAAACGAACCCGAGACGGCTCCGATGCGCTGGAAAGTTGCAGCAGGGGCGTCGGACTGGCAGCCGCATGAGACCTGCGGCGACATGCCGCGCGCGACCTGCGGCGACACGCCGGTGCCGGGTTTGCAGTCGCGTGCGACCCCGCGTGCGACCTGCGGCGCGGCGGCGTCGCTGAGCTGCGGCGACAGGCCGGCCCAGAGGCTGAACAGGCCCGCGAGCGAATAGCCCACAAGCGCTCTATATGCCGGTGGCTCGGTAAGCTCCGATTCCGTCCAAGGAATTACCTGGTTGATAAGGGTGTCGAGCGTCTTCTGGGCACCATCGCCAAAGTTGGGTCCCTTGGCAAAAACGCGCGGGGCGCACCAGGGCGAGAAGTTCTCTTCCCACAGGTCAACGCCAACGTTCACGAGGCTGATGCCTTCGGGTACCTGAACGGGGGAGTGGTCGGCCACGTCACCCAGAAGGTAAACAACAGGAGCTCCAGCTACAGAGGACATCTGCGTGTGGACAGAAAGTCCGGAGATGGTCGTTTTTCTCGCCACGATGTTGGTGGGGTTTGAGGCTACGACGTTGGTGGGGCACGTCATCGCGTCGTCGGGGCGCGTGTTTGGTTCGGCGCTCATGTTACTCGCCCAGAGCCATCTGCAGGTAGTAGACGTTTTCGCGCAGGTGAGAGGCAACTTCGCGGTCGATGACGCCTTCAAACTGCAGGCGAGAAATCTGGTCCAGCTCAATGCGGAGCGCGTTTTCGGCCACGTCATCGGCGTATTTGCGGGCATCCGCAATCTGCTGTCTAAAGTGTGGCGACATCTTGTGTGAGCTCAGGTTGTAAGGCAGCAGGTAAGAGGCCTGAGTGGTGCTAGAGCCGTGCTCATCGTTGATGTTGATGCGGCTCCAAATTGACTCGATTGCCGACTCGTGGTCAATCATCAGGTTAGACGCGATGACCGCCAACTCCTCATCGTCGCCGTTGGCAATGCGCTCCAGGTCATCGAGCTCCGCGTACTCCATCTCAAGCGCGTACAAACATGCCTGGTAGTAGGACTGATCGGCATCTTCCAGGTGCCTGATTCCACCGTCGATGATGCGCTGAGCAGCAAGTTTGAGCTCGTGGAGACCCATGGCAATTCGCGAGCGGTGGTTTGTCTTTGCGGCAATATTTGCCACGGACCCGTGGTAACCCACTGACCTGCGGATTGAAGTAATGTCGTCAACAATTTGGTCCCATGGAATGGGGTTCTTGGTCTTAATGTGGCGCTCGCGAAGTTCCTCGAGGCGTTTCTGCTGGACATCTGTCTCGTGAAGCACCAGCTCTTTGACCAGCTTGCCCGAGTCAGGCGCGGTGATGCGAGCGGCAAACAGTCGGTTGGTGTAGCGCGTGATAGTCAAACGAAGCGCAGGTAGATACTTTGATATGGCGTTCTCCGACTGCAGCATGCTCCTGAGCTCGGCAAGGGTTGCTTCAAGAACGGCAATCTCTCCCTTGTGGAGACGTTCGGGCAGGTCAGAGTCTGCCTCCGGGGACTTGGACAGCACGGGCAACAGATTGTCCGCCAAGAGCAACGTGGCGAGAATAACGCCGGCGGCGATAGTGATTAGCAGGTCCCTCTGCGGAAACGCTGCTCCAGACTGGGTCATCATCGGCAAGGTGAGGATGATCGACAACGTTACCGCACCTTTTGCGCCTGCAATGGTGGTGACCAGCACGTTTTTGATGAGCTCGGCCGACGTGATGGAAATGGGCTTTATGGCGCACACGGGTTTGAGCTGCTTGTCGGGTTTCTCGCCGTCGGAGCTGCTACCTGCGAGGTCATTCTCGCTGTCGACGGCATCTTTTCCGGTGCAGAGATGGCCGCCTTTGTGGAGCTTGTAAGTTTCCAGCGCGTAGAGCCACGCAAAGCGAACTGCGTGCATGAACAGGGTAATCACGACAACAATTCCTAGAATCTGCAGGATATTGAGGCCGCCGTTGGTGCCAGGAAGCACGGCAAGGGGGAGCTGCATTCCCAGGAAGACAAAGATGGTACCGTTGATGAGGAAGCTGATGACTTTCCACGTGGAATCTGAGACCAATTTTTGCCTTGCAAATAGCGCGTTGTTGCTCTGCCTTCGAGGGAGTGCAATCACCAATCCCGCTGCTACAACAGCAAGTACGCCAGAAACGTGGAAGGTTTCGGCAAGAAGATAGACAAGAAACGGCGTCAGTACTTCATAGAGAACGTTTGCGACGGTGTCCTCGTAACCCAACCTGCCAAGCATTGCGTTGATGGCAGAGAAGGCAAAGCCAGTGACAATTCCCATTGCCACGCCGCCTACAAAAAGCACCGTGAAAGATCCCGCTGCGTCTACCAGCGAGAACGCACCCGTTACAGCCGCAGCTACGGAGAATTGGAATGCAACGACTCCGGATGCATCGTTAATCAAGGACTCTCCCGAGAGAAGCGTCTGCTGGCGATGGGTCAGGTGGATGTTGGACTTAAGCGCGGTGACGGTGGCTGCATCGGTTGGCCCCAGGGCCGAGGCCAGCGCAAACGCCGCAGCTAGAGGAATTGAGGGGACCATGAGGTGGAGGGCGTAGCCGACCGAAAGCACGCTGACAACTACCAGAGCAATCGCCAGCGACAAAATACTGTTCAGGTTGAGGAGAAGTGCACGAATGTTGGTTTCTCTCGTCTCGTTGAACAGGAGTGGGGCAATGAAGAGCAGCATAAAGAGCTCGGATTCCAGATGAACCTCCTGGACGCTGGGCAAAACGAGCGCGACCAGCAGGCCGATAACAACCTGGATAACGGGGATGGAGACGTTGACAAACTTGTCGATAACCGAGGAAGCCGCGACGCAGGTTAAAACAATGAGCACAAATTCGAATGTCTCCACAGGCTTCCTTCCTGGTCGTAGGTGGCAACGACGGCGAGCCCGCGGCGGGCGTCGAGCAGCGGGTCCGTGACGAGCGGCGGGTCCGTGGCGAGCGGCGGGTCCGTGGCGAGCGGCGGGTCCACGAGGGCTCCGAGCACACGGGGCTTCTCGCCAGATAACGCTTCATTCGAGTATATACGGTTTTGCTGCTCTAGCTTGACTTGGCGCAGATAACACATGGTTTCTGCGGTGATGCGTGAGCTCTATCAGTGAGGCTTGGAATTGCGAGCCTGAAAAGTGCATGAAGTCTGAGTAAATTTACTCAGACATGACGAGAAAAACCGGCAAATAGCTCAGACTTGGTGAACTTTTCCGGCAAATTACTCAGACATGGCGAGAAAATCAGGCTCCATGAAAGGGCGAGCTCGGACGCGCTTTAAACTCTGCCTGAAAAGCGAGCCTAAAAAGCGAGCCTGAAAAGTGCAAAGATTCTGTATTTTGGATACAGATTCTTTGATGAAATCAGGCAAATCCACAGATTCTTTGATATTTTCAGGCAAATTTTACAGATTCTTTTAAGAAATCAGGCGCGGAGCAAAAATTGAGCGCCCCTAGATTACACAATTCCCAGGTAGAAGAATGCGTAGTTGAGCACGTTGATTAACGTGTACAGACCTCCAATGACCAGGTAGGGCCAGAGGTGCGCTTTGGTGATTGCGATAAACTCGCGGATAAACGCCGTGGGCCAGTACCAGCCTTTGGTGTGCGAACCGATGCCATCTGCCTTAATGCCCAGGTTGTGGGCGTATTCGGCGCAACGGAAAACGTGGAAATCGCTGGTAACAACCGCTGTGGTGAATTCGCTGTCAGCAGGCGCGTCGTTGCTGGTAACCGATCCGCCAGCAGGCGCGTCGTCGGCCGCTGCGGAGGTACGGTCGGCGCGAATCACAGCTAGCGAGTACCTAAGATTTTCCCAGGTAGTAGTGGACTTGTCTTCCATGAGAATTGCGTCAGCTGAAACGCCCTTCTCCAGAAGATAGTCGCGCATGGCCTGAGCTTCGGAGACAATCTCGTCAGCGCCTTGACCACCAGAAACAACAAACTTTCCGTGCTGATGCTGCTTATTCCACAGCTCAAGTGCCTTATCAATCCTGCCTGCAAGCAGCGGAGTTGGTCGCGGACCGTCAAGCCCAGCGCCGTGAATAATGATGTAATCGTATTGGCGTCGGCGGGGAAGCAAACGATACACCCACGAATAGAACAGCAAAGCCATAAAGGTAAACGAGAACCACAGGCCCTCGAGCGTAAAAAGTCCCAGCACAAAGACAATAATGTGTCGAACGTCCGGGTCAAAATAATTCACGATGGTCGGCGACGCAATCAGCAGAACAAGGAATCCAGCCATCAAAAACGGCAGCATCGATGTCAGTGAAAATCCGTTATTTTTTACCACAACTATGGTGTTGATCAGCAAGAAACCAATGGTCAGAAATGGTGTCAGCAGTACAAGAGTAACCAGAATTAGTCCAAGGATAAAGTTGTTCAGCCTCAGCACCAGAAGAATTGATGACCACGCAAGAGCTGCAAACAGGAAAAGTGCATTGCGGAATTGTCGAGGCTCTTTGATAAATGAGTAAATAAATAACACTCCTGGAACGACCGCCGGAGCCAGTAGAAGGGCGTATGAAACTATATACTGCCAGTCAAGATGAACGCCAGCGTCTCTGAACAGACTGTCAATAGGCACGTAAATTCCTTCCTAGCAAGTGGGTTTCTCGCTAGAAAAGTGCTTAAACATTAAGACATTTGGCGAGAAATTCGTCTGACAAAATTATAACAAAGTGCCTTCGCATAGCACTACGGAGCAACCGCGTACAACAGAAAAGTGGACATCTGCCCTTTTGACTCGGTGAACGGTAACCGTTTGCCGATAAGCGTTGTTTCGCATCGGTCGGAGGTTTGGTTAACGGTATGTTAGCGTACGCATTGTCTACGTGCGCAAATATCGGATATTTGTAAACCGCATTTCTCGCCAGCCTAAAATTCATGAAAGTCTGCTCAACCTTTCACGGTTTCGTTCTAGATTTACGTAAAAAAGTACTTGAAAATGTACTTCGCGAGTGTTCGCAGTTTTGTTGTGGAGAGGACCCACTTGTGGCTGCAACAAAGTAGCGAGCTTTCGCAAAAAACGTTTATAAGCCTCGTCAGTGTCACGCAAAAGGCGTGCTCCTCCACGAGGTAGGTAGTGTTTCAACTGCAGAAACACAGATTTTAGGAGGGTTTTATGAAGGGTTATGCAATGCTCAAGATCGGTGAGTCCGGCTGGATTGAGAAGGAGACACCAAAGTGTGGTCCTCTGGACGCAATCTGCAAGCCACTTGCGGTCGCAATTTGTACTTCTGATATTCACACTCTGTGGGAGGGCGCAATCGGCGACCGCCACAACATGATTCTTGGTCATGAGTGCTCCGCAGAGGTTGTCGAGGTTGGCGAGTGCGTCAAGGACTTCAAGCCTGGCGACCGCGTCCTCGTTCCTGCAATTACTCCAGACTGGAACTCCCTTGAGGCTCAGGCTGGCTACTCCATGCACTCCGGTGGCATGCTTGCTGGCTGGAAGTTCTCCAACTTCAAGGACGGCGTCTTCTCCGAGTACTTCCATGTAAACGACGCAGACGGCAACCTTGCTCACATGCCAGAGGGCATGGATCCAGCAGACGCCTGCATCCTTTCCGACATGGTTCCAACCGGCTTCCATGCAGTTGAGCTGGCTGGCGTTGAGTTCGGCGACACCGTCCTGGTCATCGGCATTGGACCTGTCGGCCTCATGTCCGTTGCTGGTGCTGCACTCCATGGTGCTTCTCGCATCATCGCTGTTGGTACCCGTCCAGTCTGCGTTGAGGCAGCTAAGGGCTACGGCGCAACCGACTTCATCTCCTACAAGGACGGCCCAATCTGGGAGCAGGTCATGGAGCTCACCGGCGGCAAGGGCGTTGACCGCGTCTGCGTCGACGGCGGCGGCTGCGAGACCTTCGAGGACGCTGTCAAGGCACTCAAGCCTGGCGGAAAGATTGGTAACGTCAACTACCTGGGTTCCGGCGACTACGTCAACATTCCTCGCGTCGAGTGGGGCGTTGGTATGGGCCACAAGGACATCCGTGGCGGCCTCATGCCTGGCGGCCGTCTGCGCATGGAGAAGCTCTCCAGCCTGGTCACTTCTGGCCGTCTTGACCTTCACCCAGAGGTTACTCACCTCTATCACGGCTGGGATCACCTCGAGGAGGCTCTCTTCACCATGCGTGATAAGCCATCCGACCTCATCAAGCCAGTTGTTGTTATCGACTAGGTAATCAACTAGGTCGCGTTATTTAGTACGTTTAGGCTGGCGAGAAGTTCGGTTTTCTCGCCAGCTTTTTGCGTTGGTGGGCGCCAACGGAGTTTAGGAAGCGGTTGTATTCATGAAAATCCTTGTTGTATCAGGCTTTCTTGGAGCTGGTAAAACCACCTTCATTCAGGAGCTCGTGCGCCGGACTGGGCGTGATTTTGCTATCTACGAGAATGAATATGGCCAGGCAGACATCGATGCGCGTCGCTTGAGGCAGGACTCCGACCTCAAGGTTTGGGAGTCTACCGAGAATTGCATTTGCTGTTCGGGCAAGCAGGATTTTGCGACGTCGGTGCTGACCATTTCAAACACCATTGACCCCGAGTATTTAATTGTTGAACCAACTGGTGTGGCTAAGCTGCAGAGCATTCTTGATAACGTGAATCAGGTAGCCTGGGAGCGCATTAGTTTGCTGGCGCCGGTTACCGTGGTCGACGCCGTTTCGTGGCAGAATCAGCGCACCGATTTCCCAGAGATTTTTGATAACCAGCTGAGCGCCGCCGCGAGCGTGGTGATTTCCAAGCTTGCTCCAGGTAGCGAGGATGCTGCTAAGCCCATTAAGCAACTTGCGGCAGAGATGAATCCGCAGGCAGAGGTTATCGCCGAATCTTCGTATGCTGATATTCCCGATGAGTGGTGGAATGGTCTTCTGACTCGCGCGCTTGACGGTTCTGTTCTTAAAGACGCAGCAGGTGATGAGGACGAAGGTCCCGACCTGGAGACTATGGCGCTGACTCACGCTGAGCTTCCAAGTCCAACGCACTTGATTTGGCTTTTGGATGCAGCGTCAGCCGGTGTTTTTGGAAAGCTCGCGCGCGCAAAGGGTACGCTGCCTTGTGGTAATCAGTGGGTCAAGTTTGACCTGGTAGAACGCGCATGGGCCATTACGGGTGACGAACCTCAGGAAGAGTCCAGGTGCGTGTTTATCGGCCGCGACTTGCTGCGTCATGGACTTCGCGAGGCGTTTGTGCCGGCATTCTGGCACGAGCAGTCGGACTTGGCTGACGAGCACGATCACTCGCATTGCGATCACGAGCACGGATACTGCGAGCACGAGCACTGCGACCACGAGCACGGACACTGCGAGCACGAGGGCCACGAGCACGACCACGGCGAGCACACGCACGAGCACGGCGAGCACGAGGGTCACGCGCACGAGCACGGCGAGCATGCGCACGGCGAGCACACGCACGAGCACGGCGAGCACTGAGTCGCAAGCGCATAAAACATGCAACTAAAAAGAGCCTCCGATTGAACTGCCTCCCATTTCTTAGACACGAGAAATAGGAGTCAGTTCATATGCGGGTGATTATGATTCTGCAGCGTGTTAGCGTTGGCTTTTAGGCCTGGCGCATAAAATAGCGCAGCTTTGGTAGGTTCTGCTGAAGAATCGACATGTTCCTAATCAAGATAGCCAGGAAGCTAGGAGGTCTCCTTGCCTGATATACATCTCTATGCATAAACTTTGCTTAATATGCTAGAAAATGAATAGAGAAATATAAAAAATCTAACTATCGATAAATTCTGTATCTACGGAACACACCTAAGTCGGATATTCTGCTCAATTGCGGGCATATTACACATCTAAGTCAGATAATCTGCATGTTTGTGGCAATTTCTGCGTCATGTATACGTCTTTTTAACAGATTATCCGACTTAGGTGTGTTTTGAACTGCCTCCTATTTCTCGTGTCCAAGAAATGGGAGGTAGTTCAGATGTGGAGGCTCTTTTGCTAGTTCTTGAGAGAATTGAGCGGAGCGGGGAAGCGACCACCGCGGTGTGCAAGCACCGTACCCGCAAACTGGTTGACCGGCATGATGGGCGCGGATCCAAAGAGGCCACCAAACTCCAGGACGTCGCCCTCGTTGTAACCGATAGCTGGGATAACACGGACCGCCGTGGTCTTGGTGTTGATGACGCCAATAGCCATCTCATCTGCGATGATGCCCGCAATGGTTTCCACGGAGGAATCGCCAGGAATAGCAATCATGTCCAAGCCAACGGAGCACACTGAGGTCATTGCCTCGAGTTTCTCGAGCGAGAGCGCACCGTCTTGAGCTGCGCGAATCATGCCTGCATCCTCGGAGACCGGGATGAATGCGCCGGACAGGCCGCCAACGCTTGACGACGCCATGACGCCGCCCTTTTTGACAGCGTCATTGAGCAGGGCAAGTGCGCAGGTGGTTCCGGGGCCGCCGCATTCGCCAACGCCGATGAGCTCCAGAATCTTAGCGACGGAATCGCCAGCTGCAGGGGTAGGCGCAAGACTCAGGTCTACGATGCCCTTCTCGACACCTAGGCGCCTTGAGGCCTCGCGGCTCATCAGCTCGCCCGCGCGGGTAATCTTGAATGCCGTCTGCTTGATCTTCTCGGCAACGTCCATGAGGTTTGCGGAGTCGGGGAGCTCGGCGAGAGCCGCAGCCATGACGCCAGGACCGGAAACGCCCACGTTAATGACGGCGTCCGCCTCTCCGCTGCCGTGGACCGCGCCGGCCATGAAGGGGGAGTCCTCCACCATGTTGGCAAAAACGACCAGCTTAGCGGCACCGTAGCACTGAATGTCAGTGGTGCGACGAGCGGCTTCGAGCACGGTTTTGGCCATGAGCAGGACGGCGTCCATGTTGATGCCCGCGCGCGTAGAAGCGACGTTTACCGAGGAACAGACGCGCGACGTGGTGGCCAGCGCCTCGGGGATGGATGCGATGAGTCGGCGGTCGGCGTCACCAAGGCCCTTGTGGACCAGTGCCGAGAAGCCACCCAAAAAGTCGATGCCCAGCGTCTCGGCCGCACGGTCCAGTGTGTGGGCCAGCGGGGTCAGGTCTTGCGCCGAGGTACATGCTGCAATCTGCGCGATTGGCGTGACGGAGACGCGCTTGTTGGCAATGGGGATGCCGTACTCGCGCTCCAGGTCCTCGGCCACGGACACCAGGTGCTCGGCCTGGCGAGTGATGCGGTCGTAGACCTTCTGGCACATGTGATCCAGGTCCTCGTCTGCGCAGCTATTGAGCGAGATGCCCATGGTGATGGTGCGCAGGTCGAGGTTTTGCTCGCTGACCATGGCGAGGGTTTCGGCGATTTCCTGTGGAGTAATGTTCATGCGCGTCCTCTCGGAATGCGGTTGTCGTGCGAGCGCCGGGGCGCAGGTGCAGCTTGCGTGCGGTATCGGGGTCCAGGTGCGGTTGTCGTGTGGAGACAACGTCTGGCTTTTAGCGGACGACCAGCCGCAGGGGTTTCTCGACTATTATACTTAAGCAACAACGATAAACGGGGCAAGTTGCGAGGTAACGTGGCAGAAAAAGTCACCCTAAAAACGATTGCGCGCGAGGTGGGGCTGTCGCCCGCCACGGTTTCGCTGGTACTGAACGGCCGGCCGGTGCGCGTGAGTGACGAGAACCGCCGCCGCATCCTCGACGTTGCCCGTCGCGAGCACTACATTCCCAACCAAATTGCACGAAGCCTGGTTACACAGCACACGCAGACGCTGGGGCTGATCGTGCCGAATATCGAGAGCCGGTTTTTCTCGTCATTTGCAAAGATGCTGGAGATGAAGTGCCGCCGACGCGGGTACGCGCTGTTCATCACCAACTCGGATAACAGCACGTCAAACGACGCGGACCTTGTGCGACTGCTGGTCAATCGCGGCGCCGACGGCATCTTTATCATCACGTCCGACGAGGTAGAAGCCTCAAAGCAGCTCATCGCCGACCTGGAGCAGCTGCCCGTGCCATACGTCATGGTGGACCGAACCATCGACGCGCTCGACTGCGACAAAGTCACGTTCAACAACGAGCTTGGCGGCTATCTGGCCACAAAATACCTGTTAGATCACGGTCATCGCCGCATCGCATGCATGGTTAACACCGCTTCCAACACCGGCTGCGCCCGCCTCAACGGCTACGTTCGCGCACTTGGCGAGAAGGGCCTGGAGCTAGATCAGTCGCTTGTGCTGACCAGCGATTATTACATTCCTGATGCGTATCTTGCAGCTCAGCAGCTGATTCGCGTGAACGCTACGGCTGTTGTTGCGACGTCAGACAACATTGCGCTTGGGCTATTGCGCTACCTGTATGAGCGCGGCTTGCATGTTCCGCGCGATTATTCCGTCGTCGGATACGATAACAGCATTTCAGACGCACTGTTTGAGCCGGCGCTGACCTCGATTGAGCAAAATGTTGATGAACTTTCTGACGCTGCGCTTTCGATTATGTTCCGTCGTCTGGGTGAGCACGGGGCTGATGTTGTGCAGAGAGCCGCGACGCAAGAAGCCGCGACGCAATCAGCTGCGACGCAATCAGCTGCGACGCAATCAGCCGCGACAGGCAAAAATAACGGCATCGAAGCGCAGGATGACAGTGCGTCAATCCAGATAATCCTTGAGCCACGCATGATTGAGAAGAATAGTGTGCGATTTTTGACTTGTTAGCCAGTTTTCTGCATATTTGAGCGTTTGTATTCATTCTGATGCATACGTAATTTTTGGCCGTAAAATTATGTGCCGAAAAAGGTAAAAAACCCGTTTAGTTGGAAATGAAAATTGAAAAATAGACGTTTTATTTCCAACTAAGACGATTTTTTACCGCCTCAAAAACTTTTATCTGGGCAAACGTTGTATGCAGAAAAATGAAATTTCCAACTAAACGACTTTTTTACCACTTTGGTGTGTATACGCTTTACTTGGGCACCACTTGGGCACCATTTTGGTTGCACTTCGACATCACGGATACTGTTGAGCGCTGTTCTACTGCCCCTGTAGGGAAAAATTTTGCTTGTGTACGTATTTTGCTGCTCAAAAGACATCTCAAAAAACTTCCGTGAAAGAAATTTCAAGAAATCTCACAGTGATAAAACGTTTTATCACTTACAGTAGTATTTGAAACATAGCCGAAGCATCATACTGTTATGTATGTGTTGTTTTGCTCGCTTCAACGCGCCCGCAAGGCGCTTGCGTCGCAGCTCGCAGCCGCCCGCAGCCGAGTGCGAACAAAACAAACGCTCAGGTGATGGAAGCAACGAGGTTGCCTAACCTGCGTAAACGCTCAGGTAGCAGCCCAAGAAAAGGAGGAGCACATGGCTCAGCCCGTGTACGGCACACCTTGGCAGACCCTGAATCAGCCTGTATCTGAGGACGAGCTTGCCGGCGTCGATAGGTATTGGCGCGCAGCTAACTACCTGTCTGTTGGTCAGATTTATCTTCGCAGCAACCCTCTTATGAAGGACGGCTTCTCTCGCGAGGACGTTAAGCATCGCCTGGTTGGCCACTGGGGAACCACCCCAGGCCTGAACTTCCTGTTTGGCCACGTCAACCGCTTCATCCGCGACCATAACCAGAACACCATCTTCCTTATGGGCCCTGGTCACGGTGGACCTGCAGGTACCGCACAGTCCCTGCTCGACGGCACTTATCGCGAGACCTACCCATTCATCACCGACGATGAAGAGGGCCTCCAGAAGTTCTTCCGCCGCTTCTCTTATCCAGGCGGAATTCCTTCCCACTACGCACCTGAGACTCCAGGCTCCATCCACGAGGGCGGCGAGCTGGGCTACACCCTGTCCCACGCATACGGCGCCGTCCTGGACAATCCATCCCTGCTGGCAGTCGCTGTTGTTGGCGACGGCGAGGCAGAGACCGGCCCACTTGCAACTTCTTGGCAGACCAACAAGTTCATGGACCCACTGACCGATGGCATTGTTCTCCCAATCCTGCACCTCAACGGCTACAAGATTGCTAACCCAACCATCCTTGCTCGTATTTCCGACGGTGAGCGCGACGAGTTCTTCCGCGGCATGGGCTACCACCCATACAACTTTGTTGCTGGCTTCGACGACGAGGATCACGCATCCATCCACCGTCGTTTCGCTGCTCTTCTCGAGGCTGTCTTCAACGAGATCTGCGCTATCAAGACTCGCGCAGCCGCAGGTGACGCATCCCGTCCTTACTACCCAATGATCATCTTCCGCACCCCTAAGGGTTGGACTTGCCCTCCTTACATCGACGGCAAGAAGACCGAGGGCTCTTGGCGCGCACACCAGGTTCCACTGGCATCCGCTCGCGACACCGAGGCTCACTTCCAGGTTCTTCGTGACTGGATGGGCTCCTACAAGCCAGAGACCCTCTTCACCGAGAAGGGCGCAATCCGTCCAGAGGTTACCGCTTTCATGCCTAAGGGTGACCTCCGCCTCGGCGCTAACCCTAACGCAAACGGTGGCGCAATCCGCCGCAACCTCGTCCTTCCTGACGCAAAGAAGTACGAGATCCCAGTTGCCGAGAAGGGCCACGGCTTTGGTGCTACTGAGGCAACGCGCGTCCTTGGCGAGTACACCGCTGAGCTCATCAACAGCAACCGCTCCGAGTTCCGTATCTTCGGACCTGACGAGACCGCTTCCAACCGTCTGCAGCCTTCCTTCCAGGTAACCGACAAGCAGTGGTTCGGCGGCTTCAACGACGACTTCGAGAACGACGAGCACATCTCCCCAGTTGGTAACGTTATCGAGCAGCTTTCCGAGCACCAGTGCGAGGGTCTGCTTGAGGGCTACACTCTGACCGGCCGCCACGGCATTTGGTCCAGCTACGAGTCATTTGTTCACATCATTGACTCCATGATTAACCAGCACGCTAAGTGGCTCGAGGCTACCGTCCGCCACATTCCATGGCGCAAGCCTATCTCCGCTCTCAACCTGGTCCTTTCCAGCCACGTTTGGCGCCAGGACCACAACGGATTCTCTCACCAGGATCCTGGTTTTGTTGACATCATGCTCAACAAGAGCTTCAACAACGATCACATCACCAACATCTACTTCCCAGCAGATGCTAACCTTCTGCTTGCAGTTGGCGAGAAGTGCTACACCTCCACAAACTGCATCAACGCAATCTTTGCTGGTAAGCAGCCTGCTCCAACGTGGGTAACTCTCGACGAGGCTCGCGAGGAGCTTGCAGCTGGCGCTAAGGAGTGGAAGTGGGCTTCCAACGCTGAGGCTGGCGAGGAGGACATTGTTCTCGCATCCTGCGGCGACGTCCCAACTCAGGAGCTCCTTGCTGCTCTTGACATGCTTGGCAAGCTGGGCATCAAGGCTCGCTTCGTCAACGTTGTTGACCTGCTCAAGATCCAGAACGCTTCCGAGAACAACGAGGCTCTCTCCGACGAGGAGTTCACCAAGCTCTTCTCCGCAGACAAGCCAGTTCTCTTCGCATTCCACGCATACGCAGGTTCTGTCCGTCGTCTGATTTGGAACCGTCCAAACCACGACAACTTCAACGTTCATGGCTACGAGGAGCAGGGTTCCACCACAACTCCTTACGACATGCTGCGCCTGAACAACATGGACCGTTGGGCACTTGCTGCTGACGCCCTCCGCATGATTGACGCTCAGAAGTGGGCAGATCAGATCGACGAGTGGGAGAAGTTCCGCACCGAGGCCTTCGAGTTTGCTGTCGAGAAGGGCTATGATCACCCAGCATTCACCGACTGGTCTTGGCCAGACGCTTCCGATGCTGATCAGGCTATCTCCGCAACTCAGGCAACCGCTGGCGACAACGAGTAACACGTCGCGGCCCGTACGTGCCTTCAGCCCGGTATCCACTTCGTGTGGGTACCGGGTTTTCTTGTGCGAAAGCGCTGCTAGCGGACGGGGTTTCTCGCCAGACGGGCGGCGCGCCCACCGCGCGACCGCCGCGCGCCTGATTTCTGCAAAGAATCTGTAAAATTTGCCTGAAAATATCAAAGAATCTGTGGATTTGCCTGATTTCATCAAAGAATCTGTGCCTCAAACACAGATTCTTTGCACTTTTCAGGCAGAGTTCTCGGGACGTGACCTTGAATCCGGGATGATGGCAGGTGGTTTTCATGGGCACCGGTCGTGTCCCGAAAAGTGGTGTAAGCAAGCATTTCAGGTGTTTAAAAGAAGTGCGGTTATTTCCTAAAATATAGTCACCACAACCAATTCAGAAAGGA
>JAGZUI010000005.1:0-120161 GCA_018380095.1 Atopobium sp.
AAAACTAATATTGTGCGGCGAGCAACATCTAGCCGATTTGCCTGTTACCGCTCGGTAAATCCCGTAACGGTCGAGCACGTTAATATCATTCAACCTCTCAGCGATTGCTGCACGCTCTTCTTTAGTTAGCATTGCTGTTCCTTTCGACTAGAAACGACACATTATCGCTGTATAGCAGGTAACCAATAAGCACGAGAGCGGCGAATACGAGTACGTCATATGCAACAATAGATACCGTCGCGTCTCCGCCTGTTGCAATAACCGCGACACAAGCCACGGCAAGCACGCCAAACGTGCCTTTAAGTAGATATTTCATTTTCTAACCCCAATCGGGCATAAAGTAAGTTTTTGTTAATCAGCCATTTTTTACGCAACTTAACCGCTGGAAGCTCGCCTGTCGCGCACATGCGCTCAACGGTGCGTTTATTCATTCCCATGAGTTCCGCGGCTTCTAGCGCGCTAAGAAGCTGTTTAGTCGGTAGGTTCTTCGTTTCCGTACACATAGCGTGCGAAGAAGTACGTTTGACCCTTGCCGGTTACTTTTGGCGTGCGGCTGATTGTCACGCTTCCGTCGGCTTTGTGAATTGCTGTCTCTTTAATGCGGAACAGTCCGAGTTCCATTGCCCGCTGTGTTGGCACATTGTAATTGCTGCCAAAACGTCCCAAATAGCCGTCGGTGCGCAACAACTCAAAAAGCCTGTTTTGTCCGACATCAACGCCATTTTGACGCAGCATCTTAGCAAGCTCACCAACTAGGCATGTACCGTCTGCCGCTGATACTGCGTCCGCGAAGCGTGCTTTCGGCTCTAGCTGTGCGATGTGTGCGTCTTTGCGCTTGATGGCTTCTTGAGCGACTAGAACAGCTCGTGCGAGTAGCTCTTCGTTGCTCTCTGTGCCGTCTGTCGCGATATACCCGCCACTCTTGCGGATAGCAGGGAGTACGTCATGTGTAACCCAGCGTTTGAAGCGGTGAATACGCTCAAATTTGAAATCAATTTCTCTTTGGTCAATTCCTCGTGCTTCTTTTGGCTGCAAAATAAATAAAAGATGATATAACCCAGCTTCAGTCACAGTGCGAAATTCCTGCTCGCCGCCAGGGGTGGCAATTCGCGTACCCCCCTTTTCGTCAGCGTCGAGTTGTTGCATTATTCGGTTTCTGTTTGTGATACCGAAGAAATCGCATACATCCTTAACGATGAACTCTATATGCTCTGGATTCCCTGTTGTGCGAATTTCGCCAAATTCGGGGTTACTGAAAACTTGTATACTTGAACTGCCCATGTTTTTCCCACTTTCTCGGGCACGCCCTGTTTAAGTTGCCGCTTAAATGGGGCATTTATTGTTTGCTGTGGCATTTATGCCATTTTCCGAACGCCTTTGCCGCTGCGTTCGCATTCTCGAAGCTGCCTAGCAGCCATGTATTGCCACTGTCCTCTCTCACGTAATAATTGTCATTAAAGCGGCTTTTTGTTAGCCGTTTGTCGCCGTGACGCATTACCGTTTTATACGCTGGTTGTGCGTTCCCTACGTCAGCCGAACAACGGTTTCTCGGCTGCCAAACGTACTGCCATGCCGCGCCTGCGTTTTGTGGTACTGGCATGGCTACTCCCACCCAACAAGCTCTTGAGGTTTGACATTCAGAGCTTCTGCAAGATTGAAGATTGTTCTCATCGTAGTGTTTACTTCTTGCTGTCTTCCGTTCTCTAGTTTCTCGATTGTTGAGATGTTTACTCCGCTGCGACTCGATAGCTCCGCGCGTGAGATGTTGAGCTTTGCACGCTGAACGCGCAAGTTCTGTGAGAGTGTTTCTCCTTTCAACACGTTAATTTCTCCTTACATTTTGTAACGAACAATTTATTTAACTTTTTTATCGTGGAAAGTTGCCACGTACTATCTATAGTCGTTGGTGACTAGTCCCCCACTATCTCTAGTGGTATTTTGATGTCAAGGTTCAATGTTCCGATTTAGAACAAATACATAATAAAGTATGTATTTTAGATATTCAAGTATTTATTTCTAATATTTGAATATCTTGTGAAGATTGTTTATAATTGCAGGTAAAGGGAGGTTCTAAAATGCGCAAATATGACTTACAGCTAAGAGCGTTACGTAACAAGAACGGTTTAACACTCGCACAACTAGCAGAAAAAGTTGGCGTTACTTTACAGGTTGTAGGTAATTGGGAGCGCGGAACAACTGAAATCACCCTAGGCGACGCGCTCAAGGTCTGTCGCGCTTTAGATTGCTCACTTGATGAACTTGTAGGATGGGAAACATCGCCGACAATCAAGGAACAAGAGAAACGCGCTCTTGAGCTGCAAACTAAAATACAAGAGGTTATAGACGAATACCGTCAATAATTGTTATTTAGTTCTCAAAGAACACGTGTTCTAATGTACCAGTTTTACCGGACAAAAAGTCATGTCAAATATTCATACAGGTAGATGTATAAAGAGATAATGAAAGGAAGTTATTGTTATGGAAGAGAAAAGGCAGAGTAAACTTGAACAACTAGCAGATAGATATAAGATTTCAGCACTTATAAGTGCCGTTATATCTGCAATTTCCTTTATCGGACAAATGGCGACAGTGGATAATCTCGCAAAAGAAACTCAACATTTAACAGAGTACACAACTAGATATCCGTCTTTAACTCCGCCAACTAACATTTCATCGTCGATTACTAATATGCAGCAACTAATGCCGCTTTTAAACGTTATTGTTACTTTTGCTGGTATCGTCTTTATAGTTTCGATTTTGTGTTATCTATTCTGTGGCATTCTAAAGGCTTCAAAAGAAGATTAACTTGCTCGAAATCGCGAAGCGCGAAAATGCTTAACGTGCAAAGTGTATACGCCAACTCGCCGCACGAGGTTTGCACGAGTTTTACACTTTTTGGAATATTTTTGGAATATTTTTGGAATTTTTCAAAGAAAAATAGCCGCACAAGGCGGCTACGTGGGAAAACATGGTGCCAGCAACCGGGTTTGAACCGATGACCCCCGCTTTACGAGAGCGGTGCTCTACCAACTGAGCTATGCTGGCGTGCAAAAGCGCGCTAACAACTATACGGGGAAGCCCTGTATTATTCAAGCAGAAATACTAAAGAAGCCCGAGAACACCACGAACAAGGCGCTCAAGATCATTTGCATACTTCTCAGATGCCTCTTGAACGCTCTTATGCGTAGTTCCGTGAGCTCCAGCTGGGTTTGCTGCAAGCGTCAGAGCCAACACATTCATTTCAAGTGCTCGGGCCATAATGACCTCGAGAGCTGTAGAAACGCCAACATATGAGACACCAAAGCTACGAAGCATAGCAACCTCTGCAGGTGTCTCAAAGTTTGGTCCCAAAAGACCAGCGAAAACACCCTCGTTAAGCTCAATATTGAGGTCATCCGCTACGCCACGTGCAAGCGTTCTTAGATAAGGCGAGAAGGCATCATTCATATCAACAAATGGGGTCTCAACATCGCGAAGACCTGCCCACTCTGCAAGCGGATTGGTTCCAGTGAGGTTAATCTGATCCGTAATAACGCCAAGGCCAGTCTTTGCGTTTCCAGAAACAGCACCCGTTGCACCTGCAAAGATAATATCTTTGCAGCCTAGGTGATGAGCATGCTGAACAAGAGAGGTTACCTCAGCGGCAGAATAACCCTGATAGAGGTGTACGCGACCAGGATAGACAACTACAGGCACGCCGTCGATAGTACCAATAGTTGCCTCAAAGCTGTGACCTGCCATAGGAGAAGCGTCAACAGGGAAACCTGGAATGTCACGATAATCAATACGACGAACTGGCTTTACCAGATCGGCAAGATGACCAAGTCCGGTTCCCAAAATAAGAGCAACGGGATGCTCAACAGATGGGCTTACATTCTCAATGGTTTTCTCGGTAACCACGCAAATCCCCTCCTCTAAGAGGTGACGAGTGAGTGTTCCCTCGCCAGAAACAAGCTTTCCTGAGTACGTACCATCATAAATCTCATGCACGCCACAAGACGGGCTCTTTGCCTTCAAAACGGCGAGCGTTATGTCAGAAGACGTAACGGCACTAAGAGCAATCTTAGATCCACGTTCAAAATCTTCCGTTACATCTGAGCCGTCCTTGAGCCAAACACGTCCTTCTCGCTGTTCCGCGGGCGGACGAGGCACAGGAAGACCTGAGGAGGTCTCGGGGCATATTTTTGTGACGTTTACTTTTTCTGCCAGCTTTTGTACTGCAGAAACAGGCTTGGCCCCTCCGTCATATCTGACGGGGAGGCCAAGTAAACAAGCGCTAATAGCAACTTTCATTGCTTTTCAGAACCTAGAGAGCAAGAGAGTAAACAGCAATAGATGCCTTACCAAGAATCTCGTTGATCTTCTGTGACCACTCCTGAGATGCCTTGCTTGCAACAGCAGAGTACTTGCTCATTGCAACCTGATAAGCGGTCTGGGCAGCTGCATAAGAGGCGGAATCGTTGGAGATTGAGTAAGCAGAGAGCTGCTTGTAGTAATCGCCATCCTGGGAAGCCCAAGTGTTGTTCTTAGCGTCCCACTCATCACCAGCAAGACCAATGATGTACTGAGCGTACTCCTGGCTTGTAGTCTCGGAGTTGCCGTCCTCAGGTGCAGTTGGTGCCTGTGGAGCATCTGGAAGGGTTGTAGTCAGAACGCTATCACGATACTTCTTCATGATGACAGCATCATGGATGAGCTTTTTTGCGACGTCTTCAGAGAGCTTGTATGCAGAAGCAACCTGGCTAACATCAGTAGTCTTGAAGTTGGTCTGCATGTAATTGTTGACCTCGTCATCAGTGACGGTAATACCCTTGCTCTGAGCCTCAGCAACAACAAGAGCATTGCGAACATAGCCAATGATCTTATCGGCTGCTGGAACAGCATAGGTGCCGTCAGACTGCTTTGCTGCGTCAAGACCGGAAGTGTTCTCAATAACCTCACGAGCAGTTACTTCTTTGGTCTGACCGTTATAGGTATAAGAAGCAATAGGAGTGTTGAGCTCGCCCTCAGAAAGTGTGGTGCGGCCGTTCAAAGAACCAGTAGCTCCGCCGCCGCCAAGAAGGAAGCGACCGATGACAATACCAAGAACAAACAGTACAACTGCTCCAACTCCGATAAAAATCTTTGAGTTCTTTCTTACATCAATAGATGGCATATCCTTGCCTTTCATCGCTCAATGCAACTATGCGTACACTAATACAAACCTGTAGTTTACTCTTATTAGCATGCATAAAACATACAACCAGTAAACTCCCCCGTTTGCACACAGTCGTTTACATGCAAAACAAACTATTTGGTAGCTGCAACAATCTCTTCTGAATACTGTTTGATGTATCCAGTGGCATTTTCTGCATCAAACTTCATGCGCTGAGACAGTGCCTTCTTCACATCCTTAGAAATAGTTCCGTGTGCTAAGGCGAGAAGACCCTGGAGCATATCATGGTACTCAGCATCTCCGTGATAGCACTGAACCGCCTCATCCAAAAGTGGCCACGCCTCATCAGAATGCTTTGCAGAAGTTGCTCCGTACTGACAGAGGAACAAAAATGCTGCGAGACGCACTGTTGCTGAGTCATCGTCAAACAGAGAGGCCTCAGCAGCATCAAATGCCTTAAAGACCTGGTCACCAAAGTGGGCGCTCAGGTTGGCAAGCGCATCAAGCACTTCCCAACGAGTCTGTGCTTCTGGCCTATACAGTGCATCAATAAGAGAATCAATGTGCTCTTCAAAGGCAAGAGGAGCAATATGGGCCAGCTCCGCAAGCTCATGAGATGCGTCTTGACGAGCGCGCCTACTAGCATCAGACAAAGCAATGACCAGTGCATTCACTTTTTTCATCTGTGCCATAGTTGGCTTTTTTGTAGCCTTCTTAGCAGGTTGCTTTTCTTCTTTTGGCGCCTTTGTAGAGCCCGCTTTTGCGGTTGCCTTAGTTGAAGCCTTTTTTGGCTTCTGAGCAGTTTCTTTCTTTTCTGCCATGAAACCTAAATCCTCTCTAAAACACCCTTTATTCTCTAAATCCGTCTACGACAACGGTGCCGCTTTTTTGATCCTCATGAATTTTAATAAATCCAAGGCTCGATGCTTCACGTAAAAGAGAAGTAAACGAACGATATCCATAAGTTGCCTCAGCAAACTGTGGACGCTTCCTTCGCATAGTCTCCTTTAAACGAGACGCATAAATAAATGTCTCGCTTTCGCGCTCCAAAGACTCAATGGTCTCAAATAAGAGCTGATAGCAGTCGTGTTTCTCGACAGGTACCTTCTCTTTAAAGTCTGGAATTCTGCCAGAACTCAAAATATCCTCGTAGAAGATAAACTCGTCGCAAACTTCAGCAAGAAGCGAGCTGGTAGACTCCTTCATACCAACGCCAATGACTGTTTTACCAGCCTCTTTAAGCTTTGCCACGAGTGGTGAGAAGTCCGAGTCACCAGAAAGCACAGCAAAGGTGTCAATGTGGTCTTTAGTAAGACACATCTCAACAGCGTCTACCGCAAGTCTAATATCGGCAGAGTTCTTGCCGGTATAGGCCCTATCTGGAATCTCGATGAGCTCAATGCCAAGCTCATGTAGGGGTGTAATAGCATTTGGAAAGCGCTGCCAATCGCAGTATGCGCGCTTAGCAGTAATGCGTCCCTTATCAACCAGCCTCTCCATAATGAGCTTCATCTCTGGAAGATGACCTGGTTCCTGGTGGCCGTTTTTCTTTCTTTTGCCTGTTCCTAGTGCCAAATTTTCATAATCGATGAAAACCGCAATAGAGCTCTGAGGAGTAGAAATATCACTCATAATCGGGGTTCCTTTGCGGCTAGCACTTAGTGGCAGCAGTGGCCGTCATGACCGTGCTCGTGACCTTCATGTTCATGATGATGTCCGTGACCATGGCACTCACACTCGTGATCACCATCTTCGTGGTCGTGGCCACAGCAGCACTCATGCTCACCCTCGTCTTCCTGGCTCTCGAGGAGCGACCAGTCAAGACCGGCTGCAGTGCTGGTTGCCTCGTCAGCATAGAGCAGCGAGATTGCCTGAGTACCCTTACGAGCGCCACCAATCTGGCAGAGCATGTCATACAGGGTAAAGGCGGTCTCTGCACCAGGAAGCGTAATCTCAAGGTCCTCAGACTGAGCAAGAGCAAGCGCAATATCCTTGCGGAAGTGCTCAGCCAAAAATCCTGGCTGGAAGTCTCCCTCAAGCGACTTAGGAGCAAGCTCTTTAAGTGCGCGAGAAGAACCCATGCCGCTTGCAACAACCTCAAGCATCTGCTCAACGTCAAGTCCACCCTGCTCTGCCAAGGCCATTGCGTCTGCATAGCCAATCATGCAGGAAGCAAGGGATACCTGGTTACAAAGCTTTGCGGTCTGACCCTTACCAGCTCCGCCCATGCAGAAAATCTTTGCAGAGAAGGTCTCGAGAAGAGCGCGTACTGGCTCAACATCGTGCTCAGTTGCGCCGACAATCAGCGTAAGAGTACCGTCCTGAGCACCCTTCTGGCCGCCCGTAACTGGACAGTCAAAGGCATGTTTTCCCTCAATTTCAGCAGCATCGTGAATATCACGAGCAAGCTGAGATGAAGAAGTGGTCAGATCAATAAGGTACGCACCCTTCTTAGCAACACGGATAAGACCATCTGTTGCCAAGTAAACATCTTCAACGTCAGTTGGATAACCAACCATGGTAAAGATAACGTCAGCGTCTTTTGCAGCATCTGCCACACTCTCTGCAGCGTGAGCGCCCAACGAGACAAGCTTTTGTGCTTTCTCTGGTGTTCTGTTGTAAACAGTAACGTCATAACCAGCAGAAATAAGGTGCTCTGCAATAGGAGTGCCCATAATGCCTGTTCCAATAAAAGCAACCTTTGCATTCTTGCTCAATGCCATGTATGAGTCCTTTCAGACTAAAATAAATAAACAAACTGGGGCCGCTCCAAAGAGCGACCCCATACCTTGTACCCGTTAATTAGATTTACGAACCCTGTTAGCAATTCGGTCAGAAAGCGAAAGCTTCTCGCGGCGGTCAGTTCCCCAGAAGACAATAGCCACCATGCCTGGTCCAACGTGAGCACCAATAACTGGTCCTACCTGGCTATGAATAATGGTGAGTCCCTCACAGCCCTTCTCTTTACGAATCTGAGCCTCTAGCCAATTAGCGTCCTTCTGTGCGTCTGCAGAAATAATGCCAACAGGAAGCGAGGTGTCATGAGAATAGCTATCTCTAAAGTCCTGGATAAGAGACTTGAGTGCCTTCTTGCGGCCTCTGCACACTGTCTTGACGGTAAGAGCTCCTGTTGAGTCATAGGTAAGCTCTGGCTTTACATCAAGCTTGCCACCAATATTTGCTGCAGCAGCAGGAATACGACCGCCCGCAGCAAGAGCATCCAAGGTCTCAAGTGTTAAGTAGCCATGTATATAGTTACGCGCGTCTTGTGCCCACTCGGCAATCTCTTTTGCCGAGAGACCCTTATTGGCTTGATGTACTGCTTCAAGACCCAAAAGCTGAGCTGCGGACGAAGGTGCACCATTGTCGACTACGTAAATCTCAAAGTCTGGGTATTTCTCTCTTACCATATCTGCTGCTTGTTCAGCTGCATAGTAGGATGAAGAAAGTGCAGAGGTAAAGCAAAGATATACCGTTGGAGTACCCTGCTTTGCAGCACGCTCAAAGACCTCGAGGTAATGACCAGGAGTAATTGCAGAGGTGGTGTAGCGCAGCTTTTTGTCTTTGCGCATGCCCTCAAAGAACTCATGTGCACTGATGCTCTTCCAGCCGTCATCATAGTGCTCTCCATCTGGTCCCACATAAGGGAACTGGATAATATCAACACCTAGCTGTTCAGCAATTCCTGGAGCAAAGTCTGCGCAGGAGTCCATGATGATTCGAACGTTACTGGGCTTATGATATGCAGCTGAAAGCTCAGTAGGCTCAAGATCTTCAAAGGCAACCTCGCTGATTTCTTCTTCGGCTTTATCTTTTTTATTGAACATCCTGTTCCTCAATCTTAGGTTTGATAATTCCGTATCCACCATTTTTACGATGGTAAATGACATTAGTCAAACCAGTAGAAGAATTAACAAAGACATAAAAATCATGGCCGAGAAGGTCAGTTTGGACAAGCGCCTCCTCTTCCGTCATTGGCTCAAGATCAATGTATTTCTCGCGAACAAGCTGGTCATCAAGATCTTCAGCTGGAATCTCAATGAGATTGGCAAGATCTTCTTGTGTAAGAGCAACTCCGCGCTCAGACTTTACATGATGACGGCGCTCAACAACTTTTGTCTTGTACTTGCGTAGTTGTCTGGAGACTTTTTCTGCTGCTTCATCAATAGCCACATACATATCGTCAGAGCTAGCAGTGACACGAACAACATTGTTACGAACAAATACCGTAACCTCAGCTGTCTTTCTATCTGGATTTGAAGGGTTTTTGTCTACTCTGAGAACTACATCGCAAGACATAGGAGTGATGTCAAATACTTTAAGAGCATCACCGATTTTCTGATCTACGTGTGTGTGCAAAGCCTCAGAAATGCTTACCTTGCGTCCCGAAATCTTGATGTCCACCATAGGAGCCTCCTATCGGATACACGAGACATCTTCTAACTGATGTCTGTATAACAACAATACCCATTTGTCGGTCAATCATTCCATAAAAAGTTGAATTGAGCGGTAAACGGTTAGAGACTATTTCTCTTTATGTGCGATTAATTTTGCTCAGAGGAAGATGTAGCTGAATCAGCGCTGGTAGGTTGCGTAGAAACTTCCACAAGACCAGAAATCTTATTGGTAGTTGAGAGGTGTGGCAAGGTACCAATCCACTTGTTTCTAATAACTCCCTCGACACCGTTAGATTGAATAGCTGAAAGAGCTTGCTGAATTTGTGTAGCGAGAGCTTTGTTACTGGTTGCTACAGAAATACCAATCGTGGATGGAACGTCAACGACACCAACCATAGAAATATCTTTGTTTGCTGCTAAATAAGCACCAGCATATGCATCACAGGCCACATAATCGATGGAGCCATTTTCAAGTGCTTCAAAAGCATCATTTAGGTTAGAAAAACCTTGAACAGACATGCCCGTGAGTACCTGACCCATTGCGCGCTCAGATAAAGAACCCGTTTGAACGCCAACTGACTTTCCACTCAAACTATCAGCAGTAATGTTTGTCTCTGAACCTTTATGGAAAAGAGCTGTTGCATACTCAGCATAACCAGAAATGAGCGTACTTGTTGAGTCTTCACCACTTCTGACATCCATGACAATGTCGCAACCTGCTTGTAGGCCATCTACTGGTCCGTTAACTGATACAAACTTGACGTCTACGCCTAGCTGATCTGCAATTGCAGAAGCTATTTCAACGTCAATTCCCTGCAATGTTCCAGCTTCTGAGGCCACAACCATTGGAGCTGTTACTGACTGAGTACGTAGACCAACGGTCAAAGTGCCAGCTGTGTGCAGAGAGGAATCAGGAATCTTCTGCTGACGGGCTTCTCGCTTCTCTTGGATTGCCTCTTGCACTGACTTGACGTGGAACCATTTATCCAGATCAATGTTGATAGGACCAATGGAGCATCCTGTTAAAACAACAGCAAGTGCTATAAGAAGTAACACCTTAAGAGAGCTTTTACCGCGCGTCATCAGAACTCCTTCTTCTATTCAGGTGTCTTTTCAGCTGACCTGGTATTTGACCCCACACTCGCATACTGGAACGTTTGCTTTGCTACCGCAGCAGCTCCACTAGTAGTTCTCTCGCCTGCGAGACCCTTTGTCTCTTTGATATAACAGGCGGTATGGCTTACTTCTAGGACGAGCCATGATCGTTTACGTGCGCACACGCAAACTTACGTGGATCCCTTTGACCTCGTCTGTCATGGACTAAAAGCTCACAGAGAACTTCGCAACCACAGACCTGAAAAGACTTATCAAGTATAGCCGTTTGCAACCATAGGTAACTCACCATACGCGAGCTAATGCGCCTACGGTTACAGAATGCACGCCTGCGGCACAAAGTACTCTAGTGGCTTCTCTAATTGATGCTCCCGTAGTTACAACATCATCTAAAAGTAAAATATTTGATTGATTGACCGGCGCAGTACAAGCAATACTTCCTTTCAAATTTATTTGCCTTTGAGCGGATGAGAGTGTTCTTTGGTCCTTTGCATGAGGACGTATAAGCACGTCATACAAAGGCAAGCCTGTAAGCTGGCAGAACGATTGGGCTACAAGTTCCATATGATCAAAGCCTCTACGCGCGTACGCTTCTGCAGTTGCTGGAATAAAGGAAACGCCATCAATTTTTGAACTATCAAAGCGAGAGGTACCGTCACGAGCTTTCCATGCTGAGGCTTCTTCAAGCGCACACAATAGAGCTGCAGCAATTACCGGTGCCAGTCGAAACTCGTGTCCATCCTTAAGCGTCAAGATCAACCGTGCAGGAGGACCCTTAAATCCCATGGCACAAATGACCGCTCTACTCTCCCACTGAACAGGTCGTTTCTTTTTATCTGCGCACTCTGAACAAACAAGCTTCCCGTATGGAGCGCCGCAATTAGGACATGCCCACTGCTGAGAAATCCATGGCAGCTTTGCCCGACACTCATCGCAGAGGAGCTGGCCGGGTTTCTCGCACACGACGCAGCGTGTAGGAGCAAGCAGCTCAAGTGTTGAGTTTGCCGTTGCGGTAAGGATAGATGTAGGTTGCATTTTTACCCCCAAAATCTGGGGGCTGACAGTGAATACAGTCTAGAACAAAGGTCGCAAAATGGAAGGTATTTTAGGTAAACGGAAAAAGATGGCTTATCTAAAGCTCCTACCAGTGAGATTGTATTTTGTGAGGATTCGGCTAACGGATGTTTGCCACGGAAGCCATAACAAAATCAAAAAAACAAGCGTTGCTACGCCGTGCGTTAGATCAAGCGGAATTGAAGCCGCAAATGCGAGAAGAGCGGATTCAAGCGTTAAGGGATGTACAAATCCAATAACAAAGTACACGTTCATTACAAGGCCAAAGAATGGTCCAGAGATAAACGCCCAGATCAAAAGCAAGAAAGGCGGAAGTTTGTGGGGTTTCTCGCCTTGTTGGACAGATGTGCGTTTAGAAGATGCAAGGCGAGCTGAGGTAAAAGTTGCAAGAAGGCCTCCCAGATAACCAACAAGCCCCCACGCATACATCTGCCATGGCGTCCACGAGCCCTGGCCAAAGAAAACGTTTGAAAGAAGCGCAGATAAGGCACCTACCAAAAAGCCCGCATGCCTGCCAAGAAACGCTCCCGCGAAGATAGCAACTGCGGAAACAGGCTTTACATATGCGAGAGGTGCAAAGGCAATTCTTCCCGCAGCACCTAAGGCGCTAAAGACGGCAGTAGGTACCAAATTGGCAACTGAGGGCTTCTTTGCCTCAAAACTTAACATAAATAATGCAACTGAAATGATCGCTAAAATAATTGAAGATACCGCGGTAAAATCGGGAAAATATATCATTTCAACAGCAAGAATAATAGGTGTAGCAAAGAGTGCTACAACCTCTAAGACTATTGATAACATGTGCCGATTATCCACAAGAACCTCACGCTTACCGTCAAAATAAAAATATCGAGAAGGTCTGTCTTATTTTGGCATAAGATGATTTGAAACTACAACAAGGAGGTCTTCATGATCTATCTGGGAAACTTTAGCTACAATGACGAGCTTGATTCTACTGATAACTACTGTCTTATGCCTTGCATTGTTGAGGCAGATTCCACAGATCATGCGCTTGAGCTTTTCTCGGAGCACCTTATTGAGGTTGCAAAGTCATCTGACCTGCTTGACGGTGCAAAAGAGATTTTCTTGGATTCCATTGTTGAACTGGGAGAAGTTCCTACTACTCCTCTGATTGCTCAGTGGCAAAAGATTATGCCTGCAGGAGTTGGTCTGTGCAGCATTACCAGCGCTCTTCCTACACTTGAGTTTGATAATGAGACGGCCAATGCCTACGGCTTCAATGAGCATACTCACGATCATGAGGAAGATGAAGAGGAGCATGAACACGAGGAGTTTGGCGACATCAACGATCTTGACGATGAGCTTCTTGAGGAGCTTGGCCAGGACGAGGAGCCGTTCTTAAGGTTCTAGCCACCTACTCTGCCGACCACACCCATGAGTTCTCAAAGAACTCTGAAGTTGGCTCTGTCAGAGAAATCTGGCCATCAAATACTAAAGAAACGTTATCAGCAACGCGCGATATCAACTGCATGTCGTGCGTTGCTATTACTATGGTTGCACCTTCTGACTGTGCGCGAGAAAGCAAATTGACAACAGCATCTTTGGTTGGGGCATCCAGTCCTTTTGTTGGCTCGTCAAGAATAAGCAGACGCGCTTTTGTAAGCAGCACTTTTACGAGGGCTAAGAGTTGCTGCTGTCCACCAGACAAATCGTATGGATGAGAAGACATAAGCTTCTGATATGTTGTGCGAGCAAGAAGTCCCGAAGCTTCCAGAAGCTCCTGAACATCCTGATCAGAATAGGCGCCACTTTGTTGCCACTGGACAAGCTCCTCGCCCACACTTTGGCAGGTAAAGAGCAGCTCGGGATCTTGTGGGATGTATCCTTGAGATTGCTGGAGCTGGTTGTAGATATGTCCGCGCCTTGGACGGAGAACGCCCGCTGCAAGCTTTAGCAGCGTTGACTTACCTGAGCCGTTGCCGCCTACAAGCGCACGAATTTCTCGCCCCGTGACCTCAAGCGAGCACTTGCTGAGCACCAACTGATCACTCTGCGGATACGCAAACGTCACGGCGCTGAACTCGAGCACGGGAGTGCTGTCGGCCGCGGTGGATGCTTGGTTTGGCGCGGAGCTGCGAGGACAGAGCGCCTGGCGAGAAGAGCTGTCTGCTTGGAGCGCATCGGGTTTCTCGCCACCAAGACAGACGCGCGCGTCAGCGAGGTACTCGAACGCGGTGACGTCGTGGGTGGCAACAAGCACGGCAACGTTGAGCTCGCGCGCCACTCGCTCCAGGAGCGCGGTGAAACTCTTCTGCGCAAACGGGTCCAGCTGCGAGGTTGGCTCATCCAGCAAAAGCAGCTTTGGGCGCATGACAAGCGCTGCAGCAAGGGCCACTAGCTGCTGTTCTCCCCCGGATAGCGCGTTACAGCGCTTGTGCAAGAGCGATTCCATACCAAAGAAACTGACCGTCTCAAAAATGCGACGGCGCATTTCTTTCTCTGAAACGCCTCGATTTTCCAGGCCAAAAGCCAGCTCTTTCAAAGGCGTCTCACACACAAGTGCTTGTGAAGTGGCTTGCGGCACAAATGCAATGGTGTCTACGGATTGCGCCTGCGTCATCGTAGAAACCTCTTGGCCGCAAACAATAATGGAGCCCTCTCTCCTGCCTTGAGGCGCAATCTCGGGCTTAATGAGGCTCAAAATGGTGGACTTGCCTGAACCCGTTGGTCCCCGTAATAGACTAATCTGACCAGCACAAACCTCACAGGAAAAATCTTCTACAACGTTGCAGTCTGGAGTTAGAGCATACGCAAACGAGAGATTCTGAATAGCAAGAACTGCTTCTTTACTAACTGAAGTAGCAGATGAATTCTGAATATAGGAAGAATGCTCACTCATACAGACTGCTCCCATAAGACAGTATCAATACGCACAAAAATTGCTGGTAAAACGGTAAATAGCACTACGCCCAGATACCAAAAACTCACTTGGAACTCTGGCATAGTAGGATAAAACTGCCAAGCTTGTACCAGCATATACAAACAAACCGCTGCTATAACGCTTAAGAAAACAAATACCAGCAACGCCACAGTATCATAGGCGTCAAGCGCTTCAGCGCTCCATCTGCTCCTGTGCCCTGCCATTCCCCAACCTCGAGACACAATAGACTGAAACGTACTCATCGACTTCTCCAGCGCGCTCATGCACACTGCGTTAATGGTGGCAGCTGATTGCACAATAGTTTTTCTCGCGCTCAAAAGGCGGCTTTGACTTGGAACACGGCTTTGCCGGTGAGCCCGTGCGGCAGAATCACACCTTCTAGCTGCGGTATTTGCTGACTGGATTTGGCGAGCTGTTGTCAGATCAGAAAGTAGCTGTGGCATAAGCTGCACAGAAAGGCTCAAGACCAGCTGTAATCCTGGAAAGCGCACGCTTGATCGCTGTAACATCTCGAGCGGCGATACTACTGCAAATAGGCACTCAAGCCAGCTCAAAGTACTTACAAGCACCAGACCTGAGGTAACTCCGTACACCAGACTTTCTGCGTACAGTTGCGTGTGCCCAAAAGAATACAAAACGGTAGAGCCAGATGCCGAGAAAAACGGATTGATTATCGCCATCAATATAATAATTGGAGCATACCAAACAAGCTGTTTAACAGCATGTTTGGTATCAAACAACTGGATTGTACAAAGCTGCGCTCCTAGAAAAGCAATCAGCGCACAGAGAGGTTGAAAAGAAAATGCGGCAAGCACAACCTCGCATCCAAACAGTACAACCGTAGCAAGTGGGTGCAGTCGAGAAAAGCTTGTGCGCGCGGGATTCATTAGTTCACCGCGTTAACGTACGTCCAAACAACCGAATCGCCATCGTGCAGAACATATGCATCTGACGTGTAGTTAGGCTGAACACCGTTAACTGAATATACCCAACCGCTCTGTGGACCATGGTCACGCTCTGCAAGCCCATTAATAGCCGCAACGTACATACCAAACGACGTGCTACGTGCATTTACCCCGGCTCCACTTGCAAGCAACGCGTCATAGACTGACGTACCCTCTTGCACCTGGAGGTTGACAGTAAATGAAGACCCTTTGGCTGCAGAGCCGTCAACCGTAACACTTACAGAAAGCGCACTATTCTCTTTATGAGGAGCAGCTACAGCGTTTGTTGAGTTACCAGAGTTAGAAGGCTCCGACGTTTTCTGATTAGAAGAATCCTGCGTTTTAGACGCATCAGCATTTGATTGAGCGTCTGAACTAGAGCTCCCTTGCGTCTGTGACGTCTGAGAGTCTGTTTGCGTGCCAGAAGTACCTGCTACCGTCTGACCTTGTGCGGTAGGAGCTTCTTGAGCAGAAGTGCTTGAAGCGGGCGTAAAGAAATACTGGACTAATGTCCATGCAAAGAAAAGCATGAACACAAAAGATACTATTGATGCTGCCAAATAGAGAATCCGTTTGGATTCTCTTGTGAGCTTAACCACTATCTCACCTGGCCTCGGCCATTGGAAACATGGTGAATTGCAGCAGTTTCTTTCTTAAGCAACACTACAAACACTGCAAGAACTGCACCAGAAGCAAAGAAACCAAAGACACTCAGAAGTGGAATGGTAGGCGCAGAGGACACCTGCTGTGGGGCAGCGGCTTGCTTATTTGAGTATTCAGTAGGTGGAAGCTGTTTATCGTCAGAGTTAGTGTCTGCAGTCTTGTTCTCAGATGGAGCCTTTGTAACCTCCTCACCAGCACTCGCAGCGGTGGTCGAGGAAGTTTCATGCGCAGCTGGAGATGAAGGATCTTGAGCTGGTACGTTTGTAGCTGTGGAATCTGTCCTGCTAAAAATGTCTCCAGATGGCTGGGTATTCTCGCCAGAAGGTTTCTGATTAATAAGCGAGAAAAGCGTGCCGGAGTCGTTGGTGTAGTAAAGATTGCCCTCAAAATCTGCAATGACCGACGATGTAGTGTAGTTCTGGTGATCTTTATCTGGAGTGTAAATCTGAGCTGCTCTGCTGGTGCCCAACTTGTATACCCATACGCCACCAGGTAGACCGTTTACCGTGAAATAGGCATAGGTACCGTTTTGCTGAACAGAAACAAGAGGAGTGCTCTGAGACTTACCCTTGCCAGCACGAGCCTGGTCAGTCACCGTAAAGGTGTCAAGAGAAATCACAGAGATAGTTCCATAGCCCTCAGCATCAACGCCGTTAACAAAGACGTTAGAACCGCTGATAGTTGGTGTAGAGGTAGACTCTGCTGCAAATTTGACTTGCTTCTCCTCAACAAGAGAAGAACCGTTTCTTCTAATCAGGTGCAGCGTACCGTCATTTCTGGTTACAGCAAGATAGGTTCCATTACCGTTTTGATCAACGGAAACAGGAACAATACCTGCGCGAATTGGCGAGCCAAGGTTAAGCTCAGCCTCAATGGCACCGGTTGTACCGTTGATAAGCCTGACAGAGGAGGACTCGTCGCCAATCATAAAGTCAGAGCCAGAAGCCGCTGCGCCAGACCAGTAATAACCTGAAGGCTGACCAGAGGTTGCTCCAGGAATATTTGCAGGCTGTGCATTCTGCTTCCAGCGAAGTGCGCCAGTTGTAGCGTCAACAGCAACCATGTAACCACCAGCTGCGTCAAATCCGCTCATCTTAGTAAACTCAGCCAAGATGGTGCCGTTATTAACCGTCAGGCTAGAAACAGATTGCAGCGCATTGGTGGTATCCAGCGGCTCTGTCTTCCAGATGCACTCCATAGTTGTTGCCGAGAATGCGGTAAGGCATCCATCATCGGTAGCAACAACAATCATGCCATTAACGTACAGAGGACGTGCAAAGTACGAGACCTTGGAGCCAATCTGTGCCTCGGCAATAAGGTTACCTGTTGCAGCGTCAACTGCTTTGAGAGTAGAACCGCTTACGTAATAGACCGTATCATGAACAATGACCTGATCAGAAACAAATCCAGGTGTATTCTGAGTTCCTTCAGTCACACTCCAACGAAGAGCTGCAGAATTAATGGGGGTACTCTGCGTAGTAGTGGAACCGTTTCCGCTACCAAAACCGCTCCAAGATGCCTCGTAGTTAGGGTGCTCAGCAAATGGATTGATGACCAACTCATGTTGAGGAGTTGGAATGGAGCTATCCTGACCACCATATGTCCAGGTAATGGTAGTGTTTTCGTCCAAGGTAACATTGTTTGCCATCTTGTCCGAAAGCTGACCGTTTACAAAGAACTGCCACCATTTATAGGCGCCATCTACCTGCGCTGTTGCAAGCGTAAGTCCCTGTGAAGGCGACGTAATAGAAGACAAATAACCGCCTGCTGCATCATAGGTTAGGCCATTATTCTTCAGGTAGTCATACGTTACCTTGTCAGCAGTGGTACCCTTACGAACCTCAATAGTCTGAGTAGGAGCCCAGTGCTGAGGCTTACCGTCTTTATCAAGACCTACTACAGAAAGAGTGACGGAAACAAGCTGACTTGGATCTGGGTCTTCCTCTACAGGTCGAACGCCCTTCTCGCCTGCCACGGTAAAGGTAGCAGAGACCTTCTGATTAGTAAGGGCCTGGAACTGCTCATTATCTGGATACAAGCTTGCATAGCGAGAATAGCGTGCACTTGAAAGAAGTGCCGAAACCGTAACAGACGTGTTGTACTCAGGAGTCTGTGTGAGAACAAGATTCTCGTTCTGAATAATTGTTGGCTGAGAAGAGCTGTACGTGCGCGCCTGATCAGCAGGGCCCATGGGGTCGTATGTTGGGAACTCTGAAGGCACAATACCACTTGCGGTCTTATCGGTATTGTTAACATCATAAGACCAGGTCAAAGAGCCGTCAGCAGCACGATAAAACTTATTTGGCGTGGCCAGAGACTCAGAAACGCTGTCTTGTTTATTCTGCTGACCAGAAGGAGTAGCAAGTGCATCCCAGAAATGAGCCTTAGACTCATTCATCAAAGCAAGCTCTGCATCAATATCAGCCTGATTAAGCGGGCTTACCGTAACCGTAAGAGTCTTAGAGACTGATACCTCAGGATTTTCTTTATCGGTAACGGTCAGAGTGATGTCTACCTGCTGCGCGGAAGCAGAAGGCAGAGGCTGGTACACCGTTCCCCTATAGCCATTGAACGTAATAGCAGCATTGGAGGAAGTGTACGTAAACTGATAGCGCTTTCCGTCTAAGCCAAAGTTCTTTGGCGTAGGCATCTGCAGGTCGTCTGTAACCGCCTGAGCATTAATGGAGTGATTGGTATACACATCTTTAATGCTTGATGCCGAGAAACGCCTGTTAATGCGTCTCAACAGATTATTCTGTGCATCGGTAATAGCCGAAGGGTCCCCTGGAACCGTTATGGTAAAGGTTTTCTGATAGTTTGTCTGAGGAGCGTCGGAGCTGCTCAAAGAGACATTTGCAGTCAGCGTGACCTGCTTGTCACGAATGCCGCGGGTAACTGTTGCCTTATAGGGCTCAGTGCCATATCCATCAATGCGAACGACAGAGGTATCTGAGCTAGTCCAAGTGACCTTAGACCATGAAAGTTGGTTTCCATCTGCAGAAACAAGCTTATGTGGAAGGGTAAAGTTTGAAGTTACTGAAGATTCATTCTGTCCTGCCGCGTATGATGGCGCAAGGTTTTGAGATACGTCAGCAAGTTGCGCCTGAGATTTTGCCTCATCCCAAGGGATTAAAACATTGCAGGTATATTGGACGGTCTTTCCATCCTTGGAAAGTTCAAAGGTAACTTTTGCCTGGCGAAGAATAAGAGTGCTTCTCTGATTAGTAAAGCCAGCGGCGTCCATCCAGAAGTACTCAATAGAACCATTAGTTGCAAAATCAGTAGAAATGCCTGCGTGAGCATATGAGGCTGTCGAAGACATCTGAACAGATGCCACTCTAACGTTAACCTCTCCAGCACCAATGCGACGCAGTTCTTCTGCAACCATAGTGTTGAGGTTAGTGTCTACACCATAGCGAGGTTTTGGCTTATAGAAGGAATTGGTCAGTGTTTCTACTGCCTGGTCCAGTGTTTTGTGTGGATAGTCAGTCTTATTAGTGGTTGCAGCAACGCCAGGACCTGTCTCTTCAGAGGTTGTGGCTGCGCTAGAAGTGGCGGCTACGGTACCAGAAACAGCTTCAGTACCAGAAGCGCTGTCATTAGCAGCAAGAGCAGTCTCTGTTGAGGTAGTTGCTGTAACAGTAGTGGTCAACTCCCCCGCTGCTTCTGCAAATGCAGGAGCTGGTAAGAGCGCAAGCACTAAAAGTATGGAGAAAAGGCTATTGAGCGCCTTTTTAAACATGCTTCTAATTCCTTCCAACTTGTGGTGAGTTTAGCCTTCTTGCCATAACAAGCACCACTATTCCAAGTACAACTAAAGGCAGACTGAGTAGCTGTCCCATGGTAATAAAGCTGCCAAAGAGATAGCCAAGCTGCTCGTCAGGAACACGGACAAATTCCACGACAAACCTAAAAATGCCATAGAGCATCAAAAACGTTCCAATGAACGTTCCTTGTGGACGAGGAGGATACTTCCTAGAAAGGACGTACAAAATGACAAACATCACAAGGCCCTCGAGAAGTGCTTCGTAGAGCTGAGAAGGGTGACGATAGACCGCTCCTCCCGTCTCAAACATAACTCCCCAAGGCAAATCTGTTGGCTTTCCCCAAAGCTCACCGTTAATGAAGTTTGCGCAGCGTCCAAAGAAAAGACCAAGTGGTGCGCCAATAACTCCCAGGTCACAGATGGTAGGGATAGAAAGACCTGATGCCTTACAGACAATAGAGCCGCCAACAACAGCGCCTACAAGGCCACCGTGGAAGCTCATACCACCTTGACTTAAGGCAAATGCATCAAGTGGATGAGCCACGTAATAACCAGCGCCGTAGAAAATAACGTAGAACAGACGGGCGCCCACAATAACGCCAAACGAGATGCCTACCATCAAATTAAGCACGTCATCAAGGGTAACGTTAAGTTTCCAGCGCTGAGCAGTTCTGTACATAACTACGCCAGCAAGCACAAAGCCCACGAGATATGCCAGACCATACCACCTGATAGATAGCGGACCCAGTGAAAGCGCTACTGGGTTTAATGAATGATAAAAAGCATCAAGCCACACAATACGTCCTACTTACTAAAACTACTTTGAAAGAACATGCGAAGGAGTTGCACCACGCTGGCCCTGATAATGGCTACCAAGATCCTCGCAGCCATAAGGACGCTCAACAGGAGAACTCATGCGCTCAAAGGAAAGCTGACCAATCCTCATGCCAGGATGCAAAATGATTGGAAGGTTAGCAACGTTAGAAAGCTCCAGTGTGAGCTCTCCGTCCCAACCTGGATCAACATAGCCTGCAGTTGAGTGAATCATAAGGCCCAGGCGTCCCAGGGTGGACTTTCCTTCAAGCTTGCCAAGAATATCGTCAGGAATAGCAATGCGCTCAAGCGTAGTGCCAAGCGCAAACTGACCAGGATGAAGGACAAAAACCTCTCCCTCAGGAACATCAATTGACTCAGTAAGACCCTCCTGAGCTACAAGTGGATCAATTGAGGTATGCGTAGAATTGCGGAAGATTCTAAAGTTTGAGCCAAGACATACGTCAACCGATGCAGGCTGCACGTTTTTCTCGCATAAAGGCTCAATAACGATACGACCAGCTGCAATCTCTGCTTTAATGTCGCGATCAGAAAGAACCACAACGTCCACCTTTCTTACGTCATACAAATGTATGGTCAGAAAACCTAGTTATCCGTTTATATAAAATATCACGCCCTACACAATAATGTGCGGGACGTGATATATAAAATTTGTAAATACGCAGGTCAGTTATGGTTCTTCATAACTTCTCTGCATAAAAAACACGTTTATGCGTATGAAACTAACAACCGATAAGCGCCAAACGTTCACTTTTTAGTGCTGAGCGGCAACTTACAGCATTGCAGGTTGAACGCGCTTAACGCCAGGAACATGCTCAATCAGGATGCGCTCAATACCCTCAGACATATCGTATGCAGACATAGGGCAACCAGCACAAGAGCCGACCATCTCAAGGGTAACAGTACCGTCATCGCTTACATCGATAAGCTCAACGTCGCCGCCGTCGGTCTGAAGGCTCTGGCGAATAACATCAAGGGTTGCATTCAAAAGGTCACGATTAATGGCCATGTTTGCTCCTATTCAAACTCTTCAAGCGCGGATGCGCCCATAACTTACAACAAGGGTATCCTACCCAAAATTCCAAACTTATTTCTGCACTATCCAATTGGCGAGAAAAGATGTCCAACTGAAGCATCTTTCAGACGTGCAGGCAATGATGCACCCGACGCTGTCGCCGCAATCGCTGCAGCTACGCGAGAGGTAGCCTCTCTTGTCTGCTCCGTACTCAGAAGCGTTGCGTCCACCATAAAACGCTTCACACCAGCAGAAAGCATCTCAGCCATCTCTGGCACGCCGTCAAAGAGCTTGGGGCTCCAAATCTTGGAGCGACCATGTCTGTCAGTCCTTACGGGCATGTAATCGTTATCAATACCTCTAAGCGTATGCTCCTCAAGGCGCAGCTTACAGGCATCGCAATCGTGGATACACTTGCCCGTAGACATCAAAATGCAGTGCTCAGTGGTCATGGTACGAATACGGCCGCTGACCATATAACCCACAGGAATCGAGGCGTTTCTCGCCATATGGCAGATCTCTTGAAGGGTAAGCTCGGAGTTGAGCCAGACGCCTTCTGCACCCATGTCGGCAAGTGCCTGTAAGGCGTAATCGTTGTGGACTGGAATGCACTCGCGCACCTCAGGGATGGCTCCGCGCTCAACGGCCAGCGCCAGCTCGGAGATGTTTCCCACGGCAATCGGCTTACCTGCTGCAACGTAGGGGTCCAGGCGCTTATGGTCAATCTCGCGACATACCTCATCAAGCCATGGGGTCACCTTGGCGAGAAGATCCTCTGGCCACGAAATCTCTGCGAGCGCATCGCCTGTTGCATATAGACGATTTGCTCCCGCCTTGAGCGCAACACGTGCCTGCTCGGGAGTCTCAACTAGAACACAGACCTCTGCCTGCGGTGCATTTGTCTTTGCAGCCGTTTCATCAAAGGCAAAAAGCTTCTCTTTGTCCTGAGCTTCTCGCTCCTTTTGATAGGCAAGACGGGAAAGCGGAGTAATCTTCTGCTCGCGGTTCTGGTACTCCTCAAGAAGTGCGGCCTCGAGCTGCTCACATGCCGCAGCGCGGACCTTGTGGACAGCACTAAAGCTCATGCCGCACGTATCGTCCATCTGGACGTCAAAGCTTACGGCCTCAAACGGCGAGGTTCCCATGCGGCCAACGTGCTCAATAAGCTCGTCAGAAGTTACTGCCTTGGTGCGTGCCTCCTCCACCACAAAACCTTCAGCGGATGCGCTTGCAACGCCATCTGCCGTTGTAAGCACCACGGTGAAGGGCTGGCCAATGCGGGCAATAATAGCTACGTCAACAGCTCGTTTGCGAGGATATTCCAGTGAAGAGATCTGCTCAGCAGCTACGCGCGCAGCTTCAGAGCGGATAATGCGTACTGTAGAGCCGGTCTGCATAACGCGAGAAGTGCGAACCGTAACTGTCTGACCAGGCTCAACGTCCGCAGGACAAAGAGCGGTCAGGAACTTGTCAGGCTCATCGAGCGGCCTAATTTCAAGCAAGTCATTCTTGCCAATAGGTGCGTGTGCAATAAGGTCAACATCTGCCTGCTTGTAGCGACGCAGCTTAACACGGCCACCATTAAGACCACTTTTACGCTCAAGAGCGTCCTCAAGCGGACGTCCGCCGGTGACCTCACCAACAATCTCACCGCGGTTGTTGGAGCGCTCGTAGCTCATCATCTCGTTGCCAGCGGTGCCATGCAGGTACGCGTTAGTCAGGCCACGGTTAAACGAGCGTTTAAGCAAGCGGTGACGGCGTGCCACATCAGCCTGGTTATCCACGCCCTTCTCGGCAGCATCAATTGCTTGACGATACGAAGACACTACCGAGTACACGTACTCAGGTGCCTTCATGCGGCCCTCAATCTTAAGTGAGCCTACGCCCGCCTCAATCATGTCAGGCACGTCATCAATAGTGCAGTAATCCTTGGGACAGAGCAGTCTATCAATGCCGCCCATCGAAACAACTTCGTGCTTAGAATTGAGCAACTCATACGGCAGGCGACACGGCTGAGCACAGGCTCCACGGTTAGCAGAGCGATCTCCGCGCATAGATGACATGTGACAGATGCCCGAATAGCAGAAACACAGGGCTCCGTGACCAAAACATTCCAGCTCAACGCCAAGCTTGGAAATGGTAGAAATTTCTTCTTTCGTAAGCTCTCTGGACAGCGTCACGCGGCCTACGCCAAGCTTTTTACAGGCTGCAACACCACGCGTATCGTGGATGTTTGCCTGCGTTGAAACGTGACACTCAATCTCTGGCCAGGTCTTTCTTACCTGAGCCATAAGACCCCAGTCCTGAATGATAAAAGCATCAGCACCAAGAACCCATGCACGGCGAATCAGGCGTAAAACCCGCTGCATCTCATCCCACTTAACAACAACGTTAACGGTGACGTACACGCGTGCGCCAGCTAGATGAGCCTGTCTGCACGCACGCGCAAACGACTCGTCATCAAAGTTGTCCGCACCACGGCGAGCATTGAAGTTGTTGCCCAAGCCGCAGTAAATAGCATCAGCACCACCAGCAAGAGCTGCGGTAAATGGCGCTGGACCTCCCGCTGGGGCGAGAAGTTCCATCTGTGTTGCGCGAGGGAGTGGCTGAGTTGAGAGCTCCTTGTCAGAAGCTTCCTCTGTCCACTCCGCCTCGTTCATGCGATTTAGCTCGTGAGCTGTGGATTCTCGCTCACGACGATTACGTTCGTTCATAGTACCTAACTTGCCTTCAGCGCTTACTACTTCTTAAGTGAAGAAAGTGCTGGATGAATCTTATCTTTGTCGGAAAGAATAACCTTTGCTGGATCTAAGGTCTTCTCGCCAAGAAATGCTGGCCACTCAATGCCAAGCTCTGGATCGTTCCACATGATGCCACCCTCATCACCTGGATGATAGATGTCATCGCACTTGTAGCAGAACTCCGCAGTCTCAGAGAGGACCAAAAAGCCGTGGGCAAATCCGCGAGGAACAAAGAACTGCCTGCGGTTCTCAGCGGACAAAACAACGCCTTCCCACTGACCCCAGGTTGGACTTCCCTCTCGCAGGTCAACGGCAACGTCAAAGACAGTGCCAGAGATTACGCGCACAAGCTTTGCCTGTGGATGCTCAATCTGGAAGTGAAGACCGCGGAGCACGCCCTGAACGGATGAGGACTGGTTGTCCTGTACAAACGAAGCGTCAATGCCGCCAGCAACAAAGTTTTCTTCACGGTAGGTCTCCATAAAGCCACCACGCGCATCACCGTACAGCTTTACGTCCACAACCTTTACACCTTCAATCGAGGTGTCATAAAACGTAAAATTGCCCGATTGAATAGGGTTTTTAAGCTCTTTTGGAAACTCCATAGCGTTCACCTTTCGATTTCTTTAGGTAATCTACTATATACGAGTCAAGATTAATTCAGCTTTTGAGCTATGATATTCATGCAGTTAACGTGTAATTTGCAATTCAAAGGATGCTCGTGAGAATTCTTGCAGTCGTTCCCGCTTACAACGAAGAAGCCTGCATTGCTTCAACTATTACAGAGTTGTGCCAGGTAGCTCCTCAAGTTGATTACATCATAATCAACGACGGCTCCGCTGACCGCACTCTGGATATTTGTAAAGAGCGTGGATTTAACTACCTCAATTTGCCAGTTAACGGAGGCCTTTCTGCAGGCTTTAGGGCTGGTATGCGTTACGCCAAAGAACATGGTTATGACGCTGTGGTGCAGTTTGACTCCGATGGTCAGCACAGGCCTGAGTACATTGCTCCTATGGCTCAAGCAATGGTAAACGAGGGAGCAAATATCGTCATTGCTTCTCGCTTTGTCACCAAGGCTCGCGGAAACTCTCCTCGAGAGATTGGCTCCAAGCTGATTTCTTGGCTTATTAAGACAAGCACTGGTCAAACCATTACTGACCCTACCTCAGGCATGCGTATGTACGATCGTGGTCTTATTGAAACGTATGCGCGCTCCTTTGATTTCTCCCCCGAGCCAGACACCATCTCGTTGCTGATGCGTCGAGGAGCTAAGGTTGTCGAGATTGAAACTGAGATGCGTGAGCGTCAAGGTGGTGAGTCCTATTTGAGTTTCTATAACTCAATAATGTATATGGCTCGCACGTGCCTCTCGCTTTTGCTCTTCCAGTGGTTTAGATAAGGTGACACCATGACTTTAGTTCTCAGAATTCTGCTGCTTATTGGCGCCCTATTTGCCATGGGCATTGTCATCAATAGCGTCCGCAAATCAAAGATTCGCATCTCCGACTCTGTCTATTGGGTTGTCTCTGCAGGAATCCTTGTTTTGTTTGCGCTCATCCCTCAGCTTGCCTATTTCTTCTCAAGTCTGTTTGGCTTTATGAGCCCTGCAAACTTTGTTTTGCTGCTGGTTATTGTGATGATCCTCATTAGGCTCTTCCATCAGTCCTGCGCAATCTCTAAGCTCACCTATAAGGTTGAGCAGCTTTCAGCTGAGCTTGCTCTGCGTGATAAAGATGCACGTGACGAGAAGAACCTTGATTTTGTAACTGATTTAAACCAGCGTACTCGCGTGTAAACGACAAGCTAGCCATTTAATCGCACGCTCACACAGGCAATACCTTAAAAAAGTCCGCTTACGCAGCGGACTTTTTCTTTTGATCTTTAAATCCCAAGAAGCAGAAGATACCAAATACCAAAGCGAGGATTGCTAGCGAGGCATCATAAAGCACACACGCTCCCATAATGCCAAAGTTGCCCACAAACCATCCCCCGGTAAGCGCAGCAAAGCCTGCACCTGCAGCGTAGCTTACAAAGACGGCAACCTGCTTACGCATAGTTACTACGGCATAGTACAAAATAACGGTAAGAGCATTGAGCAGACCACCAAAGAGCAATAGCAAAAGCTCAAACTTGTATGGCTCAAAATCAAGACCATACAAAAGTCCAAGAACCGGAGCTCCTAATGGCCAAGCTAAAGCCATCGAAACAACAGTGGCCAGGGCAACTACGGCAAACCCTTTAAGAATCAGGCCCACAAACTGCTTGTCTTGCTGATTATTCCAATATTCGGCCATCTGAGTGAGCAGTGGCTTAAATACAAAGTTGCTTAAAAGATTGATAACCATAGCTGGCATGGCCAATGCCGTAAAGAACGTAAGAAGCGCCTGATCACTCAAAGCACCCAATGCATAGCGAGGAGCACCAACAACGTACGTTAGCAAAAATGAACCAGCAAATAATGGAGCGGTGGTAACCAACAGCTTTGTAATTTGCTTAAAGTCAAAGGTAGGCTTAAGCGTTGCCATCTTCTTGGTAGGAGGAATGACAAGCGCAATCATAACTACCAGTGATGCAACAAAAGAAAGAGCTGCGCCAACAAGCAAGTTCTTTGTAAAAAGCACGCCTACTGCAAAGCCAACAACGGTTGCAAGAACACGATAAAAGAATGCTCTGCCAGCAATATCTAAGCGACCATGCTGCTGGAACATGCCATGGAAAACATCTTCTACAACGTCAAATAAACGAAGTGATGCAATGAGGGCATACAGCACCCCCTCGTAGCTCAATCCCTGGGACTGCAGGGTAAAGATAATGATTCCCGCAATCATCAAACCAGTTGTGATGATTCGTGCCGCAAGATATACGCCAAACGAGAATACTTCTTCTGTATCGGTAACCTGATACGTCCTAATTTCAAAGTGACCAATGACCATAAGCTGCTGAGCAACTGCATACGCAAGCGAGAAAACACCACCGGCAGCAGCTCCCATGGTACGCGTAACCACCATCAACATAAGCACTGTTGAGGCAGCGTTCATCAAGGAACCAAGCGTATTCCAGAAGTAGTTTTTCTTAAGCTGTTCCGCAGAAGTATCAATAGTCATAGTTAGCTTTTCTGACCAAAGTCTTCAAATGCCTGACGGCTTCCTTTGGTAACGTCTACCTCTTTCCATTTGCCAAAATCAAGCGCACCAGGATGATGATTTTTACGATCATTCTCTGGAGGAAGCTGCATGTAATCTCCGTATCCCCTGGTTAAAAGCTTGTCATATTCCTTTGGAAGCGTAGTAGTAATATCCTCAAAAGGAACGCGAACCATTGGGAACACATCCTCTTTGTCCATTGACCAGTTCTCTGGATCAGGTTCAACAAAGCTTGCGTAATGAGTGGTATTCTCGCCCTCTGCAGCACGTGCCGCCTGATCCCATTTACGTTGAATATACGCAGATGAAACCCTAAAAAGCTTCAAGGCGTGATGAATGACAAAGCATCCTGCAAGAGCAACTTTCTTTTTCCAGCCAACTAAAGGCACGCGAGGTGTTGGAGTAACCAGCAGGAAGTTCAAGCGTCCCCAGAACCATGTCTGACGCTTAATCTTGGCAAGCTTTTTAGGATCTGCAGGAATCTTATCAAAGGGAAAAATACCGATAGAAATAGCGTACGTAAAGGGGCAGGTCATAAACTCGTCAGGGACGCAAACTGTTCCCTTTAGTGAGAGATTTGTATTAACTGCTGGGAAGAAATTGTCTTTTCTTCCGTTTTGAATGCAAAAATCTGGTCGAAGAAGCGCAGGTGCTTTCTCCAAAAAAATCTCATAATCCTCGCGGAACATCGAGATATCTACGTCATCATCCCAAGGAATAAAGCCTTTGTGTCTCACAGCGCCAATGGCTGTTCCACCGTACGCCTGGTACGAAATGCCAAGCTCCGTGCAGACGCGGTCAAGCTCATCCATCAAAAGCGTAGAAAGAATCTGGATCTTTCTTAGCTCATCGGGGTTCTCGTATGTCTTATATCCGTCAGACTCCACAAAGGCTCCCATTCGCCATCGTCCGATAATATTCTTATAATACTAGACATCGGAGCTAATCGATTGGATGTAGCAATGTATACACCTCAGGATCACACGTTTGCTGTCTGCGCTTATGGCGAGAGTCCCTATCTAGAAGAATGCATTCTCTCGCTCAAGGAGCAAACACTGTCTACGAATATTCTTTTGGCTACTTCAACACCAAATGAACTCATTCAATCTCTTTGCAAGAAGTATGACATTCAGATGTACGTCAATCCTGGACCAGGAGGTATTGCTGGCGACTGGAACTTTGCCGTGAGCATTTGTACAACTCCGTTAGTAACCATCGCTCACCAAGATGATCTCTACAAACCAAACTATGCAGAGTACATGCTTGAACGCGTGAACAGCTCTTCTCGCCCACTAATTTACTTCACCAATTACGGAGAGCTACGCGACGGTGAAGAAGTTCTTGAAAATCGTCTGCTTAAGGTTAAGCGTCGTCTCTTGTACTCGCTCTCAAAGCCAGAAAATGCAGGTAAAGCATGGGCTAAACGTCGTGCGCTTGAGCTGGGCTGTGCCATTTGCTGTCCAAGCACCACGCTAGTCCTCCCCAATATTGACGTCCCTGTTTTCAAGGCTGGATTTGGCTCTAACCTGGATTGGGAAGCATGGGAGGCAATCAGCAAACGTGAGGGTGATTTCTTATACGACACCCGTGTGCTGATGCTTCACCGCATCCACGAAGATTCTGAAACCAGCCATCTTATTCACGATAACCGTCGTGAACAGGAAGATCTGGAGATGCTTAAGAAGTTCTGGCCAACTCCTGTGGCCAAGCTCATCAACATGGCTTATAAGAGCGGACAAAAAAGTAACGGCTAACTCCATCTGTTCTCTACACAAAATGACCCGCAGCTCAACAGCTACGGGTCATTTTTAGTGTGTTTGATTAAAGCTAACCTACTCTTTACTAAAGAGCTCACTCCAGTCTGGAGTTGCAGAAAGAACCGTTCCTACAATAATGACAATGCAGCAAATTACAACCAGTGGAGATGGAATTGCTTCAGGCATAATTGCTGGCAGGATAATACCTGCAAGAGCTGCAAAAATTACCGACCATGCAGAGTAAGAAATGTTCAGTGCCATACCGCGAGAAGCGCCAATGGCGTCAATTGCCTTGTAGTAGAAGAGATACGAGGCAGTACCAGCAAGTGCTGCAATAAAGACAACGCCATTTGCAGGAGTGAGTGCAACCTGTGCAGCAAAATCAACGGAACCAGCCAATGGCAAGATGAGAAGACCGTATGCAAATGCAGAGGTGGTTTCCCTAATCTGAAGAGCAGTCTCATTATCAACAGCATCGTCTTGCATACCCCAAGCCAAAATAACCGCCTCAGATCCCCAGCCAAAGACACAAGCAGCAACGCCCAAGATACCCACAAGAACATTTCCGTTACCCTCGCCTGCTGCTGTTGAGAGACCAATAACCATGACGCCAACAAGAGCAACGATAAGGGCAATAATCTGCTTTAAGTTCATCTTTTCTTTGAGCAAAAGCCATGCTAAAACCGAACCAACTGCAGGATAGAAAGCTGAAATAGCAGCGGTGTAACCAGGTCCAATGGTATTAATAGCAGCTAAGTAACCACTCATACCAATTGGTCCACCCAGGAGTGCGCCAAGCATGACTACACGACCACTCTTTGTTTTTGCTGCCTCAAGGGTGTCTTTAAGTCTTCCCTTCTGAGCCATCATGACTAAAAGAACTGCAGCAGCAAAGAAATCGTGCATGAATGCGCTGGCAAATGACGCCTGAGCTGAATCAACATAAGGACTCATACCAAGAGCAACACCAAGAATAACGGTATCAACCGCCCAAAGAATACCGCTTAAAAGACCGTAATACATAATTTTCCCCTTTTGCCCTTAGTTCTGAGCGTCTTCGTACCAAGAAAGAACACGATCAATATTGTTTGCAGCGTAGCGATAGTAAATGAAGAACCACTCGCCTACGTTCTCGCCCTCTGCTTCCTTAACCAGAGACCAGAGATACCAGCACCAACCAGCAAAGACTACATAGCTCCAGAAGTGTCTGCGCTGCTCAAACGTTGCCTCTTTTCCAAAGTAGTAATCAATAGCAGCATTAGCTTCATCATCAGTAAGCTCACAGCAAACTGTGAAGGTACCAAAGTCATTAGCCTCATCTGACATTCCCGCATATTCCCAGTCAATAAGGCTGTAGGTGTCTGACTCGTCAATCAAGAAATTCAGATAGAAGAAATCATTGTGAGAAATAACAACTGGATACTGATCAGCGTCAGCATACTTCTTCAAACGCAGGACCTTCTCGCGAAGCTCATAGTAGCCAGGAATCTCAATAGGACCCTCTTCAAGCAGGAGTTTCTCGTAATTAAGACCCTCGTTGACAAAGTCAAAAGAACGATCAAGTGACGCGCCGCTATGATGCAGTTTATAACCCATTTCCATTGCCCGCTTGAGCTGCTCAGGATTATGAGGATCAAGATTCTGAGCGTTTTTCACAAACTTGGAAATCTTCCAACCTTCTTTTTGGTCCTCGTAAATAAAGGTGTTGTCTAGGCCAAGCTCACGAGCAAGTCGAAGACCAGCCTCTTCAGCAGCGCGGTCAACAAGCTTCTCGGTACCAACGCCAGGATGCCTGTAAACATACTCCTGGGCGTCATCACCATATCCCACAATAAAGTGAGCTGACAAGTTGGTAAGTCCCTGCTTGAGAGGATAGAAGCCATGAATATCCTTCTTCTGACAGTGAAGGATTGAGACAATATTGTCAAAAATCTCTGAGTCAATGTTCTCGATGAAGGCTGGATCAAACTGACGCAGCTCATCAAGGGAGTCAAACTCATAAATAACGCCGTCAGGATATTTTCTAATGCTCATAGAAAGCTCTTTGATGTGACGGACGTAGATCTCTTCCCAAAGCATATCAACAGTCTCTGGCTTGTCATAAACTGCCTCAAGAATGTCTACAAACTTCTTTGAGAATTGTCTGTCAAAGTAGACATGGCCCAACATAATCCAAGAATTTGAACCGCCAATTTCTACGCCGGTAATACGTCCACCGCGGCCCTCTTTAAGACACCACTCGTCGGTCTCTCCTGCAACATATGTTGCTGAGTAATAAGCCTCATAAACATAGTGCTCAAAAGGATTCTGAGTAAAGTAATCATCAGAGGAGCAAATATAGGTGTTATCCAGCTGCTCTTTTACATACCAAAGCGTGGAATTGTTGTTTCTGGTTGCATAGTCTGGGTTAACCACAATCTTGACGCCATACTTCTCCTCCAGGTAGAAGAAGTACTCCTTCTTGTAGCCAACAACTACAGTGATATCGGTAATGCCAGCTTCCATAAGCTGATGAATCTGGCGCTCAATGAGAACTTCTCCGCGAACCTTCAAGACACCCTTTGGCTTCTCATAAGAGATTGGTGCAAAGCGAGAAGACAGACCAGCTGCCATAATAATGGCATTCTTGACCTCATAAGGCTTCAGAGCTTCAAGGCCCTTTGGAGTAATTAGACTATCGTCAATAAGACCCTGATCCTCAAGCGTTTTTACTGCTGAATTAACTGATCCCAAAGAAAGCTCAGTTTCTTCTGCAAGCTGTCTCTGATTGAGCTTCTCGTCAGAAAGAGCAATGGTTTTTAATACAGAAAACACGTTATTTGTTAGTGCCACGGTTCCTCCAAATGAAGACCAATTAACTGCGAAATAAACTTCCATACCAATTAACTTCAGTCATAATACTCCTATGTTCAAATTTGTACAAGTGTAAATATATTTTGAACATATTACCTTCAGAGGATTGCCATAGACTGCCAATCTAACAAAAAAACGGCACCTGAGATGCCGTTTTACCTTTTATGTATTGCTTTACAAACGAGAAGACCCTAGTAAGGACCAAAATCCAAACGCGCTGGATAGTGGTTTTTACGCTTCTCAACTGGTGGCATTTGCATGTAATCACCGTAAAGCATCCTAAGGAATTTATCATTTTGATTAGGGAACGCTACTTGAATTCCATCAAAATCAAGCTTATCAACAGGGAAAACCTCATCAACTGGATAGGTATTTACAAACCTATCCGTATCGTGCAGGTAGGCAATTCTTTTTGTCTTAACGTGAGCAAAGCGGTTGCGGGCTTCCTGCTCACGCTCATACATTTTCTGAGTAGAGAGATGCAGCAATTTGCAAACTCCCCTACCCATAGTAACTGCTGCCTTTAAGAGCTTTCCTTTGATGCCGTCGGCCAAAATAACAGGGCGAGGAACGTCAACGAGGATGCGCATATGTGACCAGAACCACGCATCAAATGCCTGCTTCTGATATTCCTTCTCGTCATCCGAAACATTATCAAAGCAGTAGACATCTAGGAAAATACCAAGGTCAAGGGGAAGTGGCGCAAGTGCTTCTTCGCAGAACTGTGTTCCTTTGAGCATAATGCGCGTGGTTGGGAATGGATAGTTGATGTCCCTCTCAGTATTCATGATCGAATACTTTTCTGACCACTCTTTATCATAGATCTCCAGAAGCTTGTTGAAGTCTTCTGCAGGAAGGCAGACATCGATATCATCATCCCAAGGAATAAATCCCTTATGACGAAGAGCGCCAATGGCAGTGCCGCCAAAACCAAAATAGCGGATGTTGTTAGCCTCGCACGTGTCTACGAAGTCCTTTAAAATCATCAGCTCAACCTGCTGAAGATGTTTGAGCGTCTCTGTATCGTATGTGCGCATTATCGACCTTCGTACATTTTTTTGTAGTAATCCTGATAATCACCAGAAACTACATTCTTAACCCACTTGCGGTTCTCCAGATACCAGTTAATAGTGGTAACAATTCCCTCTTCAAATGGAGTTTCTGGATACCAGCCAAGCTCTTCTTTAATCTTATCTGGCGCAATGCCATAGCGGCGGTCATGACCCTTACGATCAGTAACGTAAGAAATCAAATCCTCAGTAATCTGACTATCACCGGTGATTCTTGCAACTTCATTAATGATGCGCTTAACAATGTAGAGGTTATTGCGCTCGTTGTGACCGCCAACGTTATAAACCTCGCCCAGCTTGCCGCCCTCAAGAACCATAGCAATTGCCTTGCAGTGGTCATCAACGTAGAGCCAGTCACGAACATTCAGTCCGTCACCATAAACTGGAAGTGCCTTGTGCTCCAGGCAATTCTCAATCATCAGAGGAATGAGCTTCTCGGGGAACTGATAAGGACCATAATTGTTGGAGCAACGCGTGATTACCGCAGGAAATCCGTATGTATCATGCCAGGCTTTTACAAACATATCAGCAGAAGCCTTAGATGCAGAGTAGGGGCTGTGTGGACTCAAAGGTGTGGTCTCACGGAAAAATGCCTCTGGGTCATCAAGTGGAAGTGAGCCATAGACCTCATCGGTAGAAACCTGCAAATACTTATGGTCTCCATAAGAGCCCTGACCATCATTCCAGAAAGACTCTGCAACGCTCAGGAGCGCAACAGTACCCATGACATTGGTATCGGCAAAAGCACCTGGATCTTCAATGGAGCGATCTACGTGGCTCTCTGCAGCAAAGTTGATAACATAATCGGGATGATGAGTCTCAAACAGCTGCGTCAGAGCCTCTTTATCCCTAATGTCTACGTGGGCAAAGGTGTAGCGAGGGTCTTGATCATATTCCGAAAGATTCTCAAGGTTGCCAGCATAGGTCAGGGCATCCACGTTCAAAATATGAATATCCTGATTTCTTCTAAGCATGTAGTGGATAAAGTTAGATCCAATAAATCCAGCTCCACCAGTAACTAAATAGGTCTTCACACTAACCTCTTTCTACCTTCGAAAGATATGTCGCAAGAGCCTCTTGCCAAGGCCTCATACAATTTCCAATGGTACTCTCAAGATGCCCATTTACCAAAGATGAATATGCGGGGCGAGAAGCGCTTTCTGGGTGCATCTCTTTCCACTGAGCAGAAGTTACTCTAGCAACCTTACAATCAAGATTACTGCCAGCCATAATAGCTTCGGCAAAATCAGCCCATGAGCATGTTCCCTCATTGGTTGCGTGGTAGATGCCATAGTTCTCAGTAGCCGCAATGCACAAGATTGTATGTGCCAAATCATTTGCGCTGGTAGGATTACCTACTTGATCATCAACAACACTAATCTCTGAATACTTTGCACCAAGGGTGCGCATGGTTGCCACAAAGTTCTTGCCAACATAACCATAAAGCCACGCCGTTCTAACCACAAACGTTTGAGCATTTGCGGCCAGCGCAAGTCCCTCTCCTGCTAATTTGGATCGACCGTAAGCAGAAACAGGATAAGGAGCATCTTGTTCCGTGCGAGGAGAGCTTTCCTTACCGCTAAAAACATAATCAGTGGATACCTGAACAAGCTTTGTTTGTGTAGAGTTGCAAGCTCGTGCAAGATTCATAGGGCCAAGCGCATTTACTGCAAACGCCATCTCAAAATTGCTCTCGCAACCATCTACATTTGTTGCGGCAGCACAGTTAATAACAGCGTCATAGCGTTCATGCTGGTCAAACCATGTATTAACTGCCTCAGCGCTAGTGATGTCAAGCTCGTCTGCGTCGGTATAATCAACATCTGGTTCAACAAAAACCTCTGGGATTGGGCCAATCTCAGAGACACCGGACTCAAAAAGACATTTGAGCTCATTGCCTAACTGGCCATGCGCACCGGTAATAAGAACGTGCATACTACTCTCCCTTTCCAGAAGGAAGGATACGTCCTTCTGCAACGCTCTTGAGGTGCTCGCCATACGTAGATTTACCGTAGCGTTCTGCACATTCAATGAGTTTTGAGCTATCAATCCAGCCATTCTCAAAAGCAATCTCTTCTGGAACGCTTACCGGCAGACCTTGAGCTGTTTCAACGGTACGGACAAAGGTTGATGCCTCAAAGAGAGACTCCATAGTTCCTGTATCAAGCCATGCAAAACCGCGGCCAAGTGTGACAACGTCAAGCGTGCCATCCTCAAGATACAGACGGTTAAGATCAGTAATCTCGTATTCACCACGAGCACTTGGCTGAACTTGCTTTACCAGCTCAGTAACACGCTGATCATAGAAATAGAGACCAGTTACGGCATAGTTAGATTTTGGATGGGTTGGCTTCTCTTCAATTGAAATAGCGTTGTAATTCTTATCAAATTCAACAACACCAAAGCGCTCTGGATCATCCACGTGGTAACCAAAAACGGTAGCACGACCAGACGTTTGTGCCTGTTGGGCAGCTTTTCTGACAAGTCCTGAAAGACCGTTTCCAAAGAAGATATTGTCTCCAAGAATCAGAGCTGCAGCGTCATCACCAATAAACTCTTTACCAATAACAAATGCCTGAGCCAATCCATCAGGAGAAGGCTGTTCAGCATAGCTGATAGAAATGCCAAAATCAGAACCGTCACCCAAAAGCTTTTCAAAATTTGGAAGGTCACGGGGAGTAGAGATAACAAGAATGTCTCTAATCCCCGCCAGCATAAGCGTAGACAGAGGATAGTAAATCATTGGCTTGTCATACACAGGCAGAAGCTGTTTAGATGTAACGGTTGTCAGGGGATAAAGCCTGGTACCGCTACCTCCTGCAAGAATAATGCCTTTCAAAATTACTCCCCATCAATCGGGCTTCCCGCTAAACACCGTTTAGGACGATATTGATATGTAATCTTACCAAAGTCTTACTCAACAGCGGTGATTCTATACAGTCTATAAGGTCCTTCTTGAAGAACAATCTCAAATCCAGGAATTTCATCAGTAATCTGTAAACCTGAGAAATAATAGCTTTGGTCTCCTAATAAAGCTGGATTTTCTAAATCTAACAACAGGACATATCTTGCACCAGTTTCTCGCACTGCCTGCTGAACCTCTGGATTACTAGCTACCTCATTAAGCCTTGTACGAATAATTACGCTTTGTGGCAGCTCTTCTGTTTCTACCTTCGCACGGTAGAAAATGTTCATGCCATAAAGCGAGTTTAGAACAAGAGAGCCATCGTAAGGATTATTAACTACCAGGTCATTACCAACAATCTGGAGAGCCTTTTTTACAAACTCATCCTCACTTGCCTTATAGGTTGTATGCTCACGAGGCTCAAAGACCTCATTGAGCCATATGATGCCATAACGGATTTCGCTATGCTCTTTTTTAGGTAAGCTTGCCAAGTTCCACGGACTCAAAAGTACGCAGCCCCATAACACCGCCACGATGCCCATAAGAATGCCAGAGTTCTTAATAAACATGCAGGGCTTACAGGTTGATTGATCTCCATTTGCAGAAATGGTACAAGCAGAATTCTCTGAGCTTGTTTTCTCGCCTTTGTTTCCTTTTTCTTTGACCGTCTTAATAACGTATTTAATCAAGTCAAATACAAGCGTGATGGATGTTTCCATGCCAATAATTGCAACAGGAACTGCTGCTATTGCTACCATCGCGGCGGTTCTTTCTGGATCGGTATACCAAAATCCCGAGAAAAACCTCTTAATAGGAATCACATCAGAAAGACTTGCTACATAAATGACGGCAGTCATGAGAAATACCAGAGTGAGCCAGCGACAATTCTTATTCATACAACAGCTCACAAATCCAAGCCAGAACGCAACGGCAAAAAGAATCTGTGGCAAATTCAAAAGCAAGCCAAAATTCAATACGGAAAGAACTGACTTAATTGGATCAAAATAAATTTCCCAGAGGAAATTAACTGTCGGTGCCATAAAACTTGAATTAAGCACAATAGTCCACATACCAATAGCGGAGCCAAGAGTTACGCACTCTAAACAAATCAATAGAATAATTTTCTTCGGTTTTGTTAATTCAAATTTCTTACTCAAATACTGAGCAAAACTTGGAAGCAAGTTGCAAAGAACAAATGGTAAAACAAAAATAGCCCACAAAAAATCTGCACTAGGATGGACCAATGCTAGTGCAATAATCCCCATAAAACATAAACAAAGTGTATGAATATTTACAGAAAATTTTTGAACGCTATGAGTTGATGAGCATGCTTCTTTGCAGGATGTCTTCTCGTTAAAAGACAATATAAAGACTGCTGCAACAGTGGGGACAAGACAAAAGCCAGCTACATTAGGAAAGACTGCATGAACCGTAACCATTCGAATAGGAAAAGCCAATTGTGCAAATGCCGCAAATGCAGTCAGTAAACTAAAAGTTAAATTTTTCTTTCCTATCACTTGAAGCAAAGCACAGACGCCCACTGGATATATAACCGCGACAAAAACAAACCAAACCACATTTTCTGTAAGTACCTCATTAAAGCCTGTAATTGCTGCAGTGACAGCTGCTAAAGAATGAAATAAAGTTGGATAAAAGCCCTCGTCAAAGAAGGGGGTCTGAAGCTCTGGTCTTGCTCCTGTATAAAAGGCAGCATGCAGCATAGAATAAATGCCCGACTGAACACTTCTTGTAATGTACGCCAGGTGCGCGTAGTTATCAGCGGACTGCAAGAACCAAGAGGGGTTTCTAATTGCTTTGTGGAAAATAACAAAGAATATTGCAGTAGAGATAGCAGCAGTCACTAAGAGAAAGACTCCGTTTAGAGAGTCCTTCTCGCCAAGGTTTACATGAGATTGATTTTCCTGGATGGGTCTGATTTTCTGAATAAGATACGAAAGCCCAGCAGCAATCAAGATAAAAAGACCAACGCCTCCCAAAAGCGGCGTTACACCTCTTAGACCCAAAGGATATATTGCAATTCCAGAAAAACCAATGAGGCAGACCGAGATAAGCGGAGCTACCACAAGGGATGTCATTCGTTTAGTGCCAATAGCGCGAGAAAAAAGATATCCCGGTACATAACAAAGAACCAGTACAACTGCTACTGCTAGAGCAAACTGTCTCCACATGTGTAAGCTTCCTTATTTGGTTGCCATTGTCGACTAGATGAGCTGAGCCCAGCGCTTTTTACCTGCCTGGAGAAGAGCTTTCTCAAGAACCGATGGCTCAACCTTATAGGTCTTTGCGGGAAGAGGCTGCTGGTTAATCTTAATACCGCCGCCGTCAATAAGACGGCGAGCCTCACCATTACTTGAAGCAATTTCTACCTCCACCAAAATCTTTGGCAGATAGATAAGGCCATCCTCATCAGCCTCAAGAGAGATGGCAAATTCCTTGATGTCGTCAGGGACCTCATTGTTCTTGAACTGAGCATCAAAGGCCGCCTGTGCTTTGAGGCCTTCTCCCTCACCGTGATAAAGATCAACAATATTTCTACCAAGAGCACGCTTAAGCTGGTAAGGATCAGCAGTGCCGTCCTCAAAGCTCTTGTCAATAGCATCAAGCTCATCAATAGAGAGCGTAGAGCAAAGACGGTAATACATTGGAATAATCTCGTCAGTAATAGACATGACCTTGCCAAACATATCGTTTGACTCATCGGTCAGTCCAATGTAGTTTCCATAAGACTTACTCATCTTCTTAGTACCATCAGTACCTACAAGAAGAGGCATGGTAAGCGCAATCTGCGGCTCCATGTCCATATCACGCATAAGATCACGACCGGCAAGCAGGTTGAAAATCTGGTCGTTTCCGCCCATCTCTACATCTGCCTTGATAACAACAGAATCGTATGCCTGAAGAACTGGATAAATGAACTCGTGAAGCGCAATTGGCTGCTGATTATGATAGCGATTAGAGAAGTCTTCTCGCTCAAGAATACGAGCAATGGTGAACTTGCTCATAAGGCCAAGCATGGTCTCAAGATTCATAGGCTTAATCCAGTCACCGTTATGAACAACAGTGGTTCTTTCTGGATCAAGAATCTTCATAGCCTGGTTAACATAGGTCTCTGCGTTTGCATCCACCTGCTCTGCAGTGAGAGGAGGACGGGTAGAATCGCGTCCGGAAGGGTCTCCGATCAGCGCGGTGCCGCTACCAATAATCAAGGTGACATTATGGCCAAGGTCTTGGAACTGACGCATCTTGCGCAAAGGAACTGCGTGTCCCAGATGCAAATCAGGACTTGTTGGATCAACGCCAAGCTTAATATTAAGAGGGGTACCCTTCTTGAGTTTTTCTTTTAGACCATCCAAAGGAACAATCTGCATAGTTCCTGAAGTAATAACACGGAGCTGTTCTTCTACTGAAAGCACTCTGTATCCTCTCAACGCAAGCCTGTTAAACCATATAGTTACTGCTACAAATAGTATTAATCAAATATGTTATCTATCAGAATACAACAGAGTTGTAACTCTTTATTCACTGAAACATAAATATCAGACTATAATAGTGAGAGCTATGACAAGGAGGCTCAATGGGTATTAGAACCCGTCGTGCACGTAAACACGCAAATACACATGCCGTAGGTTTTGGCGTTGCTGGATTCTTTGGCTTTATGGCTCTTCTCGCGCTTGCACTTGCTCTTTCTTTGGGTGCAGCTGTTTCTTCATGGCTCGAGGACCTGCCTGATTACAACTCTGCTGATGCCTACCTGGTAGCAGAGCCTACCCGCGTTTATGACTCCAAGGGTAACGACATTGCTGACTTCTATCTGCAGCAGCGCCGTTCCGTTACCCTGGATCAGATTTCTCCTTATGTTATTCAGGGCACCATTGATACTGAGGATAAGCGCTTCTATTCCCACAGCGGTATTGACCCCTGGGGTATTGTCCGCGCATCTGTTGGCTCGCTGTTTGGTGGCGGCGAAGGTGCTTCCACTATTACGCAGCAGCTTGTTCGTAACACTGTTCTTTCTAACGAGCAGTTTGAGCGCTCTTTGAAGCGTAAGGTCCGCGAGGCTTACATCTCTATTCAGATGGAGAAGAAGTTTACTAAGGACCAGATTCTTAATATGTACCTCAACACCATTTACTACGGTAATGGTGCCTACGGTATTGAGGCTGCAAGTATTATCTACTTTAACAAGCATGCAAGTGATTTGACTCTTGCTGAGGCTGCAACGCTTGCTGGCCTTCCAAATGCTCCTTCTGCCTATGACCCAACTGTTAATCCAGAGGCAGCAAGAGAAAGGCGTAATACCGTTCTTGAGCGTATGCTTCGCGCGGGCGATATTACACAGGAGCAGTACGATGAAGCTGTTGCTGAGGACTTAGTACTTAACCCTGGTACTTTGACCGACAACATTGGCCAGTTCCCTTACTGGACTGACTACATTCGTAGCCTGCTTCAGGAAGACTTTGATAGCGATACTATTCTCCAGGGTGGATTGCGTGTTTATACTACACTTGATCCTGACCTCCAGAAAGATGCTGATGAGGCTGCTAGAAGGCGTATTGCTGAGCTTGGCAACCCTCGCCTGGGCGCTGCTTTGGTTTCCATTGATCCTCAAACTGGCTACATTAAAGCAATGGTTGGTGGACAGGATTACTCAAAGAGTCAGTACAACATTGCAACCAGTAGTAACCGTCAGATGGGCTCCAGTTTTAAGATGTATACGCTGGTAGCAGCCCTTTCTGAGGGTATGAACCCAGAGATTGTTCTTAACGGCAACTCCCCTATGCAAATTACGCCAACCTGGTTGGTTAAAAACGCTGGCAACTACAGCTACGGTGCAATTACCCTGCGTCAAGGTACGGTTTACTCGTCCAACACTGTTTACGCACAGGTTGCTGAAGCTATTGGTATCGATAAGATCCTTCAGACGTGCTATGCCATGGGTATTCGCACTCAGCTACAGCCATACCTGTCTACCACTCTTGGTTCTCAGGGCGTAACCCCTATTGAGCAGTGCACAGCATTTGCAACGCTTGCTGCAGGCGGTGTTCGTCGTGATGCTGTAGCAATTACACGCATCGAAGACCGTAACGGAAACGTTATCTACGAGCACAAGGACAACCCAGTTCAGGCAATTAGCCCAGCTGTTGCTGCAGCTGCTACCGATGTTCTGAGCGGCGTTCTTACCTCTGGTACTGGTCGCTATGCTTACAACCTGAAGACCTTTAACCAGCCAGTTGCTGGTAAGACAGGTACTTCCGATAACTCCGAGGACCTTTGGTTCTGCGCCTATACTCCACAGCTTGCAACAGTTGCTTGGTGCGGATATCCAGATAGTCGTGACCCCGTTATTATTGGCGGTGGAGAGTCTTCTACCTTTGTTACTGCACAGTATGTTTGGGCTTACTACATGAACGCAGCACTATCTGGTGTTGCACGTGCTGAGTTCCCAAAGACTACCGAAACTATCTCTTATAAGCCTGATAGCTACTGGAAGTTTGTTGGTGGCTCCGCTAATGCCAAGCAAGAAAAGGAAGATGACGACGAAGAGGAAGAGGAAGAGGAGACTACTGACGAGGAGGAAGAGGACAATTCCACCACTACTCCTACCACTCCTACTACTCCAGCCACACCTGGTACTGGTACGGGCACAGGAACAGGAACGGGCACGGGAACGGGCACCGGAACTGGAACAGGAACTCCATAAACCTCTGGTTTATCTACAACAAAAAGGAGTCTGCACTAAGCAGGCTCCTTTTTCTTTTTGAATGAGGTGTGCTTTTGACGGGTTTCTCGCCAAAAGATTTGTGTTTTATAGAACGCTCTCTACGTTGCCAAGCTGCGTAATGATGCGCACCACGTCTGCAGCGTGCTCGGTCTTATCCACAATCATCAAAACGGTATCGTCGCCGGCAACGGTGCCAACAACGTGGTCAAGCTCAACGTCATCAAGGGCAAACGCAACGGCTGATGCAGTGCCCGGATGGCATCGAATCACAATAAGATTCTCTGCTGCCGTAGCCCCAACCACAAACTCAGAGAGCATTTTCTGCAAATGCATATCTTCAGAAAGCACATAGGCGCCCTCAGGAAGCTTTTGCAAATCCATTTCTGCAGTATCACGAGAAACGGTTGCTTGAGTACAGGCAAAGCCACGATTTTTGAGCATGTCAACAAGATCGCGCTGTGTGCGGATGGACTCGCTGCGAACAAGCTCACGAATCACGTCCTGTCGAGCATTTCTATGCTTCACGACGCCTTCTTTCCTTATACGACTCGCTAACTTTGAAAACAAATGATAGTGAATAAAAGAATATACTTAATCAACCCTTATGCGCATGCCAAACCGCTAAACGGTGCAAATAACCCGCTCGTCGGTCGGAATATTGCATTCACCGTTTTCTAAAAGTATTTATACACTTCTCGCCGTATGATTCATCATGAGTGAAACTATTTTTACGGCTTGGAGGCCACCATGCCCCTGAATGATTCACCTGATAGAAGACAAGGCTCCTACGGAGATCCTGCAATGCGTCGCCGTCCTCCACAAAATGGCCGTCCTTCTCATGATGGCGGTTTTTCTGATAGGCAGGCAAGACGTCGCAAGAGAAATACCCTTGGTTCGCAGGCAGTTCTTTTTAAGAGACAGTCTCTACTACATCGCATTGATTCTCGTATGAGAACCTATATTGTCATTGGTCTAGCAGTTATTGCAGCACTTTTACTGGTCTTTATTGTGTCGAGCTGCGTACGCGGTTGCGCTAAAGAATCTGCTCCAGAGGTAGAGGTCAACTCCGTTGATTCTCGTGTTGCTGTGGGAACTTCAGAGGAGCTGACTAAAGCCCTGGCAGCAAAGCTTGATCAGAACAAAAACCTTGCCTGGATTGCAGAACACGCTGATAAATACAGCGATAAAAGCCTCATTGAGCTGGCACTTGCCCACCCTGAGGCTATTGATTTTGTTGCAAACTATCCCGATTCTGACGGCAAAGCTAAAACCTACGACGATTCAATCACCAAAGGCACGGCTCCTCAGCTCTATACCTGGGATTCCAGATGGGGCGGAGTCTCGTATGCTGGTTCTGTAATTGCCACCAAGGGCTCTGGTCCCACTGCCCTCTCTATGGCATACATGGGACTTACCGGAAAGAACAACTGGACTCCAGCAGATATTGCGGGTGCCGTTGAAACCGCTAAAGCAACGGACACCGACTCTGGAATGAACAGATCATTTCTCGAGAAGAACTTAGCTAACCTTGGTCTTACCGCTGAGAGCTATAACATTTCTGCCGACAATATCACCACGCTTCTAGATGCTGAAACCTTCCTGCTTGTTGAGGTTAAGGGTAACAAGCTGAGCTCTGATGGCGATCACTGGATTTTGGTAACCAGCAAGAACGATGACGGCACCGTAAATGTCCACGACCCTCTGTCCCCTGAGGTAAGCGCACGTCCATGGGCGGCAGAAACTATTGCCAACGCTGCAAATGCCCTGTACACCGTGACGGTAAAGGCCGCGGAGTAAAAAACCCAGCATCCACAAAGGTGAATGCTGGGCTGGACGGGTTTCTCGCCAAAGAATTGCGTAGAAAAACGTTTTAAAGGTAAAGGCGAACTATGAAAGCACCTTCTGTGCAGCCTCGATAAGCTCGGCGATGCGTGCCTCGGCCTCTTCGCGAGTTTTGCCGTTGGCAAAGAGATAGGCCTTGACCTTAGGCTCGGTGCCTGATGGGCGGAAGATGACCTTGTTGTCTCCCTCAAGCCTGTACTCAATAACGTTGGATGCCGGCAGCGTCTGAGGAGCCTCTTTTTGCAGGCCCGAGACGCGAGGCATTTCTGCGCACTCAGCATAGTCTGTTACACCAACAACCTTGTAATTGCCCACCATTTCCAGTGGATTCTTACGAAGACTGCTCATAATCTGAGCCATCTTTGCGGCACCCTCAGCACCTGGGTAAGCAGCGTTGACAACGCCATTGAGGTAGTAGCCATAGCGCTGATACAGGGCATCCATTGCCTCGTAGAGGTCCATGTTGCGAGCGGCGTACCAAGAAGCCATTTCAACGCAGAGCATGGTGGCAACAATAGCGTCCTTATCGCGAGCATGTGTGCCAACAAGGTAGCCGTAGGACTCCTCAAAGCCCATGAGGAAGCGATCCTCCTCGCCGGCATCCTTGAGCTGGTCAATTTGGTCGCCGATGTACTTGAAGCCCGTGAGCACACGGCGCATCTCAAAGCCGCGAGCACGTGCCAAGACGTCGGGCATAGCAGAAGATACGATGGTGGAAACAGCTACCTTATCCTGGGGTTTCTCGCCACGCTCTTCAGCCATGGTAAGGAGCCAGTCCATAAGCAGGACGCCCATCTCGTTACCGGAAAGCAGCACGTAATCGCCGTTGTGAGGGATTGCAGTACCCATACGATCGGCATCTGGGTCAGTTGCAACCAGGAGATTTGGTTTGACCTTGTCGGCAAGCTTGAGGCCCAGCTCAAGTGCCTCACGGAACTCTGGATTTGGATAGGAGCATGTAGGGAAGTTTCCGTCTGGCTCTGCCTGCTCTGGAACAACGTCAACGTCATTGACGCCAATCTCCTTGAGGATGCGCGTGACACACTCCATGCCTGTACCATTGAGCGGCGTGTACACAACCTTGTAGCCGTCGGCAGCCTTAAATCCTGGAATAGAAACGCGCTTGATAGCCTCAATAAAGTTGTCCAGAACCTCTTCTGGAGTCCAAATGATCAGGCCTTTCTCCAAGCCCTCTTCAAAGTCCATAGGCTTGACGTCAAAAGGATTGACGCGCGCGATATTTGCAGAAATCTCTGCTGCAGCCTCATCGGTAATCTGGCCGCCGTTATCGTTGTATACCTTGTAGCCGTTGTAGGGTGCAGGGTTGTGGCTTGCAGTAAGCACGATACCTGCGGAAGTCTTGAGGTAGCGGACAGCAAAAGAGAGCGTTGGGACAGGCTCGATACGTGGATAAACGTACACGCGGATGCCATTAGCTGCCAAAACACCAGCTGCAACCTTCTGGAAGTCCTCACCCTTGAGGCGAGAATCCCTTGCAAGAGCCACGGTAGGATTTTGATAGTGAGCGTTGAGGTAATCTGCAAGACCCTGAGTTGCCTGAGCAACAACGTAGACATTCATGCGGTTGGTGCCAACGCCAATGGTGCCACGAAGACCAGCGGTACCAAATGCAAGTGAGCGATAAAATGCATCGTAGAGCTTATCTTCTGCTTCTGGTTTTGCAAGCTCTCCGAGCTCTTTTACCAGGTCTTCTTCGGTGACGTTTGCACGCCAGGACTCAAATGTTTCCATAACTTTTGCATCCATAATGACTCCCAAACCTCAAACAGCTCTCTATTTCTTAGTAAAAGATACTATGCGTATTTTAAGCGAAAAATAACAGATGATTTGGGACATTATGTATGAACTTCCGCTCTTCGGTGAGTGGAGGGTGGTGCGGGCTGCAGACGCGCTGCTCACAGCCACGCACGACCGAGAGGGCTCAAGGGAGCTCGCGCGGCCGAGCACCAACGGGTTCTTGATGTATTTTCTTTTCCCCAGCCATTTAGCGAGAAAAACATGGGAAAATGTTACGTCAGTATGTATTCAATTCCTACGGGCGAAAGGTGTCCCGATGTCTCAAGAACTTGAGTTCTTTGCAACGTGTCCAAAAGGCTTTGAGAAGCTTCTTGCACAGGAGCTTGACGGCCTGCGCATTAAAAAGGTGCGCCCTCTTGGCGGACAGGTTGCGTTTTACGGCTCACTTGCCGATGCTTACCGCGTCTGTTTATGGTCTCGTCTCACGTCTCGCGTCATTTTGGTGCTTGATCGCGTTGGCGCTGCAACTTCAGACGCTCTCTACGAAGGCCTCTCCCACATTGCTTGGGAAGACCATATTGGTCCGCATGCCACCATTGCAGTCAGCGCTCACGGCACAAATGACCAGCTCAGAAACACCAACTTCATTGCTGTCAGAACAAAAGACGCTATTGTAGACCGACTTGCAGCAAAGCGCGGAAGCCGTCCTATGGTCAACACGCTTGCGCCTGACGTAACTATTGTCGTGCGCGTATCACGCAACCGTGCCACGGTTGGCATTGACCTTGCTGGTGAGGCTCTCTTTAAGCGCAGTTTGACTGGCGGTCGAGGGCCGGCACGTGAGTTTGCGCCGCTCAGGCTGGATTACGCCGCTGCCCTTCTGTATCTGCAGGTGCAAACTGCTGCGAGTGCATCGGGTTTCTCGCCAGACGCGCCACTGCCGGCGCTGCTGTTCCCGGGAGCAGGCGCGCTTGCGCAGGAGGCAGCGGGCATGGCGCTGGACGTGGCGCCGGGCATTCTGCGCGCTCGCTGGGGCATGACGGGTTGGGCTGGCCACGACGACGATGCCTGGCAAGATTTGCTGGCCGAGGCCGATGAACGTGCCGAGAAGGGCCAAGAGCGCCAGGTCACACTCTATGCTGCGGACCCTCGCCCAAAGTCCAAGGAGGCTGTGCTTTACACGCTTCGTGCAGGCGGTCTCAAGGCTGACGTGCAGTTCTTGGCAGCTTCTGAGCTGCTAAAACATACAGAGCACTTCACGGGCATTGTTGCCGATCTCTCGTGGACCAAAGAAGAGCCTACACTTCAGGGCTCTGCTTACTCCACGCTTGGACTTTTTGCGGGACAGGCAAGCACGCTTCTTACCAGCGATACAAATACTGATACGGTACTCAGAGCAACTCCATCGCAGACACTTTCTGTCTACGTGGGCAACTCCATTGCCACCATGCGCTGCTACCCTGCCGCGATCGCAGAGAAAGCAGGTGGCGGCGAAGCTGATGCCACTGCACCAGCAAGCAACTCTGAGTCAACCTCGGTTCCTGCAGGTCCCACTGTCATGGTTAACAACCAGCCGGTAAGCGTGCTGGTTCCTGCATCAGATCAATTTGCCGCACGCCTTGCTAAGGTGGCCAAGCAACGCGCTAAGTGGGCTCGTAAAAACGACGTCTCGTGCTACCGCGTATACGACGCTGACCTGCCCGATTATGCCGTCAGCATTGACATCTACAAAGGCGCCATAAAGCCAACTACCTGGCTGCAAATCTCTGAGTACGCTGCATCTAAAGAGATTGATCCAGACCTTGCAAAGCGTCGCCTCCTAGACGTCCTAGCTCTGGCTCCTCGCATTCTAAGCGTACCCAGCTCAAACGTAAATCTACGAACAAGAACGCGTGCAAAGGGTGGCTCTCAGTACTCTGACGAGGGCAGCGCTGCAGACAACTCCAGAAAAGAAATGCTGCTCATCGATGAGGGCGGCCTACTCTTTGAGGTCAACTTTGCATCCAGACTGGACTGTGGAATCTTCCTAGACCACCGCGATACGCGCGCAGAGATTCGCGAGCTCATGAAGAGTGCCGGCGCAGCTAAGAGCTTCCTCAACCTCTTTGCCTACACAGGTACCGCTACCTGCTACGCAGCAGATGGTGGCGCGCTTCACTCCACAACCGTTGACCTCTCCAAGCCTTCGCTTGAGTGGGCCAAGCGCAACATGAAGCGCAACGGTTTTGACGGAGAGGAGCACGAGTTTGTCCAGGCAGACGTCCTGTCTTGGATTACCGAGATGCGTCACACCAAAAACCGCTGGAACGTCATCTTCTGCGACGTCCCCACCTTCTCCAACTCATCGCGCATGAGGCAGAGCTCGTTTGATGTCCAGAGAGATCACGCTGAGCTTATCATTGGCATTTCTCGCCTTCTGACTCGCGGTGGCGTTGCCATTTTCTCGTGCAACCTACGTACCTTTAAGCCAGATGTCGAGAAAATCCAGCGAGCTGGCGTCGACATTGAAGACATAACAAGTGAAACTATTCCGGAGGACTTCTCAAGAAATCAGAAGATTCACCATGCATATAAAATCTCGAGAAAACCGCGGGAAAATGAGTAAATTTTTCCGCTTGCAGGCAAAATAAGTACGTTTGTACATTCGTCTAGTTATAACTAGGTATATGGACTAACATATGATGACGAACTGTACTAATCATCTGTTGAGAGGATTAATAGATGAATACAAGTAAAGCTGCATTTCATGCGCTTTTCTCTAAGAATAAAGCCAAGAAATCAACTGGCATTCCTCTAAGTGCCGGCATGGTACTTGTTACCCTTGGCATCGTCTACGGTGACATTGGCACTTCTCCAATGTACACCATGAAGGCAATTATTGCTGGTAACGGTGGTCTTCTTACCATGAGCACCGATGTTGTTTTGGGTGCTCTGTCCCTCATTATCTGGACGCTGACACTCATTACAACCGTTAAATACGTCATGGTTGCAATGAAGGCAGACAACCACAATGAGGGCGGAATCTTTGCGCTCTACAGTTTGGTTAAAAAGTGCGCCAAATGGCTGATTATTCCTGCCATGATTGGTGGCGCAGCTCTTCTTGCTGACGGTATTTTGACCCCAGCTGTTACAGTAACCACCGCTATTGAGGGTTTGCGTACTATTCCTGCAGCTCATGCTATCATTGGTGATAATCAGCACATTGTTGTCATGATTACCATCATCATCCTCTGCACCCTCTTTGCCTTACAGAAGGCAGGTACTTCTACCATTGGTAAGGCCTTTGGCCCTGTCATGACGCTTTGGTTCTTGTTCTTGGGTGCCATGGGTGTTATGAACATGTTTGCTGACATTAGCGTTGTTCGAGCTCTTAACCCAGTCCGCGGCATTCTGTTTCTCTTTGATGGCAAGCTCAATGCAGCTGGTCTCATGGTTTTAGGTAGTGTCTTCCTTTGTACCACTGGTGCAGAAGCACTTTATTCTGACATGGGCCACGTTGGCAAGAGCAACATTTACGTAAGCTGGCCTTTTGTTAAGGTCTGCTTGATTCTGAACTATCTTGGACAAGGCGCATGGCTCATTACCAACCACAATAACACCGTGCTAAATACTATCAAAGACCTCAATCCTTTCTTTGAAATGCTTCCTGGTCAGCTTAGACCATTTGCCGTTATTCTCTCTGCGCTTGCTGCAATTATTGCCTCTCAGGCACTGATTACCGGCTCTTACTCCATTGTCTCTGAGGCTATTAAGCTTGACCTTATGCCTCATATCAAGATCAACTACCCCTCCACAACTAAGGGCCAGATTTACATTCCACTTGTAAACAACATCATGTGGGTTGGTTGCATTGGCGTTGTACTTCTCTTCCAGAGCTCTGAGCACATGGAAGCAGCGTACGGTCTTGCAATTACCGTTACCATGCTCATGACCTCAATCTTGCTCTACACCTACCTGGCTGTTATCAGAAAGCGCCTATGGGCGGCCATTCCATTCATTCTTTTCTTTGGTGCTATCGAGGCTATGTTCTTCTTCTCAAGCCTTACCAAGTTCTTCCACGGCGGCTACTTTACCGTTCTTATGGCTACCGCAATCTTTGTTGTCATGTTTGTCTGGCGGCGCGGTACCGCTGTTGAGAGGACGCAGAGCGTTTATCTCCCCGTAGATAAATACATTGACCAGCTCCGTAGCTTGAGCCACGATGCAGATTATACAACCCTCGCTGATAACCTGGTCTTCTTGACCAATGACTCTTCATTTGACAAGCTGGATCGAGACATCCTCTATTCCATCTTGGATAAGCGTCCAAAGCGTGCTAAGGCCTACTACTTTATTAACATCTCGCTGACAGACGATCCAAATACCCGTGAGTTTATCGTCAATGACTTTGGTACAGACTTCCTGTTCAAGATTACCCTGCGTCTTGGCTTTAGGGTAAACCAGCGTATTAACACCTATCTGTATCAGATTGTTGGTGACCTGATTAAGAACAATCAGCTTGCTCCACAGAATCACAAGTATTCCATCTACAAGGAGCACTCCGAAATTGGTGACTTTAGATTCTGTCTGCTGCGTAAGGTACTAGCTCCAGAGACTGACATCAACGGTTTTGACGCTCGTTGCCTTGAGCTCAAGTACTTTATTCGTCGCATCTGCGGATCTCCTGCTCGCTGGTATGGTCTTGAGAACTCCAACATTGTCTTTGAATACGTTCCTCTGTTCTCCAAGGTTAAGCGCGGGCAGAAGCTTACTCGTATCACGCTTGATGACGCAGCTCAGACGGGTTCTATGCCACTTGTTGAGGCTCCTATGAAAGAGCGTATTGCAGAGATTGAGGAAGACGAAGATATCTTTGCAGAAGCGCTGCACAAGGAGCGCGTTGAAAACGCAGCTACTGTTGCAGACTACGTTGGTGGCGATACCGCTAGCTTCCGTCCTCTTAAACTTGACGAAGAAGAGGCTGATGAAGATGTCTTTGAGGAGCAACAAGACTCCAATCACTAGGCCTAGCGCGTAGTAGTTTTACTTCTCATAACAAAAGCCGACAGATTGTATCTGCCGGCTTTTCCTTTAAACAATATGTCTCAAGCAAAACTCTGAGACACTACTCCTTCAGCGCCAAGTGCTTACTCCCCCAGTGCCCACGTAAGGAATCGCGAGAAACCCGCCTCATCGTTAGTCAAAGTGATATAAGCTGCTGCCTCAAAATCTTCACGACGAGCGTTGGCAACTGCCGTGCCCATTCCTGCGGCGGAAAGCATGGCGACATCATTGAGCGAGTCACCAAAAGCTGCAGCATTATCCGTTGAAATGCCAAGATGATTGCAGAGCCACTGAAGTGCAGCACCCTTTGAAGTGCCGTCGGCCAGGATTTCCATTCCCATACTCATGGAAGCTGTGCCACTGAGTCCCTTTACCGAAGCTACAGCATCTGCTACAAGTGCCTGGTATTTCTCGCCTTCCGCAACAGACCAGTAGGAACCAAGACGCTCAATGGTAGTAACGCCTTCAATAAACTCCTCAACACTTTGATCAAAGGGAGTGCGAGAACGCTGCATAAATGCTGCGTGATCTGCAGGAATACCAAGCTGTGTAATCAGATTATGCCTTGGGCGTTCCAGATAGACACCTCCGTCTGCAAAGATGTCAAAAGTCACAGGATAGTCCTTAAGCTTTTTATACAACTCAAGTACCTGCTCTTTTGTCACTGTAGACTCGTGAAGAACAGCCTGAGTGGAAAGATCTCTGATAACGGCACCGTCGCAAGAAACCACATACTTAGAAGCAGGATGGTTCACAACCTCTTTTGGAAGCACGTTAAACGCGCGTCCAGAACAAGGAACAAAGGGAATACCTAGCTCAGCCAGGCGATCCAACATTGCCATGTTTTTGACATCAGGAGATTTGTCAGTATGCAAAAACGTCTCATCCATATCGGAAAAGACAATATCTACTTTCAGATTTGATACATCTTGAGTGAGCCAAGACTGCTTTTGAGCAATGAGTTCTTCAGTTGAAAGCTCTGACAAAACACTACCTCTTTATGGACGATACATAAACGTGAAAACCTCTTCACGCTGCATATTTACTTGTACACCAAGCTTTTCTGAAACAGCATCAAGACGCTCTTTGAGGCTCAAGAAAGACTCAGCATCCTGAAGTTCAACCAACATTGTCATGGTAAAAATGCCAGATAAAATTGTCTGAGCAATATCAAGGATATTTGCGTTTGACTCAGCCAAAGTAGAAGAAATTGCTGCAACAATTCCAGGAGCGTCGCTGCCCAAAACAGTGACAACAGCACGATTTGCAGATGTTTCTGAAGCCATAATTTCCCATCTCTTGAACGGATGGGTTAATTATAAGCTACGCCTTTCCAATTTCTACGCCATAGCGCGAACTAAACACCTTTTGAATCTCGTCAACGGTGCAATTAAGTGCCGTAATAAGCTCGTAAAGACCGCGATTACTGGCCATCTTAAAAATTCTCTCATGAGAAACAGGTGGTTTCTTGTTGAGCGAACGCGCCTTATCAATACGAGCTCTAAACGTTTTAGCAATACTAAAGGAGTCTTTACAAGAACCTTCTCTAATAGCGTGTCTAAAATGAGATTCCTCAAGCGACGCATTATGAATATGGAACGTAATAAGCTCAATTTGAGGATAGGTATCAACAAGATTCATGGCCTCGTCGTGCGTCATAAGATCGCGTAGTCTGAATTCTTGATTAAGAGGAAATACAATCTGAACAGGATGTTTTTGCCCAATAGGAGACAAAACGTAGGCCGGAGTAGGCTCCGAAACTACATTTTCAACAAGACATACGCCCTGACCTGGGTGAACGCAAAACTCGCCAACAGCCCGCATAACACCACTCCTCTCGGATAACAATAGTATACCATGAGAAGCGTGTTTTAAGCCAATGACCTGCAACTTTATAACTGGTCGCAGGTCATTCAATAACATAACAATATTTTATATAAGGAATCTAATCAATCATTGTGATGGACTCAATGACTGGTTGCTCTGAGGCAGGGATGGTCCCATTTGAATCGGTTGGAGTTACGCCTTTACAAATTGCATCGACAACGTCCATTCCACTTGTTACCGTGCCAAATGCAGCGTAATTTCCATTCAGAGTTGAGTTGTCTGCCTGCATGATAAAGAACTGTGAGCTTGCAGAGTTTGGATCTTGGGCGCGTGCCATGGAAATAGTTCCACGTGTATGCGAGATGTTATTCTCGACACCGTTTTTGGTAAACTCGCCCTTGATTTTATTCTCGGATCCACCCGAGCCATTGCCCTTAGGATCTCCACCTTGAATCATGAAGCCGTCAATAATGCGATGGAACGTAAGGCCATTATAGAAGCCTGACTCGGCAAGATGAGCAAAATTAGAAACCGTAATAGGCGCAACGTTTGCGTTAAGAGTTGCCTCGATAGTGCCGTAATCCTTCACCACAATACGAACATGGTGAATGCCCTTTGCATACGGGTCATCCGCTGCTACAGAATCAATGTAGCCCTTATTTTGTGAGCTCTGAGACTGCGTCTGTTGCGTCTGTTGCGTCTGTTGTGATTGCGAGCTTGCTTGTGACTGAGACTTATCAGCACCTCTCATAAGAGAGAAGAATATTGCTCCTACCGCAAGCACAACAATAACAACAACACCATACAGTCGGCGGTTCTTTGTTTGAAACACGCTATGACCTCCCCTTTAAGCAGACGCGCACGAAACAATCCAAGACACCAAGTTGGCAGTTGCATTGCCTGTTCTCTCGGCAAGAACGTGGCCCTTATCCCAAACAAGAGTGTAATCAACACTGCTCACGCCCGAGAAATGCTTTAGAGACAGGCCCAAATTGAACGAGGTGCAAATTGAAGTATCAGTATTCTGAGCGCCCTCATTAATACGCCAATAAGGAGCAACCGATGCTGTCTGATAGCCTTTGTAAGATGCGCTGGTAAAGTACAGTGGATTGAACATATCAACACGAGTTGGAATGTCATTCTCCAGCGTATCAGCCTTATTCAGATCAGAGGTCCAATCATTAGCGTAGCTGGACTTCCAATCGGCAAGCTTCATGTACGTATCAAGGTTCTTTTTAATGAGGTCAGCAGTCTGCTCATCAAAATGCAGCGTACTTTGCTCTCCAACACCAAAAAGCTGATTAGCGCGGGTGCTTCTATCAGGAGCATCAAAAGCTCCAACTGGAAGCGACGCGCCTCTTAAGGCTCGCGAGAAACCCCTCAAGTTCTCAAGCTCAACGCTCTGACGACGAAGGTTATATACAACCCAAATAGATTCTGAGTTCAGAGAGCCAAAATAGTGCTCAGCAGTATCATAGATAGTAGATTGAACCTGCTGAGTAGCAGGAGCTGCATTATCTGTACCACGAACTGTTGCGAGATTTGGGTCACCTGGGAACGTAGGCTCTTCCAGTCGCTGAGGCGTAGAGGTATAAGGGAATGCGTTGTCCCTAACAAAGTTATTTGCAGAAGTCTTAAGCTCGTTGATAAGAAGGTCTGCATATGATCCGGCGGTATAGATGCCAGAGTTAGTCTCATCAAGACTGACCTTGCTGTCATTGCTGTCGAGAAGATCCATGTTGTTGACAAATGAAGCATATGCGCCAGCAAGATCTTGCGAGAGAGGTTGGGTCCATACACCCTCAGCACGAGAATCTGTTGCATCTGCATACTGACCGGCCGACCACTCATACGCTGCGTCTGCAAGGTCGTATGAAGTTGCAGGACACCATGAAGCGCTGCCGTAGATAGAGTCTGAAAGCTGCTCGCCCTTCTCGCTATGTGTAGCAGCACCAACAGCCTTAAGATATGACGTATAGAGCGGAGAGTCTCCCGAGGTTCCCAGCACCGCGCTGAGGCCGCCGCCAGCTGCAAAGCCAAACACAAAAATCTTTGATGTATTGCATGGGAGCAGCTCGTTGTTGTAGCGCAAATACCTGATAGCAGCCTTGAAATCTACTGCTGGCCAAGGAGATCCACCAGCGTAAAGCTCGTCCGAGCCGGTAGTTGAATCGTAACCGGCACTTCTACCGCGGAAACCTGCGTATACGTACACAAAACCAGCCTCAAGGTACGGTGCGAGGCCTTCGTATGCGTAGCTTGTAGGAGCGCTTTGAGGGAACAGCGTTGCCGTGTTAATAGGCATGACAATTGGCGCGGTACGTGCGGTAAAGTTGCCCACAACGGCTTTCTCGCTTACTTCGCACTCGTACGTTGAGCCCTTCTTAGTTCCCGAGAAATATTTTCCAGGTACAAAGACCGAGAGAGTGTTTACCGACTTGCTTGCAGGCTTAGTGCAGTACTGAATGCCCAGCTGATAGTAGCAGTCGTTATCTTCGTCATAGCTCCACTGGGTCATGTCCAGCTTAAGCGACTTGAACTCTTCAAGGTCCACGTTAGATGCAGGCTGATTCGTATCCTCAGACGTCCTTGCCTGTGGAGTACATGCAGCCAAGGTGCCTGCAGCTCCCAAAGCAGAAAGGGACAAGAATTCTTTTCTCGTAAAGGCCATAATTTCCCCTCGAATAGTTTATTCAGTGGAGGCAGCAACGACCGCTGACCTATTTCAAGCTAGTCATCTATTGTACCAATTTGCAAACGTGTATGCTTAAGAGCAAGCGTTTAGAGAAACGAGTTAGCATGCCAAAAGTTGTCAATTTCTTTGACCTCATTCATCTCAATGAAAGGCTTGCTCAGCAGGGCCTTTTAAGTAAAGTTCACCTGCGCGATGCATGTGGCAAGCAGTCTCTTTGGATAGAACTCCCCTCTGGCGAGAAAACCGATGAGCGCGAGAAAATCGACGGTCAAGAGCTTGAGAAAACAAAGGAGCAAATTGAGGCGTTTTTTGCAATAAAAGGCATGACCGTTGAATTTGACCTCACTGGCGGAAAAAATTTCTGGATTGTATAAATTGCCCGCTTGACGAAGCGCTTGAGTCTGTTATAGTAAATAAGCTTTTCGAAGCACCAATGGCTGGGTAGCTCAGTTGGTAGAGCAGGGGACTGAAAATCCCCGTGTCAGGGGTTCGATTCCCTTCCCCGCCACCACGACTTGAATCGGCTCAGAGAGAAATCTCTGAGCCGTTTTCTTTTATCTTTTGATGTTGACGCGGCAAGTAGTAAACAATAAAGGACGTGCCTCTTTTGAGAAGCACGTCCTACATAAAGTTTCTTTATCTGTAAAGTGTAATCTAAAGCTATCTAAAGCTATCGATACGTACGCAACGCTTCGATAAGTTCGGAAGCTTCTATACCTAAGGCTTCGGCAAAAGAAAAAACTTCTCCGAGCTTAACGCCACGCTCACCTGATTCAACCTTTGATATGAATGCTTGATCTCCAGCAAGGTGCTCAGCAACCGCCTCTTGAGTAAGACGTTGCTTCTTTCGCAAATCGCGAAGGCACTGGCCCACTAATCTGTTAGATATCTGCTCCATAAGTGCAGCGTAAAACTATCAACTCAAATATGCCAAAATCGCATATTTTCTTAAAAAAGAAATTCTCCCCGACAAGTTCACGGGGAGAATTAAAACCTTTAAACGTAGTTTCTTGCAGTGTTTATTGAAGCGTTTATGGCGTTAGAAACCGCCACCGCCACCGCCACCGCCGAAGCCGCCGCCTCCTCCGCCGGAGAAGCCGCCACCAAAACCGCCACCAGAACTTGAGTTGGAAGAAGCGAGCGCTGCCGTGGAGACAGAGTGAGCAGCTGTAACACTCTTGGTTACGCTCTCAATTGCATTGGTACGCATGCCATTTCCATAGTAATACCAGCTATAAACAGGCATAAACTGAGGATCTTTGAGCATCTCTGGCATTGCAACTTTCAGCTGCTCGATAACCTTATCCGCAACACCAAGCGCAACTGCCATAACCAGAAGCCTATTCCAGAGAATGACATCGGTTGGAATTGCTTCGTGCAGGTTAGTGAACTCAGTAAGCCACTTTCTTAGCGCACGAGTCTTAGCGAGAGTCTCAACACCTTCTCTGTTCATTAAATCAAAAGAGCCAATGTTTACAACTGCAATAAGGCCGGAAACGAAAAGAATGAACAAATGTAGTAATAGACTGCCAAATGAAACGTCTGCCATAACACCCATGAAAAATGCAGCAACAAAAACAAGAACATCAACAGCAATCAGAGCACCAAGGATTCCTTTTCCATGGAACGGAATCTTATCTGTGCCAAACTTAGCAGCATAGCTAAGTTTGATAGGACTCTCCCATGACTCATATGCTTTATTAAAATCTTCTGGATGCGATGAAGCATATTTACCAATTTGTTTCATGGTAACAGTAGTATTTACCGCTCCAGATTCTCCGGCTTTATCAAAGATTAACTTCATTGCCATACTATCAATCTTATTTGACAAAGTACTGCCTGGATAGAAGGATGGCTGACCTTCTACAAGGTCTTGAACCTTTGTAAGACAATAATCAGACTTCTCCATACCAAGGAAGTTTGTACTAACTGTCTTATTCAAGCTAATGTACTTTGAATCAGAAAGGTGCATGAGAGTTGCCGTTAGAGCATCTCCCTTTATTTCCTCACTGTTATAAAGCATGGAAAGGACTGCCGGGTGATCATTAGATGGGACATCTCTGTAATAAAGGTCATTGAATTGAGGAGTCATGACCTTTTTGTATTTAATTCGTAACAGAATAGCTGCTACAACGGTGATAGCTGCAAATACTAATGGCGCATAAAGAATAAAGGCCACCTGAGTTTTTGCAACATCACGCTTGTGATTTGCCTCGTCAGCCCACGCTTGTTCCTCAGACAGAATGCTGCTCAGTTTATTCTGCTGAATGGGAGTTAGCCCAGAAACCCAATCGGTTGGGAACGTAATACGAGCTTCCGCAAACTCATCTGTTCCTACACCAGGAACCTTATAGACGACCGCATCATTGGTAATTTCTACATTTGCGTCCAGTGGACCATGTCCCCAGGCGCGAACAGTATCGCCAGCAACTATAGATTGTCCTGAAGGAACAGGAAGATGGATAGTAGCCGTTACATTTTGAGACTCTGAATCCCAGCCATCAGATACAAACTTCCAGTACAACTCTGCAGTGTCAGACCAGTTTGTTACAACATTAGTAATGTCATACTCGATGGTTATATGTGCATACTCATCATCATGTGCTGAATAAATCTTCAAGTTCAACATATTGCCTGATAGAGTGGGAACATAATACTCATCTGAGCTGGAATTATTTCCACCAGAGTCTTTACTATAAACCTGACGCGTTCCCTGCTTATCCTGAACGGTAACTGAAGTAATGTTTATTTCAACGTTCTGCCCATTATATTTATTCTTTCCAACTGGGAGATTCCAATAGACACCGTGAAAGCTTCCTCTGAAATAGAATGTACGAGTTTCTACGACATGCAACGTTCCGTCCTTTTGAACCGTCGCATCAATATTTACCGTATCTATTGAAAGGTCACGTGCAAATACTTTTGCTGGTGCAATTAGAAACGCAACAGCCAAAAGCATTACGCAAAGCGCAATCCTTACAAACTGGCTCTTTTTAGAAGAGCGAAGCGAAACTTTATACATGAAAACTCCTTTATGTTACTTTCGCAACTCTTCCTAAAAGGATACCACGTACTAATTAATCTGCTGGTGAATATGAGTTATCCAATTCAAACAAAGCAGGTGGCAGTCCTTTATCCCACTCCTCTCCTACTTCCTCAGAAAGCAAATACTCATCAGTTTCTATAAAAGGAAGGCTAGCAATTCTTTTATTTCTTGATGTTTCGAGATTGCATACAAGCGAGCTTGGGCCGCTGAAGTCTAGAAGACACCCGTAACAAATTCTCATGTCCTGAAATAACTTTTCTCCGCATCTGGGGCAAATTTTGACGGAGTAGTTTTCTATAGCCATAGCGACTCCTTCTCTCAACATTGCTTTCCTCGGTACTTATTTCTCGAATTAGCACTTTCTGTCCCACTTCAAACCATGGGAAATTATCAACTGATGGTCTTTCGAATGTGCAATAGGCACCTGCGCAGCTATGAATTTGTTTAGGCTGTACTTGTTTCCGAATCTTTAAAATTTCTCCATGATCGTCTGCAAATGCAATATCAATCGGATATGTCATTCCAAAAGTATGAACTGAAGAACACCTCAGAAGTAATACTGGAGGAGCTGTTATCTCGGTACCCAAAAGCCCAACGAACTTTTCGAAGCCCCCTTGTAACAATTCAAAAATCTGTTCAGAATTAGGGACTTCTTCTATAGACACTTGTACGTTCATTTTCAAATCACAACTCCCGACTTATAAGGACTAACAACAATTGAGGTTGTATGGGTAAGACATAGAGGAGACTCTAGTGACACTAAAGGGAGACGCAGGGTATGTGGCCAAGGCTTGTACTTAAGAGTTACTTGGTATTTAGGAAAAATAGAGACCATGTTCCCAATCCCCTCGCTTTCTCCCTCCAATGAGACAACAATGTCGCAATTGTCATCGCAATTAAGAGCAGCTTTTATTTTCTGAGTTAAGTTTTCTAGTGCTCCTCCATCTGTGGAATGACTAGGAGAAATTCCATGAGCAATAATTTGATCCGCCGCAACACGGTCAAACTTTGAGCACATATCTGCAAACTTAAATAAATTGATTGCAATTAGAGCAACCACTAATACAACCGGAAGAACCAATGCAGTCTCAACAAACATCTGCCCTTTCTGGCAACAAAGAAATTTCAATTTTCTCATGTGCCACCAAACACTTTCTTAACATCAATTTCTAAAGGGATCTCAATATCAATGACGGGAATGGTCAGCTTTGCAATTGTGATTTTGTCAGGCAAATATTGCAGAGAAAATGCGCCAAGAGAACGAGCTAAAGCAATTGGATCTGATGTATTAGGTATTTTCTGAACTAGCTCACGAATCGTTGATTCTTTATCGAAGCCAGTTTGTTTCAAAATTCTTTCTGTATTAACAAGAACAGGCTTCATTTGTCTTAAATCACTTGGCTCTAATCCGGCGTCAATGACTATTTGTTTCAAAGCACTCTGTAATTTTGAGCCGATGCTTCCACCTGTAATTCCGTCAACGTTATCAAGAAATTCTGATAGTTTAGAGGACCAAGAAGTTACGCCATCCCCATATGAGATTAAAAGAGATCCCCACAAGCTCATTACTTTATCTATGGTCTGTCCGATAAAACCTCCTTTCCTTTCAACCTGGTCAAAAAAGCTTGAAAGAACGTTATTTGTGGATGAGTTATCTGGGGCAAGTACTGCACCAGATATTGCATATCCTTCTGGGAGAAAAACCGACTGCTCAAGCGTTCCCAAACTTCCTTGGAATTCTGGAGATGAGCTTCCTCTCCTCACAAATGAAATACATCCCCAAGCACCCGGTGGACATAATCTGGGCCTAGCAACCTTCAAAGCATCAAGTGCTTTTTGAAATAAACCTGTTGATTTATCTGCAGCTTCAGACAACTCCTTTTGTAAATCTTTTATTTGCTGACGTGATGATTCATAAACTTCAGATTCTTCGACTACGATTTTCCAGTAGAACTCAAACCCGTTATCAATATTTGTCGAAGCAGAAGCCACTCTTCCCACATCGCCGCTCGTAAAATGACAATGTTGACACTCATGAACCGCTCCAGAGTCTAAATCTTGTAACGACGCAAATCCTGCGTTTTCTCCAGTTGCACCTGGACAGGACCTATGAGCATGAATGGTTTTCTCGCCATTTTCATAGGTGCAAGGCCAAATAGGCTTTAGATACAGGTCTGTTTTCTTTGTCTCTTCTAAATTATGTGGTAATCGAGGCAAATTCATTTCAACCTCACCATCAGCTGTTTCTTTATAAAATCCTTTAGAAAGTTCCGTAAACGCAAAGTTGTAAAACGCTTTTCGTATAGCAGAATCACGTAATTCTTCTGCAGTGCTTCCATTGACAATTTCTTGATCATATCGAGCTCTGTAATATGCTCTAGCTCGCTTTAAAGCGATACCGAACGTCCAGGAAGTTGGCGACGGGATAGATGGATTTATATCCCCAGAAAGACCAGCGAGATGCTCTGCTCTTTCACGCATAGAATACGGACCTCCACCGCAGTCTGCCTCCCACGCCCTCTTTTTAGATGTCTCTGCTTTACTTTGTAACTCTTCAATCTGTTTTGCTATCTGCTGTAATAGCTCGCTCTGTTCTTTTAATTCATCTGACGAAACGTCGCTATTTAAATGTCCAAAATCAGATTGTGACTGAGCGGGAAATAAAAGAGCTGATCCCACGAAGTTACCCGCATCAGTAGAGTTCTTTTGTATACAAGAGCTCGCCGCCATTGCTGCAAAAACTGGAAGCATTTTTTCAGTTTCCTCTAAGCCTTCACAAGCTGAAGTAGCAAATTTTTTACGCGCTTCAAGTGTCTTAAAACCTGCATCACACAATTTAGAACCCGCTGAAGCTAAACCTGGAACACATGAAGCAACCAATCCGGCTCCAACACATAACAATCCTGATAACCCAAGACTCAAAATGCTTGCATCAATTACCTGCGCAATAGTTGTGTATTTAGCTACGACATTTTCTCCTGCCATAGAAGCCGCATCTGCTATTGACTGAGTTTTGTATGCTCTCGATGAAACCCAAGCGACCGATACCAGTGCGAATACAAGCGCTAGACATACTAAAAGCGCACTTGCAAAAGCGATTGACGTAATACCGCCTGTATCGTCTATAAACATGGAAAGTCCAAGCTTTATTCTCTTATGTTTATCCTTTCCAAAAGGCAATCCAATCCGCATAAGAACCCTCAATCCAATCTGGATACGTACTAGCAGATAAACTTGAATGCAAGACAATCCCTTGGTTATCCGTCTGACCTGCAAGGAATAAACACCAGCCTATTGGCGGCATCGCTGCCACATGACCCGTAATTTCAATCAAGACATCGTTTTCTTTTTTATCAATAGAGATATTCCAGTCCTCATCTCCACCCTTATGAAATAGAGGTATCTCTGGTATAGCCTTAAGTCTGCGTTTGATATAGGACTCTATTAACTCAGTGTCAGAAGACGTTGTTGCTACTCTTAATCCTTCTGCACAGGCTCCATCCATAACTGTCTTTGTGTAGAGAATGCAAACAGGTTCTACAAGCAATGCAATAATCATCAGAATAACGGGAAATAACAGCGCAGCTTCTACTGACGCTTGACCAGCATTCTGTTTAAAACGAGAGAACATCTTTGGCTAAATCTAAAAGAGAGTCATGCATAGTATGTGAAGCAGCTTGAGTAGCCAGTTGAACAACTGCTCCATTTTGCACAAAGTGATATATCACACCAAGAGACGTAATGACAATTAAGCACGAAAATAAAACTAGAGCATATTCAAGCGTTGCTTGTCCTTGTGTATTCTTAACACCTAGTTTGATTGCTCTAATAGATTCTTCGCATCTTGAGTGGATATGTGACATGTTGAGACCCTCCTTATCTCTCCTTGATCAGAAACAGTCACAAGTTCTGACCAATTTCCACCATTAACTAAACAGCCCCATACATTGCCGGCTATGTCTAAATATCCGGAATAAACAAGCACACAATCAGCTCTTTGCTGATAGCCCTCTAAAATACTCTGGGCTTCGTTTTGAATAGTTTCTTTACTATCTCTTTGCACGGAATTCTGTTTAAACAAATCTTCTGCTGCTGCATATGAGATTGGCTGTTCATTGGCTTTTTTGTCGTCTCTATTTTCATGAGTCTGCACATAGTCTGAGCTCGTATTTGATGAATGGTCCTGTTTTCTTGGTAATACGAGAAGTGCAGCAAATAGCAAACATACAGTGACAATAATGAACACAGAATAAGCAGCAGTGCTCTTTCTGCTCATAGAGAATTAATTCCCGATGTAATTGCTTCCCAAAGCTCAGAAATTTTACCTTTAAAAGCAATGATTGCGACAATCGCAATGACTACAAGTACGCCAACTAAAATTGCATACTCTGTAGTTCCCTGTCCAGATTCATCCTCTTTTAAGCCTTGTAGATACCTAAAAAATTGATAGAAGAACATCATCGACTTTCCTTTCTCTTAAGAAGAAAATGCAGGTCCAAGCAAGGGACCTAAAATTGCAAGTAACATTGCTGGAACAATCAGCGTTCCTAGAGGGATGAGCATTTTAATTGGGATCTTTTCAATTTCCGTTTCTAACAGCGAACGCTGCTCATCGCGAAGAACTGAAGCTTGTCTATCTAATATTTCTGCAAGAGGAGTTCCAAAAGTAAGCGCTTCATTCACAACAGTCGCAAAGCTTTTAAGCGATGGAACTCCTACTTTTGCCGCCATCTGATTGAGTGCTTCTTCGCGAGTAGTAGCACCAAGCTTCCAAGTCATATGAGCATTTGAAAGCTCTCTCGATAATTCTCCAGATTCTCGCAAACAATACAGATCAAGCGCTGAATCAAAAGATAGCCCTGATGACAGCCCAAGAATCAAAATGTCAATCATTTCTGGCATCTCACGTAGGCATGATTTTCTTGTAAACTCAGACTTTGCCCGGAGGCTCATTCTCTTGTGACTTTTTATGCCACTTATAATTTGCTGATAATAGCTATGGACATCAAAATGATTCAAATTGACGGGAACAACTAGGGCGAGAATACCTATGCATGTTGCAAATAATACGGAGCATAGTAAATCCATCACTTCATTACTCCTTTCATAATGCTTCGAATAATCAAAAGAGCAGCGCAATCCATGACCATTGCAATTGATGTGCATATAACGCCCGATGGCGTAAATAAACCCTTTTGAAAGTCCGGCGATAGAAGCGACAAGACAATCAATAAAACAACTGGGAGAAGACATACAATTCGAGCAGATAATCTAACTTGAGCAGTCTTTGTTGCCATGAGCCTTTGATTCTTCTCTTGTAATTCAACTAACTCGGCAGTTTTCTGTAAAAGACTCTTAAGCGGAGACCCTGTTCTATGTGAAATTACTAAGGCGCTAGCCAGCAAATTAACACCTGGAGCATCCAACCTTTCTGCCAAGTCCTCAATAGCTTCTTCGATAGGAAAACCGCACTTGATTTGCATGTCAGCAATATAAAAATTTTCTGATACGACACCTTCTGTGTGTTTACTGACATATTCAATAGATTGTGAAAGTGTGAGACCTGATCCAAGAGCAACGGCGATTGTTCTAAAAATCGAAGGCATCATATGGGCGATTTCTAAAGCAGATTGATGCTTGGCATGTTCATATAGAAAATAAGGAACGAGAAATAACGAGAAAACACCGCAAAGCGTACCTATTGCAGACTCAAATAGAACACCAAGCAAGATGGATCCAGCTATGCCACTAATAAAAAACAGTACGAAAGCATCAGTGACTAAGGTAATCCCATATTTGTAAAGAAAACGATTACGTAGCTGCATTGATGTATAAGAAAAAGGTTCCCATTTGAGCAAGCGCTGGACAAAAGTGCTATTGCGTGCAAATTGAAAAAACTGAACTACATAACCTGTTACTCGTGCATTTATTTGAGAAACAGTTTTTTCCTCACCGTTGCATACAAGAAAATAAATAATTACTCCAAAAACACCTCCTGTGATTGAGGAAGTAAAGACATCCATGAAGTAACCTCCTTTTTATTGAGTAATCCATCTTTTATGGCGCGATTGATAAAAGAAGGGATTTTTACAAAAAGCCAACTTCTTTTCTGCACGTCAAACGACACCACCTCTTGTACTTCGATTGATCCTGACGAAGACAAAGAAATTTCTGAAACGCTGGTTACATATCGCTTTCCATCGGGAAATCTTTGAGACATAACTATCAAATCAAGTGCAGTTGCTATCTGCTGTTCTATAATTTCTGCAGGTAAGTCCATGCCAAAACGAGCCATTAACACCAGGCGTAATATTGCCTCTTGAGCAGTTCCAGCATGCAGCGTGGTCAGTGAACCATCGTGACCTGTATTCATAGCCTGCAACATATCAATGCACTCTTCGCCTCTTACCTCTCCTACTACAATGCGGTCTGGCCTCATTCGGAGCGCATTTCTCACCAATGATCTAATGGTTATTTCTCCTGTTCCTTCTATCGAAGCAGGACGAGCCTCTAGCCTGACAACATTTGGATGTGAATCAAACTTAAGCTCCGCTGAGTCCTCAATAGTGACAATTCTTTCTGACTTTGAAATTTCACATGAAAGTGCATTTAAAAGCGTAGTCTTGCCAGATCCCGTTCCCCCAACAACTGCGATTCCCTGTCTGCATTTCACAGCCCAAGACAAAAATCTTGCAAGCCATTGAGGCAGTGATTTCATTTCCACTAGTCGGTCCAAAGAAGTAATTTTTCCGGTGAATCTTCGAATAGTTACTGAGGTACCGTTCACTGCAACAGGGCTTGCAACCGCATTGACACGGTCCCCATTCTCAAGACGAGCATCAACAATAGGACTCACCCTGTCCAGTCTTCTTCCTAATGGAGACAAAATGCGATCCATAACAATCAAAATCTGCTCTTCTGAGTCAAAGACCGTTTTTGATTCAAAGAGCTCGCCGTTTTTCTCGTAGAACAAATTGTTGCAACCGTTAATCATGATTTCAGTAACATCTTTATCATTCAATAGTGGCTGAATTGGACCAAGACCACACACCTCATTAATTACCTGCTCAATTATTTCTTCATAGCCAACTGAACTAAAAAGCTCATCCTTCTCTTCATTAACAATTGCTTCACAGGTAACTCTTAGTTCATCTCTTACTCGGTCAATATCACTGCCTGTAATGAGAGAAGAAACTGTAGAAAGTCCTAATCGAGAAACAAGTTTTTCTTTTAACTTCTTTCTAGCCTTCAGAAATAGTTCTTTTTGAAGTTGTGAGTCATTTTCTTCTTGCGCCTCAATTTGCTTAGCAACGCGTTCAAAGACAAGCATTAACCCACTTCCTTCTTCCTATTAAACAAACTAAATGGCTTTTTCTCAGGAGTTGCTTGCAGGGCAATTTGAGCCTCGCGCAGTTGTGGAAGAATACCCAACTCGTTAAGGAAATGCGCAAGTACAAAAGAAACCGACTGTGTAAATGAAGTTTCCTCTTGTAACAGCACAGAAAGCTTTCCTTGCTGAATAAGCTCTTGAAACCCTGGTCCGCCTTCAAAAATCCTAAACATCTTTGCAGCTTCAAGACCAACCTCTGCTTTTCCAACAGAAAAGTCCTGTTTAACTCTTGGATTTGCTTTGTTTTCAAGTCGGATAATGCGAGTTCTTGCCACTCCAAGGCGCACCGCAAGTCCACTTACTTTTGCTAAAGAGTTAATGCACGTAAGAGGGTTCTCTGAAACAATAACCAGCCTATCTGCGCATTGTGCTGCCTGAGCATAGCAATCTGTTGATGCCGTCGTAGTGTCTACGAGCACCAAATCAACCAAACCAGAAACAGCTTGAAGAAAATGACTCACGCAAGGAAATAGAAGCTCTGCCATTTCAGGTTTTACACAAGGACCAAAAAGATACAAATTTTTATGAATACAAGTTGCCTTTTCTAGAAGGCTCTCTTTTTCTGAAGGTACATCAACAACAAGATCAGAGAAGTCTTTTGGCTGCCTAATTCCAAGCTTCTCAAAAGCATTTCCATAAGACAGATCAAAATCAACTAATGCAACTTTTAAACCCCAAGAAGAAGCAATCAGAGCCATTGAAGAAACAAGTGTGGTCTTTCCCACTCCTCCTCTTCCTGAAGTGAACGTCAGAATCGGAGCTTTTAAAGTCTTATCAAGAGGAATAAGGGATTGTAGATAGGTATTTAGCTCTTGGATACTGGCAATATAATCTGAAGCTTCTGGTAAAGGCTGAGAAAGCCTGTCAGCCCCGTATGATTGATATCCTCTTCCAACCTTTACCAGATCCCCCAATTCCATAGGGTCAATAACTAAATCAACTCCTGCTTTAGCTGCTCTAGAACGAAGTGATCCAGAAGCGCCAGACCTTACCAACACCACGCAACGTGCATTTCCGTCTTTAACAATCGCAGCTGCTAGATTTATATCCGAAACATCGGAGCCGGTATTACCAATTAAGACTGAATAATCTTGAGGAGTTGAACGAGCAACAATTGATCTAAGAGATGCCGCAGAATCTGTAAACTCACACCTATTACTGATGCCTAAGTACGTAAGAATGGCTCCAATCTCGACGCGTGCGTCAAGACCTACGTATGAGATCCACTTTTCTAACATCACGCTTCACCTCCTGGATTAGTAGACGAATCTGCTTGTGACGCACTGTTGCTGTTTTGGTCGGCTGTTGGAGAAACAGGGTTCTCTGGCTGCACATCTTCACTTGCAGATGATGGGCTTGATTGATTTGTCGTGTCAGATAAATCTTTTGGGTTTTCTTCTTCAACGTAAGAATTGTTGTGTAGTAAGTCCTGAGCATTAATCTTTGACCCCGGAAGAGTAAAGCGGAGTGTTCCTCGAGCATATGCAGAAAGCACAGCAGGAACCTGTTCAGGAGTTAATCCAAGTGTTACAGAAGAAGAGGTGTAAAGAGTGCCCTCGGTATCATCTGACAATACCGCAATATCCGAGGCAATACAGGTAATAAGAGAATCAGTGACCTCATACGCTGCAAGCTTTGTACCAGCGCTAAGTCTCTCAGCTAATCCGTACTTCTCGCCATGAGAAATAGTGAGGCCAACAAGATTTTCTGGAATAGAAATCTGAGAGGCGACTGATCGCAGATGAAGAGAAACAACAGGCATACCAACTCCAATAACAGATGAAACTGTTCGGCCCATAACACTTTCTGGATTAGTAATTGCACCCTCGGGAATCAGATCAGAAATCCAGCTTTTTACCTGGGTATTAGAAGATGAGAGAGTTTCTCCGGGCTCTATTTGCTTAGTTGCAACCAAAATTGAAGTAAGTTCTCCGCCGTATTTTTGTATTGCTTCTGCTCGTGACTTCTCCGCATCTGCACGAACACTTTGTACATATGCAAAGAAACAAAAACTAGCTAGAAGTGCACTCAACACAGAAATCAAAATTCTTGTTTTCTTAGTCACTTTTTGTCCTCCCTCCATTTGCGATATACCGATTGTGCTCTCGGGTTGAGAGAAGGAGGACAAAAACAAAAGATTTACCTGCACAAATATGTCAAATAGCTGACGCAAATCTGACACAAAGTAATGCATCCACAGGCTGCAGCGACGCAATGAAAAATAGGTAATTTAAATTTTTATATAATTTGATATATAAAAATTTTTAGAACATCATAACTGCTACATTTTTAGAGAGATTGTAATGAATGATTTTCTGAGTGATTTACCTGACTCATGAACGAGGGTTGACCCTCTCCATTACTGGGCAGGACCAACCCTCCGTTAGTCTCAATATAGCATGTTTCCTGCTGGTTTGACAAAAAGAACCCTAGTCAAGCCAGGGTGCTTAGAGAATTTACGCTGTTAAAGCTTAAAGCACAACATCAGGGTCAAGCAATTGCTGGCTTTCTCGCATTTCTTTTGCCAGAGATAAATAGGCCTTTAACTGGGGTTCTGTAATCTTGCCCTCATGCAGGGCGTCTTGAACGCTACATCCTGGCTCGTGAGTATGGGTGCAATCCCTAAACTTACACGTTTGCGCAGCTTCAGAGATGTGTGGGAATATCTTCTGCAATCCCCTCTCATGACCCACAATAGGCAAGCTTCTAAGGCCAGGTTCGTCCACAATAACGCCAGCGTCAGGAAGCGCTACCATACGGCGAGCAACCGTTGTATGTCGACCAGCCTTATCGGACTCACGAACTTCTCCCGTTTCAAGCGCTTCGTGTCCCAGAAGCGCGTTAAGAAGCGTAGATTTACCTGCACCAGATTCGCCAAGCACGATGGCTATGGAACCGTAAGGAACAAGGCGTCGAACCGCATCAATTCCCCATGCAGCTCCAAGATCTTGGGCGGTCTGCGCAAGGTCTGCAAGTGCCTCGGGTTTCTCGCCCTCAAGCTTTGACGCCGTTGCAACGATCTTTACCGTAGAACCAAGAGCTGCGGTGATAGAAGAAATCTCTTGAGCCAAAAGCTCTGGTCCCGCTACATCTGACTTAGTAAGCACCACGGCACAGGCTGCACCACAATCTTTAGAAATGACTGCCGAGCGCACAATACGATCAACCGAGATAGCCTCGCCATCCAGAGCCTGCACCACAAGCACAAGATCAACGTTTGCGGCCAAAGTCTGCTTTTGACCGCGAGCGCCACCCTTCCAGCGAGCAATATCGGTCTCTCGCGGCAGAATCGCCTCGATGATGCCCATATCGTGTGAGTCCGGAATGCGAGCGCACACCCAGTCACCAACGGCTACCGTGGAGTTCTGGCCCTTGGTCACGCGCGCGGCAAACTCGGCGCGAAACACTCCCTGCTCTGAAACAACCGCAGGAAATCCCCTATCCAAGCGGACCACGCAGGCCATAGTCATCATCTGGCGAGAAACCCCTTGAACTTCAAGCTCAGATACGACGTCTGTATAAGCTCGCATCTGATCCGACGATGGAGTCAGCTGCTCAAACGCTGGAACGTCCAGCAATGAAGAAAGGGCCGGCAGAGACCCTTGAGTCCTGCCGGCTCCTAGTTTTTTGGAACTTTTTGTACGCTTAGCGGACAAGAGTACTCCTCTACCTTATGCCTTGTTCTTTTGAACAGAACGCATAACAGCCTTATAAAGCTCCATCAGAGGAATAATCGATGCAGCTAAAAGCATTGCCATGGCGTACTCTTCAAAGCCAATCTCAGCAAAGCCAAATGCCTGAGAAAGTGGTGTCTCAATTACCACAAAGGTGAGAATCAAAGACATAACAAAAGAACCCCACAGCCAAATGTTTTGGCTGGTTAGCTTAAAGATAGAACCACGCAGAGAACGCATATTAAAGGAGTGGAACATCTCAACCATAGAAAGCGTCAAGAATGCCATGGTCATACCCTCAACGCCAGCCTCTGGGTTAGTAATAACCTGTGAGATATCAAAGGTTCCATACTCAAAGTAATGGCCAATGAAATAGCTGGCAAGGGTAAGAAGAGCAATGATAGAGCCCTGAACAAGGCAGTCAAAGCCAACGCCACCCGCAAAGATTCCATCCTTGGGATTGCGAGGCTTGCGCTTCATAATGCCTGGTTCAGCCTTCTCGGTAGCCATAGCAAGCGCAGGCAGAGAGTCGGTAATCAGGTTAATCCACAGAAGGTGGGTAGGCTGAAGAATGGTAAAGCCAACTAGGGATGCAATAAAGACGGAAATGACCTCAGCAAGGTTGGAGCTCAAGAGGAACTGGATGCACTTACGAATGTTGTCGTAGATGCGTCTTCCCTCTTCGCAGGCACTAATAATGGTGGCAAAGTTATCGTCTGCCAGAACCATATCTGCAACACCCTTGGTAACGTCGGTACCAGTAATGCCCATACCAATACCAATATCAGCGCGCTTAATGGAAGGAGCATCGTTAACGCCGTCGCCCGTCATGGCTGTAACCATGCCCTTCTTGCGCCAGGTATCAACAATGCGAACCTTGTGCTCAGGTTGAACGCGTGCATAAACGCCAATTGCCTCAATACGCTGCTCAAACTCTTCATCAGAGATCTTATCAAGCTGTGCGCCAGTAATAGCCTGAGAGCGATCAGTAATAATACCCAGCTCAATTGCAATAGCAACAGCTGTGTCAATGTGGTCGCCCGTAATCATAACGGTGCGCATACCAGCTTCATGAGCCTCTGCAACAGCACCCTTAACCTCAGGACGAACTGGGTCAATCATGCCAGAGAGTCCAACAAAGACCATGTCATGCTCAAGGTTGGCTGGGTCATAGCTCTGAGGAGCTTCTGTTCCCCAATCGCGACGAGCAGATGCCATAACGCGAAGTGCTTGGTCAGCCATAGACTTGTTCTGAGCCAAAATCTCAGAGCGAGCCTCATCGGTGAGGTCAATAATGCCATCGCTTGTCATAATCTTGTTGCAGCGAGCTAGTACCTCATCAGGCGCACCCTTGGTGTGCTGTACAACCTTGCCAGAGCGGGTACGTACCACAACAGACATCATCTTACGAGAAGAATCAAAGGGCGCCTCGCCAATGCGAGGGCGAGAAGAAGCAAGGTCACTTGTGGTGTATCCAAGTTTTGCAGCGTCTGCAACAAGAGCAGCCTCAGTAGGCTCACCCTTTGCCACCTGTTCTGCATCATCCCAGGTAGCATCACAGCACAGTGCCATGGTACGTACATGTGCGTCAAGGTTTTCTGTCTCATGACGGACAACAGTCATCTTGTTTTGGGTCAGAGTACCAGTCTTATCAGAGCAGATAACCTGAGTACAACCAAGGGTCTCAACTGCGGTAAGTCGACGAACAATAGCGTGACGCTCGCTCATTCTGGTAACGCCCATAGAAAGAACGATGGTAACAACAGCAACAAGACCCTCTGGAATTGCAGCTACTGCAAGAGAAACTGCAACCATAAACGTGCTGAGGATAAGGTCAAAGTTGCCAAGCATCTCGGCACCGTGCTTAATAAAGCCTGTTGCAAAAACAAGCAGTGAGATGACAACAACAAGAATGGTAAGTGTATGTGAAAGCTTATCAAGCGCAATCTGAAGTGGAGTCTGTCCCTCTTCTGCCTGAGAAATTGCATCTGCAATCTTGCCCATCTCGGTGTCCATGCCTGTTGCAACAACAACTGCACGACCGCGTCCATAGACCACAATAGATCCGGAGTAGCACATATTCTTTCGGTCACCCAAAGGAATGTCATCGGTGTCTTCAGCAAGACTGAGGGTCTCCGCGTGTTTCTCGACAGGAACTGATTCACCCGTGAGCGCCGACTCCTCTACCTTCATAGAAGCGCTCTCAAGAATGCGGCAATCAGCTGGGACAGAGTCACCTGCCTCAAGAAGGATAATATCTCCCACGACTAGCTCGGTTGAGGCAACCGTCTCAAGACGACCGTCTCTGATAACCTTGCTCTGAGCTGCACTCATCTCTTGCAAAGCAGCAAGAGCTTCCTCAGCCTTGCCTTCCTGGACCACGCCAAGCACAGAGTTGATGACAACAACAAACAGAATAATGACAACGTCCGCAATTCCACCTTCACCGGTATAAATTCCTTCAGCAGCGGAAATAGCAGCAGCAATAAGAAGCATGATGACCATAGGGTCAGCCATCTGTGCAAAGAACCTTTTAATGATTGATTCTTTTGGTGCCTCTTTAAGCTTATTAAGACCGTGGGCCTCAAGACGAGAAGCTGCTTCTACATCAGACAATCCAGCTTCAACATCAGTTTTTTGCGCACTGATAACATCAGACGCACTTGAAAGATACTCTTTCAAAGTTCCTCCTGGGTTTCTACCTGACAGATTGATGCCCGATCATAATTCCCCAGGAGAGGGGCAAGGGCTCACCAAGGTTGCCGTGTCAGGACCTTACAACGTCCTATCATAGGACCTTACAATGCTCTATCATTTTACCGTATTCTTTCTTTTTTCAAACCTTATAAATATTTCTTAAAACTCCTGTTATGCGGCGAATAATTGTTATTCAAGGGGTACAATAAGCGCAGAACATAACAACATAAGCCAAACGTTAGTTTTGGCAAGGAGGCAGTTATGAAAATCCTGTTTTATGGTGCTCAAAGTTACGACAAGGATTCTTTCAACCTTGAGCTTCCAAAGTATCCAGACATTTCAATCGACTACATCGAGTCAAACCTTACGCCTATGACCGCAGGCTTTGCCAAGGGTTATGACGCTGTCTGCGCTTTTGTTAACGCAGATGCCTCAATTCTGACCCTTGAGATTCTTGCCGGCTTTGACGTTAAGCTGCTGCTTATGCGCTGCGCTGGCTTTGACGCTGTTGACGTTAACGCTGCTAAAGACCTTGGCATTACCGTTACACGCGTACCTGCTTACTCCCCTGAGGCAATCGCAGAGCACGCAATGGGTCTTGCACTTGCTGCTAACCGTCGTATTCACCGTGGTTACATCAGAATTCGCGAGAATAACTTCTCGCTTGTTGGCCTTGTTGGCGATACACTTCACGGTAAAACTGCTGGAATTGTTGGAACTGGTCGTATTGGCGCAGCACTTTGCCGTATCTGCAAAGGCTTTGGCATGCACGTCCTTGGCGCAGACCTCTATCCAAATATGAGCCTTGTCAATGACGAGCACGTTGTTGATGAGTATGTCAGCTACGATGAGCTCTGGGAGCGTTCGGACTTTATTTCACTCCACGCTTTCTTGAATGATGAGAGCTATCACATGATTAACGATAAGACCATCGGAAAGATGAAAGATGGCGTCATTCTCGTTAATACTGGTCGCGGAGGACTTATTGACACCAAGGCTCTTATTCGCGGCATTCTTTCTGGCAAGATTGGTGCTTGTGGCCTTGACGTTTATGAAGAAGAAAATCCAAACGTTTATAAGGACCGTGGTGCTGAGGTCTTTGATTCAATTACCTCTACACTTTGCTCCTTCCCTAACGTAGTTATGACAAGTCATCAGGCATTCTTTACTCATGAGGCACTTGCTCAGATTGCTCAGGTTACGCTAGATAACGCAACTGCTTTTTCTGAGGGTACTGACTATGTTGATAAAAGTGTGGTTTGCTAAGTACCAGAGAAACAAACGCTCTGAAAACGGTTACTATTGATAACCGAATGTGATTTTAATTCCTATGAAAAGGAGAGATATGGCTCGCAAAAAGACCAAGATTGTTTGTACTATGGGTCCTGCTACAGAAAGTGATGAGGTCCTTCGTGAGCTCATTCTTGCTGGTATGAACGTTGCACGTTTTAACTTCTCGCACGGTAGCCATGAGTATCACCGCACTATGATTGGTCGCGTTCGTTCTATCTCTGATGAGCTTGGTATTCCTATTGCTATCATGCTTGATACCAAGGGTCCTGAGGTTCGCACCGGTCTTCTCGAGGATGGCAAGAAGGTCACCCTTACTACTGGTGATTCCGTTATTGTCACCACTGATGATGACGTCATCGGTAACGCTCAGCGCTTCTCACTTGACTACAAGAACCTTCCAAAAGAGGTCAAGAAGGGCTCCATCATCCTTATTGATGACGGTCTCATTGGTCTTGAGGTTGATCATGTTGAGGGCACTGACATGCACTGCAAGATCATCAACGGTGGTGAGCTTGGCGAGAAGAAGGGCGTAAACGTTCCTAACGTCAACATTGGCCTTCCTTCCGTCACTGAGCAGGACCGCGCAGACATCATGTTTGGTTGCGAGCTTGGTATTGACGCAATTGCTGCTTCCTTCATCCGTGATGGCGCTGCTGTTGAGGAGATTCGTAACATCTGCCGTGAGATGGGTACTCCTAACGTACAGATCTTCCCTAAGATTGAGTCTGCTCTTGGCGTAAAGAACTTCGACGAGATTCTTGCAGCTTCTAACGGCATCATGGTTGCCCGTGGTGACCTTGGCGTTGAGGTTCCTGCAGCTGAGGTTCCTCACATCCAGAAGACTATCATCAAGAAATGCAACGATGCTTACAAGCCTGTCATCACCGCAACTCAGATGCTTGACTCTATGATTCGCAACCCTCGCCCAACCCGTGCAGAGGTTACGGACGTTGCTAACGCAATCTACGACGGCACTGACTGCGTCATGCTTTCTGGTGAGTCTGCAGCTGGTAAGTACCCTGTTGAGGCAGTAAAGACCATGGCTTCCATCTGCAAGGAAACCGAGAAGTACCTGCCAGTCAAGGATGTCTATCACCAGCGTGAGGGTCTTAAGAACGTCAACGGTGCTACAGGCTTTGCTGCAGTTGATATGGCAATCCGTGTTGACGCTAAGTGCATCATCTGCCCAACACACTCTGGCCGCACTGCTCGCCTTGTTTCTAACTTCCGTCCAAAGCGTCCTCTGTATGCAATGTCTCCATCTGATGAGGCAGTTCGTCGTACCTGCTTCTATTGGGGTGTCTATGCATTCAAGACCTCTGAGCAGGGCACGCTTTCTAACACCATGTACAACGCACTGAACGTTGCTAAGGAAGTTGGCGTCGTTGAGACCGGCGACATTGTTGTTCTGACTGCTGGCGATCCTCATACCAGCCCACGTCTTGGTGACTACACCACTTCAACTAATGTTGCTATGATTTGCCAGGTTCAGTAAACCGCATTTCAGCTTTAACGTTATATGCACCCAAGCACAAGCTTGGGTGCATATTTTTTACGTGGGATATTTTTAGCGTCTTACCAGCAGTTAGGCAATTTTCCAGCCGACGGTTTTCTCGCGCATGTTAACAAAATCAGCGTAGATGCCGCCTTCTGCCATCAGTGACTCGTGAGTGCCTCTTTGAACAATACGGCCCTTATCCAGGACAAGTATCTGATTTGCTTTACGCACCGTCTTTAGGCGATGGGCAATCATAATAACGGTCTTAGAGTTTGTGAGCTCTGCGATTGCACGCTGAAGTTCAAGCTCGTTTTCTGGATCAACATTAGCCGTTGCCTCATCAAGTACTACGATTGGCGCATCTTTTAAGATAGCGCGCGCAATAGAAAGACGCTGGCGCTCGCCGCCAGAAAGCATTGAGCCACCTTCTCCTAAGCGTGTTTCGTATCCGTCAGGTAGTGCCTGGATAAACTCTTCACAGCAAGCACGCTTAGCTGCGTCAACTACTTGCTCATGAGTTGCGTCTGGATTGCCAAACTTGATGTTGTTCTCAATGGTGTCATCAAACAGGAAAACTCCCTGGAAAACAGTAGAGAAGTTTTGGAGCAGAGCGTCAACCTTATAGTCACGTACATCGCGTCCACCAAGCGTAACCTGGCCTGTATTCACATCCCAGAAGCGTTCAATCAAACGGACAAGCGTTGTCTTGCCCGAACCACTTGGACCTACAATGGCACAAGAAGTACCTGCAGGAATCGAGAGACTCACATCGTCAAGAATTTGCCTGTCGTCGTAGCCAAACGAGACATGAGAAAGCTCTATGTCGCAAGAATCCGCTTTCTCCAAACCTTCTCCCTCTTCCATTGCAGGAGTGGCGAGAATAGCGTTTGTTTGCTCCATTGCAATTTCAATGTTACGCAGAATAGTTGAGAAACGACCAGCGGATTCAAGACGGCTAAACAACATAAACGACATAACCACTACGGTTAAGCACGTAGCTGTATCAAGTGTTCCAGAGAGCCATAAACCAACTGATACCAGGCACATGATAATACTGGTAGCCTTGGAGATGACCATTTGCAAAACTGAGAAATGAAGCGCCTTAAGCTCGAGGTTAAGCGCTTGAACGCGACAATCGTCAACTGCTTTGGCGTACTTTCCCTCAGCATCATCAATAAGGGAAAATGCCCTTACCACGCTAATGCCGCGAACATACTCAAGGACGGAGCTAATCAAAGTAGTATTTGCGGCCACATAATCATCTGATGTATTACGCACGTAGGCCTGCAAGACCTCCATTGTTATGCAGAAAAGTGCAAACGTAGCTGCAGTTATAAGGCCTAACTGCCAACAAAATACAAACAGGAATGCAACAATAATTGCTGTTAAGGCCAAACCACCAAAAACCATCATATAGAGCAAGCCACCAAGATTTTGCATTACATCTAGCTGGTTGGTCATAACAGCTGTTACTTCTCCAAGGCTATTCTCGTTAAAATAACCCATGGGCAAGCGGCGCAGTGTATCTCCAATTTCCGCACGCTTAGCGCCAGCCATACTGAAATTAGCGTCACAGAAATTCTCACTCTTAAAATGAGCGCAGACAAACGTTCCTATAATGCTCAGAAGCATAACTCCCAGTGCAGAAACTATCGTCTGAGTTGAAAGTGTATCCGTAGTAAGAGCAGTAAAAACTATCCAAAGCGCTGTTATTTGCACTCCTTCAAAGAGACAACCAAGAACGGTAAAGAAAAGGCCCTTGTGGAGTTTCTGGCGATAAAAACTTCCAAATTGAAAGTACATTTTTAGAACAGACAGCATTTTTACTCCCCCTTAAGCCTCGTCGAGTGCGCCAATGTGAGCACGGTACATGGTTGCATAGAGCGGGCATGTCTCCATAAGCTGATTATGCGTACCCTCAGCTTCAATAGAGCCATCGTTTACAACAACAATTTTGTCGGCATTTTGTACGGTAGAAAGACGGTGCGCGATAACCACTAGCGTTTTACCAGCTACCAGCTTTGCAACTGCAGATTCAACCTCTGCTTCAGATTCTGGATCCGCATAAGCTGTTGCCTCATCCAATATAATAATCGAAGCGTTTTTGAGCATTGCTCGAGCAATTGCTACACGCTGGCGCTCTCCGCCAGAAAGATGCCCACCTGAACCTCCTACAACCGTTTGATAGCCGTGAGGAAGTGATTGGATGAAGTTGTGGCATCCAGAAGCTTTTGCACAAGCAATTACCTCATCATCGGTGGCATCTTTTTTGCCCATCCTGATGTTTTCCATAATGGTTTCATCAAAAAGGTAACTATCTTGGTCAACATAAGCTACGAGGTTTGCAAGTTGAGATGGAGTGCAGGAGCGAATATCTTGTCCTCCAATAGACACAGATCCTTCATTTGGATCCCAGAAACCTGCGATAAGCCGAGCAACAGTAGATTTACCTGATCCACTTGGGCCAACAAGTGCTGTAACCTGTCCAGGCGCAATGTCTAAGGTAATCCCGTGAATCACTTCATTGCTTCCGTAGGAGAAACGGACATCGCTCAGCTTAATTTCAGTACCTTCAAGCGTGCAAGGAACATCAGCTCTCACCTGATCAGGGTAATTTAAGACCTCAGAAATTTCTTTAACAACAGAACCCACCTGTGCAAGAGAATCCATAAAGCTCATTGCTTCAAAGAGCGGCTGAAAAATACCTAGAGAAAGCACTGCGCACATGACAAACGTAGAAGGAGAAAGACTCCCCTGAAGTACAAACAAGCATCCCAGAGGCAATACCGTTACTAACGTTGCAGGAGCAATTGATAGCATGGCATCCTGCCAGATTTGGCAGTGGCTCATCCAATCAATAAAAGCATGGGCAGAAGCGTAAACAGCCTTTGAGAACTTCTCGTAAGAGCTAGCAGACTGTCCAAAAGCCTTAATTACCTCAATTCCAGACACGTACTCAACTGAGGCATTATTCATCTCTTTACCAGTTACGATAGTATTCTGATACCAATACTCATAGTCCTTCATCATGCCTGATAAACAAGCAAGTCCCACAATTATGGTCAGCAATGCAGCAAGAGCAAGACGCCAATCCAAAACAATGAGGTAAACAAAAACCGCAAAAGCAGCCGTAAGGTTTGAAGTAAGTTCAGGAACTGCATGGGCAAGTGTGGTTTCAATACTATCGATCTTCTCGACCAAGAGGCGTTTGAGAGAGCCGGATGGCGTATCAAGCACATATCCCATGGGGATAGTGGTCAGCTTCTTTGCCACTCGGGTACGCATATTTGCGATTGTCGCAAATGTTGCCTTATGAGAAACGATAGTTGAAAGATGGTGAAAAACTATTTTTACTAAATAGCTAAGACCCGCTATAAGTCCCCAATACAGGTAAAACGGCCATTCTTGAATTCCATTAAAGATACCAACCACCATGTTGCCTGCGGCAACGTAGGGAACCATTCCTCCCAAAACGCCAATAATAGCAAGGATGACAGAGAGCGCGTACATACTTTTTCTGTCTGACCACTCGAGCAATACTGCAACAGGATTTACTTCAGATTGCTGAGGATCCTGTTTTGTATTTTGATTGGGCTCAGTAGCTTGAACACTTTGGTTTTGACGATTTGCCATACCCACACCGCCTCCTGCCACAAACTCACAATGTAGTGTCTGTTATTCAGGCTGGCTTTGACAGAGAAAGCAAGGCTTCAACTGCCATAAGTTAGCTATATATAACTATTTAATAGTTTCAAACTGCTGAATAGCTAAAACAAGCTAGTTTTATAAGTAATCGGTAAGTGGTAAGCGCGCTACCTGTAATTGAGACGTGTAAACAATCCCATTAAAATACTTATGAAAGCTTAATCTAGTCTCAATAATTGGTTAATCTTTATAAGAGACCATGTATCACGAAGACGAGAGGCGTCTTTAACATCTCGAAAGGAAGCTGATCATGGAAAAGCTAGAAAAGGTTGAGGTAATTCGCGAGAAGTGCGGCGTAAGCTACGAGGACGCAAAGGCAGCACTTGACGCTTGTGATGATAATGTTCTTGATGCAATTATTTGGCTCGAGAAGCAGGGCAAGTCCACTAAGCAGACTGCAAACTATACTACTGAGCCAGCTGCACAGTCAGACGTTTCTCCAGAAATGGAAGCAGCTCAAATTGCCTACCAAGAATCAAGCAAGAAGTCTGATTTCTCAGAGAATATGTCTTCTCTTTGGGAAAAGTGCAAGGAGCTCTTCCATAAGAGTGTAGAAGCAAAATTCATTGTTACTCGTCGCGGTGAGCAGTTCATGGCCATGCCAGTAATTATTCCAATTGTTGGACTATTCCTCTGGGGTGCTACATTCTGGCTGCTCATCATTGGTCTCTTCTTTGAAATGCGCTATCACATCCAGGGAGCTTATCCTATTGTTGTTGATGTAAATGAGGCAATGGATAAGGCTGCAGATGCAGCGGGTTCCATCAAAAAAGATGTTATCGACAAAAAATAAAATGCAATTGGTTCCAAACCTAAAATAGAAAACTTCGATATTTAGGCGAGAAAATGATTAAGGTTCTTATCGTTGAAGATGAAGAAAAAATTGCACGCTTTATAGAACTCGAGCTTAAACATGAGGGCTATGAAGTAGACAAAGCTCTTGACGGAAGAACCGGAGCTGAAAAAGCACTGTCAAATGACTACGACCTTATCTTGCTTGATGTACTTCTCCCCCAGCTTAACGGTCTAGAAGTTCTTAGGAGAATTCGTCGCGAGAAAAACACGCCAACTATCATGCTCACTGCTCGCGATTCGGTCATGGATAAAGTTGCTGGTCTTGATGCAGGTGCAGATGACTACCTCACCAAGCCTTTTGCAATAGAGGAGCTTCTCGCCCGCATTCGAGTGGCCCTCAAGCATCACGAGGCAGACAGTCCAAGTTCTGCAGCAATTTCTCATACAACTGCCACAAACACTTTTACAATCAAGAGCGTCTCGCTTGATGTTGACCGAAGAGAAGTCTGCGTTAACAACAATCCTATTGAGCTTACCACTAAAGAATTTGAAGTGCTTCGTATGCTCATGGAACACGCAGGTGTTGTTATGAGTCGTGAGCGTATTGCATCTGAGGCTCTCGGATATGAGTTTGCTGGAGAAACAAACAATGTTGATGTCCATATAGCCCATCTACGTGCAAAAATTGATGATCGTTACAACATCAAGCTGATTACTACCGTTCGTGGAGTCGGATATGTCATCAGAGAAGTATAGTCAGTCTACCTCGCAAGAGCATAAAAAGCCTTTCTTTACTCCCTCTGATTCCTCAACCGCTGGAGTTATTACCTGGGGATTTTGGTGGCGTAAGCTGATGAACTACGTTGGCTTTAATCTCTTTTTGCTGGTGATTATTGCGCTGGTCTTTATTTATACGTATAACCAGCATGTTCCACAGGGCACTTTCTACCTGGGATTTTTTCCTACCGAGACTCATTCCATTTCATTTATCGGTTTTACTTTTTTACACGGACTCCCAAGCCTTAAGTACCTGGTTCATGGACCCACCTTTGGTGCCAAAATATTTGATTTAGGTGTAGACTTAGCCCGTTTCTGGCCCCTGTATATTGCAATTCTTATCTGGGAAACTATTGATCTTTTATCATTCTTCGGTGATATGCGTCGCGTCAGAAGAGCTCTTCAGCCCCTTAATACACTTGCTCTTAAAGCAGATCAACTCGTTAATGCAGATGTACTTGCTGCTGATAAAACAACAAGTGACACCCTGGTTAAAAGCGAGAAAATCAGAAGTCTTGAGCAGGCCATCGAAGAAGCTAATATTAACGCTCCTAAGATTCAAACAGGTGACCAAGACCTAGCAAGTATTGAGATCGCCTTGAATAAACTGCTCCGTCGTATGCAGGAAGCAAAGCTACAGCAGATGCGTTTTGTTAACGATGCTAGTCACGAGCTTCGTACGCCTATAGCTGTTATCCGAGGTTATACTGACATGCTGGATCGCTGGGGTAAGACAGATGAAGCGGTACTTGACGAGTCCATTGCTGCCCTCAAATCCGAGAGCGAGCACATGCATGACTTAGTTGAACAGCTCCTCTTCTTAGCACGCGGTGATGCAGGAAGAAACACCCTCACCAAGACCCAGTTTAACCTTGCACGAATTACGTCTGAGGTCTGCGAAGAATCAGAGATGATTGATTCCAGCCATCGCTATACCCTTAAGTATGATCAGAGTGCGCTGACGGACAACCGCTATCAGGTACTTGCCGATGCCGCCATGATTAAACAGTCCATACGCATTATCGTTCAAAACGCTGCTCGATATTCGGCTGCTCAAACTACCATCTCTTTTAATGTCTCGTGCGACGAGAATACTGTTCAGATATCAGTTGAAGATGAAGGCATGGGCATGTCTGAGGCAGCAGCTACTCATATTTTTGAGAGATTCTGGAGAGCCGACAACGCTCGCATTGAAAGTAACGAAGGCTCCGGACTTGGCCTATCTATTGCAAAATGGATTGTTGACAACCATGACGGTTCTATTGAAGTGCTCTCACACGAAGGTGTAGGCACGCGCTTTACCATCGTCTTGCCGCGCATGGATTAGCAAAAATACACATCCACACGTAAAAGGTCCTTCTCGCCAGTCGAGAAGGACCTTTTGTTATAGTAGCAAAACTCTATGTACTAATTATTGTATCGGCTCTGGTGCAGCTCAACGAACCTCTGCAGCTTTTGAACAACCTCTGGCGTGAACATGTCCTTTTTGACCTGCCAAGACCAATTGCCTTCAGCTTTACCAGGAATGTTCATACGAGCATCGTCAGAAAGACCTAAGACGTCCTGTAGCGGCAAAATAACCACTGCATTAGAAGTGCTAACTACTTGCTCCATAAGATGATCAAAAATCTGGTGCGATTCATCAGTTGTCTGGCCACCTGTAAAACGAGCTTCTACAAAACCCATAAGCGTTTGCGTATCATGGGTACCGCTGTACACAATAGACTCTTGAGCTGGTGTAAAGGAATATCTACAGTCTCCATCAGCAAACTGGATAACACTCATACCCGGGAAACCTGTCTGAGAAAGCAATGCTCGGACCGCAGGAGTAACCGCTCCTAAATCTTCTGCAATAAAAGGAAGTGGGCCAAGCTGCTTATAAGCAACATCAAACAGCTCCAGGCCGGGACCAAACTTGAATGAACCCTCAGCAGCAGTCTTTCCCTGCTCAATAGCATAGTAAGACGTAAAACCAATAAAATGGTCCAGCCTTGTATAGTCATACAGATAGAAAGACCTGCGGAAACGTTCAATCCACCAGCGATATCCTTCGTCTTTATGAGCCTGCCAGGTATACGTTGGATTACCCCACAGCTGACCATCTTGAGAAAACGCGTCAGCAGGAGCTCCAGCCTGAAGCTCTGTATGACCTGTATCATCTAAAGCAAAAAGTTCTGGATGTGCCCAAACATCAGCGGAATCCTCTGAAACAAACATAGGCATATCGCCAATAATCTGAATGTCTTTAGCACGAGCCTCCGCTAATGTCTGACTCCACATTACGTCAAAAGCAAATTGCTGCTTTCGATGAAGCTCGATTGCCTGAGCAAGCTCAGGACGCTCAAGAAGTTCTTGTGACCAGCTGCGATATTGCTCAGGCCACTCCTGCCACACTCCCTCACCCAACAGGTCTTTAATAGCACAAAATGCTGCATACGAATCAAGCCAATATGAGTTTCTCGCCAGAAATGCCTGGTACTCAGCAGATCGCTTGCCTTGAGGGTCATTGCACTCAGAAATGACTCTCTCCATTGCCGCTGGATTAAGTAGATTGATGTTTCCTGCAAAAGCGGAAATTCCCGCGTAAGGAGAACCGTACTCATCGGTTGGACTGACAGGTAAAATCTGCCAATACTTCTGGTCAGATTTGGCGAGAAAATCGATGAACTCGGAAGTCTCGCGACCAATAACACCAAGCTTCTGACCTGGCGTAATTGCGGAGTTCTCATCGGCAGGCAGAGAGGTAATGTGAGCAAGCACTCCCATACCAAGCTCAAGAGGCTTTTGTAACCTATAAGCTGGCTGAACGTTTAAAACGGTACAGCCAAGCTGCCACAAAAAGACCTCTGCTTTGCCGTCCTTAACGGGGACTGCTTGGCCGCTAATAACGTCAATGACCTGCATATTTTGAGGTACAGAAACATATACTGTTTTAGCATCTGAGCGACTCTTGTTTACTAGAACACAGATGCCAGAGGCATCTTCACCCAAAAGTTGTGACTGACCATCTTCCTGCAGAGGCTTACGCCAAAATGCCAGAACGTCATCAGAGCCTCCTTCTGGAACAAATGGTTCAAACGAACCATCTACCAGTAGTGGCAGCGTTTTTCTGAGCGCGATGGCATTGCGATACATATGCAAGTAATCCAAGTCCGCACGAGGACTGCTTTCAGGCCATGGCATAGTTGCGCGATTTGTCGGATCAACAAATCCCTCAACACCCATTTCATCGCCGTAATAGATAGACGGAACACCCGGAAGCGTCATCTGAAGTACAGCTGTCTGCCACATACGAGCCTTAGAAAGACCTCGCTGATCAGCAGAAAGTCTATACGTTACCTGCTCTTGAGCAGAAAGAGCATCAGGAGCAGGAGCTCCAGCAACTACGTTAATCAGTCGCTCTTTATCATGTGTTCCAAACACATTCAAGCAAGAATAAAACGCCTCGTGAGGATAGTTTTCCCACAGTTCCTCAAGAGCAGAAGCAGTTGTTTCAGCACCAACCTCATTCATCAAAAATGAAAGAATAGATTTACGCAGAGGGTAATTCATAGGACCGTCAAGCTCAGAGCCCTCAAGATACTGTCTGAGTTTTCCATACGCTCGCTTATTGCTTGCGTCCTCCCAGACCTCTCCAATAATGACCGCATCACTGCGTTCAGCAAGCGCTGCTGCACGAATCTTCTGAATGAATGAGTCAGAAATCTCATCAGCAACATCTAAGCGCCAACCGCGAGCTCCACGACGAAGCCACGTTCTAATAACGCCATTCTCGCCACAAATAAACTCCTGGTAATCAGGATTTTCAGACACAATCGTCGGAAGAGCATCGACACCCCACCAGCTCTCGTACGTTCCATCCTCATGGAAGGTAAACCAGTCGTCATAAGCTGAGCCTGCCTGCTGAACTGCTCCTGGTTCAGAGTAGTTAGAGAATTTATTAAAGTATTTTGAATCAGCACCACAGTGATTAAAAACGCCATCCAAAATAATGGAAATACCGTGCTCAGCCGCTTTAACGCAGAAGCGCTCAAAATCCTCTACGGTGCCCAAAACGGGATCTACTTCCAAATAATCCGCAATATCGTAGCGATGATTACTAGAAGCAGCATAGATAGGATTCAAATAAAGCGCAGTTATTCCAAGGTTTTCCAAATAAGGAAGCTTCTCTTCAATACCAGCCAAAGAACCGCCGTAGAAATCCCACTGAGTCACGCGGCCGTTAGCATCTCGCTGATACTCAGGAGTCTTCTCCCAGTCTTCAACCAGCTGGCGAGAAACCCCATTTCTTGGAACGGCAAGCGCTTGCTTGGTACGTTCGTGCCAGTTTGCATCTCGTGCAAACCTGTCAGGGAAAATCTGGTAGACAACTCCCCCTTTGTACCAGCTAGGATCTTCTACACCCGCAAAGCTGCCACGAGGCTCATAGCAAGTAATCTGAAATGATGGTGGCTCGCCATAGGCAAAGCTACCAACACCGGTGCATCTATTTTCTTGAGCACCATATGACCAAACTGCTCCGTCAGAAGCCTGAAGCTCAAAACGATACCAAATAAGGCCTGTAGCAGCTGGTTTAACGATTGCCTCAAAGCACTGCGCATAGTCAGGTACACCAGTCGGAAGCGCGCCAGCAAAATCACTCTTTTGCATCACAACGCGTTTCTCGCCAGACAGAGCTTGGGCCTCTGGAGACGATTCAGGACCATACTCTTGCCAGAGACGAAGCGTTACTGATTGAACATCATCGTCCCAAGCAAATATTCTGATTGTTGCTGAAGTACCTAGTTCTACCGCGCCTTTTGGATCTCTACAAACAATGTTTGAGGTGTTGTGAAAAGCCTGCATTCTTACCAATCTCGACGACGAACATACCTGATAATCTCAGGGTGTAGTAAATGATACACGTCAAGATATTCATTTGCAGCGTTATGCCAACTAAAGTCCTCTACCATCGCCTGTTTTACAAGATTTGCCCACGCTTGTTTATCGTTTCTATAAACATCGGCGGCGTACAGAATAATATCTGCCATTTCATCTGCGTTTTGATTGGCAAAACTAAAGCCAGTTCCTTCTCCCGTAAACTGGTTGTACGGTTTTACAGAATCTGCCAAACCGCCCGTCTCGCGAACAACAGGAAGCGTGCCATAACGCATAGAAATCATCTGAGAAAGGCCGCAAGGCTCAAACTCTGATGGCATCAAGAACATATCCGCACCTGCATACATACGGTGAGAAAGCGCAATATCAAACTCAATACGTGCAGCCATACGGTTACCATAGTGCTCATCAAAGAAGCGCATAGCATCTTCTTGTTCAGCGTCACCAGTTCCTAGAACAGCAACCTCAATACCTGCACAAATAAGACGGTCCATCGCATAGCGAATCAGGCCCAAACCCTTCTGGTTGGTCAAGCGCGTGACCATTACCGCAAGTGGTGCGTCGGGATCTACCTCAAGGCCCAGCTCCTCTTGCAATTGACGCTTACACTCAGCCTTACCTTCCATATGACGTGCCGAGAAGTTCTGTGGAATATAAGAATCACTTGCAGGTGACCACGCACCAATATCAATACCATTCAGGATGCCGCGCAGTACACTTTGACGACGACGGAAGATATCATCCATTCCCTCTCCGAAGTGCTCTGTCTGCAGCTCACGGGCATACGTTGGGCTAACAGTGAGCAGATAATCGGAGTAGCAAAGTGCGCCCTTCATAAAGTTGATAGAGCTTGCGTCACACCTCAGTTGATCAACTGCAGCAGGAATATCAGCAAGACCAAGTACGTCGCTGAGCATCTTGTCAGTAAACTGGCCTTGGAACTTGACGTTATGAATGGAGAAGACCGTCTTAACGTTGTGGACCTCAGGGACGCCCTGATACTGCTCACGCAGAAATACGGGTGCCAGTGCCGTTTGCCAGTCATTGCAGTGCAGAACGTCGCAGGAGAGCTCTGGGACGTGTGCAATCAGCTCACACAGAGCCTTGGAGAAGAACGCATAGCGCTCTCCATCATCAAAGTAGCCATAGAGACCATCACGAGCAAAGTAGGACTCGTTATCTACAAAGTAAAAATCAACGCCCTCGTGAACCAGATGCCACAGCCCACAATACTCAAAGCGCCACGAAAGAGGCACCTGAAGCTCGTAGACCTTCTTCATCCTTTGTTTCCACTCGGGCTTAATGGAGCTGTAGAGTGGCGAAATAACCGCCACTCTTGCTCCTACTTTTTTAAGTGCTTGTGGCAATGAGCCCGAAACATCTCCAAGACCACCCGACTTGGAAAAAGGCGCTACCTCTGAAGTTGCATAGACAACGCGAAGTTTGCGACGCTTGGAGACTTGGGACATTGTTACGCCACCCTCTTATTGTTTTTACGCTGAATAAGAATTTCTTCGCTGGTACCACGAAGCTCAGTACCCGCAGGAATAACGTTAGAGCGATCCACAATAGCGTGCTCGACTACAGAGCCTTCCTTAACAATGCAGCCCTCCATCACAATGGAATCACGAACGATAGCACCGCGCTCAATAATGACGTTACGGCCAAGGATGGAACCAGTAACCGTTCCGCGAATGCGGCAGCCTGCAGAAATAGTAGAGTTACTTACCTTTGAGCCAATCTCAAACTTTGCAGGAGCAGTATCGTGTGCCTTTGTCTTGATGGAGCGCTCTGGAGTAAAGAGTTCATTTGCTGGCATGGGGTTCAAAAGCTCCATGTTAGCCCGATAATAAGAGTTCTTTGAGAAGATAGATGCTACATGACCTTCAAAGTGGAAGGTGCGAACCTTGACACGGTTATAGTCAGCGTGGAGTGCCTCAAAAAGATCAAGATAATCAGTAGCTCTATACCAATCAAGCATGTCAATAAGCAGGTCGCGCTTGATAATAAAGCAGTCGAGAGAAGCCTCGTCTCCGCGCTGAACACCATTGTGCGTTTTAACTACACGGTCACCGTCAAGCTCAACACCAACAACGTCTCTATCGTTATAACGAGTGGTGTAGGTCATCATAGTGATGTCTGCATCGGACTCAAGGTGCTGGTCAAGCAGCTCGGTAAGATCAGAGTTGAAAACAAAATTTGAAGTAGACAACAGAACATACTCTGCATCAGTTCTCTCAAGATATGGCTTGTTGGAAATCAGATCTCTGAGCAGGAAACGAGCTCCTGCGTGGGAGGTACCAAAAGCAGATCCAGGCAGAATAAATAAACCACCGCTCTTACGGTCCAAGTTCCAGTCTTTGCCAGAGCCAAGATGATCGATAAGTGAGCGATAGTTAAAGGGCATGATTACGCCAACGGTACTAATGTCCGAATTAACCATATTTGAAAGAGGAAAATCCACCAGGCGATATCTTCCCAAGAAAGGCATGGATGCAATTGGGCGTACATCATTGGCGATTTCCATGTTAGTAGACGCATAATTGCAGGTAATAAGACCAATTACTCTATTCATTATTGCTCACCTCTTTCGACTACTACATCATTTCCAACAACAGCAATCTCCTTGTTCAAATCAGAGCTGCCAATATGGACGTTCTTCTCGACCACAGCGTTCTCGCCAAGAATTGCACGAATAACCACCGCACCAGGTTTAACTTCTGCGCCAGGAAGAAGTACGGAGTCAATAACGCGAGCTCCCTCACCAATAACGGCATCGGTAGACAAAATTGAATGGCGAGAATAACCAAAGATCTGGCATCCGTTGCTTACCAGACAGTCGTCTACCTCGCCAAAAGCGCCAATGTACGCTGGTGGACGGGTGGAAGCATTGGACAAAATAGGGAACTTATCCGAGAAGATATCAAACTTAGGCTCAGAGCCAAGTAGATCCATGCTGGTCTCGTGATAACTTGCAATGGTGCCTACATCGCGCCAGAAACCCTCAAAGCGATAGGCAAAAAGACGTTTACCATCATCAAGCAACGTCGGAATAATATCGCCGCCAAAGTCATGAGAAGATTCAGGATTCTTTGCGTCCTCACGCAAGGTCTCAAGAAGCAGGTCTGTGCTAAAGATATAGATTCCCATGGACGCCAGGTTGGATTCTGGCTCTTTGGGTTTCTCGGAAAACTTGGTGATTCTATCCTCATCATCAATGGACATGATGCCGAAGCGAGAAGTCTCTTCCCAAGGAACAGGCATAACAGCAATGGTGAGGTCTGCGTTGTTCTTCTTATGGCAGGCGAGCATCTCGCCGTAGTCCATACGGTAAAGCTGATCGCCAGAGAGAATTAGTACGTAATCAGGGTTATTCTGCTCAATGTAACCAATATTCTGGGTGACGGCATCTGCGGTTCCCGCATACCACGCACCACCAGACTGAGTAGCAAATGGAGGAAGAATAGAAATTCCACCACCGCGCTCATCAAGGTCCCAAGCACTACCTGATCCCACGTAAGAGTGCAGCAAATAAGGACGGTACTGTGTCAAAACACCTACCGTAGAAATTCCTGAATTTGCGCAGTTGGATAATGCAAAGTCAATAATGCGGAACTTGCCACCAAACGAGACAGCAGGTTTAGCTACTTTTGAGGTCAGAGCACCTAATCGGCTTCCCTGTCCTCCTGCAAGTAGCATTGCAAGACATTCCCTTTTGCCCATATCCAAATCTCCTCTCTCCCCAACAGAGGTCTATATTCTCAACGCCCTACGACGATTGAACCTAAACGCAGATCCTTACACGTGCCAAATATCTTCCATGTACTCCCTGATAGTTCTATCAGCCGAGAAGAAACCAGAGTTTGCCGTATTGTGAAGTGCGCGAGCATTCCAGCTACGACGATCTGCATAGGACTGAGTAAGCTCTTCCCATGCCTTCACATAGGCATCAAAGTCAATAAGAACCAGGTCAGGATCATTGTTGATCAGCAGATAGTCACGAATTGACTCAAAGTTACCAGAGAGTCGGCTCAAAGAACCATCGGTCAGCATATTTACAATACGAGCCAGCGTTGGGTTCTGGTTAAGCAGGTTTTGTGCAAAGTAGGTGCCGGAAGCATATACCTGCTGGACCTCGTCTGCACGAAGACCAAAAATCTTGATGTTCTCTGGTCCTGCAAGCTCAGAGATCTCAATATTTGAACCGTCATATGTTCCAAGGGTCAGAGCCGCATTCATCATAAGCTTCATGTTTGAGGTACCAGAAGCCTCTGCGCCAGCAACCGAAATCTGCTCTGAAATATCAGATGCAGCATAGATAAGCTGTGCATTTGAAACAGCAAAGTTTGGAATAAAGACAACCTTAAGGCGGCCCTCAATGCGCTCATCGTTGTTAACTACGTCCGCAACGGAGTGAATCAGTCGAATGACTTCCTTTGCAAAGGTATAGCTCTGAGCAGCCTTACCCGAGAAAATAAAGGTGGTTGGAGCTGGTTTATAGCTTGGGTCATCAAGCATGCGGTTGTAGAGATACAAAATCTTAAAGACATTAAGCAGCTGACGCTTATATGCATGGAAGCGTTTTACCTGCGTATCAAAGATGGTATTGGTATCCATCTCAACACCAGTTGTCTTCTTGACGTATGCAGCAAGACGCTCTTTTTCTTCTCTCTTTGCAGCGTCCATCTTGTCCAAGAACTCAGCATTGTTTTCAAAAGCAGAAAGCTTCTGAAGTTCATTGGCATCATCAAGCCAGCCGGTACCGATAGCCTCAGTAATAAGCTTTGCGTAAGCGGTATTAGCCTGTGCCAAGAAGCGACGGTGGCAGATGCCGTTAGTCTTGTTATTAAATATTTCTGGACGAAGCTTGTAGAAATCCTTCAAAACACTCTGCTTCAAAATGTTAGTGTGCAGGTCAGAGACACCATTGACCGAGTGGCTAAACAGAATAGAGAGGTTAGCCATACGAACGGTGTTATCCCACAACACAGCTGTTGAGGCGAGAAGATCGGTGTTGCCGTTAGAGTCAGCAAGCAGCTGCTCCTTATAGAGGCGATCAACCTCATCAATAAACATATACAGGCGGGGAAGCAGCTCACGGAAGGTGTTGATAGGCCACTTCTCAAGAGCCTCAGGCATAACGGTGTGGTTGGTATAAGAGATTGCGTTTCTCGCGATATCAAATGCCTCGTTAAAGTCAACGCCATGGTCATCGACGAGCAGACGCATAAGCTCTGGTCCGCACATTGCTGGGTGCGTATCGTTAGTGTGGATGCAGACGTGATCTGCAAAGTGATCCCAATCCTCACCGTACTTATCCTTGTAAGCACGAAGAATGGTCTGAAGACCAGCAGAAACAAACAGGTACTCCTGCTTCAAACGAAGAATGCGTCCGTGCTCACCAGAGTCATTTGGATACAAAATAGTTGAAATTGCCTCAACGTCAGAGCGGAACTTATTAGCACGTGCATAATCGCCGGCGTTAAAAGCATCAAGATCAAAGTCTTCCTCTGCTGGCTCTGCAGACCAAAGACGCAGCTTATTTACGGTCTTTGCACCATAGCCAACAATAGGCACATCGTATGGAACAGCCCTTACTACCTGGCCACCCTCTTGCGAGAACCAGAAGTTGCCATTCTCGTCCTCATGCCTTACAACTGTGCCACCAAAGCGTACTAGTACGCTGGAATCGTCTTTTCTGACTTCCCAAGGATATCCATTTGCCAGCCAGTTATCGGTACGCTCTACCTGGCGTCCATCCTTAATTTCCTGACGGAAGAGGCCGTAGCGGTATCTCATGCCATTACCAAAGCCAGCCATTCCCTCATGGGCCATGGAGTCCAGGAAGCACGCGGCAAGTCTTCCCAGACCACCGTTACCCAAACCAGGGTCTACCTCTTGAGCGGCAAGCTCATGAAGAGAGGTACCCATCTCTTTAAGGCCCTCTGCAACAACGTCGGTAATACCAAGATTGAGCAGGTAATTCTCAAGCAGTGGTCCTAGAAGGAACTCAAGGGAGAAGTAATAGACCTGCTTGTTAGCGTGAATATAGGAGGTTGACTGAATTTCTCGCGCCTTTTCTGCAATGAGGTGAGCAAGAACGTTATAGCGCTCCTGATCAGTGCACTCTCCATAGTATTTGCCAAGAATCTTGATGAACTTATCGCGATACTGCTCTTCAAAATCTTGTTTATCGGTAAAAATGTTTTGTCCGTTATTTACGGCCATGCTTCCCCCTCTTTGGAAGTTCTTTCTCAAACGCTAAAACAATGCCACCAAGCGGAGGAACAGACAGTTCTACCGAATAATCTCTTCCATTCCATGCCACTGGCTTGGTGGAAAGTTTCTTAGTATTCACAATACCCGAACCGCCAAATTCTTTTGCGTCGGAATTGAATACTTCTTTCCACACACCTGCAGAAGGCATGCCTAAACGGAATTTCTGATGGGTTGCAACGTCAAAATTGATGAGAATAACCAGGTCCTCGGAAGGCTTTCTTCCGTGACGAACAAACGAGATGATTGATTGCTCATTGTTGTCTGCGTCAATCCAATCAAATCCACGGTTGTCGTAGGCATACTGCCAGAGTCCTGGATGATTCTTATAGAAATGATTAAGGGCCTTAATAAATGCCTGCTGATGAGCGTGAGTTGGATACTCCTCAGTCAAGTAATACTCAATACCCTCGTAGTAGCGCCATTCAATAAACTGCGCAATCTCGTTGCCCATAAAGTTGAGCTTAGCGCCCGGATGAGTCATCTGATGAAGTGCCAAAGCCCTCATGCCAGCAAACTGTCTCCACCAATCCCCCGGCATGCGCTGAATAAGACTGCACTTACCATGCACAACCTCGTCATGGCTGAGTGGCAGCACAAAATTCTCATTGAACTGATACATGCTGGAGAAGGTCAGAAGACGGTGGTTACCTGGTCTATAAGGGAAATCAGTCTGACAATAGTGCAGTGTATCATTCATCCAGCCCATGTCCCACTTAAGGTTAAAGCCAAGTCCCCCAACCTCGGGAGGATAGGTAACCAGCGGCCATGCTGTGGACTCTTCTGCAATCATCAAAATATCGGGATGTTCTTTTTGAGCAGTCTCGTTGCAGAGACGCAAGAAAGCGCTTGCATCCAAATCTTCCTCTGTGCCCTTATGGTTAAAGCGCTTCTGGGAAGGATCGTCGATACCAAAATTCAAATACAGCATGCTACTGACACCGTCAACACGAATGCCATCAGCGTGATAGTCATTCAGCCACATGAGCAGGTTAGAAACAAGGAAGCTTCTAACCTCACCACGAGTAAGATCAAACTTAAGAGTTCCCCAGTTAGGATGCTCTTTTTCTTCAAAAAGCTTGGTACCATCAAACTCTGCGAGACCATGAGCATCTTTACAGAAGCCTCCTGGGACCCAGTCTAAAATGACGCCAATACCAGCCTGATGGCAGCAGTCAATAAAGTGTTTGAACTGGGCAGGATTGCCATACCTTGAGGTGGGAGCAAAATAACCCGTTACCTGATAACCCCAAGATCCATCAAAAGGATGCTCCATAACAGGGAGAAGCTCAATGTGGGTGTAGCCCATATCTTTAACATAGGCTACCAGCTCTTCTGAGAGGTCATCATAGGTGTAGAAGGCATCTACGTTGGTGTCAAAATAATTCTTGGGTTCTTCGGCCTGCTCTACATTCTCTGTATCAGCAGAATCTTTCTCTTGGGCAGTCAGGTCAGTATGCTGCTTCCAGCTCCCAAGATGAACTTCAAAGATGTTAAGAGGACTATGCAGGAACTTAAGCGATGCACGTCTCTTCATCCATGCTTCGTCTTCCCAAACGTACACATCTGGGTCAAACGTAATAGATGCCGTATGTGGTCTGACCTCCGCATAGGTACCATAGGGGTCAGCCTTAAAAATCTTCTGTCCAGAAGCGGATACAATCAGAAATTTATACAATACTTCCGAGGTGATTCCTGGAATAAAACCTTCCCAGATTCCGTCATGTTTTGAGCAAGAAAGAACGTTGACAGTATCATCCCAATTATTAAAGTCTCCAACAACAGAGACAGAGGCTGCATTGGGGGCCCAAACCGCAAAATGATAACCTTCAACTCCATCTTCTTGAACCGCAGGGTGTGCACCTAATTTCTTGTGGCTCTGGAACCATTTACCTTGCGCAAACAAGTATGCATCCTGGTCACTCACTGCTAACGATGCATTTAACTCTGCCATGCTCACCCCCGCGCTAATCTATGAAATCTACGCATTTTATAGATTTGTTATCCATCAATACTCGTAGTTGATAGTAACTAAGATAAACCATTACAAGGTAAAACACGGTGACAAACAGTCAATATAACTTTCACCGATAAAAAACGACCGTACGCGTTATTTTTTGTTTTTACCGATTTTTGTTAATAATAGTGAATAAAAATTGTAACTAAAAGAAATGGCAGCTTATCCAAATAAACTGCCATTTGATACATAAACTTTTTATATAACCGTGAAGCGACTTAAGAAAGCTGGCTCCTACAAGTCCTCTTCCTAAAGTGATTCTTCAGGTTACTTGCAACTACATCTTGCGTGGTACAGCCGTCTCAGCTGAAGGAGCATGTGCAGCAATTACGTCAAGAGCCACTGCCTCTTGGTCCTTCTCGCCAGAAGCAACTGCCCTACCATATGCATCGGTATCAAGAATTGCCTGGCGGAAACGATCAGTTGTAAATCCATAGGGAGCACGACCCCACTCGTTGGTCTTCTGAGCTCGCTCAACAATGATGTCCAAATCAGCGTCAACAGATTCTGAAGCAATGTCCAGATTGGCCAAGGTGGTTGGGAGACCAAGCTTTCTATTAAGCGCCACCTGCTCCTCAAGTGCCTTAAGGTTGCCGTCAAAGGCATAAAGAACGCAGGTACCAAAGGAAACAACCTCACCATGAAGGTGTTTCTCGCCACGCTCGCCCAGAGCAGTAAAGGCATTGTAGAAGGCATGAGCGGTTGAGGAATTGAAGTAATACGCACCGCGCTCAGCACCAATGTTGGTGGTCATGTTAGACACAACACCAGCGGTAATGATGATGTTAAGAACAACGTTTTCAAATGCTTCAGAAACAATACCAGCGCGCTTATCTGCCAGTGCCTGCTCTGCATTGTCAAACAGAGGCTCAATGCAGGCGCCTGCGGCAAGAGCTCGTCCCATAAGAGGGCTGTGGAGCAGCTCAACTTCTCTGGAAGAAAGTTCAACCTCAGGACCCTTAGAGAAGGCATCGCCAATTCCTGCCCAGAAGTACTCATCAGGACTCTCTGCAATAATCTGCGTATCAATAAAGGTATGAACGGGCAGCTCAGCAGGAATGAAGTACGTATCTGCAGAGCCATCCTCTTTATAGAAAACAGCAATTCTTGTTACAGGAGCGCAGTTAGACGCAAGTGTTGGGAAGGTAAAGTATGGTTTGTCCAGAATAGTTGCAATCTCTTTACCCTCATCAATTGCACGACCACCACCAACAAGAAAGAGCATATCAGCAGCAATAACCTCAGGCATTGCTGCAATTCTCTTGGCATTTGCGTGCGTAGAGTTAGTGCCGTAAGAAATCCAAGAAGAGATAGAAACCTCAGAACCCGCAAGTGCAGCCTCAAGCTTTGGACGTGCCTTCTCCATTGCTGTTGGTCCACCAATGACTACAGCATTTTTACCAAAGCGCTTAACAATGTGCAGTACCGACTTATAAGCATCAACACCAATGGTGTATGAAGGCAGATACTCCGTAAAAGTTCCGCGAGATTCCATCTTTTCCATAGCGTCCTCCAAAACCTATCTCAGAAAAGCGAGAATATAACTTTAACTGAATTAGTTATGTTTTTGCAGCATAAATCCTTGAACTAGTGTGTCTTCCGCCTCTTTGTAGGCTGACGAGAAAAACTCAGTATCAAGCATTTGATACTGCGGGCAGCTCACACTATTCTGGCGATTCTCCTCTGCAATGCGCTGTATAACCTGAAGTGTTTGCTCAACATCTGAATGCGTAAACCCATACTGTGGATGAGCCGCGGCAACTGCAAAGAGCTCATCAGATGCTTCTGGCAGGCGATTCATAACAAGCGAGCGCCCGTAAACATCAAAATCTGCTTGCTTACGAATACGTGCATCTTCTCCTGTCGGAATATGATGAGCACGCAAAAATGCCCGTGTATGAGCGTTATACACGTGGTCGCAAACAAGGTGACACCAAATGCCCACGATAAACTCTCTAAGCTGGCGCTGATCTACTAAGCTGCGCTGCTCAGCTGAGCAATAACTCACATTTGGCTGGATGAAGTCAGTCTGTAGTAGATACTCTGCTGGGTTAAGGCCACCCATAAAATTACGCTGATAGCGCCTGTAACTTGGAATAGGCAAACTTCCTGGGTATGACTGATGGCTTCGACCGTACCTCACCTTGTGAGAATAGTCTGGAACCATAAAGCCAATGTGCACATCAGGAGCAACGTTTCCAAGCAGAAATGCATCAGGGTAGTGAATATCTACACCCAAGCAACCGGCTCCTTTCTCAAGGAGCCGGTCAGCATGAGCAATATGTACGTTCCAACTTGGCACTACAATTACCTGCTTATCCGCGAATTTCTCCGCCGGTAGAACGAAGAACCTTCTCCACAAGCTTTGTGTGGGTCTTCTCGACCTCTTCTGAAGTAAGCGTTCTGTCGTCTGCGCGATACGTGAGCGAGAAGGCCATGGACTTCTTACCCTCACCAACACGCAGCGGATCGCGGTACACGTCAAAGAGTCTGATGTCGCAGAGGAGCTTGCCACCAGCAGACTTCAAACGCTGAACCAACTGCTCAGCAGTAACGCTCTCATCAACAACAATTGCCAGGTCAATGGAGATGCCTGGGTAAGTTGGAGGCTCCACAATAGGAAGGTCTTTCTGAGAAAGACGCAAGAGCGAAGCCACAGAAATCTCAAAGGCAATGACTGGAACCTCAATGTCAAAGTTCTGGAGCGACAAAGGATGAATATTTCCAACCCAACCGATTGTCTCGCTACCTGCAAGAATCTCAGCAGCGCGACCAGGCTGCAGCCAACCGTATTGCTCTGGCTCAGCTACACGGAAACGAACCTTAGGGATGCGAAGTGCCTCAAGCAGACCCTCAACAATACCCTTGGCGTCAAAGAAATCGTAGGCTGGATACTTAGCATTCCAAGCGTCATCTGCTGGACGACCAACCAATACGCCACAGACATAGCTTGGCTCATCTGGCTGGCTCTTATCCTTATGTCCAAAGAGCACGCGACCTAGCTCGTACATAGCAATGTTAGAAACGCCATGGGCAAGGTTATATGCAACGGAGCGCAGAAGACCTGGGACAATGGAGCGACGCATCTCAGACTGATCAGCAACAAGTGGGCTCATAACCTTTACAGGCACGCCTCTTCCCTCTTCGCTCATGCCAAGCTTAGAAAGGTCGTCTGGACTTGCAAACAGATACGACTTTGTCTCGTTCAAGCCAAGAGCGCGCAGCGTGCGGCCAATCTTTCTAATCTGACGCTGATCTGAGGTCAAACCGCCTGCATGGTTTCTAGCAGCAGGAAGCGTAGCCTCAATATCACCTTCACCCCACAGGCGAACAATCTCCTCAATAAGGTCAACCTCGCGCGTAAGGTCTGGGCGGTTTGTAGGAGCAATAACGCGCAGCTCTCCGTTATCTGCTGGAGCAACCTTGCAGCCAAGGCGCGTAAGGCGAGAAACCATAAACTCTTCTGGAATTTGAGCACCTGCAAGAGCGCAAACGCGCTCAGGGCGAAGCATAATAGTTACTGCCTCTTTTACCTTTGGATATACATCAACAATACCAGGGCAAACCTCAGCACCACAGCACTCCTCAAAGAGTGCTGCTGCAATATCTGCAACAGATGCGCAACCGTTTGGATCCACAAGACGCTCGTAGCGAATAGAAGCCTCACTCATAAGGTCAAGGTTTCTACTGGTACGGCTGATGTGTCCGTTATCAAAGACAGCGGATTCCAAAAGGACATCAACGGTATTCTCGGTAATTTCAGAATCCAGGCCGCCCATAACACCAGCAAGCGCAATTGGAGTCTTACCGTTATCAGTAATGACGGTCATATCAGAAGTAAGCTCACGGTCTTCTCCGTCAAGCGTCACAATGTGCTCACCGTCTTCTGCGGCGCGAACCACAATGTGGTACTTGCCATCTTCCTTGGTAAGTTTTCCGAGGTCAAAGGCGTGCAGAGGCTGGCCAGTCAAGTACATCACGTAGTTAGTAACATCAACAACGTTGTTGATTGAGCGGCCACCACAAGCCGTAACGCGACGAGCAAGCCACTCAGGGCTTGGGCCAATCTTGACGTTTCGAACCACGCGAGCAGTGTACCTTGAGCAGAGCTCAGGATCAGCAATGGTAACATCAACCTGCTCAGATGCATCTGCGCCAGACTCAGACGTAACACGTGGAAGCTCAATATGGGTGTCAGTGTCATACATTGCAGAAACCTCAACAGCCATACCAGTCATAGAAAGGCAGTCGGGGCGGTTAGGGGTAATCTCGCAATCAAGGACAACATCAGACATGCCCAGGTAATCGGTAAGGGGCATACCAATTGGAGCATCCTCGGGAAGAATCATAATACCGCTCTGATCATCGCCAAGACCCAGCTCGCGAGAAGAGCAGTTCATGCCGCAAGACTCAACGCCACGCAGCTTGGACTTTTTAATCTTGAAGTCTCCAGGAAGCACTGCGCCAATCATTGCCGTAACAATGTGGTCTCCCTGATTAAAGTTCTGAGCACCACAAACAATCTGTAGAGGAACAGGATTTCCGTCCTTATCCACATTGTTGTTGCCCACGTCAACTAGGGTGACGTACATGTGATCAGAATCAGGATGAGGCTCTTTGCTTACAACCTGAGCAGTAACAACATAGTCAAGGTTAGCGCCAACACGCTCTACCGCTTCAACCTCAGTACCAGTGCGCACAAACTCGCGCTCAAGGTCTTTTGGATCCTGAGGAAGATCAACGAGCGTCTTCAGCCATTCATAAGATACACGCATGTGATTGCCTTTCTAGTAAGACGCCGATGATTAGAACTGACGCAGAACTCTCTGGTCACCAGAGATGAGCATGCGCAGGTCAGGAAGGTCATAACGAAGCGCTGCAACACGCTCAACACCAATGCCAAAGGCAAAGCCTGTGTACTTCTCGGAATCAATACCGCAGTACTTGAAGACATTAGGGTCAACCATGCCGCAACCAAGAATCTCAAGCCAGCCCGTGTTCTTGCAGAAACGGCAGCCCTCACCGTGGCAAACACCACAAGAAACGTCTACCTCGCAGCTTGGCTCGGTGAATGGGAAGAAGTGAGGACGATAGCGGGTAGCGCGGTCCTTACCAAAGATCTCACGAGTAAAGTGGTCAAGGGTGCCCTTGAGGTCACCAAAGGTGATTCCCTCATCAACAACAAGGCCTTCCATCTGCGTAAACTGAGGCAGGTGGTTAGCGTCTGCTGTGTCAGGACGGAATACCGTACCAGGGCAAATCATGTAAATAGGAGGCTCTTTTGTCTCCATGGTGTGTACCTGAACGCCAGAAGTCTGTGTACGAAGAAGCACGTCGGACTCGCCCAGTACGTGCGATTCTTTACCTTCTGGCGCATTGTCTACTACGTAGAACGTATCCTTACCAGAGCGGCTTGGGTGATCTTCAGGAGCGTTCAGAGCTGTGAAGTTGTAGTAGGTAGTCTCAACATAAGGGCCTGTCTCAATGGTGTAGCCCATGCTGATAAAGATGTCTTCCATCTCCTCACGTACCTGCTCAATGAGGTGCTGAGTACCAGGGCTCAGACGACGACCTGGAAGGGTAATATCAGTTGCCTCAGCATTAAGCTGAGCCTCAAGGGCTTCTCGCTTTAAGGCAAGCTGACGCTCGCGAATAGCGGTCTCAACGTTAGCACGAACGGTATTTGCAAGCTGACCCATTTGAGGGCGCTGATCTGCGGGAACCTGACCCATCATACGCATAATTGCGGTAAGAGAGCCCTTCTTTCCCATTGATGCAACGCGCACCTTCTCAAGTGCTTCAAGGTTTGTTGCCTTAGCAATTCCTTCAAGTACTTGCTCGCGAATTGCCGAGAGTTCCTCAGACATTCCCATGTAATTACCCTTTCAATAGAAAACCGTCCCTGAGCGTATGCCCAAGGACGGAAAATTTCCGCGGTACCACCTCGGTTGATTGCGCAGTTTTCTCTCTGAGCAATCCACTTTGAAGCCTAGTTTCGTTAGGCGGACGACTTCCCTACTGAGCAGAAACTGCCGTTCAAGTTGTAGCTCGGGAGTGAACTCTACCAGCGCTGTGCAGGTGTTTCTCAACCACGAACACCCTCTCTGTTCACAACGTGCTCCGGCAGACCTCTCCGTCAACGCACTTTGTTCAGAGTATCACACTGTGCGAGTTTTGAGCAGCAGCACAACCCTTTTTACCAGAAAGATAAACAAAAGCGTAACAACCGCGAGAAGAACGATGGTTCCTCCAGGTTTAAGGCCAAGCTCATAGGAGACAACAAGTCCACCAAGTGAGGTCAGCATACCCACCGTGCTTGCATACAAACAACATTGCTTCCAGCTGCGGGAAATCTGCAAAGCACAGGCAACAGGAACTACCATCATGGATGAAACAATAAGTGAGCCAACCGTTCTTGCTGCTACGGCAACCACCAAAGCTACTGCGATAACAAAGCCAAAATTAATAAGACTTACGGGTACACCAACACAACGGGCATGACGCTCATCAAAAGACATCAAGAAAAGTTCTTTTCTAAGGAAGAAGCAGAATGCGACTGCAAGTACGCTAATGACCACAATCATCTGAACTTCTTGCTCGCTTACCGTCAGAATAGAGCCAAACATAAAGCTGTTGAAGCTTGATGAGTTAGGAACAAAACCAGACAACACACCTGCTAGACCAATACCAGCTGCCATAACAATAGCAACGGCAAGCTCTGACTGGTCTTTGAAGTGACGACGCACTCCCTCAACACAAAGCGCACCACCCAAACAAGCGGCAATTGCTCCGGCAACAGGATTAATACCTGCAATCATGCCGCCTGCAACACCTGCAAGAGAGGTATGTGAAAGAGCATCGCCAATCATAGAGAGGCGCTTCAATACAACCGTAACGCCTACAAGCGGGATAATTGCTCCCAGAAGAATTCCTACAAGAATTCCTCGCTGCATAAATACGTATTCAAACATTTATGCCCTCCTCTCATGCGAGTCTTGGGCATCTTGAACAACGTCGGACGCAGGACCAAGGGACTCCGTTAAAGCAAAATCATCTAATTTTCCGCGATTGTGGTCGTGGACATGATGAGAGTCAAGGTCACAGTGAGCTCCATGAACTGCACAATGATTGTGACCGTGACCTCTACCAGTAATTTCTGTGGCCTTATGGTCTGCAACCTCAATAACTCTACACGCAAGAGCGTCAAGAGCTGCAAGATCATGCGTAACAATAAGCACCGCAAGGTCTCGAGCTGCATGGGCTTCTCGCACTAAGTTATAGAAGTGGTTGCGGCTCTCTTTATCAAGACCGGTTGTAGGCTCATCTAAGATAAGCAGTGAAGGGTTTCCTACTAGCGCGCAGGCAAGGCGAACTCTCTGGAGCTGTCCTCCAGAAAGTTCCCTAATAATACGCGTGGAAAAGTCAGTCATACCTACAAGGTCAAGTGCCTCAAGCGTGCGCTCGCGACGCTCTTTTGCGCTCATCTTTACCTTTTTGGCACGAGCATACTGACTTGCATCTACTAGCTCGACGACGCTTGCAGGAAAGCGATTAACCGATTCTGAAGGTAGCTGTGGGACATAGCCTACACGCTCCCAGTCTTTAAACCGAGTCGAGGACGTTCCAAAAAGAAGTGACTTACCACTTGTAGGTTCAAGCTCTCCTACCACAATTCGTGATAATGTGGATTTACCTGCACCGTTATCACCAATAAGCGCGCAAATCTCACCTTGATGAACGTCTAAATTTACATCGCTTAAGACACGCGTCTTCTTGTAAGAAAAACTCACGTCTTGAAGCGAAACGGCTATCTGACTTTCCTGCAACACGTCCTCCAAACATCCAGCCTAAGCTGGCAACACACTATGCGAGAGCGCCCTCAAGAGCCTTGAGGTTCTCGCGCATAACAGAGAGGTAATCCTCGCCCGCCTTGAGCTCGTCATCAGTAAGTCCCTCAAGTGGGTTAAGCTCTTCAACACGAGCGCCTGTTGCCTCAGCAATTGCTTGAGCAACCTTAGGACTTACCAGTTCCTCCGTAAAAATAACCTTTACATTATGCTCTTTTACGAACTCAGTAATCTCTTTCATTTCTTGAGCATTTGGCTCTGCATCTGCCTCAACACCCTCGATTGGCATCTGTGTAAGACCATATGCCTCACATAGATAACCAAATGCCTGGTGAGAAACAACAATGGTCTTGTTAGGTAGTGAATCCAGACCCTTGTGGAACTCACTATCAAGCGTATCAAAGTCTGCGTTTGCCTTATCAAGATTGGCAGCATACTCTGACTTGTGCTCAGAGTCCTTCTCGGAAAGCGCATCACAAATATTCTTCATCTGAATCTTTGCATTCAGAGGGCTCAGCCAAACGTGAGGGTCAGTTCCGCCATGATCGTGATCGTGATCATGGTCGTCTTTCTTCTCCTCATGATCGTGATCATCGTCCTCTTCAAGCTCAAGAAGTTTAACGTCTTTGCTGGTCTCAACTGCTGTAAGTTTTGTGCCAGAACCAAGTCCATCAAGTACGTCCTTGACCCAGTGTTCCATACCAGCACCGTTGTAAATCAAGAAGTCTGCTTCCTGGATAGTCTTCATATCCTTGCTGGATGGCTCCCAATCATGTGGCTCAGTACCTGCTGGAACGAGACATGTTACTTCAGCATGATCGCCAGCGATGCGCTTTGCAAAATCATACATAGGATAAAAACTTGCAACAATGCTGAGCTTCTTCTGGTCTTTGTTATCAGAAGCTCCTTCTTGCTTTTTAGCCTCAGGCTTGCAGCCAGCAAGAATAGCACTCACGCCAAAAGCGGAAGCTACAAGTGCGCTACGACGAGAAACGGTTGGATTCAAATTCATGTTACATCTCCCAAAACTATAAAAACCAATACGGTGTAGTGCCAAATTCTTCAAACAAAATCGTGCGATTGTCCTCGCTACCAAGCATAAAAACATGGCGAGAAACCCATGTTTCTCCTCACTTCTTTGCCTTTCTACTCACTTCTCATCATCTGAACATGCATTCATGCTTCCCCTTTAGCACGAAAGCGGGCTGTCATCCGACAGTCCGCTTTCTAAAAGTTAGCCTTAGTATACATATTCCAATTCAAGTCAACGATAAATTTCTTATCTTTTCCGCAAACGGAATTGGAATAAACAGGTTAACTGTTTTATCTCTTGCTAAGCTACTGATCTTTCTCCGCATACGGAGTAATAATCAGAGCTCCACTATTATACTCACCCAAATAAACCTCTGAAGCAGACTTATAACCTTGATGCTCAAGTTCTCTTTCAAGCCAATTCTCTTCCAGGTCCAGCGTCTCAAGAATGTTCGTCTGAACTTGTCCGTCAGTAATAAGCGGGAATCTAACGTTCTCTTCTCCTTTTTTAACAATAATCAACTGTCCATTTTGCTCAAGAATGGCACGCTTAACGTCTGAGATATAATTCACTCCTGCCTGGCGAAGCTTCAGCGACACATCGTAGGCAGTGAGACCCATAGACCTACAGTTGTCTACAAGCAGCTTGCCCTTATCAATAACAATAACAGGACGTCCATCAATCAACTGCTTGACCAGCATATTGTTTGTTCTCAACCATTTGAGAACCATGACAATAATGAGCCAAATAAGCAGGACAAGGGTGAACTGCAAAATGGTAATTGAACTGTTGTAGATCATGCCGCCAACAATGCCGCCAAGTACAAAGTTTTGAACCTGGTCAATTGCTGCAGTTGGTGCTAGGTTTCCTTTTCCGCTGACGTTAATTGCCAGAACAAGCGAGAAAAGACCGATGCACAATTTAATGGCAACTTCTAAATAAAAGTTCATCGATCTACTCCTCTACATGCTTAATGTCATTACCAATGAGATTGATCTGTTCAATGACATAGTCATTCTCGGTATTTTTCAAAACGTGATAATACTTACCGTCAACCTCAAGATACGAGGGATTTCCCTGGCTATCAAAGGCAACGTACACGTGGTCAAAATCAACCTCAAGACGTCGAGCGAAGCTTTCTTGTGAGGAAACAATTGACTCATAGTGCTTACTTGTCTGATTGACCTCTAGCACACGATCAAGCTGTAGAAGTCCAAGAAAGATTAATGAGAACAGCGCAATAAGCGCCAGCTCACGATACTTAGAATTCTTTCTATCACGCATGTAATGCACAAGCGAGAAGATCATTAGAAGTGCAACAAGGCCAAATAGAACAAGCTGAGTCCAGTCAAATACTGTTGCATGGTGAATTAAATAGTTATGGGAATAGAACTCCATAGGCTTCCTTTAGTTTGCATTACTCAAGATTTGCTGTTTAAGCCTTGTAAACGCTCTTTCCTCCAAGGAACGTCTCTTCAAGCTGAAGATCTTTTGTAACAACAATAAAGTCAGCATCATATCCAGGACGGATGAAGCCACAAACATCATCAATTCCACAAGAGCGAGCTGGGTTTTCTGAAGCCATACGAACCGCTTCTTCAGCAGAAACAATACCCCAGTCAAAGACGTTCTTCACGCCTTCAAACAGACGAAGGATTGAACCAGCAAGGCTATGAGACTCATCCATCAGACGAGCAGTTCCGCCTTCAACAACAACAGGGAAATCGCCAAGTTTGTACTGTCCATTAGGCATACCACCTGCACGCATGCAGTCTGTAATAAGAACGGTATGGTCATATCCCTTTGCATTTACCAGAGCGCGAACAGCAATAGGATTAAGGTGATGGCCGTCGCAAATAGCCTCTGCATAGGTACCGTGGGTGGTCATTGCAGCACCAACCATACCTGGCTCACGGTGGTGAAGACCGCTCATGCCGTTATAGGTATGAACAAAAATGTCTGCACCAGCGTTTACGCAGGCAAGAGCCTCCTCATACGTTGCATCGGAGTGACCAAGTGCAACATGAACACCGCGGTCTGCCATCTCTGCACAGAACTCTGGAGCGCCATCGCGCTCTGGAGCAATAGCAATCTTGGCAATCCAGCCGTCAGCGCGCTCCTGCCACTCATCAAAGACCTCTACATCCGGATCAAGGAAGTACGCAGGATTCTGGGCACCCTTGTGTTTCTCGGTAAAGAAAGGTCCCTCTAGAAAGATGCCCTGGATGCGAGCAGCATCAATACCGTTTGCCGCAATTCCCTCTGCGGCATCAGCAACGGACTCACAAGCATCACCAGTTTGCTCAACGCTTGCGGTTAGTGTTGTTGGAAGCCAAGAAGTTACGCCGTTAGAGAGCAGACCCTGGGCAATCTCAATGACGCCATCAGGATCGCAGTCCATAATATCGTGGTCCAGGAAGCCATGGATATGGGTATCAACAAGGCCAGGAGCCACCCAAGAACCAGTGCGGTCAACAATCTCACACTCTGGCTTCTCTTTAGTAAAGTGGCCAAATACACCGTCTTCTACGAGCAAATATCCTGGACCAGAAGTTGCTCCTGGCAAAAAGAACTTATCTGCTTTAACTGCAAATGTACTCATACGTACCTCAATCATTCTCAAAAGGACGCGCCATAGGCACGCCCTTCTTAGTAATTCCTATAGTGAGTGAATTGTAACACCCTTAACCACTCGATTAACCTGACCAGTTGGAGAAGGTGTATCCGGTTTGTTATTGACACGAACTGAGTTCAAGAGTGCCACCACTTGAGCAACCATTACAAAAGGCAGAGCCAAATAAGGTGCTGGTAGAGGCTCTGTAAATACTGGAAGACTAAACGTTCTTCCCGTAAAGTTTGTTGCCCCCTCTTGCTCAATACCAATAGTCAGAGCAGCAATCTGGTCTCCCTTAATCTCGTCAAGAATATCCAGATCATATTGACGCGTATAAGGATTATTGGAAACAAAATCAAACACCAGGGTGTGCTCGTCGACAAAAGACTTTGGTCCGTGGCGATATCCCATTGAGGAATCCCACGACGTTGCATTAATACCAGCTGCAAGCTCCAAAATCTTAAGCTGAGCCTCATGAGCAAGGCCCACAAAAGGACCAGAACCCAAATAGGTAATGCGGTTGAAATCGCTCTTGAGCCACTCAGCAATCTCTTCCTCGCGCTCAATTACCTGCCTACCTAGCTCAGCAGCATCAGAAATCCAAGCCTTCTTCTGTGAGTCATCAGCACTATCAAATACAAGAGTTGCAAGAAGTGTCATACAGCTATAAGAGCCGGTCATGGCAAATCCCTGGTCATTTGCGCCAGGAATAAGAAGCAGCAATGTATCGTCTTTACCTGTGGATTCAACGGCAAGTTTTCCTTCAGGAGCGCAGGTAATATTGATGAGCAAAAGATTTTTGACAATCTTGCGAGCAATATTTACTGTAGCAAGACTCTCTGGACTATTACCAGAGCGTGCAAAAGAAACCAGGACCGTTGGATCGTCTGGATCAAGGCTGCCATAAGGATCAGAAACAATATCAGTAGTTGCAACAGACGCAAACTCAAAAGAGCTCTTCTCGCCATGAGAACGAAGATACGGAGTAATGGTATCGCCTACATATGCCGAGGTACCTGCACCCGTAAAGACCACGCGGGTACGACGACCCTCGCCAAGATTGTAAGCACGCTCGACAAACTCTTTAATTGCAGAAAGGTTCTCCTGATAAATGCCAAAGGTAGATTCCCAAAGCTCAGGCTGCTGCTTAATCTCGGCAGTTGTAATATGAGCGCCTAGTGCCTTTAGCTCTTCTTGGCTCCTCTTAAACATTGATATCCCTTCTCACAGCTATTTAACTGCGTGTATGTACAATCTTGTATCTAAACTGATCCGCACGAGCCACGCTTAGTGTGAACTCAACAATGATATTTCTGTCATTGTACGTAGTGCGTGTGAGACTCAAAACAGGCGAGCCTTCAGAAATTTGCAATAAAGTGGCGTCATCCGAGCGAGCAATTGAAGCCTTGAACTCCTCTTCTGCTACGCCAATCTTTATGTTGTAGTCTTCTTCAAAAATTTGATAGAGAGATTTTTGCTCAACATCATGAGCAGTGAGCGAGAAAAACTGTGAAACTGGAAGATACGTTACTTCCAGCATCATAGGCACGTCATCGGCACTTCTTAAACGCTTGATGCGGAAGAGTTTCTCGCCAAGAATAACATGCATATGTTGGGCTAAGAACTTATTAGCCTCAATAGTGTCAAACTCCAGAATAGTTGTCTTAGGAACTCGACCTAACTGACGCTGCTGGTCAGTAAAGCTATAGCCTCCCATAAGGTCTGTTGCACGTTCAGAGACGTCTGCAACAAAGGTACCGCGGCCACGCTGGCGATAAATGAGCCCCATGTGTTCAAGCTCTTGCAGGGCAAGTCTTACCGTGGTGCGAGAAAGTCCGTAGGAATCGGAGAGTTCACGCTCAGAAGGAAGTGGATCATCTGGATCCATCTCGTTCTCAATACGATAGCGCAGCATATTTGCTAGCTGCTCGTAGAGTGGCTGTCTTCCCATAAACGTTGTCATCAAAACTCTCCTATAAAAGACGGGTGCCCACTAAGTGGACACCCGTCACACTTACTTAACCCCAAATATATGGGAGAACGCCAAAGCCAGAACCAAGAAGTGCAATTACCAGAAGCAGGCAGATGCACATAATTGGAGTCCAGTTACGCTTTGCCATGAGGTAGTACAGACAAAGGGTAAGAGCCAGTGGGATAAGCTTTGGGCAAACGCCGTCGAGGATCTTCTGGATGTCAATGGAGACAGGAGAAGTGACTTCCTCGCCAACAGTTACCAGGTTAACACCGTTGCCGACTGGAGCAATAGCAGTAGTGCCGTCCTTGCCATCAGCAGTCTTGCCGCCGATGAACTTAACGGACTCAGGATTCTTCTTGTAGTCAGAATAAGAACCCTCAGCAAAGAGTGCCTTGTCATACTGACCAGAAGCAAGCTGCTCGTCAGAAAGAGTTACCTGAGAAAGAACAACACTGTGTGTCTCACCGTTAGGAATGTTTGCGCCAGCGCCAAGCTTGGTTCCACCGTAGCAGACAACCAGGCAGCCAACAACAAAGACGCCCAGGATAGAAGCAGCACGAGTGAACTCTTTTGCGTTCTCGGTGAGCAGGGTAATTGCGTCAGTACCCATCTTGTAAGAAAGATTCATCAGCCAATAACGTACCGCAAACTGTGCGATGTTGAAGATGATAAGGAACAAGAATGGTGCAAAGACATTGCCGGAAATTGCCATGTTAGAGGTAATACCAGCAGTAATTGGAACAAGGGTGAACCAGAACAGTGCGTCACCAATGCCGCCCAGAGGACCCATTGCAGAAACGCGGACTGCACGAATGGTTGGGATATCCAGCTTGTTCTGCTCAAGGGAGAGAACAATACCCATAACAAAAGTGACCAAGAATGGGTGGGTATTGTAGAACTCAAGGTTGTGACTCATGGAAGCAGCAAGGTCATCCTTGTTGTCGCCGTGAATCTTCTCAAGACCAGGGAGGATACCGTAGAGCCAACCAGCTGCCTGCATTCTCTCGTAGTTGAAGGAAGCCTGCAGGAACAGGGAGCGCCATACCATCTTGTTGAGCGTCTTCTGATCAAGTGGCTCAGCAGGAGTGGTGTTCTGATAGGTATCAGGAATATTAAATGCCATCTTCGAAGTCACCTCCAGCAACAACAGCAGGAGCAGCATTCTTCATCTTGGTCTGGAGCTGGTAATCCCAGAATGCGATACCAAAGCCGATGAGAGCAAGAAGCAGAAGTGCTGGACCAGAGAGCTCAGGAATGCTGATAAATACGATTGCAGCTGCAAAGCCCATGAGGAAGAAGCCCCAAAGCTCGCGAGAAACCATAACCTTCAGCAGGATTGCAAAGCCGACGAAGCGCATCATGCCACCAGCGACGGACAGTGCATTCATGAGCCACTTTGGAATTGCAGTGGTGATCTGAGTGCCAAATGCAGCGCCACCCAGGAAGAACAGGGTAACAATGACACCAAAGAAGAGGCCAAGAGCAGCCATTGCACCATAGTTGATACGAGCAATTCCCTTAGGATCGGCCTTCTCGGCGTATGCATCAGCAGTTGCCATTACAGGGGACATAATGGTAAAGATGATGGTTACTGCATACTGACCAAGCAGAGAGAATGGAATTGCTGCAGCTACAGCGGCCATTGGCTCAAGCTTAGTAGTGATTGCAAAGACTGCAGACATAATGCCGCCGATAACAGCGTTAGGTGGCTGAGCACCACCAACAGGCATGTTGCCGATGGTCATAAGCTGATAAGTACCACCAACAATGAGACCAGTCTGAACGTCACCAAGAATCAAACCAACCAAAAAACCAGTTACGATTGGCTGGTAAAGAGACTCGAGGAAACTAAACTGATCGATGCCAGCGATAAACGCAACGATGAAAATTAATAACACCTGAATAGGGCTAACATCCATCTTAACTCCTCCTTTCAAACACACCATAACTACCGATGACGATGATCGGCAGACTATCCGAATACCTTTGCCAACCTGCTAGAAACGTTGCACCATTGCAACTTTTTGTAATCTCTACCAGGAAGTTGCGCGCAAAACTTACTCGAATAGCTTTGAGATATCCTCGACCGGGGTCGTAGGAACACGCCTAATCTCTAGAGTCACCCCCAATTCCTGAAGCTCACGAAAGGCAGCGACGTCCTTATCGTCTACCGCCACACTTGTGGCGACCTGTCGCTTTCCCTCAGCCATGTGCATATTGCCGATGTTCACCTTTTTGATTGGAACACCGCCCTTAACCAGAGTGAGGACATCCTCTGGATTCTCGGCAACTAAGAAAATGTGCTGGCTTGCTGAAGCCTTGTGAATAACATCGATAGTTTTCTGGAGCGTAAAGTACCTGGTTGCAACACCGTTTGGTGCAGCCATATCCATGAGGCCCTGACGCATCTTATTGCCTGCGACCTCGTCATTAGCAACAAGGATGAGGTTAGTTCCAAGGGTACCGTTCCACTGAGTAGCAACCTGACCATGAATCAAACGATTATCGATTCGAGCAAGCTTGATATCTGGTTCTCCCATAACAAGTTCTCCTCTCTTTGCGCGCACACTTGTGCGTGCTATCTGCGATTTTCATCGCACTACTCGCAACTTGCGCTGCGTGTTTTACTGCAAATTTATTTATTGTTGGAAACGCTGATTAACGCCCAACGATCCAACGTGATGACCACATTTGGAGCAAACTCAACATCTACTGTTTCTTTTTTGACGTTTTTAACTACGCCATACATTCCGCTGTTAGTCTTAACTTTCTGACCTGCATGAAGATTCTTCAGAAACTCTGAAGTTGTTCCCGCCTTTTTAGAAGAGGCTCTCCAAACAAAGAAGGAATAAACAAGGCCCAAAATTACCAAGAACGCGAGAAGAACAATGGATGAAGCAAGAATGTTCTCTGCTAGATTTGCCATGTGCATCTCCTTAACTCAACAACAAAACACTACTTAAATACCATCGTCTCCGAAGATGTCATCTTCTGGCTCAACCTCAAGCTCAAGACGCTTATGAACAACTCCCTGGCTACCAGCTAAAACAGCAGTATCAACCAGCTCTTCAAGAGAGGTATCTGCCATGCGACTACCAAGTGTTTCAAGAAGCATAGGAAGGTTTGTACCGGTAACTACTTCTACATTTGAGTAATTCTGAGCAATAATCATTGCCTGATTAAAAGGTGTTCCGCCAAGTAGATCACAGAAAACTAGCACACCGTCAGTAGTATCAAGAAGATCGGAAATTGTTGCAGCAAGAGTTTCTGGGTACGTTGCAGCGCCGGCTTCAATAAAAGGAACGGGAACAAAAGCTTCTTGCTCACCAGCAATCATCTTTAAAGCATCAGCAAGTCCGTTTGCAAAAGTTCCATGACCAGTTAAAACGCAACCTACCATGTCAAACTCCTTTCGAAGAGTTGGAAACTATCTGGAGAGCTACACGGAAAACTAGGGATGTTGAAGCTTCTCTCTAAGTGGTAGATACCAGATAACAACCTGATATAAGTATAGTCTAGTGAGCACCTTGTGATGTGTACGTTAACAACCGGCGGCTTAACGGTACTATTTTTACCGTAAACGGTACACACGTTGTTATTTTCGCAGGTAGATATATGGATAAATTGTGATGATGCACTAAAAATTTAGAGCTATTCTTGAAAAATTAGAAGTTCTTATAACGTGCCTTTATACGTAATAAATGTAGTAAACAACCCTAAAATCCTGCTAAAATACGGCGAGAAAATAAAATTGGTATTAAGAAATTATGTACTGGTATCTTTTTTTATAACATCTAAAGAAAAGTTTCTTGATGGCGCTTTGGTTAAATAGATTTAATCCAATTTCATTTGCAGTGGCGCTGTTCCATAGTGTTTCTTGCTCCTGCTTTCCTCTGAGCACTTTGTGTGCACTGTCTTTTAGACGAGGTGATATGCGTGATTGTTACCGTAACACTCAATGCATCCATTGATAAGGCGTACTACTTGAACTCTCCTGTTGTAGATGGAACGGTACACAGAGTCTCGGTAGTAGATAACAGCGCGGGCGGCAAGGGTCTTAACGCCTCACGAGCCATTACCACCCTAAACTACCCCGTTTGTGCCACAGGATTTGTTGGCGGTAATAACGGAAGATACCTTGTTGAGTTGGCTCATAAAGATGGCATTACCAGTGATTTTATTTATACCGAGCAAGAGACTCGCTCATGCATTAATATCCTGGAGCCAAGCGGACAATCAACTGAGTTTTTAGAGCCTGGACAGCCTGTACTTCCTGAAGAATTCCTTGCTTTCAAGGCAAAACTTGTCCAGCTTACCAACGAAGCCGAAGTTGTTACCTTTAATGGCAGTGTTCCCAAGGGCATTTCTGCCGAAAATTACAAAGAACTTATTGAAGAGACCATGGCTGCGGGCGTGCCTTGCATTGTAGACGCATCCGGTGCACTGCTCGCCTCCTGTATTGATGCCCTTCCTACCATGATCAAACCGAACACCGATGAAATCGGTCAACTTCTAGGAAGAGAAGTAACTACAGAAGACCAGGTCATTGAGGCGGCTCAGGAACTGCATAAACGCGGCATTAAAATTGTAGTTGTCTCGCTTGGTGCAAAAGGTGCACTCATGGTTTCTGATGAAGGAACCTTTAGAGCAAATCCTCCAAAAATTGAAGCTATTAATCCTGTTGGTGCAGGAGATACCCTTGTTGGCTCATTTGCTGTTGCACTTGCTCAGCAAAAACCAACTTCAGAGTGTCTTACCTTTGCGCTGTCATGTGCTACCGCAAGTTGCCTATCTGCAGGTACCGGTCGCTTTGATCAAGATGTTGCAACAGAAATTCATAAGCAGGTCGCAATCAAGAAGATTGCTGAATAATATGCAGCAAGACAGGTTTCTCGCCAAAGGTTACAAAGACAAAACTATTTCTAGAAAACTTACGTAACAGAGTAAGAGAAACGTTACAATTTTTTCAGTCAATTAAAGAGCCCATAAGGGCGAAAGGAGCAATAGATGTTCGTTACTACTAAGCAGATGCTTCTTGACGCACAGGCTGGCCATTATGCTGTTGGCGCCTTTAACGTTGAGAACCTTGAGTTTGTAATGGCTGTTGTTAAGGCAGCAGAAGAGCGCCGCTCCCCTGTTATTCTTCAGACCACTCCTGGCACCATCAAGTACGCAAGCCTTGATTACTTTGCAGCAATGGTCCGTTGTGCTGCTGAAGAGGCAACTGTTCCTGTTGCTCTTCATCTTGATCACGGTGACGGCTTTGACCGCTGCATTCAGGCAGCTCGCGCTGGTTACACTTCCGTCATGATTGACGGCTCTCACGTTCCTTTTGAGGACAATATTGCCCTTACCGCATCGGTCACCAAGTTTGCTGGCCCTATCAACCTTCCTGTTGAGGCAGAGCTTGGCAAAGTTGGCGGCAAAGAGGACGACGGCCCAGCTGTTGAGGGCGAGAACCCCTACACTGATCCAGACCAGGCTGAGGAGTTTGTCGCTCGCACTAACTGCACTTCTCTTGCAGTTGGCGTTGGTACCGCTCACGGCGTCTATCACGGCACACCTCACATTGAGCAGGGCGTCCTCAAGGCAATCCGCCAGCGTCTTGATATTCCTCTGGTTCTTCATGGTACTTCTGGCGTTCCAGATGACCAGGTGGCAGAGGCAATCCAGAACGGTGTTTGCAAGGTTAACTACGCAACCGAACTTCGCCAGGTCTTTACCGCAGCCTTCATGAAGTACATGTCAGAAAACCCTGGCAACTTTGATCCAAAGAAGCCTTCCGTTCCTGGTATGGAAGCAATCACTCAGATTGTTGCAAGCCACATGGATAACTTGGGCTCTTCCCACAAGGCTTAAGCCATCGCAGGCTCTACATACGTTGCAGATAGTAATAAGGCGAGAAGATCGATTGATCTTCTCGCCTTTTTGTTAAAAGCAAAGCGTTGTTGAAAACGCAAGCCTTAGCAAATCTTGCAAATCCAGTCTGCCTCTGGAGCCTCAATCTCGCCAGACTGAATGCTGGTCAGCGTGTTGCGGAGCTTAGACATAACTGGTCCAACAGCCTCCATACCAGCGCCAAAGACAATCTCTTTCTGGCCGTCAACAACTTTGCCAACAGGAGAAATAACAGCAGCAGTACCGCACATACCACACTCAACAAATTGGTCAAGCTCGTCAAAGCGGACAGGACGCTCAACAACCTTCATACCCAGCAGGTCTTTAGCAACCGTTGCCAGAGAGCGACGGGTAATAGAAGGCAAAATGGAATCAGTGTAAGACTGTGGAATTACCAGGGTTCCCTCTTTATCAACAAAGAGGAAGTTTGCGCCACTGGACTCCTCAACATAGGTACGAGAGCCAGAGTCAAGATACATACTGTCTGCAAAGCCCTGCTCATGTGCCCAGGTGGTTGGGTACAGAGACATGGCGTAGTTAAGGCCAGCCTTGATATTGCCGGTTCCGTGAGGAGCAGCACGGTCATAAGGAGAAACGGTCAGTGCAACAGGAGCAACGCCGTTAGAGTAATAAGCTCCAACTGGAGTGACCATGATGCGGAACTCATACGTAGGAGATGGCTTAACACCAACGGTATTGCCGGTACCAATCATAAAAGGACGAACATACAGCGTAGCGCCCGTGCCAAATGGTGGAACCCATGCTGCGTTTGCAGAAACAACCTCTTTAACAGCAGCGACAAATCTATCCTCAGGAAATGGTGGCATGACAAGACGAGATGCAGAGTCAACCATACGCTGAGCGTTAAGGTTTGGACGGAAGCAGACAATATCGCCAGAAGCTGTGGTGTAAGCTTTTAAACCCTCAAAAACCTCCTGGCAATAATGGAAGATGTTTGCGCATTCAGACAGTGTAATGCTGTGATCGGTGGTAAGTCCGCCCTCATCCCAAGCACCGTCTTTGTAGTGGGCAACGTAGCTGTAGTCACACTGTGTATATGCGAAGCCAAGCGCTGTCCAATCGATGTCTTTCTTCTCCACTGAGTTTGCCATGGCGTTCCTTTCTCCGTGGGTTTCAAAGAATGAGCTTCATCATAAACGTGCGAGTATGAATACCCCTGCCATATCAAATAGTTTGTAACCGAATAGATATTTTGCGGTATAACGTACATGAGCCGAAGGGAGCAAATATGAATATCAAACTTAAGAGGACTTACGATGCGCCAGAAGCTGACGATGGGTATCGCGTACTGGTAGATAGACTGTGGCCTCGTGGTATCAAAAAAGAGAACCTACACGCTGATGAATGGGCTAAAACCATTACTCCTACTACTGAGTGCAGAAAAGCATTCAACCACGACCCAGAGCGTTTTGACAGCTTTGTGTCTACGTATACGGCTGAACTTGACAGCAATCCCGATGCAGAAGCCTTTGTTGAGCAGCTTAAGAAGCTTGATCAATCTACCGTAACGCTGCTCTTCTCGGATAAAGACACTACGTACAACAATGCCGTAGTCCTCAAGAAGTGGCTTGAGCCTAAACTAAAGTAGTAGGCTTACCTGGCCATACCTACATCTCTTGCGAGAAGAACTTCTGGTAGAAATTCAATTCTTCAGGAGTATCAATGCTTGACGAGAATAAAATGTCAGGCTCAATAATGCTGGCATTTTCAGCGACATCTACCGTGGTATTCACTACATTTTCTGCAGAAGCAAGCAAATTTTTCTGCTCTAGCAAACGCTTTAACTGATGAGCAGCACCTGCACCGCCATCAAAAAATTCTACGTCTCCTAAAACGGAGCTAATTTGCTTTTTGATAAAGGGGTAATGGGTGCAACCAAGAACCACAGCATCTACCTGACCAGCATAATCTCCCAAAAGCTCAGTCAGGCGGTTATGCATCTGTTCGGAATCAGCCTGACCAGATTCGATAAGCTCCACCAAGCCTTCTCCTGGAATAGAGATGACCTTTGCAGAAGGATGCAGGCGCGACTCAAGATTGTGATACTTCTGCAAAGAGAGTGTTGCCTTTGTGGCAAGAACAATCACTGTTCCATGAGGATATGCAGTTACCGCAGGCTTAAGAGCTGGCTCAACGCCCACGATAGGCAGATGAGGATAAGCTGCTCTCAGCTCATCTGCAGCAGCGGCCGTTGCAGTATTACAGGCAATAACCAGCGCTTTGGCACCCTCATCAATAAACTTTTTAGCAATAGCACCAGAGCGCTGAGCAATCTGTTCTTTAGGCTTAGTGCCATAAGGCGCAAAGGCAGAATCGCCAAAATAATGAAACTCCTCGTGAGGCATTTGGGCAACAAGGTGCTTAAGCACACTCATGCCACCAACGCCCGAGTCAAATACACCAATAAACTTATGAGGAGCCAAACGAGCTTCCATTACAAACCTTTCAAACTGAATGTAAAGTATTTTATACCTTTATTGTGGATAGAATAAAAGACTAGGTAAAATACTATATAATGTCTGTCCGTGTCCTAAAATGTCCTAACTATTAATTATTCTTTGCACGGTATTGCACCCATGCTTCTCCTACAACATCCGCAAACTGCTTCCATTGCGGACGGTCATAGTGTATCTCTCCAACACCCTTTCCAGCGTGACCCATCATCTTCTCTACATAGTCAGAATCTATACCCAACTCCCAACGCATGATAGTGCGCCAGGAATTACGCAGATTTCTAAATGGAATGTATTTAAGATTCTTTTCTTTGAGAAGCCTATTCCATACATAACGCACTACCTGCTGACTTACTGGCTTCCCATAGCCTTTATCCGTAAGCCAGTCTGTATCAATTGAGAGAATGTCTTTTGACCATGGCTCTGGAATGACTATAGGTCTCTTGCTTTGTGGCGTCTTTAGCTTGTTTAGTACTTCTCCGTTATTATCTACTTGTGTATCAATGTCAATAATGGCAAGCGTCATACCATCATATTTATAAGACATGATGTTTTCTTTTCTCACGCCTAATGACTCACCAACACGGCATGAACCAATGCCACAGAGAATAGCTGGAATATAAGCAACAGAGCCACGCAGAGCTTCTAGAACCTCGCAAAGTTCACTAAGCGAGTAAACATCCGTATCACGCTTATTCGATTGCTTAGGCATCCTATACGTAACGCTTGCAGGGTTTGCTGGTAGCAGCTCAAGCATGACGCACTTATCAAGGATTTTACGCAGCAACATAAGCGATGTCTCAGCGATTCCCCGCGTCATAGTGAGCAACCACTCCTGAATTCCAAGAGGTTTAATTGCCGTAATTGGCAAACTTCCCCAAACAGGATCTATGTGCCTTGTCCATCTACTGACATAGTTCTTGTATGTGTTCTGAGAGAGTTCACCTGTCTTCAGTTGTTCTTGCAATTCTGGAAGGTACCACGCTTCAAAAGCCTGCCTGAGTGTTGGTACAGGCTTATCTGAACTATGTTCTATGCGTCTTTGCGCTAATACTTCATCAGCTTGTTTGCGCGTCCCATAGACGGTCTCAGAGTGTCTTGTGAACCCTCTGCCGTCTCCTGTGTCTGCCATATAGCGGATTCTGCGTTTCCCAGGACCCATTGGCTGATTTGAACCCCATGAAGAGCGTTTACGTGGCATAATGTATATACCTTCCTAACGAGATGGAGGTTGCTCCCTGTATTGTCTTGGCGGACGCGGGGAGCTTTTTGTTAGTTAAAGAGCCTTTGGTTTTCTGGCTTATTTGTTATATTTTTCACTTCTTTAATCTCGTATTTTTTATTTGTGAATGCTTGTAAATCCTCTGAGAATTCCTGAGTAATATCAAGCTCAACATCCATCACTGTACCAATACCAAATGCTTGTTTGGCAAGGGTATTGTCAATAAATGAGCTGTCGAGAATAGCAGCTTTGATAGAAATATTATTCCAAAGAAATTCCCACTTTTTCCTTGAGGTCTTTTCAAGAACAGGTCTAATAACAATTAGACGCTCATTAGAAATCGCATGGCGGATATTACTCCCCTCGAACGATGGAGAGTTAGCAATCTCGGCAAATTCATCGCGATTAGCTGTGAATAATTTTTCTCCTGAACTGACTTTTGACATCGAAAGAGATTCAATTCTTTCATCATTTTCAAGAGTATCAAAAGAAGAATTAATAGCCTTGTCGACTTCAGGATTATTGATATAGATGTTGTATACATGGTTGTCGATGATAGTGGTTGACCCATTATCAGTAGTAATTTCTATTTGCTGAGCATTGTTTGTTGGTTGTGCCTTAGCGATTTTGCCGTTTTTGCCTAAATGTTTCTTGAGTTCATAAAGACCTCCGGCAATCGTAACAACTTGTGCCACAGTATTAAGAGTAGTCACAGGATCTGCAAATAGACCACCAATATAATTTTGGGCAATACCTAAAACAACATCTAAGCAGCCTGGTTTTACAGCTCTAACATTTATGCGCATTGGAGAGTTTTCGTCTACTTCTTTTGCAGCAGCTTCAACGACCTTTGCGTAATTCATCATGACGTGCGTGAAAGTATTGATGTCGACTTCCTCGACCTGTCCCTCAAATTTGAAGGATATTGCTTCACCTTCCATGATTCTCCTAAACACATTCATCACCCCGCATTTATTATCTCATGCACGGTGGACAATAATTGTTACAGCAGATAAATACAGCTAAATCTCAAATCCAAAAGACACTAAATACCACACAACCTAATTCAATTCTTTAGCTGCTTGGAACCATACGACAGTCCCGATGACCTTAATAGACTGTTCGTTGCTAGTAAAAATAAGGTCCTCAAACTCCTCATAACTATCAGCGGTGAGCATAAGAGAGTTGTTACCTTTGTACCAACGTCTCATAATGGCTTGATAATCTTCGGTTTCTACCACGACAATAGATCCATTAGAAGGTGTAATTGTTGGGTCTAAAAGAACATGAGAACCTTCTGGGATAACACGGTTCATGCAATTACCTTCTACTTCTAACACCATTGCACTAGGGTGATTTTTAGCAATGTTAGAAGGCACATTTACAGTCTTCTCACACACTTCTTCATCTACAAGTACTCCAGCATGTACTCTGCCTAGAGATACAAGAGGTAGGTATGATTCGCCATTAGAGATTGCTTTCATCGCTCCTGGAATACTTGAGCGGTAGCAAGCGTTCATTCCACCGTCTTCAATAATGTTGCTCTTGGAGATATTGAAGTGGTCAGCCATGCGCTGGATTGCCCCCATGCGTGGCTCAGAGAATCCGCCCTCCCACTGAGAGACAGCACCTCTTGAGACACCCGCAATCTTAGCAAGCTGCTCCTGGGTAATCTGATTCATCTCGCGAAGCTTAATAATATTTTCCCTGATAGCCATGAGGTTTCCTCCTAGCGTTAATTATTTTTTACATTTTACGTTAAAATCTCTTGACATACAATGCTAGTTTATCTAGCATACTAATCAATCAAATTAAACGCCTTGGAGAGGAGGTGCTAAGCATGAGACGAAATGAATCACTTTTTGAAGCCCGCAAAGCTGCTGGTATTACAATGCAGGAAATGGCTGATGAACTGGGCATTTCTCGTCAAACCTATAGAAAAATTGAAGAAAATCCAGCCATTGCAACCGTTTTGCAAGCTAGACGTATCTGCGCTGTTTTAAGCCGTAGTTACGAGAGTATTTTTTTCGGTCGAAATGCTAGTTTAACTAACGTTAAATAGGTATTTTCCATCCTGCTTTTTATGTACCTTGTAAACCGAATAGTTCAAATGAGGGGGCAGAATTGAGGCTCTATGTTCAAAAGACTGCTTAAACGATTCTGCAAATGGCTTTATCAATACTTCCCTGAAGAGACTTACATCATCTTAGATTCTGACCGCGAGATTGGTAAATATGTTCGCGAAGTTACTGAGCAGAACTCCACTGATGATAAAGCTTCAGCATAAAGATTGTTGATTCTTGGCTCGCTGCTAGAAATGCGCTAAATGCATCATTTCTTTTAAGTTTGCCATTTTCATCTGCAAATTCATCAAATACTCCAGTTTCTACTTCCACAAGTTTTGACTTGGTTTCTTCCTTATTTAAGAGATCTAGAAACTCATTGAAATCTTTCATCTCTCTCCTTCCAAGCCCTCTCATTCGAACTATTCGGAGTGTACCTTGCAAACCGAATAGCTAGATATGACACAAACCAGGGGAGCTGGCAGTGCCCGCTATCTAGTAGCAATAAACACGTAATAAAAGTTTGCCCTTGCATTGGTCGGACAATGCAAGGGCTCTGTTCTCCGCGGAGGTGAACATATGAAAAGTATACCGCTTCAATTCAAAAAGATTGCCGTTGGAGCTTACATCTGCTCAGCAATGACAGGCATCTTATTTGCTCTTATTTACGCCACGTTTGCAGCTTGTGGCATTCCAGGACTTCTCCCCTATATAGCAATCACCATTCCTGTTTGGAGGTGGATTGATGACATCAACGAAGCAGAAAGAGATTACCGCAGACGTGAGCGTGCTCGCAAAGCTTTTTGAGAAGTTCATGATTGCTTCTGCGGAAGCGCAACGTGAGCTTGCGGAGAAGACGGGAACTGTGAACGGTTCTCGTTCGCTCAATGCAGCAGTACTTGCAGGACTGCCACCACAGCTGGCATACACGATTGCTCAAACCTCTAAATACTCTGGTATTCCAGGCTCAATGCTCAGAGCAGAGCATAAGGCAGGAGCCTTGAAGTTTATTAAGCCAGCTGGTCAAGAGCGTGGCTACATGATTACCTGCGAAGAAATGGATAGATGGCTTGCTGATTCAGTCAGCTAAGAAAGGATTTGATATGAACAAAGAAGAACGTGAGTTGCTAGTTGAGAGAGTTGCATTCCTAACAGCACTTCAGAAGAAGGTCAAGGAGCATCTTGACGCACACGCAGCAGACAACCTGCGCACACAGCTTGATGACGAGCTGAGAAACCTCTACGTACAAATGGGAGTTTCCAAGCTTGACCTTAAAGTAAACGGCAAGAAGGTTGGTACCGTGTCAGCAAGGCTCTCAAAGCCAAAGGTTGAGGTTGTACCACAGGTTAAGAGTGTTGCTGAGTTTGTTGACTGGATCATGACAAGTGACTCTGGCATTGACACACTCACACGCCTAGTCACTCTCTACCCAGACAAGGTGCTTGAGTGTGCAACTCAAGACGGCGAGCTGCCCGGTGGCTGCGAGATGGTCAGGCGTGAGAGTGCTGAGTCTTGGCTTGGTACCACACTCAGAGTTGACGCTGACAAGGTAGCGGATGCGTACCAAGGACAGCTTCCACAACGTATCTACGGACTTCTTGGAGATGGTGAGAATGCTAACTAAAGAAGAGCGTGCAGCAGTCGCCGAGAGGTTGAATGATATTAACGTGCTCGACCGTTACGGGATTTACCGAGCGGTAACAGGCAAATCGGCTAGATGTTGCTCGCCGCACAATATTAGTTTT
>JAGZUI010000006.1:0-118702 GCA_018380095.1 Atopobium sp.
GGCGGTCGCACTACCTGATATGCATCTCTATGCATAAACTTCATCTAATATGCTTAAACATGAATAGACTTATATAAGAAATTTAACTATCGATAAATTTAGTGTCTACGGAACACACCTAAGTCGGATATTCTGCTCAGATGCGGGCATTTTACACACCTAATGACGATAATCTGCATGATTGAGGTATTTTCAGCGTCATGTATACGTCTTTTTAACAGATTATCTGACTTAGGTGTGTTTTAAACTGCCTCCTATTTTTTGTGTCTAAGAAATGGGAGGCAGTTCACATCTTGGTGACAAGGCGTTTTTTGTGTATGTAACGATTCTTAGGCGAGAAGAACGTGATGTAGATCTTCTACCGTATCTACAATTGCAACCGCTCCCGCATCAATAAGCTCCTGTTTATTGGTAGTTTTGCCATACAGAACGCCAATGCACGGAATCTTATTTGGGAATGCTGCTTCCATATCAAAACGACGGTCGCCAATCATAACGCTTTCAGAAGCTTCAAAGCCAAGCTGGCGCATAACGTGAGCAATAGCAGTGATTTTATCAGTTGCTGCCTCATCTATTCTTCCAGCATAGGTATCAAGAACACCAATAAGGTTGTTGTCCCTAAGGCCCATCTCTAGCATGGGCTGATTCTTTGAGCTTGCTACCGCAACCTTTTTACCGGCGGCATGAAGGTCATCAATGAGGTCTCTCATTCCCTCAAAGAGTGGCCATTTTCCTGTAGTTACATAAAGCTCTCGGTAACGCTTAGTAACCGCAGCAGCGTCCTCATGGCTGAGTCCAAAGACCAGCTCAAACGCATAAGGAAACGGTGGTCCTACAAGCTTTTTAAGGTCTGATTCTATAAAGTCTGTGTGACCGCAGTCTGTCATTGCCATCTTCGCGGTAGAAACAATGGTGGGCAACGTGTCTGCCATAGTCCCATCAAAATCAAAAATAATAAGCGAACGATTCTGCAGATCTGAAATTACATCAGAAGCTACCAGCGATTTATTTGTATCAGTTGCGTTTTGCATTATTGCCATGTCAATCCAATCATCTATGTATGTGAGTATACCGTTCATGGCGCAAAACTAACCAGTCAATGACATTTTCTTCTCGCCTGCCGAATTAACTATTGACAGCTGAAATGTCGTACACCAGCAAAGGTATATAGTTAACTATAGATGAATCAGTATGCCTAACTTGGGAGGTGTATGATGACTCGTCAGGAAAATAATCCAGAAGCTAAGCAACCTGGAAGAAACAGGCTTGGAAAACTCTATCCGTCTCTCGTCAATACAGACGTTCTGCCTGATGAGTCTCTAGACGCTGTACAAAATAATCAACATGTTGGTTCTATTGATCAGACTGGTTGGCATACAAAGCTCAATATTGAAGCGCTTTCTCTTACGCTTACAGAGTCAACCACCCCTCTTGAAGTGCTCAAACATTTTGTAACTACAGCATTTTTGCGTGAGAAAGATTCTCATCGAAAAGGCGGGTCTGTTGCTATTCCGCCAAGTGATTTTGAACTGCATTTAGCTCAGAGACTAAAAGATGCCGGCGTCCTTGGCGTGCAAGATAGTACTATCCCCTGCCGGGTGGTACGTCTGCGTACCAATGGCCTCTTTTATCTGCGCGCTAATCAAAAAGCACTTTCTTATGAGCAGAAGATTAAGCTTCTTACTATTGAAAGCGCACTGAACACTGCCCTCTTTGCAGAGCGATACTTTCTTGATGCAAATATGGCATCTGAGCTTGACCTACTTGCTTTTGAACAAAAGATTGTTTCTACCATGATGAAACAATCACGCCCTCGTTGCGCCACTACTCAAAGTACCCAAGAAGATGGCGAATGGGTTGTCCGCAAGGCCATCTCTCTACACATTGAGAGCCTGCGTCTATCTCAGCGTCTTGTCACTGAGTTTAGGGCCAACGTACACAAGGGAATTGCCGCCTTTAGGGTGCACCTAGCCCTTCCAGAGCAGTTTCCAAGAAGCTTTCTTGGCGCAGATGGAAATATCAAAGAAGCAACCTTTGATGACCTCAACCGTGCGGCAACCGCTTACAACTTACACCTTGGTATGCTCATCACCGCAAGTGCTTTTAGAAGCTCGAAGAGGATTAACGAGGTATGGCTCTCTGGCATATGCAATACAAACAAGCTGCATGCCTGTCTTTTCTCGTTCCACATTACTCGCAAGCAATTTGAGGATACAAACATTACAGAAGAGACTAATCCGCTTTCTGTCTATCAGCACTGGAACGCGCAAATTGACGAGGCAGATGGTATTCTTCATGCAGTTCATCCACTCTTTACCTTAGATGATGAGATTTTCTGTCCACCAAGTAGGTACGATTTTGTTGAATCGTCTCAAAAACGTCTTGATAGCGTCGCAGCTCATGCACTAGGCACCGATGAAGTGTCGGGCCTTTCTATTGATGAAGGTCAGGCGCGAGAAGAAATTATCACTAAAATTTTGCGCAACCTCTCTTCTTCTACAGAAGAAAACGTCCGCACTATCTTGTCGTATACTGCAAATTCCTCCGATCCAACGGTACGAGCAGCGGGAGAACGCGTGGTTTCTCGCTTTATTAAGGGCACGCTTGCAGAAGATGACTTTGAGGCTATTTCAGAAGAGTTTGTTGACGGAGGCGTTCTTTCCTTGGCGGTTACCAAGGCCCAGCGTCTTATTGGCGAGAAAAACTATCAAGACGCAGAACTGCTCCTACGCGAAGCGCTGGACTCTGTTGATGGAAATAACACCTACACAGATACAAACACCACTCAGTGGCGCGTATTTATGAACTACGTCGATCGAGTGCTCTACAACAGAATTCTCTCTAATCCCGAGAAAAACACTCGTCTAGCTCCTATGTCTTACTTTGAGGCACACCTTTTGGTATCTATTGCTCAAACGCTTCAGGGACAAACTCAAAGTGCTCTTCAGCACGCGAGAAGGGCTGTGGAAATTGCACCTTTGAGCATGAGTGCAAGGCTACATCTCTCCCACTGTCTTGAAGAGTCGTTGGACATTACTGCAGCGGCAGATGAACTCAAGAAGCTCCTGCTGCTTGCCCATGACCCAGAGAGTATTGGGTTTGGCTATTATCGCATGGCATTCTTCCAATGGAGACTCAGGCATCTGAAAGCCGCCCAAGCCTGTTATCAGTTTGCTCTTAAGTTCTTACCAGGTGCTACGTTTATTATTGGTACCGAGACGGCTATTCTTGCGCAAACAGAGCCTGAGTTTAGCTGCGATGAACTGAGCGATGACGAGATTTACGCCACGCTCATAGAAAATCAAATTCCTGTTGCTCCAACAGATGAAGTCTCTACTATTTTCTTGGATGGTACGCGAGCCTCGCTTGATGCAGAGCTCTTTAGTGTTGCCAAGAACTTCATGATGAACCTAGGAATAATGACTAAAGATGATGTCTACTTTGACATGCTCAACTCCATTGAAGGAGAGCCTGACAGATAAAACAACTCAACTCAAACTCACAAAGCATTGGCATAAAAAAGGAGTTCCGATTTCTCGGAACTCCTTTTGCACAATGTGCTGTGGCTTTTACAGCTCATTCATTACACGAACAAGCTTTACCGCATAGTTCTTATCCATTGCCCACGTACCAGCAAGCTTACGAATAATGTTGGCTTTCTTAGCAAGAATCCATGCTCCGTAGCGCTTGTCAACCTCTTGAGCTTTGCTTGGATCAACGGTCAGTGGCTCATAACCTGCGTATGCACGAAGGTGCAAGGCCTGCGCGCGGAGTCCCTTAAGAACGGTATCAAACGAGAGTCCACGCTCACCATTTCCTGTTGCACCCATACCACCAAAGTTGCACTGCTCAGGAAGGACATCGCCACCAAAGCGAAGGTTACCTGTCTCAATCATGACCTGCGCATAGAGGAGCTCTGGACGAACTCCCTCATCAATTGCAGCCTGCCATAGCTGGTTTACAAAATCGGTCCCTGTTGCAGCGCCCTTCTCGGCATAGACGGCTGGATAAGCAGAACCTACGCGCTTGTTGAAATCTCTCTGAAGATCCTCTTTCGTGACAAGAGGTGCTCCAAGAACGCTGGTGCGATCAGAGAAATTACCACGAGTTGGCTCAATTGGAGAACCGTCATCAGCTGGAGTGTTGTTAGCGTCTCTAGTATCTCCGCCATTACCACCGTTGTTGTTATCTGCAGACTTGATGTTAAGAACGCCATTTGCATCTGCGTAAGCAACACGACCATCAGGAAGAGTGACATTTTGAGAGCGCAACAATCCATTACTCTGGTCGAAGTAATAGTATGAGCCGTTAATTACCTGAAGACCAAAGAGAGCACCGTGCTCTTTTGTATTTGGATCAAAGTACCATGTCTTGCCATTTGGAGTATTAAACCAACCAGAAACAAGAGCACCATTAGATTGAGCCCAAGCCCAGACATTATTAGGCATCTCTACCCAGTCATTAGTCTTCATGCCGCTATTGGCATCAACGTAGTATGAGCCGCTAGCTGTGATAACAAGTCCAGTCTTCATCAGTGGATATTCAGCATTCTCATCAAAGTAGAACCACTTGCCGTTAGACATGTACTTCCAGCCAGAGTAAAGAGTACCGTCGTCATTAAGCCAGATCCAATCTCCATTAGCAAGATTGACCCAACCGCCGTAAATCAGACCACGATTCTGATCAATGTAGTACTTCTTGTTTCCGTCAGTCATAAGACCAAAGGTAGCGTGATAGCTGTTGTTGGCATCAAAGTAGAACCACTTGCCATTTGGCATGTACTTCCAACCTGCGTGCAGAGAGCCATCTCCTGTCGCCCAAGACCAAGAATCATCAGCCTGGTGGACCCAGGAATTCTTTGCCATTCCATTAGTCTCATCAAAGTAATAAGACTTACCTGAAATGGTCCTCTGTCCAAGAGCGGCAGCGTTATGAGTTGCAGCTGCGTCAAAGTACCAAACCTTACCATTTGGCGTGGTAAACCAGCCAGAAACAGCAATTCCCCTGGCATCAAAATAATGCCAGCCATCATCGTCTTTAAGCCATCTGCTTACGTAAGCAGTACCGTTGTCATCAGAATACATCCATCCTTCAGCAGCTCTGCGCCAGCCATAGGATTCTTTAATCTTAGCGTCATAGTTTGTCTGTCGGGTTACTTCTTGACCGTCAGAAGATCTTGCTGTGATATACAGGGTGTAACGGCCGCTAGCAGGAAGCGTAAAGGTAGACGAAGTTGCCGTTGTATTAGATGCAACCGTTACCTTTGTTCCGTCTGGACCAACATAGCTATAAGTAAATGTTGCGTCAGTAACTACGCCAGTAAGAACTGGTTTTAAAGTGACATCGTTATCCTTTTGAGCTACTGAAACACTACTCATGCTCCACCAGGTATCAGAGCTGTACATTTCCCAAATTGCCCATGCATCTGCCCAGCCAATATAGTCAACCTTGGAATTATCGCCAAGGTCTTTAAACTCAGCAGCATGTGCTGGATTAGAGATGAATTGATGCTCAATAATTACGCCAAGAATTCCCTTTTGACGAGCATAGCGGACAATACCGTAATAATCGGACTCATCGCCATTCTCGTAATAGTCTGTTCCGTATTGGTCGTTGTAGCCACGTTCTGTTGCGCCGTCACCGCGGGTAACAATACCAACTTTATTTCTGAGGTAATAGTTAACCTTGCCGGCAAAAATTTGACCGGAGAGATAAAGATCATAGTTGTAGCTTACCTTATGAGGAACAAGTACCTCTGAGCCCGTTGCAGATGCAGGGCCGGCATTGTAGTGAAGCGAGATGATGGCACAAGCGTTTGCGTCAACAGCACGCTGTACGCGCGTCTTGATCGATGGATCCTCGTGTTCTCCACGAACAACAACAACCTGTACACCCCATTTTTCCAGATACTTCTTGGCATACATGGCAGTTGCCCAAGCCAGATCTCCCTCTTTGAGTCCAAAGTAGGTAGCACCTGGATCTCTGCCTTCAAGGCCATCACTGTGACCTGGGTCAAGCGCAATAGGTCTGCCAGTTGCACGAGCAAGTGCTACGGCATCTTTTAGCGATTCACTCTGGATAATGTTTCCTTGGGCATCCATTGTGGTGTAGGTAGTTGCATATGCGTTTTGAACTGTTGTTGCAAACAATGCTGCGACAACAAAGAACAAAATAGCAAGCAATTTACCGCGAGTATTAAATAAGCTGCGTTTCATGCGGTCCTCCGAAAAGTATTGGTTTACTCCTCTTCATACTTGCTAAAAGTTTACACTAGACTGGCACGTCAACAATAAAAAACACAAGCTCACCGCAACTTGATTGGAACACTGTGATTTTCTCGACACTTGAAGATATTCTTGCAACCGATTTTGAAGCAGCAATCTTTGATTTTGATGGCACTATTGCTCATACGCACCATATTTGGAAGCTTGTTGACCAGGAGTTTTTTGAGTCGCGAGGAATCCCTTACACTCCAGAAATTGGTAAGATTCTCTCCCCTCTTGGATTTGAAAAGGGAGCCGAATGGGCAATTGCCACCTATGGGCTAAAGGAGGATCCAGAAGAGATTGTTGCCGAGTGGAAAGAGCTTAGTAAAAGCTTCTTTGTAAACTCCGTGCAGCTTAGACCTGGTGTTGTTGATTTTATTGGCAAGTTACAAGAAAAAGACATCCCTACTGCATTGGCAACTGTCAACGAGCCGGAGCTTCTTGCTCTCCTTGAACCTCGTTTACATCTATCCACTCTGTTTGATACTCAGGTGTTTGCAGCAGATGTTGGATCTGCAAAAGATGAGCCTCATCTGTATCTTGAGGTGCTTAAACGCCTTAATACTCCAGCCGAGAAAACAATACTGTTTGAAGATATTCCATTGGCTCTTCAGACAGGAAATTCTGTTGGCCTTATCACCTGTGCTGTTAATTGTGATGATGAGCATCAAGATATCGAGAAACTCTCTGAACTTGCCGACCTTACCATCAAGCATTGGTATTAAAGCTCTTGGTAACTGTAACTGTAAAAATAGCGATGTAACAAAAAAGGAGACCCGAAGGTCTCCTTTTGATGGTAGTGTTCGCAAGTACTAGATCTTGTGGACGCTAGAAGCCTGGAGCTTACCGTTCTGGCCGGTGGTAATCTCAAACTCGACAGGCTGACCCTCATCGAGAGTCTTGAAACCGTCCATCTGAATCTCGGAGAAGTGTACGAACAGATCGTCGCCATCCTCACGAGAGATGAAGCCGTAACCCTTGTCTGGATTAAACCACTTTACAGTACCCTGAGCCATTTCGTGCCTTTCTTTCTTAGCCCCGCAGGGCAAAACTGCGCCTGTGGAGCGCGATACCGTGACGTTTCGCCACGTGGAATATAATAACCTTAATCAACAACTTATGTGGCGAGAAACCACTCATGGAGATTTTCACACCATCTACCGGAAGAGCCACAGGTAATCAAGCTGTTTTCCAGCATTTATTTATGGATATATCTGCTATTAAACGTTTTTTATCTCATTAGTTGAGCATTTTTTCATAGAAGATAGAGAATTTGTATAGGATTAATTTACGGGAACAATAACAGACATATCAAACTATTATTTATATAGAAAGTTATCCCTTCAAAAAAGGATATGCCCATGAAAAAGAAGACATGTTTGTCCAGCAGGCCTTCAATGCAAAAGCTCATTGCAGTTGCTTCGTTGAGTGCAGCTCTACTTTGCGGACTCCACGCTACTCCTGCTCTTGCAGAGACTACTGATACTTCCACAGTAAGTGCTCCTGAATCAACTTCTAAATCCTATTATCCAAAGTGGAAAAAAGTTGATGGAAAGGTATATTTTTATACTGAAGATGGAACTATTCTAAAAAGTCAGTGGATTACTTATGACAGTCATCAATACTATGTAGATGAAACAGGTGCAGCAGCATCTGGTTTCTATACTACACCTGATGGCAAAACCTGGTATTTTGAGCCAGAGACATGGCTACCGCACGCTAGATATGGCTTATTTTATATTCTCGAAAATAAAAATACTCCTAATTATCACTACACTTACTACTACGTAGATAAAGATAACGGCTTGATAAAAAACAATTGGGTTAAAACAGATCATGGTTGGAGCTGGGCCGGAGCTGATGGTCGTTTTACTGAAGGATGGTTTACTGCTCCTAATGGTAAAACCTGGTATTTAACTAGTGAAATTGGTTCGGGTGTTCCGGTTATTGCTAAATCAGTTCCGGTCGATGGAAAGCTGTACTTCTTTGATACTTCGACAGGACTTTTACGAAATTCTTGGGTAAATTTGGGCCATGGTGTAGAAGCTTGGTATTGGGCTGGTCCAGATGGCGCTGCTATCTCTGGCTGGTTTAAAACTCCAGATGGCAAAACTTGGTATGCCGACCCAGAACATTACAATACAGTAGTAATGGGCGGAATAGATATTGATGGTAAATATTATTTCTTTGATCACAGTAATGGCCTTGTTACCCATGGTTGGATTGAGGATGATGGTGAATGGGCTTGGATTGAAACAGTTGGCTCTGTTTATTCTGGCTGGAAACACATGCCAAATGGTAAGTGGTTCTATTTTGATGAAAATGGAGAATTTCCTTTGCTTAAGAAAGGTGTCTTCACTATTTCTAGCGGAACTTATTACGTTGACGTAAATAATGGAATGACCGCTAACGATTGGGTGCAGCTCCCTAATGGCGGTTGGGCTTGGGCACAGTCAAGTGGTGCATTTGCTTCTGGTTGGTACACCACGCCAAATGGCAAAACTTGGTATTTTGATCCATCAGATCCACAGCATCCTGCAATAATTGGTGAGACTGAAATTAACGGTCAATCATATTATTTTGATTCAGGCTATGGTCTTCTGAAAAATGGATGGGTTCATAGAGCTGATGGTTCTTGGTCTTGGGCTGGAGAGAGTGGGGCGCTTCAATCAGGTTGGAAGCATATGCCTAATGGCAAGTGGTTCTACTTTGATCCAAAAGACCCTTATCACCGTATGCTTGTAGGTGTCATCCAAACTTCTAGTGGAACTTATTATATTGATGAGTCTGCTGGAATGACTGCTAATAATTGGGTACAGCTCCCAGAAGGCGGTTGGGCATGGGCACAGCCAAGTGGCGCATTTGCTTCTGGTTGGTATACCACAAAAAATGGAAAAACTTGGTATTTTGACCCAACAAAACCAAGCCATCCTGCTTATACTGGAGAACACACTATTGATGGTAAAGACTATTACTTTGATGAGGGTTATGGCCTTGCTCGCAATCAGTGGATTACCCGTTCCGATGGCGTAAGACGCTGGGCTGGACCAGACGGTGTACTCACTGAATACAAGCGCTAAATGAGTTTGAACTGCTCTTTATTACCTGGATTTATTGGAGTTAAAACAATGGAGAAGAAGATGTGTTTTCCCTACAGACCTTCTACACAAAAGCTTATTGCAGTAGCTTCGCTAAGCGCAGCTCTGTTTTGTGGCTTTCATGCTGCTCCCGCTTTTGCAGAAACAACTGATACGTCTACAGTAAATGCTCCAGTTGTAACAACTGAAACTACCGCAACAGCTGAAAATACTTCTCCTGCAGCACCTGAAAACTCTCAGCCTGCCTCGCCTGCGACACCTGCAACGCCAACAACAGACCAGTCACCAGCAGCTCCAACAGAGAATACTTCGCCAGCCCCTCAGTCGTCTGGATGGAGACAAGAAAACGGCCAATTCCACTATTACAAAGAAGATGGAACACTTGTCACAAGCCAGTGGATTAAAGATGATTCTGGCTGGCACTATGTAGATGCTAGCGGTAATGCAGCCAAGGGTTGGTATACAACGCCTAATGGTAAAACTTGGTATTTTGATCCAACTGACCCGCTGCATACGGCAATCTTTGGTGAAGTTGAAATTGATGGTAAGTTTTACTACTTTGATTCAACAGGCGGACTTGTAACAAATGGATGGGTATATCGTTCAACAAGTTCTTGGTCATGGGCAACTGAAGATGGTACTTACTATTCTGGATGGAAGCATATGCCTAACGGCAAGTGGTTCTATTTTGATCCAGAAGAACCTCGTCATCGTATGTTAATTGGAACAATTCAGGTTTCTGGTACCTCATATTACATTGATGAATATGCAGGCATGATTTCTAACAGTTGGATTCAACTACCTACTCGTGAGTGGGCTTGGGCTCAAAAAAATGGCGCTCTTGCCTCTGGTTGGTTTAACACACCAAATGGTAGAACTTGGTACTTTGATCCATCTGTTCCACAGCATCCAGCGCTTATTGGCAACGTCGAAATTGACGGCACATATTATCATTTCGATGAAAACTATGGAATCCTTAGAAATAGTTGGATTCACAATGATGATGGTTCATGGTCTTGGGTAGATTCTTATGGCTCATTCTATTCAGGTTGGAAACATTTCCCAAATGGTAAATGGTTTTACTTTGATCCAGAAGACTCAATTCATCGCATGAAAACTGGACTTTTCCAACTTCCTAGCGGTTCATATTACGTTGATGAAAATGCTGGTATGACTTCAAGTAATTGGGTGTCCCTACCAGACGGAAATTTGTCCTGGGCTCAATCTAGCGGCGCGCTTGTCTCTGGATGGTTTACTACTCCTGGCAATAAGACCTGGTATTTTAATCCAAGCTCAATTGATCACGCTGCTTATGTTGGTGAACATTCTATTGATGGAAAGAACTACTACTTTGATAAAAGCTATGGTCTAGCAAAAAATGAATGGGTTACTCTTTCAAATGGCGTAAAACGTTGGGCAGGTCCAGATGGAGTACTGACTGGATTCATTTCTCCCGAAGGAGTCTTCTCTACAGATGACGGTTCACAGCCAACAGGAACGGTACATCTTCCAGGATTGACCATTAATGTTGGAGCTGACCATAAAATTAAGACAGGTTGGATAAAAGAAAACAATAAAGATTTTTACTATCTTTCTAATGGTGCACCAGCAGATGGATGGCTTAATATTCACGGAACTTGGTACTATTTTAGTTCCAATGGAGAAAAACAAACTGGTTGGATTAATTCAAAGGGCAGTTGGTACTTCCTTGATTCTGACGGCAAGATGAAAACCGGATGGATTAAAGATAACGGCAAGGACTACTATCTCAGTAATAATGGTTCCATGCAAACTGGTTATGTATCCTGGGGTGGAAAACTGTATTGGTCAGCTGCTGATGGCGCCATGGAGGAGCAGCCTTGCTACTACCCCGACATGTATCGTTATGCGCAGAACTATTACAGTGCTACTAACTGGCTCATCCAGATTGATACTACCGGCAATCGCTTTGCTGTATATAGGGGCTCGCACGGCAACTGGGTTGTTTGGTACGAATGGCAGTGCACTACAGGAGCACCAGGCATGTGGACTCCTCATGGTCAATTTACCGTAGGTAACAAGGGTCTTTACTTTGGGTCTGGCTTTAGATGCTGGTATTACACGACCATTTCTGGTGAGTATCTTATTCACTCCATTCTCTATAACTCCGACGGTTATACCGTCCGTGATGGTAGGCTTGGATACAACGGTTCCCATGGTTGCGTACGTCTTGCAACAGAAAACGCTAAGTGGGTTTATGACAACATTCCTTATGGAACTAAGATTGTTATTTGGTAATCCAAATAAACATGAAGCTCTATAGCAATAAACCCCAACTCATATTGAGCTGGGGTTTATTTGTTAGCTTATAAAACGTGGTTACGCAAAATACTTTGCTTCAAAATCCTTAAATTGCTCTGGAGTAGCATTTTGATCTACCGAGAAGGACTGTGCAACCGCTACTGCCTGCTGTCTTCTGAGACCAGCCTTATCCTCATCTCCTAGTTGATCATAAACGTGAGAGAGCCTGTCGAGAGCATATACCACATACTCTGCAACTGAATCAGCTACGCCGGAGAGCAACATCATGGTTACAAGAGAGTCTGGTGAAAGCGCAAGAGCAGTCTCTGGACTCAAATCAATGAGCTCTGCAACAGCTGCCTCTACCCCATCAAGTGACTCTTCAGTTTGAGCCTCTAAAGCATTTCCCAAACCTGCTGTGACCGTTGAAGTAAAGTCATCGATTACTTCCAAAATGTAATCTCGTTGAAGCATTTTGTTCCAATCTACTAGTTAGTAGGAACAGGAATACGTAAGTGATCAAATGCAGCATGCGTTGCCTGTCTACCTTGAGGTGTTCTAATAATAAGCCCTTGCTGCAAAAGATATGGCTCATAAACATCTTCAAGTGTAGACGGATCCTCTGAGACTGCACTTGCAATGGTTGTGAGACCAACCGGACGACCTCTGAATGTCTCACAAAGCGCACGTAAAACACGCACGTCCATTACATCTAGACCAAGCTCATCAATCTCAAAGAATGAAAGCGCTTCTGAGGCTACCTGCCAGGTAATAGTACCTTCAGCTTTAACTTGTGCGTAATCTCGTACGCGTTTTAACAGACGGTTTGCCAAACGCGGTGTACCTCTTGATCGAGAAGCAATTTCAGCAGCACCCTGCTCATCAACTTCTACATCAAGGATGTTTGCCGAGCGCATGACAATAGTCTGAAGCTCAGGAACAGTATAGTAATCAAGACGATAAGAAATACCAAAACGATCACGCAAAGGACCGGTTAGAAGTCCTGTTCTTGTTGTTGCAGCTACAAGAGTAAAGCGTGGAATATCAAGCCTGATTGACCTTGCCGCAGGGCCTTTGCCGATAACAATATCTAAGAAGAAATCTTCCATTGCTGGATACAGAATTTCTTCAACCTGGTGATTAAGCCTGTGAATCTCATCAACAAAGAGAATATCTCCCTCTTCAAGATTGGTGAGAATTGCTGCTAAATCTCCTGCTCGCTCAATTGCGGGGCCAGAGGTTGTATGAAGCTTTGAGCCCATCTCTCCCGCTAAAACACCTGCAAGCGTTGTTTTGCCAAGGCCTGGAGGGCCAGAAAAAATAACGTGATCAAGCGGCTCATTGCGGCTTTTTGCAGCCTCAATAAGAACACGGAGATTTGATTTAACACGCTCCTGACCAAGATACTCATCAAGAGTTTTTGGTCGCAAGTTTCTATCTTGCTCCAGGTCTTCTGCCTGAAGTCCACTAGAAACTACACGTTGAGAAGTGTGTCCTGGAAATGGAGCTGGAGTAGACGACGACTCAAATAAGTTATCTGCATCTGCTTCCCACATTAATTACCACTTCCCAAACGCCTTAGTGCATAACCAATAGCAGCTTCAATTGTAATAGCACCAGCCTCTTCATACCCCTCAAGAGCAAGCGTTGCTTCCTGAGAAGTAAAGCCCATTCCAAGAAGAGCCTCAATAGCCTCTGATTCTACAGAGGTTACAGCAGGTTTTGGAATAGCAGCAAAGTCTGCAGGAGACGTAAGACCAACAAGCTGCTTAAGCTCTGCATCTTTTGCGAACACATCAGAAAGTTCAATTACTAAGCGCTCTGCCTTCTTTTTACCAAGGCCAGAAACACTCTTAAGACGATTTCCGTCATTGGTAGCCACAATTACCGCAAGTTGCTGTGGCGTAAACGTAGAAAGCACAGAAAGAGCCAATTTAGGACCTACTCCAGAAATTGCACGTAAGCGATCAAAGAGCGCACGCTCTTCTCGTGAAGCAAATCCAAAGAGTTCCATTGAATCTTCTCTGACCACCATACGAGTTAAAACAGTAACGCCTGCTTCACCCGCTTGTGGAAGCGCAGCAGCTGTTGAAGCTGATATACCCAGCTCATACCCAACACCATTAACGTCGAGAACAGCAACTGAAGGAGTAACGGATACAAGTGTGCCCGTAAGCTGGACAATCATAGTTGTATTCTTCCCTTTCCAAGCGAGGTGGTTCTTACAAGATTAGCGTGACAAACTGCAGCAGCTAAAGCGTCAGCCGCGTGATCTGGATGAGGCTGATGGTCCAAGCACAATATGTTTTGAACCATATACATAACCTGCTGTTTATCAGCAGCTCCTGTACCAACAACAGCTTGCTTTATCTGCATTGGAGTATATTCTCCAACCGTAAGACCTGCTTTAGAACAAGCGACAATAGCAGCACCGCGAGCATGTGCAGTAGGAATAGCAGATTTAACGTTTTGTCCAAAGTAAATGCTCTCAATAGAAAGAGCTTCTGGTGAAAACTTATCTATAACCTCAACAATCTGGTTATAGATTCTTCCCAAGCGCATATCTATTGGTTCATCTGCGGTTGTAGTTATGCATCCATAGGCGCGTGCACGGCATTCAGAACCCCTTGTCTCCACAATTCCCCATCCAGTGTGAGCAAGACCAGGGTCTATTCCAAGAATTACCATTGCACCTCCTAATATAGAACGTTCGTTCTATATTATCACAGAGTATGCGCAAACGATGCAACTAATTTTCTGAGAAAGGGCCTCTCCACATTTTGGGGTCAACCATGCCAATTTGTGCATCAGATTCTTGTGCCAGCTCTTTTAAAAGCTCCAGCATATCCTTAAAGCCCTCCTGAGCCTCCGCTGGATCAACTGACAACTCAGGCAGATGCATAGAAGCTCCTTGAATTTCTCGCAAAGAATTTCGCAAGGACTCTACCAGGTCAGATTCGGAAGCCTTTGTATCTCTAATTCTGTCTTGCCAGACTGATGCGTGTGGAATTTGGGCATTTATAAGGCTCTTTGAAGACATTTCCAGAACCTCAGTGGTATTTCTGCGGTCTTTTTGGCGAGCGTGAAGCATAGAAATAATTGCTTTGACCTCGTCAACCTTTCCCATTTCTTCCACAATGGCAGAAATGCTCTTATTCCACTCAAGGTAGCTGGTAAGCACGTAATCAACAAACTCAATGCGTTCTCGAGGCGTTGGCGCGGCATTTTCTAGCCCATCAGTTACAACCTCAGAGATATTCTCGAGAACTGCATGGTCAATAGCTGGCGAGAAGGTATTTCTTACCCTTGCAAGGTCAACAATGTCTGCATGATACATATCACCAAGAGGCCACAGAGAATGCGCACTAGATATCTCTGTTCCTTTGAGCGCAAGGATGGTCTTATCGGCAGTCTCAAGCGTCAAGTAATTGTGCTGGTCAGCGTATGCATAGCCGTATGCACTCACCAACTTTGCATCAGTCAATGTCGAGAAAACCGTGCTATCCACAGTAACTTTATTAACCCGAAGTCTTGCGGTAAGCAACTCCGCAGCACTTGTTGCTCGAGAATCTTTGTTTGGAAGCAACAGTACGTGGACGCGCATAGGACCTAAAGCGTCTGAAGCAAGTGCAACGGTAACAAGAGAATTGAGCGAGCCATCAACTGCAATAAACACGCCGTCAAAGCCAGACTTTACCGTGTAGTCTCGCACTCCTGTAGCCAATACGCCCCAGGTAGTAAGCGCGCTGTTATAGACACCCGCAGTATCTTCTCTAACAAAGTTTTCGATAGTATCTTGGTCAACCTCGCAGACAACCATGTCTTCTGAGAATGAGGCTGCTTGTTTGACTAAATCTCCTGAAGGAGACAAGAAAAAGCTTGAACCACAAAACACCTGGTTACCATAGGCGCCAACAGCATTTGCAGCGATAAGCCAGCTATCAAACTCCTCAACATCTCCCAGATAGCGGCTTTCTGCCACCGCCATGCCCATGGCGGACGACGAATCATCAACAGCAAAGCCAAAATACGGCAGGTAAATGACGGCATCTAACGAGTCGTCAACATCTTGCCAGGCGTCAAGATCGTCGTAGGTAAAAGCAACGCCAAACGTAAGGCCGCCTGCTTCAAATTTTGCGAGCTCAAAGGTATTCTCGCCAGATGTTTGTGCAGAGCTAGCAGAACGAGCAAGAGCGCTCATGTGCGCTATCTGGGCAGTCAATTTCAGCGGGGTTACGGCTCCATTTCTAACGAGAAGGGCCTCGCTAGCTGCACTTCCATCAAACTCTGTTACAACAGGAATAAGGGCCGCAATTGGAAGCTTTTCCGAAAGCGAATTGATAATCTCCGAGAGGTCTGCAAAAAGTCCTTCTATGTCAGCCTCTGGCACGCTTAGCAGCCCTGTAAGAGTTGGCGCAGGATAAATGACTAGCTCAGCACCTTGCTGTTGAGCTCTCTGAGCATATTCCAGCATGGTCTGAGCGGTAAACTCGAAGTCTCCGGCCTGAGTATTCATTTGTGCAACTGCTATGCGCATACCATTCCTATCATAAAGTGCTTAATTTGTTTTTACCCAAAAACAAACAGGTGTAGTAAGAAAAAACGGAGCTGCAGGTAGCAGCTCCGTTTCAATTCACAGATTAGTCTTGCTTGTTGAATAAGCAACCAGTCTTAGAGGGAAACCTTCCAAAGACCGTGAAGGTTGCAGTACTCATAAGCCTCAGCCTCAACGCCCTCCTCAAGGGTGAAGGTAGCAACTGGCTCCTGGCCAGGCTTAAGCTGTGCGAACTGAGCGCCGTTCTCAGAAACAAGAGCGATGAACTCAATGTAGTGCTCTTCGAGCATTGGATGAGCAACCTCGCCAACACGGACGGTAACGGTGTTGCCCTCACGAGTAACAAATGGAACGTGCTTCTCAGCTGCACCGTCAGTAACGCCAGCCTGGAGAAGCTCAAGGTCTGCTGCCTCTACGTTGCCTGCGACACCGTAAACAACAGCGCCTGTCTCCTTGTTACGATAAAACTTTGCGTCGATCATTTTTTCTCCTCTCACGACATCCGAAGATGTCAGAATTTCTTAGCAAGTTCTACTTAAATAGTAACAGTTATTACTTAAGAGTAACCTGCAAATTTAGAATAGACAGAATCTAAACAATCTGTGCGTATCCACTTTGGCCAATAAAATCTTTGAGCTCCGTCAAAAGAACCATGCTGCGTCCATCAATTCTGGTAGGAATTTCCATGCGCATAACATCGCCCATGTCTGTTTCTACCCTAATCTCAATACAGTCCATACCGGGATAGCGCGAGAAGATCTGTCCAAGTGTCTCGATAGCCTGTCTTTGAAGTTGAGAAGCAGGCATATGTATAACGAGTGTCTTTGGTGTGTTGTTAGCACTGTTAAGCTCAATAGGATTAACTTCTTGAGCAATAACCTGGTCTCCTCTATCAGAGCGCTCAAGCTTTCCAAGAACAGAAATGAAGATGTCGCTCTGGCTCTCACCAGTCTCTGGGTCAACATCTCCAGCAAGAAGTCTTGCAGCCTTCTTGTAGAGCTTAGGGAACATGACAATAGTGACACTACCCTCCATGTCTTCAAGCGTAACAATTGCCATTGGGTCGCCGTTTTTAGTAGTGCGCTTCACAACATTAGTAACCATGCCCGCAAAGCGAATAGGTTTACCTTCTGGAACTTTAAACTGCTGAGACATAGCACCGTTAGGAAGCTGAACCTCTACATTCTCTTCAATTTCTGCAAGGGCATAATCTCTGCTCTTAGCGAGGGCATACTCATATGGACGAAGCGGATGATCAGAGACATAAATACCTAAGACTTCGTACTCTTTGGTAAGTTTGAATCGCCTATCCCACTCAACGCCATCTGGCTCTGGGACACTATCACTAAAACCGGAACCCTCTACCTCTGCAAACATATCAAACATAGAGAACTGACCAACGGCCTTATCTTTTTGACGCTTAGTAGCAGCATCGATAATGTTTTGTGGATTGTTCTTATCCACAAAACTCATCATCTGCATACGGGTATAGCCTGTTGAGTCAAAAGCTCCTGCCTTGATAAGAGCTTCAACAACGTTGCGTTTTGCCTGGCTTGCATCAACACGATCGACAAAATCGTGAATGTTGGCAAAAGGACCACCTTTTTGGCGCTCAAGCATAATGGCTTCACCAACACCAGCTCCTACGCCGCGAATTCCCGCAAAGCCAAAACGAATGCCCTCTTTAGTAGCCGTAAAGTCTTTACCGGACTCGTTAATATCTGGCGGAAGAATCTTGATGCCCTCATGACGGCAAGCGCTTACGTAGTGGACAATCTTATCCGTCTTGCCCATGTACGAGGTAAGAACTGCTGCCATAAACTCATGTGGATAATGCGCTTTAATCCATGCGGTCTGCATAACAAGAATGGCATAACCAGCAGAGTGGGACTTGTTGAATGCATAAGATGCAAACTCAAGAACATCGTCCCAAATGCTTTCTGCAACCGAGCGATCAAATCCGTTACGAACTGCGCCGTTTTTCCAGTGAGCCTCCATGGTCTCATCAGTACCGTCATCCCAGTGCTGGACAACTTCCTGCATGAGTTTGATCTTCTTTTTTGCTACTGCTTTTCTTACCTTGTCAGACTCGCCTGCGGTAAAACCAGACATCTTCATAGAAATCTGCATAACCTGCTCTTGGTAGACCATGGTTCCATAGGTTTCTTCCAAGATATCGTGAAGACGTGGATCGTAATCTTTGACTTCTTCTCTACCGTTCATACGGTTGATATAGCTGGTAACCATACCTGCGTTAAGAGGACCAGGACGATAAAGAGCGATAAGTGCGACGATGTGCTTATATTCTGTTGGTCTCATGCCCTTAATGGTTGCAGTCATACCTGCAGACTCAACCTGGAAAACACCAGCAGTTCTGCCTTCTCTAAGAAGTCTATAAATTTCTGGATCAGTAAACGGAATGTTATCTACATCGATATCAATACCGTAGTTATCCTTCACGTTTTTGATTGCACGAGAAATAACCGTTAGGGTTCTCAGTCCCAAGAAGTCCATCTTAAGAAGGCCCATGTCTGCGACAGAGTGGCCCTCGTACTGCGTAATTTCTACGCCGCCCTTGGTATCTACCTTGGTGGGAACGTGGTCATTTACAGGCGTAGGAGCAATCAAGACCGCACAAGCATGCACACCCTCACCACGATGCAAGCCCTCAATAGACAGAGCTGCATCAATGATTCTTCTAGCATCAGGGTCATTCTCGTACGCATCTTCAAAATCAGCAGAATACTGATCAGCGCCTTTTTGGCCTTCTTGAGCCTTATGAAGAACAAACTTAAGGTGAGCGTTAGGATCTCCTGGAATCATCTTAGAGAGGCGCTGACCCATATAAACGGGGTAACCCAGAACGCGACACGCGTCATTTATTGCCTGTTTTGCCTTGATGGTCGAGTACGTAATAACATGAGAAACACGCTCAGATCCATAAATCTGACGGACGTGCTCAACAACCTCAAGACGACGCTCATCGTCGAAGTCCATATCAATATCTGGCATCTCTGAACGCTGCGGAGACAAAAACCTCTCAAACATGAGGCCATTCTCAAGAGGGTCAAACGAGGTAATATCCATAGCGTATGCAACAATAGCGCCTGCTGCAGAACCACGACCAGGGCCTACGCCAATACCATTCTCTTTTGCCCAGCGAACATACTCCTGAACAATTAAGAAGTAATCTGCAAAGCCCTTTTTGCAGATGATGTCATATTCATACTCAAAACGGTCTTTAACGTTAATCTCATTGATAACAACGTTTTGCCAATCATCTCCATAACGTCTTGCAAGACCAAGCTCGCACTCTTTTCTAAAGCGTTCCTCTGAGGTCTCCCCCTCTGCCAAGTCTGGGAACTTTGGCAGGTACATATGGGTCCAATCCAGCTCATAGTTGCACTTATTTGCAACCTCAATGGTGTTCTCGATAGCTTCTGGACACCACGAGAAGATCTGGCGCATTTCTTGCTCACTCTTAAGGTAGAACTCGCTACCTGTCATGCGTTTGCGGTTCTCATCATCAACGCGAGCGCCTGAACCAATGCAGGAAGCAATATCTTGAACGCTTGCATCCTCTTTAGTGAGATAGTGGTTATCGTTGGTAGCAACTACCTTAATACCAAGGTCATGACCCATCTTTACAATGCGCTCAGCAAGGGTTCTATCGGTATAGCCACCCCAACTTGGATCAGACAAACCGTGGTCTTGAATCTCTAGGTAGAAATCATCCCCAAAGATATCTTGATAGATTTTTGCCCAACGCTCTGCTTCTTCTGGACGACCTTCAAACAACATACGAGGAATGATGCCAGAAACACAAGCTGAAGTGCAGATAATGCCCTCATGGTAGCGCTTAAGCATCTCAAGCGTAGTGCGCGGCTTGTAATAGAACATATCTTTTGAGCCAGCCTCTGACATCATCTTCATCAGATTGACATAGCCGGTCTCATTTTTAGCAAGCAGGATAAGGTGATACCGTACCTGCTTAGTACCCTTCTCAATGCAATCATCAAGAATGAAATAAGCTTCACAGCCAAAAATTGGCTTAATAAGTGGAGAAGGTTTATTGGCTTTTACAGCCTCAATATTATGTGTTTGATTCCAAATTTGAACGTCAGAAGCCCACTGAGCATGAACCCTATCATGCTCACCAGCATTGGGATCATCTGTAGGAGGCTCTTCTAGATCCCAACCCTTTTCAAAACATTCCACATCATGACACCACTGGCCAAAGTCTTTAAGTGCCTCATTGTACTTACGGCATGCAAGGTCAAAATCTGGAATTCCAAAGAGATACCCATGATCAGTAAGAGCAAGTGCTGGCATACCAAACTCTACAGCTTTACTAACCATATCTGGGACACGGCTAGCTCCATCAAGAATGGAAAAATCTGAGTGGTTGTGGAGGTGAACAAATGCCATCTTTTTCTACGCTCTTCTCTTTGTGCTTCAAAATTTGTTCTTTTACCAAGGATTCTTATTTTCTTTGTATAGTGTAGCCGATTCGCCGGACAATAACTACTAATACAAACATATGTTCTATGTGCTAATACTTCTATTGCCGCTGGTAAATTGGATGAAAATATTTTCTCGCCAATTTCATAACGTCACAAAATCTCTCTTAGTTGGCGTGGTCCATCTGTTCAAAATTTTCTCAAAATAAAAGTTTCAAACTGGTAACTCTTAGACTAGGGACACCTTAATTGGGAATATAGTTTTTGTATTACCTATTCCAGTTAAGGAGACCATATGGATCAGATGAAAAGCATTTCCTTTGACGACATTGCAGCGGCTCAGAAGAACTTTGAGTCCGACCGCGCTCACACAGTAGCTAAGAATGCTGCTACCAGCGCTGGTGTTAGAAAAGCAGCTCGTGTACCAGAAGGTGTTGCCCTTAATCCTCTTACCTTTGATGTTGAGGTAAAGCAGGGTGACCGCACTAATCAGAAGCGCTCTGGTCGTTGCTGGATGTTTGCATCACTTAATACGTTTAGATATCGCATCATCAAGAAATACAACCTCTCCACTTTTGAGCTTTCCCAGGCATATCCACTGTTTTGGGACAAGATGGAGAAGTCCAACTGGTTCCTTGAGAACATTCTGGATACCCTTGATGAGCCTCTAAATGGCCGTCTTGTATCCTTCCTGCTTACCGACCCAATTGGCGACGGTGGCCAGTGGGATATGTTTAAGAGCCTCGTAAAGAAGTACGGTGTAGTTCCAAAGAGCGCTATGCCAGAGACTGCTAACTCCTGCAACACCCACGAGATGGACGCATACCTTACCCGCTATCTTCGTAGTGCTGCAAAGCGTCTTCGTGAGACCGCAACAGCTGGCGAGTCCCTCGAGTCTCTGCGCGAGATGAAGAAAGAGATGATGGAGGACGTCTACACGCTGCTGGTAACTTGCCTGGGTCAGCCTCCTGTATCTTTTGAGGCACGCCTGCGCGATAAGGACGACAACCTCGCTCTTTCTGGCACCTTTACCCCTCAGGAGTTCTTCGCTGAGACTGTTGATATGAATCTTGATGATTACATCTCAATCATCTCTGCACCAACCGCAGATAAGCCTTTCAACCACACCTATACCGTTTCCCGCTTGGGCAACGTTGTTGAGGGTGGCGGCGTTCGTTACCTCAACCTTGAGATTCCTGAGCTCAAGCGCCTTGCTGTGGCTCAGCTTAAGGACAACCTGCCTGTCTGGTTTGGTTGTGACGTTGCTCAGTCCTACCTTCGTGAAGAGGGCATCATGGATACCCGTGCGCTTGACGTTGACGGCCTCTTTGGCTTCCCTGTTGAGGGCGCACTTGACCGTGCTGAGCGCCTTGACTACGGCGAGTCTCTGATGACTCACGCTATGGTTCTTGAGGGTGTTAACTTTGACGCAGAGGGCAACACTACCCTTTGGAAGGTTGAGAACAGCTGGGGTAAAGACCACGGCCGCGATGGCTTTGATACCATCTCTGACCCTTGGTTTGACGAGTACGTCTACCAGATTGTTGTTGACAAGAAGTACCTCACTCCTGAGCAGCTCAAGACCTTTGAGACCGAGGAAGCAACCGTCCTCGAGCCATGGGACCCAATGGGCTCTCTTGCAACGCTTCGCTAAGGTACAAACCATCTGGCGAGAAGATCGGTCTTCTCGCCAGGTTTTTTCTAAACGCTACAAACAAAAGGAGCCTCAATGGCTGATCAGACCGTAAATCCACAGTGGGCAAACGAGGAAACCGCTGCATTTAGTGCAGACCGTGCTAACCGCGTTGCTCGCAACTCCGTAACCTCTATGGGCGTTTCCGCAGCTGCTCGCGACATCACCACCATGCGCACCTACGCTGACACCTACGGTGTTGCTGTTGCAAAGACGGGCGACGTCACCAACCAGCGTCAGAGCGGTCGCTGCTGGATGTTCTCTTCTTTCAATGTGCTTCGCCAGGAGGCAATCGAGAAGCTTGACGTTGATACCTTTGAGTTCAGCCAGGCATATGGCATGTTCTACGACAAGCTTGAGAAGGCAAACTCTGCACTTGAGTACATCATTCAGACTGCTGACCAGCCAACCGATTCTCGTGTTGTCAACACACTTCTGACCGAGGGCATTGGCGATGGCGGCTACTACTCATTTGCTATGAGCTTGGTTGAGAAGTACGGCCTGGTTCCTAAGGACGCCATGCCAGAGACTGCTTGCTCCAAGAACTCTACACAGATGGATGAGCGCATTGACCGCCTGTTCAGAAAGAGTGCTGGCGAGCTTCGCGCAGCATACGCAGCTGGCAAGTCTCAAGACGAGCTTCGTGCGCTTAAGCAGGAGCAGCTCAAGGGCTTCCACCAGATTCTGTCCGTCTGCCTCGGCGAGCCACCTCTGACCTTTGATTTTGAGTGCAAGGTTGGCAAAAACGCACAGGTAGATAAGGCAAAGCTTTCTCCTGTTGAGCCAAGTAAGGCTTCTGACAACAAGGACAAAAAGGACGGCGAGAAGGACGAGGAGGGCACTCAGATTCTTCGCGACTTTGGCATTACTCCTCTTGAGTTTGCTGAGCGCTATTGTGGCGTTGATCCTCGTGGCTTTGTCCAGCTCATTTCTGTCCCAAGCAAGAAGTATCCTTACGGCAAGGTATATCACCCAACCTTCATCGATACCGTTTTAGGCGGCATTAAGACTCGCTTCTTAAACGTTGAGCCAGAGGTTCTTGAGGCAGCTACCATTGCTTCTTTGAAGGATGGCAACCCTGTCTGCATGGCCTGCGACGTTATGCAGGAGTTCCCTCGCCACAATGAGGACTTCAACTACGTCCTCTCAACCGACACCATGGATTACAACGGCCTCTTTGGCGTTGATTTTGACATGGATCGCGCCTCAATGATTGAGAACTATGAGACTTCCCTTACCCACGCAATGACCTTCCAGGGTGTTGAGCTTGATAAGGACGGCAAGGCTAAGCAGTGGCGCATTGAGAACAGCTGGGGTAAGGACTCCGGTAAGGACGGCTACCTCATCATGAGCGCAGACTGGTTCCGCCTCTACGGTGGCGAGGCTGATGTTCGTCGTCAGTACGTTCCAGAGGACCTGCTCAAGGTTTGGGACGAGGGCGAAGATGTCCAGATTGATTTCTGGGAGAACCTTGGCTACTCCCTTGGTGGCCGTAACCGCAAGTAAGGTACGTGCAACCACAGCCTACTAAGCACGCACATAAAAGCACCTATGGCCGGTACAGAATTTTCTGTGCCGGCCTTGTTAGTGTATACTGAAATAAGAAAAACCTTATTTTATTTTAGGAGGTTTTAATGAAATATTTTTCAAAGGAACGTATAATTTTACGGTTTATTGTTATATTTCTTTTCCTCTTAATCTGGTATTGCGATTCCAGAGGCATGCTTCCAGAAAATGGCTACGCAATCCTTACTATTCTTTTATTCGGTATTTTTTGGTTTATCGAGGCTAGATTTATTAAACCCACTAGAACAGATCAAAACGCGCCGCGGAGACCTCGGCTGTAATCTTTCCAGCGCTGAGCTCTGTCAGCGCATCCGTAAACGCCGCTTCTTCTCCGCACCTAAAGTCTATGGCGAGAAAAACGTCCGCTCCAAACTCTGCCGTTATAACCTTGCCGCCGTTATCTGAGACCAAGCGCTGAATCTGCTCATACAGGTTATACGGGGTCGACAACTCCACCCTCACAACTTGCAGCATTTCCTGAACAGCAGATGCTTCCTCAGCAGCAGCCAAAGCCTCTTGAGTTGCCGCCGTATACGCACGAACAAGTCCGCCAGGACCTAAAAGCGTTCCGCCAAAGTAGCGCGTGACAACACAGCAGACGTTCTTAAGCCCCGCTCCGCGCAATACCTCCAGCACCGGCATTCCCGCCGTTCTGGAAGGCTCTCCGTCGTCGGAGGCACGCTCCGTACCGTCCTCCAAGATCCATGCAGGAACGTTGTGGCGAGCGTTATAGTGTTTTGCTCTTACCGTGGCGAGAAACTCTTGCGCTTCTGACTCTGTTTCTACATGACAAAGTTGGGCTATGAAGCGGCTCTTTCTGTCTTCAAAGAGACCTTCCGCAACAAAGCCCAGTTTGATTGTCTTGTATGATGTATCAGACATAGAACAGCTATGCAACCGCAGCTTATGCGAGTACACAGACCTTCTCGCCAGCAGAAACTGGCTGGTCTGCTGCGGCAAAAATCCCTACGTTGCTGTACTCGCTAGAATTGGTGATAGCAAGAATAACCACCTCAGGATGACCTGCGCCCTTAACCTTATCCAGGTCAAAGATCATCAGTGGCTGACCAACCTCAACGTGCTGATCCTGCTCAACAAGGGCGGTAAAACCGTCACCCTTCATCTCAACCGTATCAACGCCCACGTGAATCAAAACCTCTTCGCCAGAATCGGCAGTAATTCCAAAGGCGTGAACAGTTGGAGTAGTTGCGGTAATAGTGCCCGAAACTGGCGCGTACACAACACCCTCAGAAGGCCAAATACCCAGACCCTGTCCAAGCATTCCACCTGCAAAAACAGGATCAGGAACGTTCTCTAGCGCAACAACTTTTCCGCTTGCTGGCGCATAAATTGTTTTAGCAGTGTAATCAGAAACAACAAGAGCCTCTGGTGCAGCAGTCTTAGAAGATTTCTTGAAAAGATCAAAGAGTCCCATGCTAGTCCTTTCGTATGTAAGCCTGTCCATCATAGCAGCATTCAAAGAGGCAACTGTTGCTTTTCATGAACACGACGTACCAAAATCACACCCTTCTCGCCACTCAACGTGTGGTGAGAAACCCGCGCACTCGCGACGTCTCATTTACTTGGAGATTGTTTGACTTCGGAGCTTCTAGCCTTATGAACGTGATACAATCGCCCATGCAAAGTGGACCAGACAACCGCGGAGTGCCCGTCCAGCTAAATGGAAGGGTGCTATGAGGAAAGTCCGGGCTCCACAGGGCAGGATGCTGGCTAACGGCCAGGCGGGGTAACCCGACGGAAAGTGCCGCAGAAAAGAAGACTCTCACCTGCGCATTCGCGTAAAGAGAAAAGCTGAAACGGTAGTGTAAGAGACTACCAGCATGCTGGCAACAGCATGGCTTGGTAAACCCCATCCGGAGCAAACGCAAATAGGAGCGCTATGGTGTGGCCCGCACTGCGCTCGGGTTGCGCGCTAGAGACCAGTAGCAATGCTGGTAGTAGATAAATGGTTGTCCGCGACAGAACCCGGCTTATACGTCCACTTTGCCTACTGAATACAAATCCCCCGTACGATTTCTGTGCGGGGGATTATGATTCTGCAGCGTGTTAGCGTCGGCTTTGAGGCTTGGCGCACAAAATAGTGCAGCTTTGGTAGGTTCTGCCGAAGAATCGACATGTTCTTAATTAAGATAGCCAGGCAGCTAGGCGGTCGCACTACCTGATATGCATCTCTATGCATAAACTTCATCTAATATGCTAGAAAATGAATAGACTTATATAAGAAATTTAACTATCGATAAATTCTGTATCTACGGAACACACCTAAGTCGGATAATCTGCTCAAATGAGGGCATTTTACACATCTAATAAAGATAATCTGCATGATTAAGGTATTTTCAGCGTCATGTATACGTCTTTTTGACAGATTATCCGACTTAGGTGTGTTTTGAACTGCTTTCTATTTCTCGTGTCCAAGAAATGGGAGGCAGTTCAATTTCTGTGCGGGGAATTTTCTTGTACGGGAAATCTTTAGCCAGATGTTCTTGCGAGCGGCTATACGCGTTGCAAAATCACATACCGATTAAGATTGTTATCTTTGCCATCAGCGCTGAACTGCGTACAAACGCGCACGTCAGAGCCAAGGTTTACAAGAAGCTCATCAAGCTCCTCTTGCGAGAAGTGATGACAATAGCGCCAGGTATTGGCCTTATCTTGCCAGCCAATCAGATAGTCATGCTCCTCAAGTTCTGATGCATTTATGCCGAGGTCTTGCAGTCCCTGAGCAGTAGTCTCTTGGGTCTTTGCAGCAAGTTTCTGGCTGTTCATAAACTGCCAGAAAGAAACGCACACAAATCCGCCAGGTTTTGTTTTCTCTAACAGAGTGCGCAGAAGCTGGATTCTCTTTTGGGCTCCAGGTACATGATGCAAAAAGCCAAACGCAACCACTAAATCACAGGCCGGAACAGTCAGACGCGAAGAAAGCGTGTTATCAAGCAGACTCTTTATCACATCTAATTCAATAAATGCCAGCTCAGAGACATGTGTGTCTGCCTCACCACTCTCTACCAGTGGCTTGCAATTATCTACAGCAAAATACTTTGCAGGGACAATCCCCGCCTCATCGCGTAAAAAGCGAGCAAAGCGCAGGTTGCCGCAACCCACATCAAGTACAGAGGGTTTCTCGCCAGATAAAAGCTGAGGCATGGCGTCTAGGCACCGCTGCCATCCCTGCCAAGGCATCTGACGCGTTGCCGAGAAACTCTGAGCCTGCTGAGCATAAAACTCAGAGGTAATACAGGTTAGCCGCTCAGCGGTAGATGCACTGATAGATTGAGCGTTTGTTATGTGAGAAGAAGTATCCATACAGAGATTTTACGTCACCGTCTTACTCCTAACGGCTAGAAGCTTGCCTTATTGCCTATACTGTTTGTATGGATGAACTCATTTTGGACATATTGCAGCAGCTCAGAGATGGCTCGCAAGGAGCTCTTGATACGCATCAGCTTGAGATGCTCATCAACTCGCACAACAGCGGAATTGACTCGAGCACCCACAGTACAGAGCGCCAGAAACTTATTCCTAAACGAGCAATTCTCCCCTATTTTTTGCAGATTAAGCAGAAAAACAATGAGCTCTGGCAATCGTGGAACGTGACTCCTGAGCTGGAAGAAAGATTTATTCGCTCCGTGCGGATGAAGCCTCGTCGCACCGCTTCTGGCGTGGCAACCATTACCGTAATCACCAGGCCGCATACCTGTTCAAGCAATTGCATTTATTGTCCGTGTGATCTGCGTATGCCTAAGAGCTATCTTGCTAACGAGCCCGCTTGTCAGCGCGCTGAACTAACGTTTTTTGATCCATACGTACAGGTTGCAGCCCGTCTTCAAGCACTTCATCAGATGGGTCATTCAACCGACAAAGTGGAGCTTATTGTGCTTGGTGGTACCTGGAGCGATTATCCAGAAGGCTATCAATACTGGTTTATCAAAGAGCTCTTCCGCGCACTCAACGAGTGGCCAAACTCTCCTAATCACATCAAAGAGCGCCTGAATTGGTACACCTCGTTTGGTTTGCAGAATTCTGAAGAGGCACTTTCTTCCTTTGTTGCTGAACAGCAGGCAGCGGTCTTTGATGATACTGCCACGTATAACCAGGCTTTTCATAAGCTCTACGACACCAGCCAGCCTCACCAAAGTGCATGGTCTCAGATGGAGAGCACGTATGATGAGCTGGTAGAACAGCAACACGTTAATGAAACAGCCGCTGCACGTGTGGTTGGCCTTGTAATTGAGACCAGACCCGATACCATCACGCCAGATAACCTGCGACTGTTTAGGCAGCTTGGGTGTACCAAAATTCAAATTGGCATTCAAAGTACGCACCAAGAAATACTTGACGCCAACAAACGCCAGATGTCGGTCGCGCAGATAAAGCGAGCTTTCTCGCTCATCCGTTTGTATGGATTTAAAATCCATTCTCACCTGATGGTTAATCTGTTGGGCGCTACTCCTGAAGCCGACAAGCAGGATTTTAAAACGTTTGTCACTGATCCAGGTTTTCTTCCCGATGAAATCAAGCTTTACCCCTGTGCGCTGGTATCTGGAACTCAGCTGGTGCAGAAGTATCGTGAAGGCGCGTGGCAACCATATGACAAAGACGAGCTGGTAGACGTACTTGTTCAAGACGTGCTCAACACGCCTCCATACGTGCGCATTTCTCGCATGATTAGAGACATTAGTGCCACCGATATTCTGGTGGGAAACAAACACACCAACCTCCGCCAGATGGTGGAGCAAGAACTTGCCGCTGAAGACGTTGCAATTCGCGTGCAGGAGATTCGCTTTAGAGAGATTAACCAGCAGCAGGTACGCGCCGCAGAGCTTACCCTCCAAGACTTTGCCTACACCACCGCAGTCAGCGACGAGCACTTCCTGCAATGGGTAACTGCTGACAACAAAATTGCAGGTTTCTGTAGGCTTTCACTTCCCCACTGGGATAAGCTGACCTCTGGCGCGTGTGATGTTTCTGCCAATGAACTGCTGGTACAGCCAGGCCAAGCCATGATCAGAGAGCTCCACGTGTACGGACAGGCGCTCTCGCTGGGCTCGGAAGGAATGTCTGCTCAGCACCAGGGCTTGGGTCAAAAGCTTCTTACCAAAGCCTCCTCTATCGCAGCTGAGGCGGGTTATACCAGCCTTAACGTCATCAGCTCAATCGGAACGCGCGCCTACTATCGCACTCAGGGCTTTACCGATGCAGGTCTCTACCAGCAAAAGGCTCTGAAAAGGTAACGTGGCCTTGCACCTCTAAACAGGCTTCATGCGCTTACTTCATACGTCACAAAAAATGCCGAGAAGACCGTTGATCTTCTCGGCATATTCATGAGCGTCTCCCTCTCCTTGACGCGAATGGATCTTAAGGAATTAGCGACAAAATCTGAGAGAGGTTCTTCTTGCCGAAGTCGACCTTCTGACCGTCGTTAATAACCAAGCAAGGGACGCTCATGACGTCGTAAGTGTCTTTGAGCTCCTTGAAGTGGTTGATGTCGTAGACGTCGCAGGTGACCTGAGGATTGTCTGCAGCAATGCGCTGAGCAGCCACAACAACATCTGGACACATGGTGCAAGAGAGTCCCACCAAGACCTGAAGATGCGTCTTTGACTCAATAGCGGCAATAGATGCCTTATCCTCGTCACTGATAGGCTGACCAGGTCCGGCAGCGTTGTAGAGTCCCAGTACAAACGAAGTGAACTCATGGCCGCCAGGAACACCGTGGAACGCAAGACCTGTTGGGGTTCCATCCTGTGCGCAAACGCGTACAACGGGAAGGTTCTTCTCGCCCGTGTCTGAGACCGTCTGAACGCTCAGCTTGTCGGTCATGGAAGAAAGCTCTTCCATGTACGCAACAAGCTCCTCAGAAACAGGTCTCTGATCAAGCTCAAGCTGGAGCACAAGCGGACGTGCCATACGTTCAAAGACAGCGTTAAGCTGCGCCTTCATGTCATCGGTGAAGAGCTCTCCGGAGTCAGTGGTAGTCTTGGCTGCTGGAGCCTCAGGAGCTTCCTTCTTGGACGAGATACGTGTAACGTTCATCTGAGGAACCAGGCCGGTCTTTTCTTGAGCGCGCTTAATGTAGCGCTCCATCTCGGTAGCAGTGGTTGCTGCCTGACCGATAGCTGTTGCAACCTGACGCAGCGGCTTCTGACACACGTCTCCTGCACCAAAGAGACCTTCGCAGGTTGTTTCTTGGTGCTCGTTGGTAATCAGATAACCGTAATCATCAGTCTGTGCCAGCTCTTTTACCAGGTCAGTCTCTGGTGCATAGCCCGCAAAGACAAACACGCCAATGGAATCGCCATCTTCTGGCGCAAACGTGGTCTTCTCGCCCGTCTTGAGATTCTTGTACGTAATAGATTTAAGTGCGGAATCTCCGGCGGCGGATTCAACCTGTGTGTTGTACAGAACCGTAATATTTGGATTAGTGCGAGCAGCCTCAGACGATGCAGGAGCGCAGGTAAACGCCTCCTCACGCACAAGAACGGTGACGTGCTTTGCGTACTTAGTCAAAAACACGCTTTCCTCAGCGGCTGCAAAGCCTCCACCAATGACAAAGACTTCCTTGCCGGTGAAGAACTCGCCGTCGCAGGTAGCGCAGTACGCAACGCCGTGGCCCTGGTAGTCCTCTTCTCCCACAAAGCCAATATGGCGTGGATGAGCGCCAGTGGCGAGAAGAACGGAGAGGCAGGGACGTTCACCCTTGGTGGTGTGAACTACCTTAACGTCTCCAGACATGTCCAGATCAGTGACTTCTGCCAGCAAAAACTCTGCACCAAAGGCCTCGGCCTGTTTGCGCATGGTTTCTGAAAGCTCAGAGCCGCTGGTAGAGAAAACTCCCGGATAATTAACGACCTCATTAGTGATAGTGATCTGTCCACCAAAATGGTCCTTCTCGACAACCAGAACACGGTAGCGAGCACGGGCCAGATAGAGGGCGGCGGTGAGCCCTGCAGGCCCACCGCCGATAATCACCGCGTCGTAGAGGTCTTTGACGTCGGTCATTGTAAGCTCCCTAGATCTTAGAGCTGACCAACAAGGTCAAGGCTTGGCTTCAGGGTCTCAGCGCCTGGCTGCCACTTAGCTGGGCAGACCTGGTCACCGTGCTCTGCAACAAACTGTGCAGCCTGGAGAAGGCGGAGAAGCTCCTCAGCGTTACGACCAATACCACCAGCGGTAACAAGCTCAACCTGAATGACACCCTCTGGGTCAACAATGAAGGCACCGCGCTCAGCAAGGCCAGCGTCCTCAATAAGAACCTCAAAGTTCCTTGCAAGAACGTGAGCTGGGTCTGCGAGCATTGGGTAGGTTACCTTAGAAATACGCTCGGACTCCTCATGCCATGCCTTGTGGACAAACTCGGTGTCGCAGGAAACAGAGTAAACCTCTGCACCAGCAGCCTGGAACTTGTCGTAGTTGTTTGCAAGATCCTCAAGCTCGGTTGGGCAGACGAAGGTGAAGTCAGCTGGATAGAAGAAGAACAGGCTCCACTTACCCAGTGTGGACTCCTTGCTTACCTCAGTGATGTCACCGTTGTGGAATGCGTTTACCTTAAAATCACCAATTTCCTTACCAATAAGAGACATAGTCAGTTCCTTTCTGTAAGTAAAACAACTTATAAAACGTGCTATTTAGAAGTTTACTCTCTTTAACTCTTTTGTCAATAACAATAATGATTACTATTTATAAAATTAAAAAGAAACAGGCCAGATTACTCTGGCCTGTGAACAGTTGGTGGGCGTTATAAGATTTGAACTTATGACCTCTTCCGTGTCAGGGAAGCGCTCGTCCCCCTGAGCTAAACGCCCGAATATGTTTGCTGCTGGGGATGCAGCAAGGGATATATTACGAGAAACCCGCCCCTCTTGCAACCGTCAAACTCAACTTTTTTAGAAATTTGCAAAAGATCGGGTTGTCAATGCATTGATGGCTATGTAAATATCACAGGCTTTGAAATGAATGACTGCTTTTTAAACCTGTACGTCTCCTGAACCTCAATTAGCAAAAAATATTAAAAAATAGGCAACTGGATTGTAAAAGCATACGGTCAGAAGTATTATGGCAAGTCGTTCGATTGAGGGAGAAACTTATGAACTTTCTGGAATATAACAAAGACGAGAAGCTAAGCTTTAACTATAAGAAATCATGCGGTCTCTGGTTAATTGTTGTAGCTCTCATCATTTTTGCAGCTACCGTAATTGGTGGAAAGCAGATTATCAATATGTCCGTATTTAGTTTTGGATATGTTGCTGCCTTCTTATCTATAAATACAAATAAGAAGGTTCTCAATAAGTTTTCCGATGGTCCTTCAAGTAAGTTCCAGAACAAAATGTCTCTATACGCTGTAATTTTCTTATTCATTTTGATGTTTTTATTAGGTGGACCATTTTTTGCAACTGAAAACTGGAGACTTATTTGGTTGGGCGCATTAATGGCCACCGCACTGCACTTTTTCCTCTATTACTTTGTGCACGGAAAATCGATGATCTATCTGGCCATACTCTGTGCCATCAATGTTGGTATAGGTTATATTTTTCCAGACATCCCACTGACAATAACTGCCTATATTGATGCGGCAATTAAACTTGGCTTTGGAATATACCTGTTCTTTTTCTCAAAGCCAACTCAACAAAAATAACCTTCGCCTAGAGACCGTGTGCGTCAAACGTGTCCTTAACCAAAGCCACAAGCATTGGTATAAACACAGCCACGCCTGCTAAGAGCATTGGATTATCACGTACTTCCGGAATGTCCTGTAAGAAATTCTGCAGATCATAGACAAGACCAACGGCAACGGCAATAAGAATAGGTGCCAGAATAATCAAAATAGGATTTGGTGGTTTACGCATAAGGATGCTTTCTTTTACAAGTACTGCACACGCAGCGGTCCAATAGAGCAAAGATACGTATCAAGCCCCATTCTGGCTTTTCTTCCTTACTTCTTCCCTACTTCTTACGCTTAACCTTAATTTGAATGCCAGAGGTCTCTGGACGAGACGATGTAGAAGCAACAGCGGGTTTCTCGCCATTTACAAAGGCAGAGAAACGCTGACGGAAACGATTCCACTTGTGGTAGATGGGCTCGTGATCATGAGATCTAAGGCCCAAAAGCATGCTTGCAGCCATAGTTGGAAGTAGATACTCAATAGCGCGCCAAAGCACAAAGCCTGCGGCAATTTCTTCACCAAACATATGGCCAAACAGGAAGGCAAAGCCACCCTCTGCACCACCAGTACCACCAGGAAGTGGAATGGCCGAGGTCAAGAGCTCAAGCATTGATCCAGATGCAAGGCAGGTCAGAAGGTCTGCAGGCTGGCCAAGTGCTCGCAAAACAAAGTATGGCAGTGCATAGAGGCAGCCAAGCTGAAGCAGTGTTACAAGCAGAACAACGCACATCTCTGGGATGTTCTTTGCGGCAGTCTTAAAGCCGTTAGAGAACTCATCTACCTGCGTGTTAATGATGCCATGCCAGTGGTCGTACTGCTTTACGATACGAAGACGTGAAAGCAGCCTTAAGCCCCAGTTGCCCACGGTCTTAACCATTTTAGGAAGCAGACAAATGGCCAAAATAACTGCAACCATCACTATCTTTGCGCCAAACAAAATAACGCCAATAACGGTTACATCGCCAAATTGCTCGTAGAAATAATTGGCCCTAAAGATAAGCATCAGAGCTGCAAAGATGCCCTCGCCCGCCTCGTACATAACAAAGCGTGTGAACTGCAATGCTCCTGCTTGACCCACGGAAATACCTGCACGAGTGAGGCGATAAATCTGAGCAGGAGCAGCACCAGCACCGTTTGGCGTAAGGTTCATGAAGAAGATGCCTGATGCCTCAACGCTCATCAGGTCTCGAACGCCAACGGGGCTCTCGGGATCTGTAATGACCGAAATCACATAAGCGAGAATACCCAGGAAATAGTAGACAAAGTAGCAAAGAGCGCCAGCAATAAGCCAGCCAGTATCTACGTCTGCTAGAGCAACAACAAACTCATCAAACTGCCCAGAAAAAACGATATAGAGTGCGTACAGTATTACAACCGCAAAGAGGAAGAGAATGCTCTTTCTAACTTGACCAAAACTCTCTTTTGCCTCTTCTACCTGCTCAGATGAAGAAGTTGGAGCAACACTAATCTTAGGCTTTTTGGTTGAAACACCCTTAACGGTTGTAGATCCAATCTTCACCGTTACCTGCGGTGTAGATGAGGGGTGCTCGGTTTCAGACGCGCCATCTGGGCGATCCATGGGCACCTCCTTGGACTCTGGATCACAATACGTGTACAGAAACAACACTCTGTGCAGATAGGCGATGCAACCTCAATGGGTTTCTCGCCAACTACCTGCTTTCATTTTACATGAACCGCTCAAGTATACTCTTGTCGGCCTCAATAATGCCACCGCCATAAACTTCCTGGCCATCGTACAAAACTGCCGATTGACCTGCTGCAACAGTTTTTACGGGCTGGTCAAATTCAATAAATCCACATTGATTATCTGTGAGCGTAAACGTTACGGGAACCAGCGCGCCTGTGTGACGAGTTCTGACCACATACCTACCGTTAGCTGCAGGTTCTCCAGAAATACAGTGCATGTCCGAGAGCTCCATGCGACGAGTCCAAAGCGCAGGACAGTTGAGGTCAGAGGTTACATACACCACATTCTTAAGCGTGTCGGTTGCTACTACATAGCGAGCAGGGCCTCCACCGATGTTCAGGCCTTTTCTCTGGCCAACGGTAAAGAGGAATGCTCCGTCATGGGTGCCAAGAACCTTGCCTGTCTCCCACTCAATGACGTCGCCCTGCTTTTTCTGAAAAGTGTCCAGCAAAAACGTGCGCAAGCCAACGGGACCAATAAAACAAATGCCGTCGGAGTCTGGCTTTGTTTCTATGCCCAGACCGCGCTCTGCACACATAACCCTAACCTCTGCCTTGGTGGCAATGTGTCCAATAGGAAAAAGCGTGCGTTCAAACAAATGACCTGGTACACGCCATAGGAAATATGTCTGATCCTTGTGAGCATCTGCGGCACGCAAAAGTTTTTTGGTGCCCGGGACGTTCTGTGCATAGTGACCCGTTGCAACAAAATCAGCACCCTCTGCAAAAGCACGTTCTGCAAAGGTGCCAAACTTGACCGTCTGGTTGCACATAACGTCTGGATTAGGCGTACGACCGTGCTCATAGGCATCAAGCAGGTAATCCACAACGGTAGCCTTATACTCGGCCTCACAGTCCCACACGTCCAAATCAATGCCCAGCGTTACGCACACGCGCTCAGCATCAGCCAGGTCATCTGCCCAGGGGCACTTAAAGCCTGGCAAGTCCTTTGACCAGTTACGCATATAGATAGCCTTGACGTTGTAGCCCGCCTCAAGAAGCAAGGCCGCGGACAGCGCCGAATCAACGCCACCACTCATGCCAAGGTAAACTAATTCTCCCATGTCACTCCTACACGAGCAGACTCCTGCTTGACAGCCTCAGCGATTGCCCAAGCTGCGTACAAGATGTCGTCTTCTGTGGTAGTTCTTCCAAGCGTTAACCTGAGGCTTCCCGCTGCTACTTCTCGCGGTGCACCAATTGCCTCAAGCACGTGAGATATTTGCATCTTTGATGCGGCGCACGCAGAGCCTGTTCCTACTGACACGCCAAGACGCTCCAGCAAAATGACCAGACGGCGAGCCTCAAGTCCCGGGAAAGAAACGTGCAACAAATTAGGAAGCCTGAGCTTGGCGTTCTTTGGTCCCGAGACAATCATCTGCGGGAACTCTGCGCAAAGCAGCGTCTGCAGCTGATCTCTAAGGCGAGAAACCCGCTTTGCCTCGTCAGTGCGAGTCTCATCTGCAAGCGCTAAAGCACACGCAAAGCCAATGACACCTGCAACGTTCTCTGTCCCTGAACGAACACCGCCCTCTTGACCGCCGCCGAGTACCAACGGCCTTAAGCGCACATCGTCAGAAGCCCACAGAAGACCTACCTGCTTGGGGCCAGAAAGCTTTGCCGCAGAAAGCGTCAACATATCTACGCCCAGCGACGACACATTCACGCTCAAGTACGCCGCTGCCTGAGAAGCGTCTACGTGCAAGTGCAGTGGACGAGTCTCCTCTGCTGCAAGCCTGCGTGAGCGCTCCTTGGCAAGCACCTGCGAAATCTCTCGGATAGGCTGGATGGTGCCTATCTCGCCGTTTGCAAGCTCAATGGAAACCAACTCGGTCTCTGGCTTGAGCGCTTTTGCAACCCGTTCTGGGTCCACACGACCATCTGCTTCTACGCGAAGTGTCTTGTGCGAGAAAATCCCTGCACACGCAAGAACGCTCTCGTGCTCAATAGCGTCAACGATAACGTGTGCATCTTCCGAAACGGTTGCAAACGCCAAGTTGTTTGCCTCTGTAGCACCTGCCGTGAGTACCACGTTTCCTGGACGAGCGCCGATAGCGTGCGCCAAGACAGCGCGTGCGCGTTCTACCTCGTCACGAACCTGGCGAGACTGCGCATACGGAGCCGATGGGTTATAGAACTTCTCGGTGAAGTACGGAATCATTGCATCAACTACACGCGGATCCATAGGTGTAGCTGCAGAAAAGTCCAGGTACACGTTACCTGTTGGATGTTCTGGTTTTGCAGAAGACATTTGCATTACAAATCCTTTGGGTTTCTCGCGGTCTTACGGGCTTACGGGCGTGCGGCGTTGCGTGCTTGCGGTGTACGTCTTGCGGACGTGCGGTCTTGCAGACGTGCCGCGCACGACGCCTGGTGGCTACGACTTGTCAGCCGAGTCTGGCGGTGTAAAGGTCATGTTCTGGAAACGAGTAGATACAAAGCTGTCGTCGTAATGAGTATCTACCCACATCTCGAACGCATTTGACGGAGGAACGCCAGCGTCTCGCTGAGCCTTTCTACCTAGGCATGCCACCGTCATTGAAATGTCGGCGACAAGATACACCGTAAGCAGGGTAACAAAAATTGCTTGCCTTTTTGATGTTGGCTCACCTATCTTGTAGAGCGCGCGAGGCATGATAACCCGACACCAAATCAGACCCAAAATGCCCCAAAATCCCAAGAATCGCCAGGCCACCCACTGTGTGATTGCGTCTGGAAGATGGGCGTACGTCCACGATTCCGAGTGGAAAATCTCTTGCATTCCCCAGCCGGTGAGTTGCTCCAGCGTGCCACCAACAACAACCGAGACCAAGAAAATAACAAGGTTATTGGCATGATGCTTGTGCAGCTGGTAACAAATAACAGTCAGAAACACGGCGCCGGTTCCGTAAAGCGGAGAGAATGGTCCCCAGATGAGGCCAACCCTGCTCTCGGTCAGGCCAGCGGTAATGAGCATCCAAATCTCTTCAATAAGAAGACCGGCCATGCAGCCCACTATGAAGAGGATGACCACCTGGTACCAGCCAAGATGCATCGTGTCCAAATATGCTGAGAGCTCCGCTTGCGTTGGCTTGGGCTTGGAGAACGGAGCGGTCTGGGGTGCTGGTGATACGGCATCACCTGCAAGCCCATCGATCTTCTCGCCAGACGAAAGCCAGCCCCAAAAATAGCGTACCACGCGAACAAAACCGCTTGCGACAAGATACGCAAGCGTCAAAAGAGCTAAAAGTGACGCGACAATAAAGAACATACAACCTCATTCAAAAAGTTCTTGTTCTATGATACGGCAAGCAGTCACACTTGGCAATCTACCTGCTCTTATTTACAAGTTTTGCAAGAAAAATCCACCTCTTAGACAAGTCAGGATTCGTGACTTTTCTAAAAAAGTTTGACGATTTTGAAATTTACACTTGCGCTCAGCCGTGAACTTGCGTATATTATTCCTCGCGTTCGCGGGCTTAGCGCAGTTGGTAGCGCGCAACCTTGCCAAGGTTGAGGTCGCGGGTTCGAACCCCGTAGCCCGCTCCATGATTTTTCGGCCGGATTCGTTTCGGCCTTTTTCATATGGCGAGATGGCCAAGTGGTAAGGCAGAGGCCTGCAAAGCCTTTATCCCCGGTTCGAATCCGGGTCTCGCCTCCAGTGAATTGACAACCCCAGCTTCGGCTGGGGTTTCTTTTTGTCGCGCGCGTCTTCCGCTGCGCTTGCTGAGGCTCTGGATTGCGTGCCTGAAAAGTGCAAACGTTTTAGTCAGACGAGCCTGAAAAGTGCAAAGAATCTGTATTTGAGGTACCGATTCTTTGACAAAATCAGGCAAATCCACAGTTTCTTTTACATTTTTAGGCAGAAGTTACAGATTCTTTGCAGAAATCAGGCACGTTCTAACTAGGGTGTTGTCTCCAAATTTTGCGAGCCTGAAAACCCCACCATGTCTGAGTAAAACAGCTCAGACTTGGCGAGAAAAACCGGCAAATAGCTCAGACTAGGCGTGTTTTTCAGGCAAATCGTTCAGACATGGCGAGAAAATCAGGCTTACAGCAGGCTCGCGCCAGCTCACGCCACCCGTCTGGCGAGAAACCCGTCTACTCCCAGCATATACGCACAAGAAACCCGGTATCCACACGAAATAGATACCGGGTTGAAATCACTCGCAACCTGCGTACGCAACCTGCGTACACAACCTGCGTACGCACCCCGCACGCCCTAGCGCATCATCTTGACCAGGCGAACAATGGTACCGTTACCGGAAGGTTTCTCCTGGATAGACACTGCGTCCATAAGCAGGCGCATCAGCTTAACGCCGCGTCCACGCTCGGCAAACTGGCCGGTCTCGGGAGGCTCTTCCTCGTCGGAGATGCTAAAGCCGCCGCCACAATCCGAGACGTCAATGACCACCCTGTCTGGATACGCGGAAACCGTGGTCAGCACGCCCTTCTCGCACGCGTGATCAACGGCGTTGCCAATAGCCTCGCCAACTGCAAGTTCAATGTCAAACTTTTGGTCCGAGGTCAACGGCAGCGTCTTCAGCAGCGCGATAGCCCTTGAACGAGCGTCGCACATTTTATTGGGATCAACTCTAAACGTTGTCTGGAACGACGGATGTGTGCCCGGTGCAAGCGGAGTCACGCGCGACTTAGCGGCGCAGGTACTTATTGGCATGAAATCGATAAGACCCATGCGCACCAAGGCCTTAAACGCCGTCGGTTGCACGTTGGTCAAGCTCATAAGACCGCCGAGCGTCTTCATGCGTCGAACAGCGCACACGATAAAGCCCATACCGCATGAATCGATGTACGAAACCTCCGACATATTCAGCACAATTCTTCTGCAGCCGCTATCAATGAGTTGCTCAATCTGAGCCTTCACGCGCGGGACTCCCCTCACGTCAAGGTCAGTATTGACTGAAACAACTGCTATGTTTGGCTGCGTATACATACGTTTCTTGTTCCCGCGCAGCAACAAGAATTTCAGATATCTGCATTTTTTGACGAGAAAATCGTTTCCTTGGCGAGAAACCCGTCTAGTTGCTCTTCTCGGCTAAGTCGGCGCTGCTAAGCTTGCCAGAGTCAGTGCCGCCGAGCGTGCGAGAATCGACGCCGCCAAGCTCGTCAAAGCGCAGGGCAACCATGGCAACATCGTCGTCAAGCCTTCGGCCGGTATAGCGATCAAGCGTGCTCAAGAACCTATTGAGCAGGCCGTCAAAGCCACGAGGAACCTCGTTCATAATCATGTCGCGCAGGCCAGTTTCGCCAAAGAACGCGCCTTCGGGACTGCGAGCCTCTGTGGTTCCGTCGGTGTAAAGCAGCAGGATATCGCCCTCGTGCAAGCGAATCGTACCGTTTTTGTACTCCATGTCGTGAAACGCGCCCACAACGCCCGACTGAACGTCCAAAAGCTCAGCGTCGCCCGATTGAGCAGACACCAAAATCGCAGGTGGATGACCAGCGGAGCAGTAGGTCAGCGACGAAGTTGTAAGGTCAACAATGCCAACAAAGAGCGTTGCAAATGTTTCTACTCTCGAGAAGCCCAACAGAAATTCATTCAGCGTTGCCACCATACGAGCGGGAGTTCTTCCCTCCCACGCATAGGCAGAAAGTGCCGTTTTAACTGCGGATGAAATAGAAGCTGCCTCAATACCCTTGCCAGAAACGTCACCCATGATGATGCACGCGCGGCGTCCTGGCAATTTAATCATGCTATAGAAATCGCCGCCGACAAACGCATCGGCGGTTGCGGACGAATAAATTCCTTCGGCAGAGATTCCTTCTACCTTCTGCAGGTCATTCTTCATACCTGACTGGAGCGCCTGCGAGATATGCTTGTTCTGCTGACTCTCTTCGGCGCCAACTGCCAGAGAATGTACCAGCAGCATCACGCGGTCCAAGAAATCAAGCTCAATATCACTCAGAGGCTCAGCGTTTTCTTCTCGCAAGAAGAGCCAGGTATGCTGCTCGCCAGCAAACTTACCCAAGAAAAGCACGGCTCCCTTGCAGGGCAAACCCTGTGCAGCAAGCGCACGACTCAGCTCAGATTCAAGCTCAACCTCTTTGACTGACGCCTCGCCCTCTCCTGTCTTGAGTCCCTCAACCGTCGATGGAAGCGCAATCTGGTTGCCGCCGGCCTCCGCCGCAGCCTGCGCGCCACCGGCCTCCGCCGCGGCCTGCGCGCCGTCTTGCACACCGTCCTGAGCGTCGCCAAACGCTTGCTCAGCACCAAGCGCATGGAGCGTAATGTTGCCTGTGACCTCACAGCAATCTACCGAGAAAACCTGTGCATTCAGATCGGTGCCCACCGACCTCATAACCTGCTGTAATCGCTCACCAGAGATCTTCTCGCCCTCTGCAGCGCTATGAAGCAATCCTTGGCGCACGCGAGCTAATGCCTCGCGAAGCGTGTCTCTACGCTGCGTTCTCATGGCCGACAACGCGCCTACAAGCTGCACCGAGAGGTAATTTGCAATGGAGTCCAGAAGTCTTGCGTCTTCAACCAAAAGCGCACGCTTACGCTCCCAGCCCACCTCAATCAGAGCAACAATGTGGCCACCAAACCACACAGGAACCACAAGAAAGCTGGTAAACGGAGGCAAATGACTTGCGTCAACGGTTATGACCTCACGAGTTTCTTCGTTAACAAGGTTGCGCTTTTTAACTCTTCCCTGCTTGAGCGCGCTAGAGTTCAAAGGCATGGTATGCAAGCGAAGTGCGTGCTCGGAATAAAACGTCAAACGCTCCAGAGAGCTGTTAAATGCAAAGTAGCGAGGAATTCTATCCAATGACGCACTTCTCAAAGACTCCGTTGCACCATGAAGGTGATACCCGTCTTGCTCAGCAAGATAGATAAGCGCGCCATCAGCCTCGACAGTCTCTGAGAGCTCTTCTAACACGCGCTCGATAAGCTGACCCATATCTTCCGAGTCAAGCGTGTCCAAAACAATCTGAAGCGCTCCTGAGAGCCTCCTGTTGGCTCGGCGAAGGTCCAAGACCATTCGTTCATCATCGTGCATAGGGCTAGCCATGTCACGAAGCTTAGACGCTGTCAGAACAATAGCTTGTGTAGGAGCACCAACATAATCTGCACGCACACTCAACACCTGTGACGTTCCGTCATGAGCAGGAGCAGCCACCATGGAAGTTGAGCCATCAATCGCAAACGGCAACGACTCTACAAAGAACGGTTTCTGCAAGTTCTCTTGATTTGCCGGGGTAAACAAAAAGCGAACATCCAGGCCGGCAATGGTGCCGTCTTCCTTAGCAAATAAGCTTTCTGCCTCCTCATTGGCGAGAAGAACCATGCCCTCCATATTAAAAACGATAACTGCATCGCTGGTCAGGCGCAGCAACTGAGACAGAGTTGCAGCAACGGTTCCGTCGACAACTCCCTCAACACGCCTTACGCTCAGCTTGTTATCTGCCACAATCACTCCTTACCAACAAGGAAAAACAAATCACATTGCCTAAGTATACGAAAAAGGCGGACCTCCGAAGAGATCCGCCGAAATTCCGTGGTGTCGGAGGCGGGACTTGAACCCGCACAACCGTTAGTAGGTCACTAGCACCTCAAGCTAGCGCGTCTGCCAATTCCGCCACTCCGACTTGCTTTGCAGCGAGGGATATACTAACACATCTTCAAGCAACTTTACTGAGAAAATTTAAAACTTTTTCTCAAAAGAACTTTGCGAGAAGATCGCCTCGTCCCTTGCTTACTTCTGCCAACCAACAATGGTTGCAGGTACGCTCTGGAAGAGTGATGGACCAAAGTTGGCAAGACCCTTCTTAACAACGTAGCAGTCTGGACCAGTGTAGACAGGAAGATATGCGTAAGTCTGCATCATCTTCTTCTCTGCCTCATTCATGAGCTTCATGCGCTCATCAAAGTCCTTGGTAGAGACAACCTTTGCAAACATCTCATCGGTCTCTGCGGAGCCCTGCTGACCAAAGTTGGATCCAGACTCAGAACCATAGAGCTGGCCACCGTTGTTGTAAGAAGTTGAGCTACCAACCCAGCCAAAGAGGCAGACATCCCAGTTACCAGAGGTAAGAACATCAGAGAACTCAGAAGATGGGTGTGAGTCAAGAGTCAGGTTAATGCCAGCATCCTTGCACATCTTCTGGATTGCAGCAGCACGGTTCTTAACAGTAGTACCGTCACCGAACAGAGTGTAACTAAAGGTTACCTGCTGGCCATCCTTCTCATAGTAATCGCCGTTAAGCTTGTAGCCTGCATCCTCAAGGGTCTTCTTAGCAGCAGCCTTGCGCTCGTCAACAGACTTGAGGTTCTTGAGATCGTCTGGGAGGTTGTTGTCATAGCCAGCTGCCCAGTAAGGCCAAAGCATGGAGCCTGGTACGTCCTCTTTCCAGTTAACACCCTGGAAGACGATAGAAACGATAGTTGCAGGGTCAACGACCTGGCAGAATGCCTTACGAACTGCAACATCCTGAAGAACGCCGCGAGTAGAGTTAAGCTCGATAACAGCAATAGACATACCAAGACCACGACGAATCTGTGCCTTATCACCAAGACCGGTGAAGTTAGAGAGAAGCTCAGCAGAACCTGCGACGGAAGAACCAGTAGTGTCAGTCTCTTCGTTCTTGAATGCGTTAATGGAAGCCTGGGTATCCATCTGCTTGTAGACAAGGGTATCAAGCTTAGGAGCGTCACCCCACCACTTTGGATTTGGCTTGAAGGTTACAGCAGAATCATCGAAAGAATCAACAATATAAGGACCAGAACCAAGCTCGTTGTGTGGCTCATTGTTGTAACCATTGTTGAAGAAGTCTGGATCCTGAAGCTTTGGGTGCAGAGCATAGCTCAAGATGCTCTCGATTGGATAGACTGCTTCCTTCATGGTAATAACAGCGGTCTTAGCAGTATCGCCCTGCTCAACAGACTCATACTTGTTATAACCATCAGTTGAAGAAACCGCAAACTTTTTATTCTGACCACTCATAGTAATGAATGCGGTCTGAATTGCGGTCCAATCAATAGCGGTACCATCGTTGAAGGTAGCCTGATCAGTGAAGGTAAGGGTAGCAACCTGCTTGCCGTCCTTCTCCTCTACCTTGAAGTCCTTGATGTAATCCTTGTTTGGCTCAAACTTATCACCATCAGCATTGTTAAGGAACAGGTCACGAGGGTTGATAAGACCGTGAAGGATGTTCATGTAAGAGGTATTACCAGCAAGTTGGTAATAATTCCACTGTGGACCAATCTCGTTGATTGGCTGAGTCAGAGTACCGCCATCCTTAACCTCATCACGAGACTTAGGATTGTTGTACGTCTTGCCCTTCTCTGGGATTGGAAGCTGATCCAGAGGAGTGTTTGCAGGGGAGCCGTCCTGTGGCTCAGTACCAGTGGTGGTAGAGCTGCTCTGAGGATTTGATGGAGCGCAGCCAGCAAGGCCAAGGCCTGCGGCGGTGATTCCAGTCAAAGCAAAGAACGAACGACGGGAAAAACTGTCAGCCATATGATCACCCATTTCGTTAAAGGCCTACAGATATTCACTTAACTATACGAAATTGCCTGAAAATACTCCATAGCAGAAACATTCCCGTAACAACCTCGTTCACTATTTGTAACAAAGAAAAACCCGCACCTAGTTTTAAGTGCGGGTTTTCAAAAAATTTATTGAATCTTTGTTACTCGTTAGAGATGTGAGTAGCAGGAACCAGCTTACCATCCTGGTAGATCATGCGCTCACGGGTACGCTCAATCTTTGGATCAGGAATTGGAATAGCCGAGAGAAGCGCCTTAGTGTAAGGATCTTGTGGGTTAGTAAAGACGTCTTCAGTCTCACCGTACTCAACAATCTTGCCCAAGTGCATAACAGCAACCGTGTCAGAAATATGACGAATAACAGCAAGATCGTGAGCAACAAAGAGATAAGAAATCTTCAACTGAACCTGAAGATCCTCAAGGAGGTTAATAATACCTGCCTGAATGGAAACGTCCAGAGATGCAATTGGCTCGTCCAACAGAAGAATCTTTGGACTTGTTGCAAGAGCACGAGCAATAGCAATACGCTGACGCTGACCACCAGAGAACTGGGATGGGAAGCGGTCAACATAGTCTGGGTTGATACCAACCAGACGCATAAGCTCGCCAATACGAGTATTAATATCCTCTTTGTTCCAACCCTGGGCCTGGAGTGGCTCAGCCAAAACGTCATAGACGGGCATACGTGGGTCTAGAGAACTCATTGGATCCTGGAAGATAACCTGAAGATCTTTACGAAGCTCTCTACGCTGTGCAGCATTCTTAAGCTCAGCAACATCTTTGCCAAGGACCGTAATACGACCATCCTCAGGCTTCAGCAAATCCATAATCTGCATCAGAGTTGTTGACTTACCAGAACCGGACTCACCAACCAGTGCAAGAGTTTCTCCCTCATGGATCTCAAAGCTTGCACGGTCAACAGCAGTCATAGTGCCCTTGCTGCGCCTAATAAAGCCCTTACCCTGAACAGGGAAAGTCTTGGTAAGATTCTCAACCTTGAGTACAACAGGACGCTCATTACGAGGGACATCAACCCACTTTGGAAGGATTGGCTCAAAGTCTGGATACACCTCAGCGTAAGTGAGGTTCTTCTCGCAAATCTCCTGAAGGTGGTGGCAAGATGCCAGGTGGCCCTCAGCAGCATTTGCAGGAAGCAGCACTGGCTCTTTCTTGGAGCATTCCTCGGTAGCCATAGGACAACGTGGGTTAAAAGGACAACCAGTTGGAATGGCAGCAAGTGATGGTGGATTGCCCTTAATAGGAACAAGCCTATGCTCTGCCTGAAGGTGAGGTTTTGGAACAGCGCCCAGAAGGCCCATGGTATAAGGATGGCGAGGCTCAGCAAAAAGCGTATCAACACTTGCGCGCTCTACGCCACGACCTGCATACATAACCATAATGTCATCAGCGGTACCTGCAACAACACCAAGGTCGTGAGTAATCAGAACAACTGCTGCGCCCGTCTCTTTCTGTGCAACCTTCAAGACGTCAAGAATCTGAGCCTGAATAGTTACGTCAAGAGCGGTGGTTGGCTCGTCTGCAATGATGATGTCAGGGTTATTTGCAATAGCAATTGCGATAACAACACGCTGGCGCATACCACCAGAGAACTCATGTGGGAAAGAATCCAGACGATTCTCTGGATCAGTAATACCAACAATGGAGAGAAGCTCAATACATCGCTTACGAACGTCTGACCTGCTCATATGAGGATTGTGGGTAAGCAGAGCCTCTGCAAGCTGATCTCCAATAGAGAACATTGGAGTCAAAGCAGACAGTGGATCCTGGAAGATCATAGAAATCTTAGTGCCACGAAGCTCTGACATCTCTTCGTCGGTCTTACCAATGAGCTCCTCATTACCAAGCTTAATAGAGCCAGTAACGTGAGCGTTGTCATCAAGAAGACCAATAAGAGACAGAGCAGTTACTGATTTACCAGAACCAGACTCACCTACGATACCAAGAGTACGGCCGCCCCAAAGGTCAAAGTTAACACCGCGAACTGCGTCTACACGACCAGCCTCAGTATTAAAGGAAACCTTAAGGTTACGAACAGAAAGAACTGGATCTCCTGTTGGAGCACCCTTTGGACCGTTTGATTCAAGCAGCTCGTAGCGAAGGACATCGTCCATCTCTACACTTCCCTGCTTTGTTGAAGTAGTAGTAGTGTCAGACATTATGCACGCTCCGTAGTTTCTTCAGAAACGATGCTACCCTCAAGATCGCCAAGCTGAGCGTCATCCTTGGAAGAATCCTCTTCCCGATCTTTGACGCTACCAGCAGCGCGTGAATAAGGGTCAAAGGCATCGCGAAGGCCATCGCCGATGAGCTGCAGGCCAACACAAACAACAATCAGAAATGCCGATGGAATCAGAATCATCCATGGAGTAGTAAGCATTGCAGAAGAACCAGCACTCAGAAGGTAACCAAGAGAAGTATCTGGTGCTTTGATACCAAGACCCAAGAAGCTGAATGCAGTCTCAGAGTTAACGCCGCCAATAACAGCCAAGACCAAGTCAATAATAAGAATTGAACCAAGGTTTGGAATAAGGTGACGAACAATGATGGTAAATGGTGGAACACCCATATACTTAGCAGCCTTGACGTAATCTCTCTCACGCAAAGACAGAGCCATGGTGCGGATAGTACGCGCGCGGCCAATCCAACCAAAAGCAGTCAGACCAAAGATAAGCATGAGCCAACCAGACTCACCACCTGCTGCACGAACAATCATAGCAACCAGCAAGAAGCTAGGAATGACCATGAGCATATCAAGAAGCCACATACCAATCTTCTCTGGAATGCCGCGGACATAGGCAATGGCAGTACCAATAATTGCAGAGATGATAGTAGTCAAGATTGCGTAGCTAATACCAATGGTCAACGAACGACCAAGGCCGTGGACAACGCAGGCATACAGGTCAATGCCAGCACCATCAGTACCAAACCAATGCTTTGCATTAGGAGCCATGTTAATTGCAGTAAAGTCAGCATCTGTGTAATTAAACGGAGTGGCATATGGTCCAAAAACTGCAATGAGAACCATAATTCCAAGAATAATCAAACCGATTACTGCAGAACGCTGGCGGAAGAAACGCCTTGCAATCAGGCCAGCATAGCTAATTCTTTTAACTTCTTTATTGTCAGACTTAGCATCTGCCTGAAGCTCACGCTCAGCGTTAGTAAGACCTGCATCAATGGAGACGTTTTTCTCGTCTTTGTTCTGAAGCTCTTCTTTAGACATGTCCGCCTCCTTAGCTCATCTTAATTCGTGGATCAAGAGCAGCAGCAAAGAGGTCAGCCAGAAGAGCGCCAACAAGAGTCATTGCGCCAGAGAATGCTGCAACTGCAACTGCACCGTGAATATTGTTGTTGTTAATACAGTTAATGAAGTATTCACCAAGACCGTGAATTGCAAAGACCTTCTCGGTCATAACAGCACCTGTGAAGATACCTGCAAGAGAGAAAGCAACTGAAACAGCGGTTGGAATCAAAGAAACGCGAAGAGCGTGCTTACGAATTGCCTTCTTACGAGTAAGTCCCTTTGCGCGAGCAGTACGGACATAGTCTGCGTGCATCTCGTCAAGCAGGTACGTACGCTGAGAGAGGTGGTAACCAACGGAGCTTACGATAGTAAGAACAATGGTTGGAAGAATAATGTGCTGGAGGAAGTCAATGAGCCAAGTGAAGAAGTTTCCGGTATCTCCACTGGAAAGATCGGTAACGTAGAAAATACGGGAACCGGCACGTGCGTTAATCTCGATTGCTGCAAAAACAATCAAGATTGCCATAACAACGGTTGGAATAACTAGCAAAACCGAAGCAACACCACTTAAGAAGCGGTCCTGCCACTGATACTGACGTTGGGCGGTATAAACGCCCAGGCTAACACCAATAACAACTGACAAAATAGTTGCTGGAGTCATAAGCTCAATAGAAGCCATAAACTTAGAGCTCATCTCACGGTTAACGTTATCGCCTGTTGGAGTCATACCAAGATCAAACTTGGTAAATAGATTGGTAACCCAAACCTGATAACGTTCAATAACTGGAGTCTTATCATTCAGATTAGTCCTATACAGGTTTTCCTCAATAGACTCCTGTGGAGGACGTGGAGTACGCTGCTCAAAGTTGGAGCGTGGGTTCATAAATGATGATGCGAGGAAGAATGTGAGCGAAGTTGCAACAAAAATCATCACAATGTAGCTCAAAATCCTCTTTGTAACGTACCAAACAAACCGTGCCATTGACTCTCCTCACCGCCTTGCGCTTATCCACCCGATAAGCGAGGTTTTCTCGGTATGGCAACCTAGCATTCCTACAACAAACATGCCGTGAATACACAGCAAAGTGCAATTTTACCATGGATAAGCTGCTTAACCCAAAAAATATCTCTTAGATAAGCAAGATTATGCATACCAATCCCAGTAAAACGTATCCACATATAATGACTGTTTGAGTCCAGCGTGCAGGTCACAATCAAATTTGTTTACATATGAGAAACGTTATTGAAAATTCTGTTAAGAAGTAACAGATAACTACTATCTGTCGCGTCCAACCATTTTGCCGTTATTCTCAACAGCAAATTTTCACATGCTCCGCAGGCTACGAATAAAAAATGCCGAGAAACTCGGGTTTCTCGGCAGGTAATTCAAATATGTAAGCGACTGCTTAGCCAATAGCGCCAACAGGGAATGTGAGAGCCATCACAATAGCGCAAACCAAAAAGATGGTTGTAGTGATAATGGTAAGGCGATCAAGGTTCTTCTCCATAATGCCTGAACCAGCGCTTGCGTTATACATAGATGCAGCAATCATGTCAGAAACGCCGGTGCCCTTTCCGGAGTGTGCCAAAACAAGCAGCACCGTCAAAATGCCAGAAAGTACAAACAGCACTAAAAGAATTGTATTCAGAACGCCCACGAGGTTCCCCCTCTTGCTGGCGAGAAGATCCAGCCCTAGTTATTTTCACGTACAACAGAAAAGAATAGCACACGCCACTCCCCTTTGGGAATGACGTGTGCCAAGTTGCAAAACAAACAAGAACTTAACAAATGAGCCAAGCGCCTCACCGGCGGTAAGGAACTTTGTCAGAGTTTAGTTCATTGCGCTCTTTACCATTGCAACGAAGGAATCAGCCTTGAGCGATGCGCCGCCAACAAGTGCGCCGTCAACGTCCTCTTTCTCGAGGAAGCCACCAACGTTCTCTGGCTTTGCAGAGCCACCGTAAAGAATACGAATACCGTCTGCAATTTCTGCACCAAAGATCTCCACCAAGGTCTTGCGAATTGCACCGCAAACTTCCTGAGCGTCATCAGCAGTTGCAGTCATACCAGTACCAATTGCCCAGATTGGCTCGTAAGCAATAACGTACTTGGAAGGATCAGTAATCTCTAGACCCTTGGTATCTGCCTTAATCTGGTCAACAACAAACTGAACGTGAGTACCAGCATTGCGAACCTCAAGGGATTCACCGCAGCAAGAAATAGGAACGATGCCATGAGCCATCAAAGCCTTTGCCTTGCGGTTAATGTCCTCATCGGTCTCACCAAAGTAGCCACGACGCTCAGAGTGACCAATGATGCAGTGGGTTGCACCAACAGAGGTCAGCATTGCTGGAGAGGTCTCGCCAGTAAAGGCGCCAGACTCCTCCCAGTACACATTCTGTGCAGAGAGAGCAACAGAAGAGTTGGCCTGGGTAAGGACCTCGGAGACGCCCTTAAGGTCTACAAGAGGTGGAGCAATAACAACGTCAACGTTTCCAGTACCAGAAGCAAGCTGATCGACAATTCCCTGAGCAAGCTCAATACCCTCAGCGAAAGTCTCATTCATCTTCCAGTTACCTGCGATCATACGATTACGCATCGAGAAGCGCCTCCACTCCTGGAAGAGCCTTACCCTCAACAAGCTCCATGGAAGCGCCGCCACCAGTGGAAATCCAGCTCATCTTGTCAGCAAGGTGGAACTTGTTAACTGCTGCGACGGAATCGCCGCCGCCGATGATAGAGGTGCAATCAGCATCTGCAACAGCACGAGCAACAGCCTCGGTGCCCTTTGCAAACTGGTCAAACTCAAAGACGCCCATAGGACCATTCCAGAAGACGGTCTTTGCGCCCTTGATTGCCTCGGAGTAAAGCTCAACAGTCTTAGGACCAATGTCCATACCCATACGGTCTGCAGGAATCTGGTCAGAAGGAACTACCTCACCAACAGCGTCCTCACCAAAGTGATCGGTAACAACGTTGTCAACAGGAAGCAGAATCTTAACACCCTTCTCCTCTGCCTTCTTGAGCATCTCACCTGCGCGCTCAATCCAGTCTGGCTCCTGAAGAGAAGTGCCAACGGTATAACCCTTTGCCAGGAAGAAGGTGTAAGCCATACCGCCACCGATAATAAGGGTATCAGCGGAGTCGATAAGGTGATCAAGAACACCAATCTTAGAAGAAACCTTGGAGCCACCAACAATAGCTACAAGTGGGCGCTCTGGGTTAGAGAAGATAGAGGTAAGAGTGTCAACCTCTTTCTCAAGCAGGAAGCCAGCGTATGCAGGAAGGTAAGCTGCTGGTCCAACAACGGAGCCCTGTGCACGGTGAGCGGTACCAAATGCATCAAGAACAAAAATGTCACCATAAGATGCAAGAGTCTTTGCAATCTCTGGATCGTTCTTCTTCTCACGCTTGTCAAAACGGACGTTCTCAAGAACAAGAACCTCGCCGTCCTTGAGTGCATCTACAGCCTCACGGGCCTTCTCGCCATAGGTGTCCTCAACAAACTTAACCTCGCGGCCAAGAAGCTCAGCAAGCTTCTCTGCAGCTGGGCGCAGGGAAAGCTCTGGCTGGAAGCCGGTGCCATCTGGACGGCCAAGGTGGCTCATCAGGATGACCTTTGCGTTGTGGTCGAGAAGATACTGGATGGTTGGAAGTGCAGCGCGAACGCGGGTGTCGTCAGTAACAACGCCGTCCTTTAGAGGCACGTTGAAGTCAACGCGCATAAGAACGCGCTTACCGTCAACATCTGCATCGCGGACAGTCTTCTTTGTAAAAGCCATGTCACTCCTTTAAATACGTTTCCAACAAAAGAAGGCGCGATCGCGGCAGATGCTGCGACCGCGCCTAAGGCGTCTATGTAACTAGAACTTAAGCAACGAACTTCTCGAAGTACTTGATGGTGCGGACCATCTGAGAAGTGTAGGAGTTCTCGTTGTCGTACCAAGAGGTGACCTGAACAAGAGTGGTGCCATCGCCAAGGTCAGAGCACATGGTCTGAGTTGCGTCGAAGATGGAGCCGTGAGTCTCGCCGACGATGTCGCGGGAAACAATGTCATCCTCGTTGTAACCAAAGGTCTCTGGGATGGTCTCTGCATAAGCCTTCATTGCAGCGTTGACCTCGTCAACGGTGACCTTCTTGTCAACAACAGCATAGAGGTTGGTGAGGGAGCCAGTTGGCGTAGGAACGCGCTGAGCAGCACCAATAAGCTTGCCGTTGAGCTCAGGAAGAACAAGGCCGATAGCCTTAGCAGCACCAGTGGAGTTAGGAACGATGTTCTCTGCACCAGCACGGGAACGACGGAAGTTACCCTTGCGCTGTGGGCCGTCGAGGATCATCTGGTCACCAGTGTATGCGTGAATGGTGGTCATGATACCGGACTTGATAGTTGCGAAGTCGTTAAGACCCTTTGCCATAGGAGCAAGGCAGTTGGTGGTGCAGGAAGCTGCGGAGATGATGTTGTCATCTGCAGTGAGGGTCTCATGGTTAACGTTGAAGACAACAGTTGGGAGGTCATTGCCTGCAGGAGCAGAAATGACAACCTTCTTAGCACCAGCGTTGATGTGAGCCTGTGCCTTGTCCTTAGAAGTGTAGAAACCGGTGCACTCAAGAACAACGTCAACGTTGAGATCGCCCCAAGGCAGGTTGTTAGCGTCTGCCTCCTTGTAAATAACAATCTCGTGACCGTCAACGATGATGGAGTGGTCAGTTGCCTCTACCTTGTGATCGCGGGAATAGTTGCCCTGAGTAGAGTCATACTTCAGAAGATATGCAAGCATCTCTGGAGAAGTAAGGTCATTGATTGCAACAATCTCAGAACCCTCGTGACCAAACATCTGCCTAAATGCAAGGCGACCAATGCGGCCAAAACCGTTAATAGCAACCTTTACTGCCATACGTAATGCTCCTTTCGGTGACCCAGAGCCATTCTCCGGATTCATTAACATTTAAACCGTACACCGAGTATTTTACCGCACTCACCGATAACTTATGCATCTTTTTCTAAATCCTGAACGATTTTTTCCAAACGAAGCAGTCGGTGATACATGGCGGACTTGGATACGGGTGGTACAAACGACTCCCCCAGCGCTGATAATGACAGCTCAGGGTTATCTTTTCGTGCAAGACAAAAATCTCTGACCGCTGGCGGCAGGGCTCTGAGTCCAACGAGTTTCTCGGCCTTTTCTATAAGCGCCAACTGATCTGCCGCTGCATTTGAAGAGCGTGTTTGATTTGCCATCTCTGCGTTGACAACTCGATTGACGTTGTTGCGATAATGCTTTTGCACGCGGGTAAACGCGATAGCGCGCGCCATAGTTGGCGCACCAATCTCTCGCAAAAACTTGATGATGTCATCCGAGCTCTTAAGGTAGACAGCATAAATTTCTCTGGTTCGCATGAGCGCATTGGTATGACGGTTACGATGATTAAGACGCGCCTTTACACCAATGGATCCCATAATTTTTACCAGCTCAGTGGCAAATCTTTCTCCCGAGACAGCAATCTCTAGGTGAAAATCTTTTAAGGGATCAGCCAAAAATCCGCCCGCCATAAACGCTCCGCGCAAAAAGGCTCGCTGCGCCTGCTTGGTGTGGATAACGCTCTTTGGAATGCCACTTACCAGGCCTTCTCCCGGTATATAAATACCAAGAGCGGAAAGTGCTTCTGCAAGCGAATCCTGGTTAGAAATCTCAAGCAAATAGTTGCGTTTTTTATGCATGATAGAGCGGCGGTACTCAACGGAAGTACCCAGATCAAACAGACGGCGAGAAGAACTAATAACTGTTCGGGCAACCGTGCCAGTCTCAGTAACAATGCGAACGGCAAATTTGCCAGGACCGTGCATCGATAACGTTCCGGAAACACGAATAAGCGCAGAAAGCTGGGCTAATTCACAGTCCGTCTGAATTTCTGGTACGCTGACCAGCTCATTTTTTACCAAGGCAGTATAGGACATGACAGACTAACTTCTACTCAGCCTGCTGAGACTTCTTCTGAGCCGCATCAAGATCGCGATGGAAAAGCGTTACGCGATAGCCCTGGCTGGTAAGATGCTCTGCGGTAGCGCGTGCGATTGCAACGCTTCTATGCTGGCCGCCTGTACAACCTACCGCAATAGAGAGCAAGCTTTTGCCTTCCTGCACATAGCCAGGCATTACTACATCAAGCAGCTCAAACCAAGACTTAAGGAATTTCTTAGTAGTGCCGTGCTCAAGGACAAATTGAGCTACTGGCTCATCAAGACCGGTAAGTGGTCTGAGCTCTGGATCATAGTAAGGATTGGGCAGGAAGCGCACGTCAATCATAAGGTCAGCCTCAACGGGCAAACCATTTTTGAAGCCAAAGGAAAACACGCTAACATCCATAAGCTGCTGTTCAGCAAGCTCTGAAAATGCGCGACGAAGGCGGCTCTTGAGCGTATTAGTACGCATAGATGAGGTGTCTAGGACCACATCTGCCAGGGCTTTTATGTCTTGAAGCTGTGCGCGCTCCTTAGAAATTGCAGATGAGAGATTTTCTCCCTCCTGCGCTAAAGGATGACGACGGCGATTCTCGCTATAGCGACGCATAAGTACTTCGTCTGAGGAGTCCAGATAAACAATCTTGTACGTGAGCTCGTGATCTGCAAGAGACTTCAGAGCTTCAGAGATGTCATCAAAAAGACCTTGCGAGCGCAAATCGCAGGTAACGGCCAAGTGGCGGCCAACACCCGTATTAATGCCCACAAGGTTAGAAAGCTGCAAAATAAGAGCTGGTGGCAGGTTATCAATGCAGAAATAACCCATGTCCTCAAACACATGAAGCGCCTGCGTACGACCCGATCCAGACATACCCGTAATAATGACAATGTCGGGAATAACTGAAGATGTAGGATCGTTTTTCTTCACAGGCGCTCCTTAAATACGTGACGAGAAAACCTTACCGCTCCAAGCGTTAATCCTCAAGTGCTGCAGCAAACCAAGAAGTAATTGAAGTTGGATGTGTAATGGCTGTACCTGAAACAACTGCCCAAGCGCCTGCATCCAGAGCATCTTTTGCGTCTTGTGGTGTGTGGACGTGACCCTCGCAAATAATGGCAATACCTGGGAATTCAGTAGTTGCCTGCTGGAGAAGGGCAATGTCAGGGCCATCGTCAAGCGTTGTATCAATAGCGGCCTTGTTGTGAGAAAGTGTGGTTGAAACAAGATCACAACCAGCGGCAACAGCGCGTCGAATGTCATCCATAGTCATGCAGTCAGCCATGATTAGCACGTCAGACTCTGCACGCAGAGTTGCAACAGTCTCTTCAAAGGTTCTACCATCAGGCCTTGGACGGTCTGTTGCATCCAGGGCAACAACATCTGCGCCAGCGTGAATACAAGCACGCGCATGACGAAGCGTAGGAGTAATGTAGACACCCTCATGACCCTCTTTCCAGAGGCCAATCACAGGAATTTCAACTCTGCCTTTAATGGCAGAAATATCAGACAAACCCTGGCACCTAATAGCTGCAGCGCCGCCAAGCTCACAGGCGCGAGCAATCTGAGCCATGGTCTCTGGATGCCTCATAGGCTCACCAGGATACGCCTGGACGCTGACAATGAGTTTTCCTTTAAGTGACTCAACAAGCTCTGAATATGCCACGATATTCTCCTCACAAGAATGTACGTACATTAAAGATATCTGTCTTTGCGACATGCCAGGTCAGCAAGCAATTTGCCTGTTGAGATGCTTCTGCCTAAAGACGTGTCTCTAAATAGCCAGGTAGAACAAGGTTTTCTGCAGCTCCAATAAGAGGAGCTTCTCCACCAAGCGTGCCCTTCACAAGAGGTGTTGCCTGAACAGGAGGCATTGCCTGCAGCTTAAATGCAGCTTCAAGCGCCTCGTGCCAGTACTTGCCGCACTCTGCAACGGAGCCAGACAGAATGATGACGGAAGGGTCAAGCATGTTGCACATACTGCCCAAAACCTCACCAAGCGCACGACCCGAGCGCTCCTCTGCAGCCTGAGCGATCTTCTCGCCAGCAAGAGCCCTGCGGTCAATCTCTGCACCATCAAGAGCAGAGCCATCTTCAAGCGTATCGGAGCCTCCAAGACGGACGTACTCGCGGATAATGCCAGGACCTGCAGAAACAGGCTCGAGGTGAGAAGTTCCACCACAAGGGCAGTCAACGCCGGCTGCTGCTGGAGTTGCAACGTGACCAATGTGGCCAGCCTCGTCATGAGCACCCAGCATCAAAATGCCGTGGTTCACAAAAGCGCCACCAATGCCCGTGCCAACCGCTACGGTTAAAACGCTGTCTTTGCCGTGGCCAGCGCCGTGACGAGCCTCGCCCAGAGCATGAGCGTGAACGTCATTGAGGACGCTACAGGGAAGGTCAAACTCGCTGGTAACTGCAGAGCCAAGAGCGGTTCCGCCCCAGCCGGGCATGAGCTCATTTGCGTAGGTGATGTCGCCCGTACGAGGGTCAACAACACCAGCAGAAGAAATACCCACGCCAGAGATGGTAAGGCCCAGCTCTTCTGCGCGAGCAAAAGCCTCTCTAATTGCCTGCAGAACGGTGGCAAGAACCTGCTTGCCACCCTCTTTTGCATTGGTAGGAACCTTCTTTACGGACTGAACGTTTGGAGCGTCGGTGCCGTTAAGAGTGACTATGCCACAGGCGATTTTTGTGCCGCCAATATCAACGGCGCAAACATGTGTTGGAGAAACAAACTTAGAGTCCATGGTGTCCCCTCTTGTTTAGAGAAGGCCGTTTGCAATAAGAACCTGCTTGATTGCCTCACGGTTCTGGCCATCAAGTGGCTTAACAGGACGAGGCATCTGGTCAGAATCAAAGATGCCCATGAGGTTAAGTGCGCACTTGAATGCGCCAACGCCAGCACCATAGCCCTGAACGCCTGAAGTGACATCAAAGATGTGGGAGATCTCGTTAAGTCGGTCCTGCTCACGCTTGACCTCTGCCCAGTTACCTTCCTGAGCTGCCTTCCACATACGGACGTAACCTTCTGGCTCAACATTAGCAAGACCAGGAACAGAACCGTCTGCACCAGAAAGAAGAGCGCCGTCAACAACAATCTCGTGGCCAGTCAAAAGAGTTAGAGGGTGACCGTTCTTCTCGTTCTCCTGAACAAGATACCTGAAGGAAACGTCATCGCCAGAAGAGTCTTTAACGCCTGCAAGAACGCCCTCTGCGCCCAAACGAGCAAGCATCTTCCAAGGAAGCTTAGTGTGAACGCAGACAGGAATGTCATACGCAAACAGAGGTGCGTCCAGCTCCTGGTGAAGGATGCGGAAGTGTTCCTCAATATCAGCTGGGCCACCAAGTGCATAGAAAGGAGCAGTTGCTACAAGAGCGTCTGCACCCAATGCGAGGGCACGGCGACCGTGCTCCAGAACACGCTCGGTCTCGGTATCAATGATGCCCACAAGGACCGGAACTCGGTGGTCAACAATGCGAACAGCCTCGCGAACAATCTGATCACGACGCTCATCAGTTGCAAAAACAACCTCGCCGGAAGAACCGAGGAAGAACAGGCCGTCTATGCCAGCCTCAATGAGACGATTAATGGAGCGCTCAAACGACACAACATCAAGCTGATGGTCTGGGGTATCTGGGGTTACAACTGGTGGAACAACACCGCTAAATGGTACGTTACTGGACATGCTTTATCCTTTCACACGTTGGAAAATCCAACTGGTTTCATACAACAATGTACTGAAGTAGCCGACCAAAGCATTGATCAAAAGCAACTTCAAAGAACCTACGTAATTATAGTCCGCTTAGTTATGACAAAGTCCTGATATAACCTCGCAGAGATAGTTGATTTGCTCGTTCTCAAACTGATTGATGCGCTCGTGGCCAAACTTGGGATACACACGCATCTCTTTCTGCCCCGTCAGGCGATTGTACAGCGCAAACGTTCCCTCAGTTGGAGCGCTCTGGTCCAGCAGAGCCGTGCCGATAAGCGCAGGTACATGCACCAGCTCTGCCGCGCACGCGCTGTCGAGAAGACCAACCGCGTCGATAGCTGCATCTGACTGCGGAGTGTCTCCGCACCCGACATGTGCTCGCAGGGTTGTTGCGTTGTCGGCAAAGAGCGGGTTCAGCGCCATAGTAGCGATCGCTGCCTTGGGCAGAAGAGCTGCTGCAAACAAAGCCTGCGAGCCGCCTAGACCTTCTCCCCAGGTGACGGTTGTGCGCCCGAGGAAGCGCGATGCAACCGCGGTAGTTACCAGTGCGTCATCGATGAGCTGCTTAAGCGTGGAGGATGCGGCGTCATCTGGGTTGATGAGTGCGCCAGCAAGCTTTTCTGCGGTCAACGCTCCCCTCCAAGCGTCTTTGAGTGACGCTTCGCATGGCCGAGCCTCTAGGGCTACAACAGGCATGCCAAGCGCCGAGAAACGCAATAGGTGCAGCCAGCTACGCACTCCCCGACCAAGATCGGAGAAGAGCACCACCACTGGCAGCTTTGCCGAGGCGGACAGCTCTGACGCAGCCAGCGGTTCTGCCACCGACACACCTGCTGGAAGGATGACGCGAGCACGCAGCTGCGTCTGGTCAGTTGAGGTGAATGTGATGCGCTTAAACGTTGCCCCCTGGGTAGCAGACGGAAGCTCAACCACACTTTCTACGTTCGCATTTTGTGCAAACGTTACCGACGTCTCCCAAAATGATTCAAAGTTTGATGGTCTAAGCCACGCACCGCGATAAGAACGGGCATCTTCAAGCCTTTGTGTTAAGCCTCTCATGCTTTCACCTCGCCTTCTGCTTGAGCAGGAAATGACGAGTCCAACTCTTCAAGAGCTTGCTCTCCCTTGTCTGAGCAGAAGAAATCAATAATCTTATCGTCAAAATCGCCAATCTCTTCATGCGCATATCCGGGATAAAGAAGATGTCTCTTTGGGCAGGTCAAGGCATTGTAAGCCGCAAACTGAGCCTCTGGAGGAACTACCGGGTCATCAAGTCCGGTGCCAAAAAGCACAGGACAGGTAACCAAGCGTGCAAAATTAGCTGAATCAATGTAGGCAAGCTTTGCAAAAACCTCATCAACGCGAGAACCATCTGCGTCAAACCAGCGGGAATAATAACGGATGCCCTCGTAGGCAACCTCATCAGCATTAAGTTCCCACACACACCTAAAATCGGTGAGGAAGGGATAAAGAATTGCTGCCCTGTTGATAAGGTCTTGGTTGAGTGCGCAGGTAGCAAGACCAATACCGCCTCCCTGCGAGGCGCCGTTTACAAAAACGCGATCTGTATCAATTCCTTCAAGCTGTCTAACAATTCTGCAGAGCAAGCGAATGTTCTGATACAGATGAACAAAGTAAAGGTCCTCTACTGGTCCATCCAGTCCAAGCACCAAGTGGCCCGAGACGGTAGTGCTCTTATACGAGCTTCCGTCCAAACTACGGCCACCCTGCCCAGGATTATCAAGCGCAATCAGCGAGCAGCCCAAGCCCAAAAATGAGCTCTGCTCAAACCAACTGCGAGAAGATCCTGGATAGCCATGAAACTGTAAAACAAGCGGAGTTTGTACATCTAAGGCAGTCTGTGGACGCAGGTACTTTGCGTAGATTTCCGCGCCATCAATGCCTACAAATGTAAGATCAAAAAAGTGGGCTGAAGCAGTTGACGTGACCTCTGTTGAAGGAACAATCTGCCAGCTTAGAGGGGCGTTATCTGCTTCCTCCATACGTGCCTTCCAAAACGCCTCAAAATCTGAAGGATAGGGCGTCAAAGCATGAGCTGCCTTCAACTCTGTCAGCTCAAGTACTTCTTGGTGCATTAATCCACCTAACAAGCTAAAAGAGCGCAGCCTAAGCTGCGCTCTAGTCAAACAAAAACGTAAGCGCTACTCACCCAGTTTAGGATGAAGCAAAGATGGTGCAGCACCCAAAAGCGTCTTAGTGTAAGGATCTGTTGGATGCTCAAAGACCTGCTTAGCAGGACCATCTTCCATAATCTGGCCGTGATTCATAACAATGATGCGGTCAGAAACATAGCGGACAGTCTGAATATCGTGCGAAATAAAAATCATCGAGAGACCCAGCTCAGACTTGAGGTCGGTGAGCAGATTCAAGATCTGTGCGCGAACAGAAACGTCCAGTGCGGAAGTAGGCTCGTCAGCAATGATTGCCGATGGGTTCAGAGAAAGCGCACGTGCAATTGCAACACGCTGACGCTGACCACCAGAGAGCTGACCAGGAAGGGCGCGAAGTGCGGAATGTGGAAGTCCTACCAAACCGACAAGCTCATTAATACGGGCTTCTCGCTCCTCTTCTGTTCCTACCTTGTGCACGAGCAGTGGATCCATGAGCTGGTCTTTAACAATCATACGAGGGTTAAGAGCAGTTGCTGGGTCCTGGAAGACAACAGAGACAACGCGTCCAATCTGCTTTCTAAGCTCTGGAGTACGCTTGGTAACATCCATTCCCTTGAAGTACACATGACCGGACGTTGGTGACTGAAGGCCACACATGACATTTGCGGTAGTAGACTTTCCGCAGCCAGACTCACCAACAATACCAATGGTCTCACCAGGCATAAGCTTGAGGGAAACATTCTGTACTGCGTGAACCTTATTAGGCTTAAAGATTGAACCCGTACGTGTTTTAAACGTAACCGAAATGTCATCGAGGAAGATAATTGGCTGCTCTTCAGTTGTTGTAGCCATTTACCTCACCTCCTTTTGAGAACGCTCAAGGTAAGGCACAAGACCATGCTCCTTCAGATATTCATCAGGCAGCTCGGAGAAACGATGGTGTTTACCAGGAATCTCCTTGATAACAGGGTGAACCTCAAGACCCAAGTCTGGGTGACTTGAACGAGGAGCAAACCTATCGCCTGTTGGGAAGTCTTCTGGAGAAGGAACAGAACCTGGTACCTGGTGAAGCCTGGTACCGTCCTGTGCGCCTTCCTCAATGGAAAGAACGGAGCCGAGAAGACCGCGGGTGTACTCGTGAACAGGATTGGTCAGAAGCTCAGTAGTAGCTGCCTGCTCAATAACCTGACCTGCGTACATAACGGTAATCTCAGAAGCAACCTCTGCAACAAGTGCAAGGTCGTGGCTAACAAAGATCATTGCGAAGCCAAGACGACGCTGGAGGTCATTCAAGAGCTTGATAACCTGCTTCTGAACAGTAACGTCCAGAGCGGTTGTTGGCTCGTCGCAGATAACCAATGAAGGATCACGGGTTAATGCCATAGCAATCAGAACACGCTGACGCTGACCACCAGAAAGCTCATGTGGATAAGACTCAAGCGTACGCTTTGGATCCAGACCAACAAGCTCCAGAAGCTCCTCTGCGGAACGAGTGCCTCCCCTGCTGGTAAGTTGCTTCATCTGAGAAGAGATAAGCATAGAAGGGTTCAAGGAAGACAAAGCGTCCTGATAGACCATTGCAAGCTCGTGTCCAAGCAGTTTGCGATGCTCTTCTTTGGAAAGCTTCAAGAGGTCTTGGTCTTTGTAGAGGACCTCACCAGTAATAGTCTCTTTTGGATCAGTCAGACCCATGATGACCTTAGTGGTAATAGACTTACCGCAGCCAGACTCGCCAACCAGTGCCATGCACTGACCAGGACGAACATCAAAGCTTACGTGGTCAACAACCTTAACGTCTCCGTGAGACTCAAAGCTGATGCAAAGATCCTTAACGCTGAGCAGTGGAGCAACATCAAAGTCTGGCTTACGTCTGTCTGTTCTGGACAGCTCAACCTCTTTGAGTGCATTAAGTCTGCGCTCAAGGGACTCTGCCTGCTCTGCATATGCACGAACTGGATCAGACGCAAGAATGTCATCTGCACGCCTGGAGTCAGAGTTCTCTGTATCTACAGGAGCTCCAGGTGCTGCTGCCATAGCGTCAGTAAGACCCTCGGAGAGGATGTTCAGTGCCAGGCAGGTCATCATAATAGCCAGGCCTGGGAAGAATGCCTGCCACCAACGACCAGCAAGAACGCCAGCACGGGCATCAGCCAAGATATTACCCCATGTTGGAGTTGGCTCTGCAATACCTGCACCGATGAAGGTCAAAGATGCCTCAAAGATAATTGCATCTGCTACCAGTGTAACGGTAAAGACCATGATGGGAGCAATGCAGTTACGAAGAACGTGCTTCCACAAAATCCAAGGTGCACGAGCACCAGAAACAATGGTTGCCCTTACGTAATCCTCGCCGTACTCACTTACGATGTTTGCACGAACAATACGCGCAATCTGTGGCGTGTACATAAAGCCAATGGCAAAGATGATTGAAGGAACGCTGTTACCAAGAATAGAAACAAAGACTGCTGCAAGTGCAATGCCTGGGAACGACATGATGATGTCGAGCACACGCATGATGACCTCAGAGACAGCCTTCCTAGAAACAGCGGCAATAGCACCAATAATTGAGCCACACAAAAGTGCCATACCCGTAGCACCAAAACCAATAACCAGTGAATACTGACCACCATGGAGCATACGAGAAAGAATATCGCGGCCCTTATCGTCAGTTCCAAAAATGAATCCATTGCCTGGAGCCTGACGAGCGTTGAAGATCTCAAGTGGGTTATGTGGAGCAATAAAGTTTGCAAAGACAGAAGCAAGAACAACAAAGACAAGAATGACAAGAGCGATCTTGGAAGCTGTCTTCATCTTCTTAAAGCCACCAAAGGTTGAACCCTTCGCAGCAGCTTCTTCGAGCTTCTCGACTTGTTTTTTTCTAATTTGTACCATCGCACTACACCGTCCTAATGCGTGGGTTAATCAAGATGTACAACATATCAACAACAATGTTGATGATGATGAAGGACAGTGCAACGACAACAACAACGCCCTGAACAAGCATTGCCTCGTTACCCTGGATGCCCTCAAGAATTGCGGTACCCATGCCAGGAAGGTTAAAAATAACCTCAATAACAACGGCGCCACCCATGAGGTAACCAATCTTCAGACCAAGCGTGGTTACAGGGGTAATAAGAGCGTTGCGAAGTACGTTTCTTGCGATGACGATTCTCTCTGGAATACCAGCGCCACGAGCAGTGCGGACGTAGTCCTTATCCAGCTCCTCGACCATTGCGGTACGAACAATACGGGTCATCTGACCAGACATTGGAACCGCAAGTGCAAATGCCGGCATAATCATACGAGCAAAGTAGCCGCCAAGATTTACCGTAGGATCTGGTAGTGCTCCAGAGGCTGGTAGCAGCTTAAGCGTAGACGCAAAGACCAGAATCAAAAGAACTGCCAACCAAAATGATGGCGTTGCAAGACCGGCAATTGAGAATACGCGGATGATTTGATCGGGCCATTGATCTCTATAGAGAGCCGCAATAACGCCCAACGTAAACGAAACTATTGCGCCAATAAAGAGACCCATAAAGGTCAACTGCATAGTTACTGGCAGAGCCTTTGAAATTCTTGCAGCAACTGAATAGTGAGAAGTGCCGTAGGTACCCAAGTTTCCATGAGCAACATCACTGATATAGCGTACATATCTCACAGGCCATGGATCATCAAGACCATTCTCAATGTGATACTGCTGGATAGCTTCTTCAGAAGCAGACTCTCCCAAGGCATTGTATGCAGGATCAACATGCGAGAAAGACATTAGGAAGAATACGAGAAAGGTGACGCCTAGAGCCATAATCGGCAGCGCAATAAGACGGCGTCCGATAAGACGTAATAGGTTGTTCACTATCTCCCCCTCTCTCTTTAAAACAAACCGTACAAATAAAATTTGATGAGACTTTGCACATCTCAGGACTGAATTTTGCGAACAAGAGCCCGAGCGTTATAAGTAAAACGCTCGGGCCCCAATGTATGAGATGCTAAGCGCGTGACGACAACAAATTAGCTAGCAGTAACTGTGTTGACATCAATGAAGGACAGGCCGGTGGTTCCGATGCCCTTGAAGCCCTTGAGAGCAACGCCGTTGCTGTTTGGCTTCTCGCTCCAGGAAGCGGTGAAGGTCTTAGCAAAGAGAACTGGGTACAGAGGTACGTTCTCAGCGATGATGTCGAAGCACTCGTTCCAAGTGGACTGCTGATCGGCACCAGACTGGCCAAGAGCCTTGTTCATGAGCTCGTGAAGCTTAGTCCACTCAGCGGACTCCTTCCATGGGCAACGCTTGGTCATCCAGACGTTATCGCCATACCACCAGTTAAGCAGCAGGTCGACGTCTGCACCGAAGCAGGAAGGATCGCCAGGGGCAAGCAGGATGTCCCAAGAGCCGTCAACTGCGTCAATTGCAGCATAGGTTGCTGGAGAAGTATCGGAAACGATGCTTACGTTAAAGCCAAGTGCATCAAGGTCGTTCTTGACCTGAGTTGCCATAGACTTAACCTGCTCGTTATCGGTGGTGCGAAGAACAACATCACCAGGAGTGATACCAGACTCAGAAATGAGCTTCTTAGCCTTATCAACATCGTGTGCATAGACAGTGGATGCCTTGTGATAGTTAGCAAAGGAAGAAGGAAGGTAGCTGGTAGCAACCTCAGCCTGGCCAGAGAATGCGTTTGCAAGCATCTTGTCTGTATCAAGTGCATAGAGACATGCCTGGCGAACCTTAACGTTGTCCCAAGGAGCCTTGCCAAGGTTGAACATTGCAAAGCGGACACCAAAGCCCTGGACAGCGTCAACGGTGCAGCCTGCGCCCTTGAGCTGGTCTACAGCGTCTGCAGGAACCATTTCCATAGCAAGGGTGGTTCCATCCTGCTGTGCGGTCAGACGAGCGGTTGGATCCTTAAGGACATCATAGTGGAGCTTATCGTCCTTAGCAGGAGTTGCGCCGTTGTAGTTTTTGTTAGGAACAAGGTCAAGAGTATTGTCAGAGATGGACTCAAACTGCCATGGACCAGAACCAACTGGCTGCTTCTTCATCTCGTCCTGGGAGCTGCTTGCTGGAACAACGCGAACAATGGACAGGCGCTCCTTGAGGAGGGAGAAGTTAGCAATAGTGGTCTTAACGGTGACAGTCTTGTCATCCTTCTTCTCTACGGAAGCAATTGGAGCGAGCATTGGAACGTAAACGCTGCCCTTTGCAGAAGAGCGGTTGAAGGACTCAACAACGTCATCTGCCTTTACCTCGTTACCATCAGAGAACTTTGCGCCGTCACGGAGGGTAATCTCAAAGGTGTAATCGTCTACCTTCTTTGGATCAGCAGTAGCAAGCTCATTGAATGTAGAGTAGTCATGGAAGTTAAGACCGTAGAGACCTTCAACTACCTGCCAGTTAACACCAAGAGCAAGTGCTGATGAAGTAGTAGATGGATCATAGTTCTGGGTTGAATAAGCGGTACCAGCAGTAATTGTGCCGCCGCCTTCCTTTCCAGATGGAGCTTCAGCTGCCTTCTGCTGTCCGCCACCGCAAGCGGTAAGACCAAGACCAGCTGCTACAGTTGCTCCGCCAAGGAAGCCGCGACGCGAAAGTGGACGGTTAATAAACTCGCTCATTTCTGCCTCTTTCTAAAAACTCTCCTTGCCACAACGTGGCACCAATGCCACTTGTGTGGCTTACATCTACATAACTATATGAAGAAAAGATATTTGTTCTGAAGACAGTTCGCCCAACGGTATTAATTTCTCGCTCATTGGCTGCTCAAAATACGAAAACGTGTTTTGTTGTATTATTTACTGCGTATAAATCTTAATAGCAGCTAAGAAGGCCCGCAGTTAGCGGGCTTTACTATTATTTTACCTTGTATAATATATAAATTATTTAACTAACTACACAAATAGTAAGCAAAGTCAACTACCGTTTACCGATGTTTTACTACCGTTTGCCTTTAGAAATTACGGATATGTTGTGAAGATTAAACAAGAGTCAGCCCAAAATGAACTGACTCTTATTTTAAAACAGCGAAAATGCCGCAAAATTACTTGGTTAAATCCAGGATTCGTTCAGGATTTGCCATAAAGTCCAAGTGTTCTTCCCCTAATCGGAAGCTAATAATTTCCGATACATGACTATCTTCTTTTATAATTTCGAAATCTCCGTCAGCTGGACTATAGCGGCCATAATAACCATCTGATTGATAGCTTGGAGGCCATCCATTTGTTCCTGCAACTTCCCAAACCAAGCACGGTAGCTTTTGCTTATTCATTTCTTGCAGCAATCCAGCATTTCTTGTTTGAATCCACAGTTCTGATGAAGATCCTGTGTATGCGCTTATAGCAAAGACTCCCAAATCTTGTTCAACAGTTCCAATAAGAACTCCATGAGAACTTATTGTCCAATAGAGCGTTATGTTCATTACTACTGGACCATCTTTGCTAACGCCCAAAAACGGGCCAGCAATCTCTGTATCTTCCAAGTTAATGTTATCAACAGAAGTAAAATCTGACTTTGAACCGTTTTTACAAGCATTATATTGTTGCACAACATACTGAGCTGCCTGCTTTTTTAACTCTGGCAGTCTCATAGTATTCAACTTAAAAATCCAGTTATTTATCAGCAAACCACAAATAACAAAAACTACCAATAATGACAGACCTTTTATAAACCTTTTTCTACGCTGCATCATCTGTCACCTCACTTAAGTCTGTGGCCGGTACTGACACAGGAACAATATTTGGATTTAAGACTTTTCTAGCAATGCCTTTTTGATCAAACAGAGAAAACACCTCAAGATTACTTAACTAAATCTACAACACGCTCAGGGTTCGCCATAAAATCTAGATGTTCTTCCCCTAAATGAGATTCGATTATCTCTGATACTTGTTCGTCATTTTTTTCAATGTCAAAATTTCCATCTGCTGGGCTATAACGTCCTAAATAGCCATCAGCTAGATAAGGTGGCGGCCATCCACTTAACCCTACGCCACAAAAATTTCTAACTAGGCATCTATAATTTCTATTATGCATTTCTTGTAGCAGTCCAGCGTTCCTTGTTTGAATCCACATTTTTGGAGTTCCAAAATAAGACCCAATGGCAAATAGCCCTAAATCTTGCTCAACTGTTCCAACAACCTTTTCTTGAGAGCTTATTACCCAATATAATTTTATATTCAATATAAGTTGGTTAGCTTGACTGACTCCTAAAAATGGACCAGAAATAGTAGCAGTCTCTAAGTCAATATTTCCTGCGGATCCAAAATCAGACTTAAGACCATTTCTCTTATTCTCATATTGTTGCACAACATACTGAGCTGCCTGCTTTTTTAACTCTGGCAGTCTCATAGTATTCAGCTTAAAAAACCAATTATTTATTAGCAAACCACAAACAACAAGAACTACTAATAATGACAGATCTTTTACAAACCTTTTTCTACGCTTCATCTGCTGTCACCTCATTAGAACTGCTTGTAGCAATTGACATAAGAGTAATGACTAGGTAGCTCTAATGATATTCCGTACGAGTATGCTTTAGCAGTTCATCTGTCGGCCAATGGCTATATTTCAGCGATGAATGAAAAAAAAATAAGAATGGCATAACAACACTTCATAGCTGCCATTCTTATTACAAATAACTCTATTGCTTGATTTGATTTTAGAGATTGTGCTTCTTCATCCTTTGCTCAAAGAGCTCGTTGATAATCTTTGACATCTCTTCAACTTGTTGAGCACTAGGTTCACCCTCAAATGTAGCGTATAGCTCTGGATGCTTCTGAGCAATATATTCGCAAGACTTGCTTGTTGCATGACCACGAACAAAGAACGGAATACGCTTAATGTAGTCAGGATTTACAAGTGCCAAGACCTTCTCGTCTGCTGTTTTACTCATGAGTTCCTCCCCTTGCATCTAATTTCTCATGTACAGTCGTGGAAGATTCTTCCCAAGCTTTGAGTTCTTCATAAATAGTTTCTGCTAAGTTCACAGAAACACCTTTTACCTGAGAGATATCCTCAACACTTGCAGCCTTTAGGCGTTTAAAAGAGCCAAAATGGCGCATGATGTCTTTTTTACGTTTAGACCCTACACCAGGGATTTCATCCAGAATAGAGACGGTCATTGCCTTATCTCTAAGCTCACGATGGAAGGTAATCGCAAAACGATGCGACTCGTCACGGACTTGCTTGATAAGGTACAAAGAAGCAGATCCTGTAGGTAACACGATTGGCGTGTCGTCCCAAGGTACAAAGACTTCCTCATCAGACTTAGCAAGGCCGCAGACAGGAATATCCAACCCCAGCTCATTAAGCTGGTTGATGGCAGCGGTCAACTGAGGCTTACCACCATCAACTACCAGCAAATCAGGTCGTGAGCCAAAGCGCTCATCTGCCATGCGTTCCGGGCTATACCTTCTGCCCAGGACCTCTGTCATTGAGACAAAGTCGTTTGCTTCATCAAGCTCAGCACGGATCTTAAAGCGTCGATACTGGCTTTTATCAGCCTTTCCATTAGTAAAGACCACCATAGATGCAACAGTAAAATTGCCATGAAGCGTAGAGATATCAAAGCACTCGATGCGCAGTGGCGGCGCGTCAAGCGCAAGTGCGCTTTCAAGCTGAAGGAGCGCCTGGTTAGTACGGTCGTCAGCATAACCCGTGCGAATCATGTGGCGCATCAGCGCATGACGAGCGTTAGCAGAAGCCATCTGGAGAAGACGGAACTTCTCACCACGTTGTGGGTAGTGAAGCACGCAGTTGTGGCCTCGTTTTTGTGTCAACCACTCGGACAAAACCTCTGCGTCGAGAAGATCGATGGGCAGGTTAACCTCTGCGGGAATGTCAGCGGTTTCGTCGTAGTAGCGCTTCAAGAAGCCCGAAACCAGCTCTTCCTCGGAAACGTCCAAGCCTTTGTCCAGGATAAACTCAACTGAGCGAATGGTACGACCTTCTCGTACAACAAATACGCAGGCAGCGGAGATAGTTTCTTCTCGATAAATGCCAATGAGGTCAATGTTGACCGAGGTAGGAAATGTGACTTGCTGGCGGTCGTCAAGATCAGAAAGTGAAGTCAGGCGGGACTTAAGCCTAGCTGCCTTCTCAAAATCCAGGTCAGCGGCGGCTTCTTGCATCTGATCTTTGAGCTCAGAGACAATCTCGGAACGATTTCCGCGGAGAAAGTTTTCTACCTGCCTGACGTTCTTTGCGTAGGAAACGGTGTCAATGGCGCCAACGCACACGCCAGGTCCCTTGCCTACGTGGTAGTCAAAGCAAGGACGCCCCTTCTTTGCCAGCAGTAAGTTAGCAACAGCCGCGCCATCAGGGTCTTTTTCAAGCAGGCGCTTAGCGCGTTTCCACTCCACACACGTAGCAGAGCAGATAGGCACTACTTTTCTGAGCGTCTCAATAGTCTGGCGAGCGGCGTAAGAATCAGTGTAGGGACCAAAATAGCGCGTCCCCTTCTTGTGCTTCTCGCGCGTGTATTTAATTGCTGGAAAGGTGTCTGACTCGGTAATGGCAATGTAGGGATAGCTCTTATCGTCTTTAAAGTCCACGTTGAAGTACGGACGATACTGAGCGATAAGATTGCGCTCCAGCACCAGTGCTTCGTGCTCGTTTTCTACCACAATGTAGTCAAAACTGCGCACGACCTGCATCATCAGAGGAATCTTAGCACGGTCATCTTGTAGTGTGACGTACTGCCTCATACGAGCGCGCAGGTTCTTGGCCTTGCCTACATAGATAACCTTGCCAGAACCATCTTTCCAGAGGTAGCAGCCTGGATCAGTTGGCACCTGGTCAACCTGTTCTCTAATAGACACCAGGTCATCTGAGGGTTTAGAAGAAAACGACGGCGCAAGCCCTGGCGCACCCGAAGGCACATAGCTGGGATCAAGGTTGTTCTGAGAGCTATCTTTACCGCTTTTTGCGCCGCTTCTGGCCATACTATGACCTTACGCGAGAAACCAGTGAACGAAGCATGGCTGACTCTGGTGATTTAAAGAGAATTGCTAAGCCATAGGTAACCAAAACAGCTGGAATACCTGCAAAGATGCAATACAGCACGCCGTAGAGTGCTCGTCCATCTGGCACGCCAATAACAATGCGCAGACCCACCATAATCAGAAGTGCCGCCGCCGATCCTGCAAGGCCAAAAAGAATTGAGCGAACAAACGCAAACACCATGGACTTAAGTCCAATCTGACCAAGGTGCTTACGCAGGCTAATCAACATAATGGTGTCAATGACCACGTAGAAGATAGCCGAGGTAGTTGCTACAAACATCATGCCAAAGTGAGAAGTGCCCGCCAGCAGCACCAAAACCTGTACAACAGAACCGAGCGTTGCCGAAACAGCATAGAGCGTCATGCGACGCATAGCAGAACAGACTTTTTGCAGGTACATACCAATGCCATACAGAGGCAGGGCTAAAGACTGACCAATCAAGAATTGCTGGGTTAACAGCAGCTGATCTTCAGTGAACTTGCTTGCTCCAATAATAGAGACAAGGGGCATCGAGAAGATCATCAGATACATCATGAACGGTACGGTAAAGAAAAGAATCTGGTTAATACCGTGCTTGAAGTCCTTTTTGAACTGATCCATATTCTCTTTTGCCCAGCTATCGGACAGCTCGGTAAAGAGAGCTGTGGTAATAGGCACCGTCAAAATGGAATATGGCAGCGTGTACCAAAGACGAGCGTACGCCGCAATGGAAGCGCCCGATGCAGAAACGCTGAGCTGAGAGCTTGTCTGCACTGACATAGTTACAAACGTGGCAACCACAACAATCAGAGCAGGCGCGCCAATCTTGAGCGTCTCTTTAAGTGCGGGGTCTTTGAGGTTAATTCTCCACGAGAGCTTAATTCCCTTGCGCTTAAGTGACGGAACCTGAATCAGAACCTGAATTAAAACGCCCAGGGGATTTCCCAATGCAAGAATAAGAAGGCCCAGCTCAGGATTAGTGTTAACCAAGAAAGCATACGCAAAGAACGAGGCCGTAGTCACAAAGTTATTAAAAATAGGAGCCGCAGCTGGCCAGAGATAGTCTCGCTCTGCATTCAAAACACCAGAGAAAATGGTGGAGAAGCAATACAGCATAACCTCGATGACAAAGAACCTAAAGAAGTACACTGCCAGCGTTGGATCAAAATCAGCACCTGCCGAGAAGGACTGTGTATACACCACTTCTGCGGCAAAGAAGAAACCTAAAACGGCAACAAGACCTGTTGCGACAACAACAATGGAAAGCAGGTTGGAGGTATAGGCATTTGCCTCATCCTGTCCAACCTTCTTCTTAATAGAGAGATATACCGGCAAGAAAGCTGTAGTGAGCATTCCTGCACCAACAAGCTCATAGAGCTGGTCAGGAAGGGTGTTTGCAATGGAATAGCAGCTTGCAAGAACAGTTGCACCCATAGCAAATGCCTGAGCCCAGGTTCTTAAGAAGCCCGTGATACGACTAATCAGAACAAGCACGCTCATCATAGAGGTAGAACGGCTCAAGTCTTTCTGCTTAGAAACGTCCTCTTCCTCAGAAGCTTCTTCACTATAAGGATTACCTGCGTCGAAGTTGCCGTCTGACACAGAGCTGTTATCTGTCTCAGAGTTATCCTCTTCAGCAGCGGCCTCTTCGAGTTTCTGACTCACAATCTGCTCAAACGCCTCATCCTCAATTGGTTGATGAAACGTCTCTGGAACAACAATGTTATCCACTACAGGAGGCTTATCAAAGGTCTGATCAAGAGCCTTGCTCAGAGTTTCTTCAGATAAGGTTCCATCAGAAGACTCTGCTGAAAGTCGCATATGTTTGGGCTGATATGCCACTAGTGCACCTCGCGAACAATATCTGCAAACGTAGCCGATACAAATGAAGACAAATCTTCTGGAGAAAGCGTCAAACTGAGTCCGCGTTTTCCGCCAGAGATATGAATAAGCTCAAAAAGCTGAGCAGTCTCGTCAATTATAGTGGGAAACTGCTTCTTCATACCAACGGGAGTACAACCACCACGCACATAGCCCGTTAAACCCTCAAGCTCTTTAACGGGCAGCATGGAGAGGTTCTTTTGACCGGATGCAGCTGCTGCTTTTTTAAGATCAAGCTCTTGATCTACTGGAATGCAGCACACCACATGCTCTCCACTTGAAGACACGCAGACAAGCGTTTTGAATGCAGCGTCTGGATCTTCTCCAAGCATCTCTGCAATATGAGTACCCAACTCTCCAGAAGGAACGTCTTCGTCTACCTCATAAGATTGGAACTCGTAAGCAATGCCGGCAGCATCAAGCTCCCTCATTGCATTTGTCTTTTGGACCTTGACCGTTTTTCTCGCCATATTATGCGCGCTTCTTCTGAGCTTTTTTCTCTGCAGCTAGACGTGCGTTATCGCGGTCAAGAATCTCTTTGAGGAACTTACCTGTGTGGCTTTCTGGTGTTGTCGCAACCTTTTCTGGCGTACCAGAAACAACTACGGTTCCACCGCCATCGCCACCTTCTGGACCCATGTCAATAATGCGATCAGCCATCTTGATGACATCCAAGTTGTGCTCAATAACAAGAACGGTGTTACCCGCATCAACAAGACGCTCAAGAACAACAATAAGCTGTCTGACATCCTCAAAATGAAGGCCAGTTGTTGGCTCGTCCAGAATATAAAGAGTTTTACCAGTCTGCTGACGGTGAAGCTCTTTTGCAAGCTTAACACGCTGCGCCTCGCCACCAGAAAGCGTAGTTGCAGGCTGGCCAAGGTGAATGTAGCCAAGACCAACATCGTGGAGAGTCTGCAACTTGTTCTTAATGCGAGGAATATTTGCAAAAAACGCTAGTGCCTCATGAACAGTCATGTCAAGGACGTCAGAGACAGACTTGCCGTGATAGAGAATCTCGAGCGTCTCGCGGTTGTAACGCTTACCGTGGCAGACCTCGCAAGGAACGTAGACGTCAGGCAAGAAGTTCATCTCAATCTTGATCTGGCCGTCGCCCTTACAAGCCTCGCAGCGGCCTCCCTGGACGTTAAACGAGAAACGACCAGCTGAGTAACCACGAGCACGAGACTCTGGGACTGAAGCGTACAGCGCGCGCAGGTCATCCCAAAGGCCAATATAGGTTGCTGGATTAGAACGAGGTGTTCTTCCAATAGGACTCTGGTCAATATCAATGACCTTATCGATAAGATCGACGCCTTCAAGCTTTTTATACTCTCCTACCACACGTTTTGAGTGCTGAACTGCATTGGTAAGCGCGGGTGCAAGGGTATCGGTAACCAAAGAAGACTTACCAGAACCAGAAACGCCTGTGACTACCGTCAACGTGCCCAGCTCAATAGCGGCAGAAACGTTTTTAAGGTTGTTAGCGCTAGCTCCTGTAATCTTGATCTTTCCACGACCGGGCTTACGGCGAGTCTCTGGAAGTCTAATCTGCTTCTTTCCTGTAAGGTACGCGCCTGTGATGGAATCAGGGTTCTTAATGATCTCTTCTGGAGTTCCCGCAGCAACAACGTGACCACCAAGCTCACCGGCGCCGGGACCCATGTCAATAACGTAGTCAGCTGCACGAATGGTATCTTCATCGTGCTCGACCACAAGTACGGTATTACCGCGATCTCTGAGCTGCTTGAGGGTCTCAATGAGGCGGTTGTTGTCTCTTTGATGCAGACCAATGGAAGGCTCGTCCAAAATGTAAAGGACGCCCATGAGACCAGCGCCAATCTGAGTTGCCAAGCGAATACGCTGGGCCTCTCCACCAGAAAGCGATGCTGCTGCGCGAGAAAGCGTGAGGTAATCCAAGCCAACGTTAACCAAGAACTGTAGCCTTGCCACAATCTCTTTGACAATAGGACCTGCAATAACCTTCTGACGGTCAGTAATAGTCAGCTGCTTGAAGAACTGGAGCGACTCTTTACAGGAAAGTTCACAGATCTCCCAGATGTTTTTCTCGCCAACCGTAACGGAGAGAATTTCTGGCTTTAAGCGAGCTCCGTGACAAGTTGTACAGGGCATCTCACGAATGTACTTCTCAAGATGCGTCTTCATATTCTCTGACGTGGTCTCTTGATACTTGTCAAAAAGAATCTTTCTGACACCAGAGAACGTGGTAAACCAGTGTGTATTGCGGCCGTCTCGCGTTTTGTAGTCAACGCGAATCTTAGTTGAACCAAGGCCACCGAGAAGGGCATCTTGCACCTTCTTAGGCAGCTTGTTCCAAGGTGTTGTATCAGACACGTCAAAATGTTTGCAGACTGCAGACAGAATCTGCGGATAGTAATTAGAGTGGCCAAAGAGGCTTCCAAAAACGCCCTCTGATACGGACAGTTTTGGATCAGCAATCAGTGCCGCAGCATCAATGATTTTACGAGTTCCTAGGCCATCACAGTCAGGACAGGCGCCGTAAGGGGCATTGAACGAGAAATCACGAGGCTGCAGGTCATCCATAGAGTGACCGTGAATAGGACAAGCAAGCGCCAGCGAATACTGCAGGAGTTCTTCTGGCATAGTCTCTGGATTGGATTTATCGGCCAGGAGCAATATGCCTACCTTGCCCTGGGCAAGCTTAGTTGCCTGCTCAACGCCTTCAACAATGCGGCCCAAAGAATCAGGACGAATGACAATACGGTCTACAACCACCTCAATATCGTGCTTGAGGGTCTTTCCCAGCGTAATTTCTTCATCAAGTTCACGCACAACACCGTCAACACGAACGCGAGAAAAACCTTCTTTTCGCAGATCTTCAAAGAGCTTGACGTACTCGCCCTTGCGACCCAAAACAACAGGAGACAGGACATAAGCTCTACGTCCCTGACCAGCCTCGAGGATTTTATCGGCAACCTGATCTGTTGTCTGGCGCTCAATAACGCGACCGCACTCAGGGCAGTGAGGAGTACCCATGCGAGCATACAAAAGACGCAGGTAATCGTAGATTTCTGTAACGGTACCCACGGTAGAGCGAGGATTTCTGGAAGTGGTCTTCTGATCGATGGACACCGCAGGAGAAAGGCCATCGATAGAGTCAAGGTCTGGCTTATCCATCTGTCCCAAGAACTGACGGGCATAGCTGGACAAGGACTCAACGTAGCGGCGCTGTCCTTCTGCGTAAATGGTGTCAAAGGCAAGACTTGACTTGCCCGAACCAGAAAGTCCCGTAATAACTACCAGCTGATCACGAGGGATATCAATATCAATGTCTTGCAGGTTGTGCTCTCGTGCACCACGGATAGCAATTTTGCTTGAAGCCATAGTTCCTCACATAACCAGTTTGACATGCGCATTTCTTTTACGCGCCAACTGCCAAACAATAGAAAACAACATCAGTACACCGATGCGATTTGTGCGTACTGATGTTCTAGTATACCCAAGATAATGCCGCCAAAACACGGCAAGCGCGCTTCCCTATTTAATGCGAACCTTCATCACGGCCTTTTTGAGCTTTGAGCCAGATTTCTCCAGCGTACAGCCTGGTTTGTGAGCATCAGATGGAGGTGTCACTAGAAAATCACCAGCGTGCAAGGTAACCCATGTCTCTTCTCCAGGATTGGTGTAAGCACCAAAATCAGCATCAAAATTAAATTCACCCTTAAGAACACACTGCTCAAGAGGGGCAACAGCGATGCTTTCGGAGCCAGAAATAACCACATGAATATCAGCGTAAATCTTATGAGCCTCATAGTCCTTCTCGCCAGGAAGAGCTGGCTCAAACTCCATGACGTTCACAAAAACGTTATCTCCATCAATTTCTGTTTTGCCCAAAGGCAGCTCATCCAGATTGTGGGTTGCTAGAAACTCCGCAGCACAGGCCATATATTTCTGACCAAAGTCATTCTCAGATAAATTTTTAATTGACGAGAAAATCATGTGAACCTCCTACGTTCAGCTAAAGTGCGCCGAAAAGATTATAGCTATCTCGTTTGCCATAAAGTTCTATGGGTAGAATTAAGTAGTTACTGCATACAACTGCTACATAAGGAGAGACATGGCAGACGTAGATATTGATAAAGAAGCGCTTCGTAAAGAGATTGACGCTGCGCTGCATGGCAAAAAGAAAGAGCCACAGCCACCTGCCGGCTTTGAACTCAATCAACACTCAAGCGTTAAGCACGTTATTGGCGTTGTTTCTGGCAAAGGCGGTGTTGGTAAGTCTTTTGTCACCGGCATTCTTGCTACTAACCTTGCTCGCGCAGGTAAGCGCGTTGGTATTCTTGACGGCGATATTACCGGACCTTCAATTCCTCGTATGTTTGGCATCTCTGATGAGCGCTCTTACGGCGTTGAAGAGCAGCTTATTCCTATCGAGGACGCAAACGGTATCAAGATTATGAGCGCTAACCTGGTGCTTCAAAACGAGACCGATCCTGTTCTCTGGAGAGGTCCTGTTGTTGCTGGTGCTATCCAACAGTTCTACAGCCAGTGCAACTGGGGTGACCTTGATTACCTGCTCATCGACATGCCTCCAGGAACAGGCGATGTTGCACTGACCGTATTTCAGTCCCTTCCTGTTGAGGGTGTTGTAATTGTTTCTTCTCCACAAGATCTTGTTCAGATGGTTGTGGGCAAGGCAGTGCGCATGGCAGAAATGATGCATGTACCTGTACTTGGTTTGATTGAGAACATGGCATACATCACCTGTCCTCACTGTGATGAGCGCATTGAGCCTTACGGTCCATCAAAGCTTGCCGAGACCGCAGCGGCATTTAACCTCAAGCCTTTGGGACAGCTTCCTATGGATGCAACCTTTGCGCAGATCGCCGATAAAGGAACCTTTAGCACCGAGCTTCCTCAAGGTCTTGTCCCTGACGCAACACAGAGCGTTCTTGACCTGTAAGCCCTAGAAGCTGGTGCTTACACAACACAAAAGGTAATTCTTACTATGGCTCAAACAACGCGCATTAAAGAACGACAAGCAGCACAGGCTCAGCGTATTAAGCAAGCTCAGGCGTTCATGGTGCCAGACAACATTGATGTAGCAATTCTTGGTGGCGGCGCGGCAGGACTCTGCGCTGCCATCACTGCTGCTGAGGTTCTTGGTACCAATAAGCGCGTTGTTGTCTTTGAAAAAGCACTAGAGAGTGGCAGAACAATCCTGGCAACAGGCGGCGGTCGTTGTAACTTTACCAATGCTGATTTGAGCTTTGAGAATTTCTCTCATCCAGAGTTTGTCCAAGCTGTCTGTAAGGACAAGGACACGTTTCTTGCGGACATCCTGGCTTTTTTTAGGTCTAGCGGTCTTGCTTGGGCAACAGAAGACGAAGGCAGAATGTACCCTCTTACCAGGCAGGCAAGCTCCATCCAATCATTGCTGCTCAAGCGAGCGCAAAAAGCAGGTGTCCAATTTGCCCTGGGACGAGAAGTCACATCGGTAAAGCCCCAGCACATTGGCTTCACCGTTACCTTCCAAGAATGCTTTGGTGGCGAGAAAACCTACAAGGTCCACGCTTCATCAGTAGTTCTAGCTACTGGTGGACTCACAACCACACAACTTGCTGAAAGCCTTCAGTTGCAGACCACCTCACTGCGACCGGGACTTTGTGCACTCACCTGCAAGCCTGAGCCCCCAACAAGCCTTGATGGAAAGCGCGTACGAGCACACGCAGCTCTTGTAAGAGACGCCGCTGTGCTCAAACAGGAATCTGGAGAACTGCTTTTTAGGTCATTTGGACTCTCGGGCATCATGATTTTTAACTTGTCCCGTACGGCCCTGCCTGGTGACGTGCTTGAGATTGATCTTCTCCCTCAGCTTACGGAAGAGGAAGTTGCAGCAGCTGTAGAAGCTCACACCACAGACGGTCTTCTCGACCCACAGATTGCTGCTTACCTGGGTGCTCATGACTCAGTTGAAGCCACGGTTGCCAAAGCTCACAAAATCACTTTTACCGTTACCGGTACATCCTCCAAAGTTGTTCCACAGGTCTGTATTGGTGGAATTTCCATCGATCAAGTGGACTCAAACACTCTTGAAGCACATGGCGTTCCTGGTCTGTTTATTGCGGGAGAGGCTCTTGATATTGACGCTCAATGCGGCGGCTTTAACCTCTCGTGGGCGTGGAAGAGCGGTATGGTTGCCGGTCTGGCTGCCGCAAAAAGTGCTGATCAGAATTGCGAATCTTTGAAAGAGGACAACTAACATGCTGGAAGTATCAAACATTAAAGTTCATGTTGCGCCTCTTCGTAAGCATCCTGCTAAAGAATCAAAGGTGGGTTTTGACGCGCTTCTACGTACCCTCCGAGTTTCTGCAGATGAGATTACCTCATATGAGCTGCATAAACGCTCAATTGATGCACGTAAAAGAAACGATATTGTTCTTATCCTCACCTATCACGTAAACCTTAAAGGTGGGTCTGCAGCGGAACAAAAACTTCTGAGCAAGATTCAAGGTAGGCCTGCAGCAAAGCATATAAAGCTTGCAGAGCCAAATACTTTTGCGCTTCCCAAAGCAACGCAACCTGCTCCTTCAGAAAACCGTCCCGTTGTTGTAGGAGCTGGATGTGCGGGCCTGTTTTGTGCGCTGACGCTTGCCAAAGCTGGCCTTAATCCCCTACTCATCGAACGCGGAGATGATGCAACGAGAAGAACTGCTGCAGTGGAACATCACAACCAAACGGGTCAGCTAGATCTTGAGAGCAACATCCAATTTGGTCTTGGTGGTGCTGGTACATTCTCTGACGGCAAGCTCAACACGGGTACCAAAAGTGCTTCTCACCGCTTTATTCTTGAGACTTTTGTAAAAGCAGGTGCACAGAAAAACATTTTATGGGACGCAAAACCCCACGTAGGAAGTGATGTTCTTCCCACCGTTGTGACCAACATTGTCACAATGATTGAAGAAGCGGGTGGAACCGTTGCATTTAGAACAAAACTCGCCTCCCTAGAGCGAGCCTCAGATGGCTCTCTTTCTGCAATTCAGGTTGAGAAGACCAATCCAGACGGTTCAACTCAAACTGAAACCATAAAGACTCGCACAATGATTCTTGCGACTGGTCACTCAAGTAGAGACACGTATGTAATGCTCAAAGACAAAGGCATTTCTATGGAGAGAAAAACCTTTGCTATGGGTGTGCGAATTGAGCATCTTCAGTCTCAAATCAATAAATCGTTGTACGGTCCCGAGGCAACTAATCCCGTACTTGGAGCAGCCCCTTACAAACTCTCCGTCCATCTTCCCTCTGGAAGAAGCGCTTTCTCATTCTGCATGTGTCCTGGTGGCTATGTTGTATCTGCAGCTAGCGAGAAGGGCGGCGTAGTCACAAACGGCATGAGTCTGTCTGACCGTGCGGGCAAAAATGCCAACTCCGGCCTGTTGGCTAACATCTATCCAGAAGACCTTCCAGGAGATGACGTACTTGCTGGAATTGACCTGCAACGCAGCTGCGAGCAAGCAGCCTTTAAAGCGGGCGGCGGAGCTTATGTTGCCCCTGCTCAGCTTGTAGGCGACTTCCTAAGCAAGAAAGCTTCTACTGGACCTCGTTCGGTAAAACCAACCTACCCACGTGGTGTTACCTGGACCTCACTTGAAGACTGTCTACCACCCTACGTCTTACAAACCTTGCGAGAAGCCCTTCCGGTCATGGACAAAAAGCTTCATGGCTTTGCTCATCCCGATGCTGTCCTTACAGGCGTTGAAACAAGATCAAGCTCTCCTGTAAGAATTACCCGCGATGAAACAGGACAAAGTATTAACACTCCAGGTGTATGGCCTGTAGGTGAAGGTGCTGGCTACGCCGGCGGCATTATGAGCGCTGCAGCTGATGGCATTAGGATGGCCGAGCTTGTAGTAGAGCACTACAACAACGCTTAATGTTTGCCTCTATAGCGTCTACGAGTTGCGTGAGCGCTGCCTTTTCTAGCACCAGTTTTAAGCCTCTTGATAACATCATCTGAGGTAGTACCTTCAAGCTGGCTTCTAATGGCAACAATCTGATCTCTGAGTTCTGCTGCATGCTTATAATCCATAGATGCAGATGCTTCTGCCATCTCTGCTTCCATACCAGAAAGCATTGCTTCGACCTCTGTACGAGGAAGATTTTGTAGCTCTTCAGCAAGCAACTCTGCAGGCATTTCAAGAATTGATTCTTGCTGCTCTTCTAAAGAGTCTTCATCATCTGAGGCGGTGTAGAACTCTCCATTTTTGCGCTTGCGTTTATCAATGTTCTCTGATGCCTCAGCAATAAAACATGCAATATCTGTAATAGATTTCTTAACGGTTTTAGGCACAATACCGTGCTCTTTGTTAAACGCTTCCTGAATTTCTCGACGCTTTTTTGTTTCATCAATGGCAATGCGCATAGAATCAGTGATTTTATCAGCGTACATAATGACCTGGCCGGAAGCGTTTCTTGCGGCTCTACCCATAGTCTGAATAAGAGACCTTCTGTTTCTTAAGAAACCCTCTTTATCAGCATCAAGAATAGCTACGAGAGAAACCTCTGGAATATCAAGTCCTTCTCGCAAAAGGTTGATTCCAACAAGCACGTCAATTTTTCCCTGACGCAAATCTCTAATGATTTCTACACGGTCAAGTGTAGCTGTATCTGAGTGCATGTAGTTGACTTTGATACCCTCGTCTAACAGGTGATCTGTAAGATCTTCTGCCATTCGTTTAGTAAGCGTGGTAACAAGAACGCGCTCCTTTTTTGCCACACGCTCTTTGACCTCTGAGATAAGGTCATCAATCTGGCCTCTTACCGGTCTAACATCAATCTTTGGATCGAGAAGACCCGTTGGACGAATGATTTGCTGCACCTGTTGCTGAGCAACCGTCTCTTCATAATCTCCAGGAGTTGCGGAAACGTAAATGAACTGTGGAATGCGTCCTTCAAACTCATCAAATCTGAGAGGCCTGTTATCAAGTGCAGAAGGAAGTCTAAATCCGTGATCTACCAGCGTAACCTTACGAGATCTATCACCCTCATACATACCTCTAATTTGAGGAACCGTAACGTGAGACTCATCGATAATGCAAATCATATCTTTAGGGAAATAATCAATGAGCGTATAGGGAGGCTCACCTGGAGCACGACCATCCAAATGGCGCGAATAGTTCTCAATACCATTGCAATAACCCATAGTCTCAAGCATCTCTAAGTCATAGTTTGTTCTCTGAGCAAGACGCTGAGCTTCAAGTAATTTATCGTTTTCTTTAAGCTCTTTAACACGAGCTTCCATCTCTTCAGAAATGGTTGTAAGGGCGTGGGTAATCTTTGGACGCTCAGTAACATAGTGAGATGCAGGCCAAATGGGAATAGCATCAAACTCTCTCAGTACTTCTCCCGTTACATTGCTAACCTCTGAGATGCTTTCTACTTCATCCCCAAAGAACTCAATACGCAGCGGGTTTTCTGCATACGGTGGGAATACATCAACAACGTCTCCACGCACCCTAAACATACCGCGCTGCAGGTCATAATCATTTCTATCGTACTGAACATCAATAAGATCTTTAATAAAATCATCACGCTCAAGAGGAACGGATTTATCTACATTAGGAGCAAGACCTGCATAATCTTGAGGGCTACCAATACCGTAAATACACGATACAGATGCCACAACAATGACATCACGCCTAGACAAAAGTGACGAAGTTGCCTGGTGACGGAGCTTCTCTACCTCTTCATTAATAGAAGCATCTTTTTCTATGTACGTATCTGATTGCGGAACATATGCTTCTGGCTGGTAGTAGTCATAGTACGAGACAAAGTACACAACTGCGTTGTTAGGAAAGAGCTCCTTCATCTCTGAGGCAACCTGGGCAGCCAGTGTTTTATTGGGCTCCATAATAAGCGTGGGGCGGTTGAGCTTCTCGATAGTTTTAGCCATAGAGAAGGTCTTGCCCGAGCCCGTAACACCTAAGAGCGTCTGATACCTAAGCCCGTCTTCAATTCCTTGGGCAAGCTTTTCTATTGCCTGTGGCTGATCACCTGCGGGTTCAAAAGGAGATACTACCTGAAGCTTCTCTTCTCCTGCTTCACGACCAAATCGGCGCAGTTCAGCACCTATATATTCTTTATGTTGATCTTCAGCATGAGATGCGTCCATGAGATTCTCCTTTTCTTGTGAATGTAGTATACCCCACTTCCCAAAACTGAAACACTTGTTCTATACTTTTTATAAATTGCAGTATAGTTTCAAAGTGTGACGGGTAATAAATTTATTACCTATATGCGCTAAACTAGCACCTAAATAAACAAGTTACATCAGATAAAGGAGATACCTTGGGCGTCTCAGATCTTTTCTCGCTAAATAAAGCTTCAAAGCAATCTCAGGGTTCTACCCTAGAGAACATTTTGCTGCGCTCAAATAATGTCATCGCCTCTCTCAAAGACCTTGTTGCAAACAATCAGATTACAGAGACAGGTCTTCAGGAGATGCTGACGCGCTCTAAAAATCTCGAGAATACCAATCTGCCCAAAGGTGATGTCCATAAGCTTGATAGAACGGGTCGTTGGTGGTTCAACGCCAACACCCTTGAGTGTGGACCAGAAGAGTACGACGCATTTATTGCAACTGAAGCAATTCTCAACATTTCACAAGATGTTGAGGCCCTAAAGAATACACATGCTTCTGAGACGGATCTTCAGCTTGTTCGTACTACCCTCTCGCAAGTAGCAAGCCTCATGCCCAAGTCCACTTCCCTCTCAGAACAAGTTGCTCCTTTTAGCGGTAACGCTGACGGCAGCTCTGACTGGATGAAGCGTCTCTGGTTTGCCAACTATGTTGAAAACACGCCATTCCCTTTTAGGATGGTGTACAACTTCTCTTACAATCCACAGCTTGATATTTTGGTATTTGAGTTCTTTGTAGCTCGTCCTCGCTGCTTTAGCTTCTTATCTGCAGAAAAGTCAGAGCAAATTGCGGCAGCACGCGCTTACGCACTGCGTACTTCTCTTTGCGTGGCTCGTATGGCACTTCAAAGCTGCAAAATCTCTCGCGTCTGCATCAACGGCAACTTGCGCGGAGAAGAGCGTATTGTCCTATCCATGGACTTAAACGAGGCTGCTCTTGCACGCCTCTTGCCTACTGCAGCAAACACTCAAATTGACGGCAACAGCTTCCCACAAGATCCAGCGCTCAGAGTTTCTTTTGACCCTGAAGGTTGGTTTAGCGAGGTTGAGCCTTTTATGAAGGCAACGGATGAGTGGGTTTCTCCTCGTAGCTTCTTTGAAATGCCAGACCTTTCTGATCGCCCCTGCTCGCCAGCAGTTACTGCTGTTTGTGGAGCCCAAAAAGTAAGCGATCTTGGATACTCTGAGGCATCTCATCGCATCAGACTTTGGAACACCACTCTCAACAACATTCCAAAAGATGCCTCTACTGCAGATGCAGTTGGTAAATTTGAGGAAGCAAAAGCTTCAACTTCTGATATTTATGCCATTGAAGGCTTTGATAGAGTCATCCATGGCCTGGTTGAGGGTACTATTGATTTCTCGGACAGAAGGTCTATGGCCGAGAAATTCCTCTTTGGTTCGCCTTTGCAAAAAACGCTTCAATCCATAAATAACATCATGGATGGAGAGCCAGATGCAGACGCTCTAGAAAAGGTGCTTACAGAGCTTGAGTCTCAGGTTTCACCAACCCTTGATATGGGTCTGTATCTGGATGACTCTGATTCTATCTACAGATATTTTGATTCCCTCTCAGAGCGCGTAGCTTATAACCTTGCATTCCCCAATGAGCCAAGAAAACTGGTGCTTATTCCAGACACCTATTTTATGTCTTTAGCAAGAATGGCTCGCGCCTACAACCTGCTTGAACAGCCAGAAAAAGCAGAACGCTATGCACAAGAAGCCCATAGAATTTCTCCTTTGGGAATTGATGCAACGCTGCTCTTGGTAAGAACATTAGAAGATCAGTCAAAAGTCTTTGAGGCTGCTAAGCTGCTCAAAGACCTTATCGCACATATTTTCTCCGCATCAGATGTTGCGCTGGTGTACTATCGCCTGGCCTATATGGAGTGGAAGCTGGGACGCTCTGATCTTTGTGCAGCTTGCTATCAAATGGCTATGATTATCGGTGGTAGTGTTTCTCAACCTGCAAAAGAAGAGCTTGAAGACCTTCTCAAGGCAGACTCTTCTGTTAAGAAACTAGATACTCCTCAAGAGGTTTTCTCGTTCCTTAAGCAAAATGGTGTTCCTGTCTTTGACCAGAAAGCTGTGTTTAACAAGGCAGTTTCTATTGGCAGCGCTTGTGTAAACGATGGCATTTATTGTGTTGGTCAAAACATGCTCAAGAACTGCCTAGAGATTACCTTTGATGATGCAGCTGCCAAGGTAGAGAGTTCGTTAAGAACACCCTTCTAGAGACCGCGGGTAAGTTATAACCTACTGCTCTGACTGCTGGTTGAACCGAGCGTTTAACCAAAGCTCTACCTGTGCTTTAAGGTCATCGAGGCCCTCAGAGTTCACAAATACCGTATCCGCCTGATTACGCAAATACGTATCAGAAGGCTGATGCGCTATACGCTGCTCAAACTCCTGGCGAGAAGATCCTCGCTGTTCAGCGCGCTCTGCTCTGAGCTCTAATGGTGCTACAACAACGACAACTTCATCAACCAGCTCAAGTAAGTCTTCAACGCGGTCAAGCAGCGGAACCTCTACAAAACAGAACTGAGCATCTGCACTAGGAGCTTCTTTTGTCAGGAATTGACGCATATATTCCCTGATAAAAGGCATTTCTAGATCTTCTAAGAGCTCAGCTGATTCACTGGTAGCAAAAGCTCTACGGCCAAGCTCTCGCCTATTAATCTCGTGAGTAACAGGATCTAGCAAATCGTTTCCAAAAGCCTCTGCCACGCGATACGTACATTCGCATCCAGGGCGTAAAAGCTTTCGAGAAACCTCATCAAGGTCAAAGCGCAGACCACCTGCCGCTTCAAACATTTTAGAAACAGTTGATTTGCCAGACGCCATTCCGCCGGCGAGAATTACCTTGTACATGTAGCTCACTCCTATAACTGCAGTGCCGTATAAGAGCCTAGCAGTTTTACTTCTTCAGGAGTGTGAGTTACCCAAATTACAACTTTTGATTCAACGAACGGTTTGACAAAGGCAATAACCTGCTGCTTAAGCGCTTCATCTAATCCCTTGAGCGGTTCATCAAACAGCAAGATATCTGCATTGGCAAAGAGTGTGCGCAAAAGTGCAACGCGTCTCTTTTGTCCGCCAGAAAGCTCAGAGACAGGCTTGTTTTCTGTTCCCTCAAGCCCAACTGCACAAAGTGCTTCTGTAATACGCTCTCGTGCATTTTGCTTTTGCTTCTGTGAGTGCGCTTGTGTGGCAAGCATGATATTTGCCCTGACACTCAAGTTTTCCAACAGCCTATCTTCTTGAAACATCATGACTGTTTTAGCCTGAGGAGATTTGCTTACTGTGCCTGAGTCAGCCACTTCAAGGCCGCAAAGGATACGAAGAAGTGTTGTTTTACCTGCTCCAGAAGGCTCTGAGAGTACATATACTCCCCTGTCAAACTTGTAGGAAAAGTCATTAAGCACAACCGTATTGCCAAACGATTTAGTGATGTTTTTTACCTCAAGCAAATGCCCAGATGTGTGCGCGTAATTTGTTGTATTCATGTTCATGAGCAGCTCTTTTCTAACCTTGCAGCTACCCATGAAACTAACCGCATCACGATCTTCTCGCCAAGTGCGCTCATCACAATAACCACAAGTGTCCACGCAAAAAGAGCTGGTGTATCCAGGTACACCTTAGCGTTGTAGAGATGTTCGCCAATAGAAAATGTGGGAAGACCAATGACCTCGGCAGCAATTCCCGATTTCCAGCAAAATCCCATAGCAAGTGAGGTTGCTGTCTTAAGCGAGGGCATAAGTTGCGACAAATAAATTGCTTTAATGCGTTGCCAACCGTGAATTTGGTACACATCAGCCATCTCAATAAGCTGCTGGTCAGTGCTAAGAAGTCCCTCAAGTACCGCAATGTAGATGATAGGAAGCGCCATCAAAAATGAAATTGAAATTGAGAGGTAGGGTGTGCGAACCCAGATAAGCAGCAAGATGACAAACGAGGCCACAGGGATTGATTTAATCGTAGAAATCAGCGGCTCAAAAAGAATCTTGATTAGTTTGTTCTTAAAACTTAAAAATGCCAGCAAGGAGCCAACGGTAAAAGCAAGCGCTCCACCAGCAAAAATGCGCAAAAGAGAAAGACCAATAGAAACCCAAAACTCTCGTAGTTGAGCTAGCGAGAAAAGCGTCTGGATGGTCTGAATAGGTGAAGTTAAAACAATATCTTGGTTGATAACAACTGCAGCTACCTGCCATACGGCAAGCCAAAACGCCAGAGCTCCTAAACGAACTACCGAGGCAGCGCCAGTTGAAGCACTACCTCGGTCAGAAATACTATCGTTTATGTGCGGATTATGCGCCAAAGTAGAAATCGTCTCCAGGAACCTGTCCGCCTACTGACTGAGGATTAGCTTCAGCCAGAATGCCTAAGTAACTTGAAAGCGCGCTCTTCATATCTGCGCCATCAATATACGTAATATTACACTTAGGCAGCGCAACCTTAGCAATAGGCTCTGGAACAATACCGTATTTACCTACAAGTGTGGCTGCATCGTCTGGATGATCAACCGCAAATGCAACAGAGTCTTTGTAGTGAGAAAGCAAAGCAGTCACAGCATCTGGAGAATCAGAGATCAGCTTTGAAGAAATAATAGTTACGCCTGCAATCAGCTTGCTCTGAGGATTGAGTGCCTCCCACTCAGCACCAAGGTCAATGGCAACGCGAATCTGGTTGTTCTTGGTTTGTGCCACCGTAACAAAAGGCTGTGGAAGCAGCGCAATTCCCTCTGGATCTTGCGCAAGAGCAGCAACGCACTCGGTATGCTCGCTCTTCCACTCTACCTGGACATCTTCACCAAGTATCATGCCGTTTTTGCTGAGCAGGTAGGACAGCGTGTACTCTGGGACAGCACCCTTGCCGGAAGCGTAGAGCGTCTTTCCCTTGAGGTCAGCAAGCTTAGAGATGGCGCTACCTGTCTCAACAATGTAGAGAACATTCAGCACGTTGAGGCAAGCTACCTTATAGGCGCCCTTAGTCTTATTGAACAGCGTAGCTGCAAGATTTGCAGGAATAGAAGCAACGTCTACATCGCCCTGAGCAACCTTAGCAACTACCTGGTCAGGGGCATCCAAAATCTCAAACGAGTAGTTGTTATCGGTAATGTTTTGCGCCTCTACCTCGCTCATGAACTTGACCAAGCCCATAGCAGTAGGTCCTTTAAGCGTTGCAACTTTTACCGCAACAGGATCAGATTTCTTAGCCTCATCTTTTGTGGCGTCCTGAGACTTCTCTTGGTCTGTTCCCTTGCAGCCAAACAGTGCTGTAGCTGGAATAAGACCTGCAAGCTTAAGGAACGAACGTCTATCCATGAATCACTCCTGACTCGAAAAGTTAACTGAGGCTACCTTATCACGTCTACGGCAAAATTCACACGATATACAGCATATCTTACAAACTCTTTGATACATCCATAAGAGTAAGCTGCACCCATGGCGAAAAGAACTAGTTCTTCTCGCCATATCCAAGGACGTACGCACGGCACAGGTTCTCGGTGCCGATAATTGCATCGATGTGGCAACGCTCACGACCGTGAGTGTTGAGGCATGCTGGGCCAAATGCGCCGCTCTTAAGATCGTTGCCGGAGAAATATGCAGCGTTAGCATCAGTTGAGAAGTGGAAGGCAACCTGCTGGTTCCACTTTTCTGGCTCAACAACCTCCTGCGCACACGCAATAAGTTTGTTGGAAACTTCCCAATCGTAAGGCGAGCGAATATCAGAAACAATGATGCCTACGTGGTGCTCGTTTGAATTGTAGTCAGGGCCAATAAGGGTAATGTCCAGCGATACGTACTCATCCACCTCAACAGGCAAGAATGCGCCGCCGTGACCAATCTCCTCGTACATGGGGAATGCGAACAAGGTGTTATAGAGGGGTTTCTCGCCAGATTGCGCCAGCCAACGGAGTGTATGAAGCTGTGCGGCAACACAAGCCTTATCGTCGATAAAGCGAGAAACCATATAGCCGTTGTCATACATCTCAAAGTGAGGATCAATGGCAACAACTGCACCCTCTGAGACGCCCAGCGCACGAGCTTCCTCAGGGGAAGAAACATCAGCGATAAGCGAGATGGACATGTTGTCCTCGTTGCGCTCCATAGTTCTAGCGTCTTCAAAGACGTGAACGGAGTGGTGATTGCAGATTACCTGACCATCAACAACGGAGCCATCTCTGCAGACAACATGGCAGGTCTCGCCCTCAATGCTGTGGTAGTTGATGCCGCCCAGCTGGCGAACGCGCAGTGCACCGTCTGAATTGAAGCCGCGAACAATCAGGCCAATGGTGTCAAGGTGAGCATTAACGCCCACAGTCTTGCTGGTATCTTTACCCTCTACCAGGACATACGCCGTAGCTTTGTTGTCAATCTGAAGCTCATAGCCCGCCTCGGCAACAAGCTCTCGAAGCAGCTCATGGATGCGCTCGTAGTAGCCAACAGGGCTATCGCACTCAACAAGCTTCTTTGTAGTATCAATCAAATACTGTGTATCAGTTTCAAAATGAGTCATGACTATCTCCTAGTTTTGTGGATGGGTGTAAAGCTCTACCAGGTGCTCCAGCATGTCAACCATACCCTCAAGCTCGGGGACAGGAACAAATTCTCTGACGCCGTGAGCGTTGTAGTAGCAGGCAGAGAGATTGGCGCATGGGAACCCTCTAAAGGAAAGTTGGGATCCGTCGGTGCCGCCACGCATTGGAATGCAGGTCATCTCTACGCCGACCTTCTCGTATGCAGTGCGTGCATTCTCGATTAAGTGCGCATACTCAGGCTTTAATACGATGTCAGCCAAGTTGTGATACTGGTCGTGAATCTCAACGGAAAGTACCTCAGAGCCAATCTGCTTGTTTACATACGCTGCAGCATCAACCATCAACTGCTTACGGCGCTCAACCTTTGCCTGGTCATGGTCTCGAATAATGTAATCAGCGCGAGCAGACTCGCAATCACCGTTGACGCGCTCCAGATAGAAGAAGCCATCATAGCCCTCGGTGAACTCAGGACGCTCCGCAGGTGGAAGCAGCTCGTGGAAGCGCATAATTGCCTCGGATGCATTGATCATCTGGCCTTTTGCGGTGCCTGTGTGAACCGAAAGTCCGTGAGCACGCACAAACACCTCAGCAGCATTGAAGGTCTCGTAGCAGAACTCGCCAAAGGGACCCCCGTCAATGGTGTAACCATACGCAGCACCAAAAGCGTCAAGGTCCAGAAGAGCTGCGCCGTGGCCAATCTCCTCATCAGGAACAAACGCAAGTGCAATACGTGGGTGCTTAAGCTCTGGATGCTCTTTGTAGCGAGCAAGCAAGCTGACCAGCATGGCAATGCCAGCTTTGTCATCGCCGCCAAGCAGCGACGTGCCATCAGTGGTAACCAGCTGCCAACCAATCATGTGCTCAAGCTGAGGATTTGTCTCTGGGCTAATATAGACCTCTCTGCCCTCACGATCAGAACCAACCACCAACTTGCCACCCTCATACGTAACTACCTGAGGATGAACGGGATTGCCCCAAGACTGCCAGGCAGTATCAATATGGCAACAGAAACCAAGAGTTGGAAGGTCCTCCAACCCCTTGCTTGCAGGCCAGTGAGCAACAACGTAGGCGTGCTCATCAACAACTACATTTTCTGCGCCAAGTTCGCGAAGGTCAGCTGCAACAACCTCAGCCATCTGGTGCTGAGACTCAGTTGAAGGAACCGTATCTGCCGTCAGCGGATTAGACTGAGAAGAAACCTTACAATACGCAATAAATCTATCTAAAACGTCACTCATAAAACTCCCTTACAAAAAACTGCGCTAACCAAATAGTTAACGCAGTTTAGAGTATCAATGTATTAACGAGAAGACCGTGAGGCTTGTGAAGCTGTAACAAAGGATTTCCAAAGTTCACAGTCAGCTTTGCTGTATTGCCAACCATACTCTGGATGCCACTGCACACCTAGAGCAAACGTCTTGCCCTTAACCTCGGCTCCTTCAATAATGCCGTCTGAAGCATACGCAACTACATTAAGCTCAGCGGAAACCTTTTTCAGGGCCTCATCGTGATACGAGTTTGCTTGAATGTCTTCAACCTTACCCAGAGCGTTGTACAGCAAAGAATCTTTTTGAACATGAACAGCATGAGCTGGATGGTACAAATTTGCTGAATGAGTCCAGAATACATGATTTTCTGTTGGCTCAAGCGTATGCAAATCTTGTACAAGTGTACCGCCCAGTACAACATTCAAAAGTTGAAGACCACGACAAATAGCAAGTAAAGGTTTATCGGCAGCAAGTACCTGTTTTACGAGCTCAAACTCAAGCCTGTCTCTTATGGGACACAGACGATTAAGATCACGTGGTTCTTCTCCCCAATTGCGCGGATCAACATCATGACCACCGGTAAGGCAGAAGCCGTCACACATCTCAACAAACTGAGCAATAATCTCTGGGTCATCAGTCAAAGGCACCATGATAGGAATGCCGCCAGCTGCAAGGATGGCGTCAAATTGGATCTGTCCGACAGAAGCAGAATCAGAAAAATTTTCTTCAGGCATCCAGCGAGGAGTCACACAGATAAGAGGACGCTCAGAAGCAGGAAGATCTGGAACATCATTGAATGCATCTTTTACGATATCTGGAATAACCACAAAACCCTCTTATCAATTAGTACTTTTATCCAAACTCACGTTAAAGGTATACCCTTAATGAGTCTATGACTTTATCGCTTTTACGTTCTTCATGCCACCCTGACAACTCTTCCTTCACAATGTTTTTTCACTCATGAAACATTTTTCTGTATTGCATACAATTAATTTGGGTATTAAGAAGCCAGTTCTTACATTTAAACTTCATGTTTTGAAGATACAAACGGAAGGCGCCCTATGAAAGAGCATGTATTTACTAACCTTTCCCGTAAAACATTCTTACGTGGATCTTTGGCGGCTGCCGTTGCCGCCGGTTCTGCTTCACTACTTTCTGCTTGTGGCGGTTCAGCTGGCGGAGACGCAGAGAAAAAGGTATTGCGCTTTGGTGTAAACAACCCAAAAGTAACCTTTGATACTCAGAAGACTTCTGGTTCTGTTGGTGTATCTGAGGCAGTTGCAGAGTCTTTGCTGGTACTTAATCCAGACACAAAAGAGATTGAGCCAAACCTGGTAACCGGCCTTCCTACTGTCTCTGAAGATGGCCTTACCTACTCATATGAGCTTAAGGATGGCATCAAATTCCACAATGGAGAGACCCTTAAGTCTTCTGACGTTAAATACACCTTCACGCGTATGTTCTTGCCTGCTACTAAGGCAACCTCAATTGACTCGTACGCATACATCGAGGGTGCTAAAGACATCATTGCCGGCACAACAGAAGAGCTTTCTGGTGTTGTTATTAAGGATGACCGTCACTTTGATATTAAGCTGACACAACCTTATTCAACCTTTAATGCAATCATGGCTCAGTTCTACGCTGTTATCTACCCAGAGAAGGCTTGCAAAGAAGCTGGTGAGGCCTGGGGTACTGAGACCAACTTTATTGGTACTGGCGCTTATAAGCTTGTTTCAAACGACAGCACTACAGAAGTTGTTCTTGAGGGATTTGCTGACTACCATGAGGGCAAGCCTGGTCTGGATGAGCTCAGATTTGTCTACATTGACGACGCTAACACCCGTATTCTTAACTACAAGAACAATGATGTTGACCTGGTCTTTATTTCTCAATCTCTTATTCAGCAGTACCAAAATGATGAGTCTATTTCCAAAGAGATTGTCAACTACACTCCTGCATCCACGCAGTTTGTAAACTTGAACCTTAAGAGCGAGAACCTCAAAGATGTTCGCGTTCGTCAGGCTCTCTCTATGGCAATTGATAGAGACACCATTTGTAGCACCATTCTTTCTGGTGTTGCAAAGCCTGCTAAGTCGTTTATCCCATCTTCTGAGACCGGCTACAACGAGTCCGCTCCAGAGTTTGAGTACAACGTAGACAAGGCAAAGCAGCTTCTTGCAGAGGCTGGTGTTTCTAACCTCACTCTTAACGCACAGGTCAGAAGCCAGGATCAGAACCTCATGGTTGCCCTTCAGGATGCTTGGTCAAAGATTGGCGTTACCTGTAACGTAAGCGTTATTGACTCTGGTGTTTGGAGCGACGCACGTACTAACGGTGACCTTGAAGTCACTCTTGTTACCTGGTCTACCCTCTCCTTCCAGGGTGTTGAGCACATGGGCTCCTACTTCCGCTCTGACCGCGCCGCAAAGAAGTCTTCCTTCTACAACAGCACCGAGTTTGACAACCTGGTTGACCAGGCTCGCCTTACCGTTAACGACAACGATAAGGTCCTGGAGCTTACCCGCCAGGCAGACAGCCTTATGACTCACACAGACTACGCTTGCCTGCCTATCGACTGGCCACAGATGCCTTACGTCTTGAAGCCAGAGTTTACGGGCCTCAGCGTTCTGGTTAACCCTCACTTCGATAAGGTTAAGAAGAAGTAAGGCTTCCTACACCCAAAAACAAAGGCGAGAAGATCAATTGGTCTTCTCGCCTTTTTTGTGTTTGTATGCCGTTTTAAGACACGACAATAAGATGCGCTACTCGGAAATCTTCTCCTCAAGGCGCGCTTCTTCTACGGCCTTCTGAGCCGCCTCAATAGCGTGTGCAACCTGAGGTGTACGGTCGGCATCAGAAAGCGATGTGTCGTACAGGTGGCAGGCGCAGAAATGACCTAGCTCAGCCTCAATGCGATCAGGAATGCGCTCGGAGCAAACCTTCATTGCCTTAGGGCAACGCGTGTGGAATACGCAACCTGAAGGTGGATTTGCAGGACTTGGAACGTCACCTTGAAGAATGCGCTTTTCCTGGATACGCTCGTGGCGAATACGAGGAATAACGTCCAAAAGTGCCTGAGTGTATGGGTGCAAAGGACGCTCAAAGAGGGCGTCTTTAGTGGCAAACTCCATCTGGTGACCCAGATACATGACCATAACAGTATCTGCAATGTGGCGAACAACGGAAAGGTCATGGCTAATAAAGATATAGGCCAGACCGTGGTCCTTCTGAAGCTCTTCAAGCAGATTGATTACCTTTGCCTGAACAGAAACGTCCAAAGCAGAAACAGGCTCATCGCAGACAACAATTTCTGGCTCAAGCACAATAGCGCGAGCAATACCAATGCGCTGGCGCTGACCGCCCGAAAACTCATGAGGGTAGCGGTACTTGAACTCAAGGTTAAGGCCAACTTCCTCCATAACCTCTTCAATGCGAGCATCACGCTCTGCCTTTGTCTTATAGGTGCCTGCAATATCAATAGGCTCGCCAATGATATCCATGACCGTCATACGAGGGTTCAGTGAGCTGTAAGGATCCTGGAAGATAAGCTTCATCTTCTGACGAGCACGCTTGAGGTCTTCTCCCTTAAGTGAGGTGAAATCTTCCCCATCAAGCTCAACCGTACCAGAGGTTGGCTCGGTGAGGCGCAATACGCACTTGCCGGTTGTAGACTTTCCGCAGCCAGACTCGCCAACGATAGCCAGAGTTTCTTTGCGCCTAAGGTCAAACGAAACATCCTCAACAGCATGAACGGAAGCGTTTGAACGACCAAAAACACCGTTCTTAATGGGAAATCGCTTAACAAGATTCTTTACGGACAAGATGGTTTTCTCGCCAGAAAGGTCTTTGACGTCTGTGTTCTTCTCTTCTGCCATGACTACTCACCCCACTCATCAGTGTATTTCCAACAGCTGACAGTATGGCAATTGTCTTCACCAACAGCAGTCAAGCCAGGACGACGCTTCTTACAAATGTCCTTAGCAAACGGACAACGTGGATGGAACGGGCAGCCAGAAGGCATATGAGAAAGCATAGGAACGCTACCAGGAATTGCATAGAGTTCCTTGGTGCGCTCGTCAAACGATGGAATGGACGCAATCAAGCCCTGAGCATAAGGGTGCAGAGGGTTAGTAAAGAGCTCTGCAGACTGCGCATACTCAACACGATGACCAGCGTACATGACAAGAACCCAGTCAGCCATCTCGGAAACAACGCCCATGTCGTGTGTAATCAACATGACAGCGGTGCCCAAATCTTGCTTCATGCGATCGATAATCTGCAGAATCTGTGCCTGAACCGTTACGTCAAGAGCGGTTGTTGGCTCGTCGCAGATAAGCAGTGATGGCTGGCAAGCAAGTGCCATAGCAATCATGACACGCTGGCGCATACCACCAGAAAGCTCATGTGGATATGACGAGAAGACCTTCTCTGGTGCAGGAATACCCACCAGCTTGATCATATCAAGGGCCTTCTGATCTGCCTCCTGTTTGCTCATGTTGGGATTATGAACAAGGATGCCCTCACGAATCTGAAGACCAGATTTCATAACAGGATTCAAGGAGGTCATAGGTTCCTGGAAAATCATGCCAATGCGATTACCGCGGAAGTCACGCATGCCACCACGAGGAAGCTGCGTTAAATCAGTTCCCTCAAAAATAATTTCTCCGCCAGTAATCTGCGCAGGAGGTGTAGGAAGAAGTCCCATGACAGATAAAGCTGTCATGGACTTACCGCAGCCAGACTCTCCTACTACCGCAAGAGTCTCGCCTTTACGCATAATAAACGAGAGGTCACTTACTGCAGGAAGTGCGCCATCTTCGGTGAAAAGCGTAACATCAAGATGATTAACGTCGAGAAGGACGTTCTTCTTGCACTGCTCTTCTCGCTCCTTTTGAGCGGTTTCTTGTGCAAGTTTGCGCTCCTCAAGGCTGCAAAATTGCACAGACTGTCCATTTGGACCCTCGATAACGTGCTCAAATGTTGCATCTGTTTTTTCTGCCATAAACGTAACCTCCTTTCTAAGAACGCATCTTTGGATCAAGGGCGTCGCGAAGTGCATCGCCAAGCAAGTTAAAAGACATAACCGTGATGATGATGACAATACCTGGAGCAATACTGTAAAGAGGCTGTGATGCAAGATATGGCTGAGATGCTGCAATCATTTGGCCCCAACTTGCCTCAGGTGGCTGAACGCCCAATCCCAAGAACGAGAGTGTTGCCTCAGAAAGAATTGCGCTTGGAATGCCCAAGGTAGAAACAACAATCAGCGTTGACATACAGTTAGGCAAGAGATGTTTCATGATGATGCGGAAGCTATTACCGCCAGACAGAATACAAGACTGAATGTATTCAGAATTCTTCAGGCGCATGACATCGCCACGAATCAGCCTTGCGGTGGTAGTCCACATCAAAAGACCCAATGCAATGTAGAGGTTAATGAGACCTGGTCCCATAACAAACATAATCAAAATTGCAAAGAGCAAGAATGGGAAACTAGAGAAGACCTGGATGACAAAGGACACAACTGCATCAACCCAGCGACCGTAATATCCTGCTGCAACTCCTGCTACAAAGCCGATAAACAGGGCAATTGCCTGCGAAATAATACCAACAGACAGAGAAATCTGGCAGCCGTAAATAATACGAGAAAGAATATCTCGGCCATACTCATCAGTACCAAGTAGGTGCGCAAATGTTGGATTCTGATTCTGAATTGAAAGGTTTTGATCTTTGTAGCCATATGGAGCAAGAACAGGAGCAAGAATTGCAATAATCACCAAAGCCAAAACAATGCCCAAGCAAATCATGCCCAGTTTATTTTTCTTAAAGATGTTCCAGCTAACCTGCCAATAGCTCTGCGCACGGACCTTTCCCGTGGCAGCCTGCTCCTCTTCTTGAGCCTTGGCGGCATCCTCAAGTACAGCTTCAGTCTTTTGGACCTTCTCGCTATTTTTATCACTTGTAAACAAAGCCATTACTCTGATGCCTCCTCTCCAAGACGAATGCGTGGATCAACTACCGCGTACAAGATATCAACAAGCAGATAGATAACAACGCAGATAATTGCCACGTACATGACACTACCTTGAATTAGCGGCAGGTCACGAGCATTAATTGCATCGATAAGCAGCTTACCCATACCGTTCATGTTGAAGATCTGCTCAATGATGATGGAACCAGTAAGAATGTCTCCCAGCTGAGATCCAGCAATGGTAATAATTGGGATAAGAGCATTTCTGAGCGCATGTTTCAAAACAATAGCGGAGCGCTTAAGACCCTTAGCTTCAGCAGTTCTAATGTAGTCCTGATTTAATACATCCAGCATGCTAGTCCTGGTAACACGAGCAATACTTGCTGCATAACGAGAACCCAGCGCAATAACTGGAAGAACGTAGGCGGATGGTGTTTTAACGCCTGATAGCGGGAACCATTTAAGCGTCAAGGCAAAAATAATCTGCAGTACTAATGCCACCCAGAATGAAGGGGCAGAAATACCAAAAATTGCAACTGACATAAGTGTTCTATCAAGCCATTTTCCATGGTTTACTGCGGCGAGAATACCCATCAAAAGACCAAGTACTATGGCAAAAAGATACGCAAACACTGCTAAGCGTAGCGTAACTCCCAAAGCCTTAGTCAGAAGTGCAATGACAGGTCGCTTCTGAGTGTAAGAAGTTCCAAAATCTCCACCAAGCATTTTTACAAACCAGTTTGCGTACTGCTCTGGAATTGGCTTATCAAGACCCATGGTGTGACGGACCTGTTGAACAGTAGCCTCATCAGCCATATCGCCCATCATGACTCGTACTGGATCACCTGGGACAATGTTCAAGACAAAAAACGTTAAAGCAGAAATACAAACTACAACGCTCACTGCTTGAAGGATTCGTTTGATTAGAAACGATCTCACTCCTGAGCTCCTCTCCCCTCAAGAAAATGAAGCGGCATCCAAGAATCTTAGATGCCGCTTTAAAGTTTATAGCAAGTTTGCTACTTAGTCCTCTGGAACGGTGTAATCGGAATTAGATGTATCAATATCGACATCAAAGAAGTGATAGATCAAGTTTCCAACCTTAGCGTTCTTGACGTACTTCTTAGCGACAAAGGAGTTCTTTGGCCAATACAGAGGAAGTGTAGCAAAGTCTGTACGAGTCAGCAGGTTATCTGCGTCCTTGTAATCCTCTGTTCTCTTATCCTTGTTAGACTCAGAGCGACCCTCAACAAGAAGCTTGTCAAACTCTGGGTTGTTGTAGAAGGAAGACTTCTTTGCAGCGTTAGTGCTGTAGAAGTAGGTGTACAGGTGCTGGTCACCATCGGCAAACAGTGGATACCAAGCAAGGGTAGTAATCTGGAGGTTACCAGCAGCCCAGTCAGTATTCCAGACTGCGTTGTCCTCTACCTGAACATCAAGGGTAACGCCAACCTTGCTCCAGTACTCCTGAACAGCAACAAGGAGTTTTTCGTAAGACTTTCTAACCTTTGCAGAAAGCTTAAGGTCAGATGCACCAGCCTCAGCAAGCAGAGACTTAGCCTTCTCAGGATCGTATTCAAATGCAGGTGCGCTCTTGTCGTAACCAGGTGTTGCAGGAGCAAGCCAACCACTTGCAACGGTACCGTTGCCAGAAGCAATGTTATCTACAAGCTCCTGACGGTTGATTGCCAGAGAAAGTGCCTGACGAACCTTAGGATCAGTCAGACCCAGACCCTCTTTGAGGTTAAGGTTGATGAAGTTAACACCAAGGGTCTGATATGCAGTGATAAGATCCTTGACGTCAGCATCGCTTGAATACTGCTGATACAGAGAAGATGGAAGATCGCAGTAATCAATGTCATTGTTCTTAAACGCAAGCAGCTGAGTATTGGAATCGTCATAGTAGTGAATACGAATCTCATCCAGTGCAGGCTTGCCGTCGTGATAGTCATCAAAACGCTCGAGAACTACCTCAGTGGTGTCATCATTGCTCTTAATCTTGTACTTACCAGTACCAATAAGATTAGTACCAGTACCCCAATTAGCGCCAGCAGCCTCACAAGCCTTCTCTGGGAAAATGCAAGCATAGGAGATACCAAGAACGCTTACAAAGACAATGTAAGGCTCGGAAAGCGTAAAGGTGAAGTGAGTATCATCCTGAACAGTCAGGCCCTCAAGCTCAGTTGCCTTACCGGCAAGCATCTCTGGAGCACCCTTAATCTTGTCAAAGAAGCTGGTGGAGAGAGCCTTAGTTTCTGGCTTAAACATACGCTCAAAGGTGTACTTAACATCCTTTGCGGTCAAAGTAGTACCGTCGTGGAACTTAATGCCCTCTTTGAGCTCGCACTTAAGAGTAAGACCGTCAGACTCAAAGGTTGGAATCTCTTTAAGCAGACATGTGACAAGCTCATTATCCTCAGTCCAACGGAGCAAAGACTCGCAAACAGAGTCTGCAACACATGCGGACTGGGAGTTGTTTGCACGCTGCATATCAAGGCCCTGCTTAGAATTTGCGGAGCCGTAGCGAAGAATCTTCTTCTTGTCAGATGCCTGAGGAGTATCAGTGGAGGAAGGATTGCAGCCAGCCAGCATCATAGATGCGCCACCACCAGCCGCTACCATACCTGATGCCTTCAAAAAATTACGACGGCTTAGTGAGTTCTCCAGCATGTTAACCCTTCTTTCTTATTAAAACGATTTATAAGACAACCCTGCTGGGGTCAGATAACTATACAAAACAATTACCAGCATTTACCTATATATACCTAGGATGAAATAGACATGAAACATTAAATTGCGACGATAACAGCAAAATCTATTTACCTGCACTTTTTGTCTAACCATATAGGAATTACCTATATTGAAACATAAAAATTGACTAAGCATTTTTGGACAGTTGTCCATTTTATCTATAAAAATATTGGCAGGTACTAAAGAGATACCTGCCAATACAAATGCATGTAACGAGAAGAACTCTCTGTCTTAGTGCTTACGCTTCATAAGACCTACGGCTGTTAAAGCAGCTCCACCCATAACCATAAGAGGCATTACCAGAAGCTCTTCTCCCGTATTAGGAAGCTGTGCTTTCTTCTTCTTTGTCTTCTTCTCTTTTACAGGAGAAGCAGGATTGGAAGGCTCTTCTGGAGCTGGAGTTGGTGTTGGAGTTGGAGTATCAGACTCAACAGTTAGGGTAACCGTCTTTGCTGCCTCGTAGTCATTGCCTGCAGCTGCAGCATTACCGTTGAAGTAATAGTAATACGTAACGGAGTATGCGCCAGGAGTCTTAGAAATCTCTTCTGCCTTTTGAGCAACAGTTGCTGCATCCATTGTTGCTGTATCAAGTACAACTGTACCGCTCTGATCAACAACCTTAACGCGAGCGTCAGCAGAACCAGCAGCAGGGGTAACCTGACTAGCGCTGTGATCAACCATAGCATCAAGGTTATCAAGAATAGTCCAGGAATCCTGGTTAGCGGTAATAGTGCTGTCGTGTGCCGTAACTACCTGCCTAAGCTCTGTATAAAGAGGAGTAATAACGCCATTGTTAAGATCAAGCTCATCAGTTGAGTTCTCAGAAGCATTGATGATAAGGTTGCCGCTAGAAAGAGAAGTGTACGAATACTCCTGATACACATCATCAGTAAGGTCATTATCAACAGCAAGCTGCCAGCCAGGAAGATTGAGGTACAGTCCTCTATTGGAATTTCCAGTGTGAACTGAATAGCCATAATCCCTCATGGCATTCTTAATGTTGGTCAAATCAATGTAGTACGCACCGCCGGTATACAGAGCATCATTCTCCGTTGCGCTGTGGCGATCTTCATACAGGATATTGTCAACGTGAATATCACTTGCAGAAATAGTTGGCATGTAATTCCACTCGTCCTGTGGGATAGCGTAATAGCTACCGTCAGGCCTAATAATTACGCCAAGATATTTCTTATTGCTGCTAAGAATGGAATTGTTTGTTCCCTCTTCCAAGACCTGCCTTGCAAACCTAACTGAAACACGAGGGTTTCCGTAAGAGGTTCTGTGATCAAGCAGGTATTGAGTAAGACCTACATAGTTGGTGCCATACAGATTAAGAGTAGAACCATTGGTAAGCGTCAAAGGAACGGTAAGTGTAATGGTCTCACCTGCAGCCAGGGTACCAGAAATAGAAATGGAACGCATCTCAGCATTGTCCTGACCAGCTGCCTGGTATGCAGCATAAGCATTAGCTGCAGGCTGAGAACCAGAACCACCGTTCAGTCCACTAATGTTCAGGTTAATTGCAGTTGCTGCATTAGTTGACGAGAAGGTAAATCCAGTTGCACGCAAATCAGGATTAGGGCTTGAGCTGACATAGTAAGTAAGTGGCAGCTGCATGACCTCGTTAACAGAAACTGGAGATGAAGAGATGTTGGTAATCTTTACCACTGCCTGCAGATTCTGATACTTATCAATATCTACAATGGAGCGGTTCATCTGAGTGGTGTCATTATCCTTATAAGCGTAGTTAGATGTCTGGCCAGAAGCATCTGTAAAGTAAACAGAACGCTCGATAAGACCATCCGCACTCACAGAAGGAGACACGTTAGTAGTAGTGCCGTTATAAAACGAATTATTACTTGCAGCGTATGCAATATTTGGCATAAAGATTAAAGCTGCCAAAAATGCAAACATAACAGCAAGAAAACTGCGGCCCTGCATCTTTGATGTCATAGGCGTATTCCTCCTCAGAATAAAAACTTAGCGTTATATTTTCGCATTAACACCCTGTTGAAGGAATGGAGATATTTGTTACTTACATAAAAAGAGACGTCATCTTTCGATGACGTCTCTTGACAAATCTCTAGATGCGCAAAGTGCTCTACTCTGCAGCCTCTTCAGTTGCCTGTGCGTTAGCCTCAGACTCAACAAGGTGAGCCTCAAGATCAGCCTCAGCCTCAGCTGCTGCTGCCTCTGCTGCTGCACGCTCCTCCTCTGGAAGTGGAGTGACCTCAATGTCAATGCCAAGGGTCTCTGCAGCTGCCTTCATAGACAGGGAGATGCGACGACGGTCAAGATCAATCTCCATGACCTTTACCTGTACAACGTCGCCAACCTTGCAGACCTGAGATGGAGCGGTGACGTGCTGCTTAGCCATCTCGGAGATGTGGACGAGGCCCTCAACGCCGTTGCCAAGGTCAACAAATGCACCGAAGGTAACAAGCTTGGTGACAGTGCCCTCGATGATAGCGTCAACTGGGTACTTGGAAACAAGTACACGCCATGGATCCTCGGAAGTCTGCTTAAGACCAAGGGAGATACGCTCACGGTTAAGGTCAACGTCGAGAACCTGAACCTCAACCTCCTGGCCAACCTTAACAACCTCAGATGGGTGGTTAACGTGGTTCCAAGAAAGCTCGGAAATGTGAACCAGGCCGTCAATGCCGCCAAGGTCAACAAATGCACCAAACTCAACGATGGAGGAAACAGTACCCTTGAGCTTCATGCCAACCTGGAGCTTGCCCAGGATGTCCTGACGCTCTGCCTTACGAGCCTCCTCAAGAACAATACGGCGAGAAAGAACAACGTTGTTGCGGTTGCGATCCATCTCGATAACACGAGCCTCAATACGAGTGCCCATGAATGCACCAAGATCCTTGACACGACGGAGGTCAACAAGGGACGCAGGCAGGAAGCCACGGAGGCCAATGTCAAGAATCAGGCCGCCCTTAACAACCTCGATAACCTCGCCCTCAACGGTCTCACCAGCGTTGAACTTATCCTCAACTGCCTTCCAAGCACGCTCGTACTCAGCACGCTTCTTGGAGAGAACCAGACGGCCCTCTTTGTCCTCTTTCTGGAGAACAAGAGCCTCGACGTCCTCACCCAGGGAGATGACCTCTGCAGGGTTAACGTCTTTACGAATAGAAAGCTCGCGAGCAGGAATAACGCCCTCAGACTTGTAGCCAATGTCTACGAGGACCTCATCGCGCTCAATCTTGACGACGGTGCCGTTGACAAGATCACCCTCATCAAAGTCGGTGACAGTGCCGTCGATCAGGCTGTTCATTTCCTCATCGGAAATTTCATCCAAAGAGAAGATGGACGAGTTCTGAATCTCACTCAAAGGTGGACCCCTTCCAAAACGGGGCCCCGGTCAACATGGTTGCTGCCAGAGTGCCAATACGTGGGCTTCTCTACTCGGAAACTTACATGCTCTCGGGGGCCAACAGATACAGTGCATAGCTTGACGCCATACGGGCAATAGGATAGCGCTCTTCGGCTGATTAAACAAGCCAAAGAGCGCTACTTTGCACAGCTATTACGCAAGTTTTACAAAATTTCTTCAAAGTTTGTTTCTTGCGAGAAGATCTTGTTGTGCTTACGCACGAAGACGGTAGCCTTCTTTCTCTACGGCAGCTCGGTACGCATCGACATCAATTGGATTTTTGCTGAGGATACGTGCCTGACCACCAGCTAGAGTAACCTGCGCCCATGTTCCCTCAATACTATCGAGAGCTCGAGTCACATGATTGACGCAGTTCTGGCAAGTCATGCCACCAATCTCAAATGTTTGAACATAAGGGTAATGAGATTCGTCTTTGTCTTCTGGACCATCTGCAGCAGAAACCTGCTCTGTGTTACAGGTAGTAACACCTGTTCCTTCATCAGAGCAGCAGCCTTTTTTACCTGCAGCAATTCCGTAAACACGATAAACCGCAAAACCGCAAAGCGCTACAACAGCAAGAATAACAATGATATTAATTGGTGACATACAAACTTCCCTTCTGTTGCTGTTTTACTACCCATCATTTTCTAGATTATTCAAAAAATGATGTTTTTCTCGCCAAATTTTTCAGCAACAGCAAAAATCGTAATGCAGCTTAAGCAGAAAGCTTTGCACCAAGGCCGCGAAGAGCCTCGAGAGCATCGTCATCTGGCTCAAGGTTGCAGATAAAAGTCTCAACAACGTTGACACCCTCTGCTTCAGCATTCTGCTTCCAAGTCTCCATCCAGTCGCCGGTTCCCCAGTCGTAAGAACCAAAGAGAGCGGTTGGCTTCTGACCAAGCTTGCCAGCGCAATCGTTGAAGAGCTCCTCAAAATCAGGATCAAGCTCCTCGTCACCCATAGCAGGGCAACCAAAAGCAAATGCATCGTACTGATCGCACATATCTGCAGAGAACTCAGAAGACTCAATAGCCTCGGTGTCTGCAGCACTTGCAAGCTCTTTTGCCATTGCCTCAGTATTGCCCGTCATGGACCAATACACAACTGCTACTTTACTCATACATTTCCTCCTTCTGTGTCCAGGCTCCCCCTGGAAAACTACACATTACTTTCAATACCTCAACAAGAAATCCAAGTACACCCCTTATGCAACCTGGCGTTTCTTGGTATTGCCATACGATGAGAGAATCTGCGCTAAAGATTCCCCTTGATAAAAACGATGCTTACACTGGTCTTCTGCATCTTTAAGTCTCTCGAGACGAAGGCGAGTTTCTTCTGTGTTGTCATAGACTTTCCAAGCACCAGTAAAAAGCTCAGACTGTCCATTCATAAAGCCCTGAACATCAGCAAGTGGATAGCCCAGTACCAGTCCAATCTCGTGCGGAAACGCAGCTTTTCTTGCATGAAAAGCAAAAATTCTTGAACGCATGCTCTTCATCAACGCCTGTACTGACTCAGTGGAATGGCCAAAAGCAGCCAGAAACTCACAGTGCTCTGGTTTGGCGAGAATATCCCCAACAAGCTCAGGTCTATAGGCAACAAACGTCACCTTTCCACCAGAAATAGCAGTGGTAGCAAGGAGCGTTACCCCAAACAGTGAGAGCTCGTGAGTAGCGTTGCAGAGAAATGACCTCAACGTTGGATCAGTACAGACAAGGCTTGCACAAGAGCTACAAGACTTATGAGAAGCAAATGAAAAGAGCGCAGCTGGCTTAACGTGAGCAATAACACCAGCAGCACAGCGAACAAACGTTGTAGCAAAATCGTGACAGAGCTCGGGAGTATACGCTCTCCCACCCTCATTAAAGACAGGCTTTTTATCAGCGGAATAGGTATAGGGAGAAGGAACGTCTAGGAGCGATGAATTCTCAAAAGAAGTAAGACAATCCATACCGTACTTGCTCCCTTCTTAAAAATGCGCCGTCGACTAAAAGGGAGCCGACGGCGCCTGGATTCCGGACCCTTGGAGAGGGGAAAGGTTCCGGGCTGATAAAGCAATTTTGTTAGAACTAGCTCCTGTTATATAAAAACCTTAACAAGTTAACCTCTTCTAACTATTTAAAGTGTAAGCCTTAGCTAACTAAATGCAAGAGAAAACTCAAAATATTTTTTCTTTTTGACAGAAAAAAGCTCCCGTCTCTTACAAATAAGAAACGGGAGCCTTAACGTGATCTAAAAACGCTTTGCTAACGCACAAGTGCGTTCTAAGCAGCCTGTCCTTCAGTTAAAAGCATCTTTACCTCAGAAGGAACATTAGGGTTATGAGCTGCAGTGGTAAGCAGTGACCTTGTGTTTGCAAGCGTTACCATAAGTGTCAGAAGATTGTGCATATATGCAGCAGCACTTACGGTAATAAGACCTGCAACGCCTGCAGCAATGAAAGAGCTGTTCAGCGCAACAATCGTACGATAGTCGGCGTGAATCCTCTTCATTACCTGCTGGCCTAAAAGACGCATGATTACCAGCGATTCAAGCGAATCATTCTTAATCGAAATATCCGCAACTGCGCGAGCAATATCAGTTGCATCAGACAGAGCCAGTGAAACATCAGAAACAGCCAGAGCAGGTGAATCGTTAATACCATCGCCTACCATTGCAACGGTGTAGCCCTCCTGCTGGAACTTCTTAACGTACTCGCACTTATCCTCTGGGAGAATCTGTGCCACATAGTCATCAAGACCCAGCTTCTTAGCAACACTTGCTGCAACGTTTTCTGAGTCACCGGTGAGCATAACCATACGCTTAACGCCAAGAGCGCGAAGCTGTGAAATAGTTGCTGCTGCGTCTTCCCTTACAGGATCGGTAATACAAATTGCTGCAATAAGCTTTGAATCCTCAGACATGAAGATAATGGACGAGGTTGGAGCAATCTGCGCAAGGTCGTCCTGAATTCCCTCGGGCATTGGGGTCTTCTCGTCATCAAAAATGAAGTGAGCAGAACCAATGCAGACCTCTTTGTCGTTAACCTTGGTACGAATACCGTGAGCAACAACATATTTGACCTCTGCGTGGAACTCATCCTTGTGCTTAAGGCCACGTACCTTTGCCTCGTTCACAATTGCGCGAGCCATGCTGTGTGGGAAGTGCTCCTCAATACATGCAGCAAGGCGCAGGAGCTGGTCCTCGGTGCGATCGCAGAAACTGACAATGCACTCAACATGTGGAACTGCCTTTGTCAGCGTACCGGTCTTATCAAAGACGATAAGATCTGCTGCAGCAATCTTCTCGAGGTATTTTCCGCCCTTAACCGTCATGCCAAACTTGGCCGCCTCATCCATTGCGCTACCCACTGCAACAGGAGTGGAAAGCTTAATGGCGCAGGAATAGTCAACCATAAGAACGGTCATAGCCTTAGTGATGTTTCGGGTAATTCCCCAAATACCAAAGAAGGCAAGGAAGCTGTAAGGAACCAGTGCATCAGAAAGGCGCTCTGCCTTAGACTGTGCGCCAGCCTTAAGCTCAGCAGACTGCTCAACCATATCAACAATGTTGTCGATACGAGACATTCCTGGAGGAGCAGTGACGCTTACCATAAGGTCGCCGTCTTCAAGAGCGGTGCCTGCGTAAACGGTTGAACCAGGCTCTTTGGTAACAAGGCGAGACTCACCTGTCATGGCTGCCTCGTTCATCTGGCCGATGCCTTCAACAACTTTGCCGTCAACAGGAAGAACGCCACCAGCGCGCTGGTGCAGAATCATACCCTTCTCAACCTCAGAAAGGGCAATCATTACGTCCTTGCCGTCAATACGAGCCCAGACGTTCTCAGAACGAGTGATTAGGCCATCACGAAGTGCAAGACGTGCTCGGCTTGCCACGTGGTTCTCCATAGCAGCAGACAGCTCAAGCAAGAACATGACCGTAGATGCATCTGCCCACTCATTTCTTAGAATTGAAGTGGTGATAGCAGTTGCGTCCAAAACCTCAACAGTCAGCTCTTTCTTAAATAGGCGCTTAACGCCTTCCACGACAAATGGAATGGCGCGGAGAATGACATACGCGTAGTTAGCAACTGCAGGCAGTGGCAAAGAACGCATAATCCAGCGGCGTGCGAATGTGGTCACAACCTCCATCTGGAAACGATTGTTCTCAAGAGCCATCTCGATTGAGCTGCAGAAGTCTTCAAGGCCTGCCTCTTCTTCTCGTGGCAAGTTCAAGACATCAAAAGCGCCAACAGCCGCAAGTACCTGATCTCTCTTGAGAGGATCAAACCTTAGCAAGAGAGAACCGTTTGCCATGTGAACTTCAGCGTGACGAACTCCGTCAACACGCATCAGCTCATAGGAAATACCACGGGCTTCAGCCTCATCAATATGACCCAGGTCGCATTTTGCACGAATGCGACCTGAGATTTCATTAGTAATTGTGAAGCGCATAAATTATGCCTGTGCGCCCTCTGCGTCGACCTGCTTGGTAACCTCAGCGCGGATACCCTCCTCGAGCTCAGCAAGGCGAGCGCGAACTGCAGCGTCAATCTTGGACTCACGGCGAGCCTCTGCAACAACGTCGTTAGCCTCGTCAACAACGTTCTGAGTCTCTGCGGAAACGCGATCAGTTACGCGAAGACCACATGCGGTTGCCTTAACAGCTACCTTGTGAAGAGTGCCGTTAGAAGCAAGACCAGCAACAACGCCAGCAAGTGCAGCGCCACCGGCTGCAAGACACCAATTGTTCAGTTTCATAAAAATCCCCCATCTGCTTTTTGCAAATTAATCGGTTAATGACCTATTGAAGATAAAATTTTTTTACGAAAAAAACAAGTGAAAATCATTACTAATTAGTTATCCTAATAAAACAATTGCACACAAGTAATTTCTTACCTGCGAAAACGTTTCCTATGGTTAGCCATGGTGTACATATAAATTTTGTGAAGATGCCGCTCTGAGGTGTTACTTAAATTATTGATATTTGCTCATATGGGCTATCAATTAAATGAAAAAATAACATTCTCTCTATGCTCTTACTATGAAATTTAAATTGTATACAATTTATTTGTGTTAAGCTAATCCAAGCGGGGTACACTACCCAATACACAAAGCCATCCAATGCTTCGGACAATCCGTGGCTATTTGAAAGGAACATCATGGCAAACACCAATATCTATGACCTCTCCGTAGAAGAGCGTGACGGCTCCGTAACTTCCCTCTCCTCTTTTGATGGAAAGGTTCTTCTGATTGTCAACACTGCAACTGGTTGCGGCTTTACCCCACAGTACGAAGATCTTGAGCGCATTTACGCTGCTTATAAAGATCAAGGCTTTGAGATTTTAGACTTCCCTTGCAATCAGTTTGCAGACCAAGCCCCAGAGTCCGATGAAGAGATTCACCAGTTCTGCACTATGAAATTTGGCACCGATTTTCCACAGTTCAAGAAGGGCGACGTCAACGGAGAGACTGCAAATCCTCTCTTTGTGCGTCTTGCAACAGCTTTCCCCTTCCAAGGCTTTGGTAAGGGCATCAAAGCCCTTGCGCTAGATAAATTTGCAAAGGCAAACAACAAGAAGTTTGGTGATAAGGCTTATATCATGTGGAACTTCACTAAATTCCTTGTAGACCGCCAGGGAAACGTTGTTGCACGCTTTGAGCCAACCACTGATATGGCAGAAGTTGAGTCTGCAATTAAAAACCTACTTGCGTAAGGCGAGAGGACCGATTTACTCATGAGTTCTTCTCAAAAAGAAATACAGTCCGCTGCAGCCGCTAGCACTTTTGCTGGCGGCTCTTCTGGGCTCGACAACTCCCCCGATATCCCCGAGCTTCTCCTCAAAAACCAGCTCTGCTTCCCGCTCTACAGTGCCTCAAAAGAAGTGGTGCGAAGGTATACGCCGCTGCTTAAGCCCTTTAATTTAACGTATACACAATACATTGCCATGATGGCGCTTTGGGAACATGAATCCTTGGATGTCAAAACCTTAGGTGAGCTTTTATTTCTTGATTCAGGTACTTTGACTCCACTTCTTAAAAAGCTTGAGGAGAAGAGCCTTGTACTGCGTCAAAAAACAAACAAAGACGGACGTCAACTGATTGTTTCTCTTACCCAAAAAGGCAAAGACCTTAGGCGAGAAATTCAAGTGGTCCCACATCAGATTGGCTCATGCGTTAATCTCTCGCCCGAAGAAGGCGCTGAGCTTAAACGATTGCTTTTAAAAGTTCTCTCTAACGTTACAGAAAGCTAGATTTACTATGACCCAATCACAGGTAACTATAACCTCTTCTGAACGTGAAACCGCCATTATACGCACGAGCGCCATTGGCATTACAGCCAATGTTGCTCTTGCGGCATTCAAAGCAGCTGTGGGCATTTTATCTAACTCAATTGCCGTTACTCTTGATGCGGTGAACAATCTCTCCGATGCAATTTCATCAATCATCACCATTGTGGGAACAAAACTCTCTAACAAAAAAGCTGATCGCGAGCACCCCTTTGGACACGGACGCATCGAATACATCACCACAACGATAATTGCCGCAATTATTATGTATGCAGGTATTTCTTCACTCATCAAATCCATCCAAGGCATCATGGATCCTGTTACTCCAGACTATAGTCCCCTGTCTTTAGTCATCATTGCAGTAGCTGTGTTAGTAAAGATTATTTTGGGTCGCTACGTCCGCTCTGTAGGTAATCGCGTAAACTCCGACACCCTTATTGCGTCGGGTTCAGATGCACTTTTTGACGCCACACTCTCTACTTCTGTTTTAACAGCTGCGCTTATATTTATCTTTACAAAAATTAGCCTTGAAGCATATGTTGGTGTTGTAATCTCTGGTTTTATTATTAAGGCCTCAATCGAGTTATTACAGGGCTCCATTAAAGAAATTATTGGCATGCGTCCTGACGCTGCTCTTTCAACACTTATTTACAACATTGTGAAAGAGGATCCAGACGCAGAAGGCGTCTACGACCTTATTATCCACAGCTATGGCCCAGATAAATTTGTTGGCTCATTCCACACTGAGGTTCTTGATACCACTTCAGCTATTGAGATTGATACGATGAATAGGCGTCTAAGTACAGAGATTTACAAGCAGACATCAGGCAAAATAATCATTGCTGCCATTGGTATTTATGCGAGAAACACTACCGATAATCGCATTGTAAAAATGCGTACTGAAGTAACTGAAATGGCTTTAGCTCATGAAGGTGTTCTTCAAGTTCATGGTTTTATTGCTGACATTGAAAATCAATTTATGGCATTTGACACTGTTATCGAGTTTGGTTATGACGGAAAACAAATTGTCCACGATATTATTCATGAAGTAGAAGCAGCCTACCCTGACATGAACGTCTCGGTTCTTTTGGACCGCGATACAAGCGATCTTTCTGAACATGAAGAAGACAGAGACTTGCACTAAAGCAAGTAAATACATCCTAAAAAGGGGCGAGCCGCTGACACCCAGAGTCAGCGGCTCGTGTTCTACGCTCGCAAGAAAGGGAGAGGGTCTTTCTCCGAGCTACGGGAACCTGAATAAAGCAAGCAACTAAATTGCTTAAAAACATAGTAAGTTAACCGAGGGAAACTTACAAGAATTTTTTCAGTTTTTTTATCTAATTTCGTAAACTCTACAAAAAGTTAGACTAAGTTTACATGTCTATGGATTTTTATCTTATATCAAGAAAGTCCGAGATAAACATAAACAAAATCCCCCGCACCGAATTGGTGCGGGGGATCAGGTCAGCGTACTCAGCTAGTAGTAGCTTATGCCTTTGCAACCTCGGTAAGGTTGGTAAGGATCTTGTCGTCCTTCTTATCCCACTTTGGAGCAGGACGGAAGAGCTGGAAGAGAATTGCTGCCAAGAAGATGAAGGCAATAACAGTCCACACACCAAAGGAACCAAGGACAAAGAACTCCCAGAACTGATTGATCATCAGGCCAACAATCCATGCAAATACGCACTGATAGCCAATAGCAAACCAGAACCACTTAGAGTCGTTCATTTGTCGACGAATAGAACCTACTGCAGCGAAGCAAGGTGCGTCAAGCATATTGAATGCAACAAATGCGCACATTGCACCAACGTGAAGAATGCCACCAGCATCGGTGAACATACCGGCAAAGCCAGACCACATAGTGACAGACTTCTCACTTGCATCGCCAAGGCCATAAAGAACGCCAAAGGTGGAAACAAGATTCTCTTTTGCAATCAAAGCAGAAATAGAAGCTACAGTTGCCTGCCAATTTCCAAATCCAAGTGGAGAGAAGATAAATCCAATAGAACCGCCAATAGCAGCAAGCAAAGAAAAGTCCATAACATTATCAGGAGCACCCTGAATACCTGGGAGATAGCCGAATACTCCATTTGCGCCGTCCCAGTTAGCCCAGCCAAAATTGGATAAAACCCAAATTCCAATTGCTGCAGCAAAAATAATGGTACCAGCTTTAATAATATACGCAGAAATACGCTCCCAAACATGCATTGCCCAAGACTTAAGAGAAGGCATGTGATAATCAGGAAGTTCCATGACAAATGGTGCTGGCTCTCCCTCAAAAGCCTTAGTCTTCTTTAGCATGATTGCAGAAATAACAATCATAGCTACACCCAAGAAATAAAAGGCTGGGGCAATCCACCAAGCAGTAGTTCCTCCAATAAGAACACCCATAATCAAGGCAATAATAGGCTGTTTTGCCGAACATGGAATCATAGTGGTAAGCATAATCGTCATGCGACGATCTTTCTCATTTTCAATAGTACGAGTAGAAAGAACGCCAGGAACACCACAACCAGAGGAGATAAGAAGTGGAATAAAAGACTTACCTGATAGACCAAAACGACGGAAGACACGGTCCATAACAAAAGCAACGCGGCTCATATATCCGCAGTCTTCCAAGAAACACAACATAACAAACAAGACAAACATCTGTGGAATAAAGCCAAGAACAGCACCTACGCCGCCGATAATACCGTCAACTACAAGACTGGTGATGACGGGGCTTGCGCCAGCACCCTCAAGAGCGCCGCGAGCAAGCGTAGGAATACCAGGGACATACATGCCGTACTCAGATGCCTCTGGCTCAGTAGCAGCGCCTTCAACAGCGGTCTTGAAGCCCGCAGCAGTTACGCCGCCCAGAGTCTGAAGTTCTTGACCTTCAGCAAGAATTGGGTTGCCGTTTGCGTCAAGCTGAAGAGGATTGTCGTCAGTATCAACGAAGTTGCCATCCTCATCATGAACTGGTGCGCTCAGAGCAACGACGCTCTTTTTAGAAGCTTCGTTCTCAAAATTAGTAATAGCGTCAGAATCCCACTGTTTAGCCGCGATTGCAGCACGAACCTCAGTGGTATCAATACCGGCCTCGTCTGCTGCATTGAGATATGCGTCAATCTGGTCGCCATAGTGGTGAGAGTCAAAATCATCTTTTGCCTGACTATACTCTGCATCTCCGATGCCCAATACGTGAAAACCTTTGTCAAACAGATTGTCGTTGACCCAGTTGGTAGCATTGATACCAACTGTAGAAATAGAGATAAAATACACCAAGGACATTACAATAACAAAAATTGGAAGACCCAGAATACGGTTAGTAACAACACGGTCAATCTTCTCGGAAGTACTCAGTTTTTTAGGTGCTTTCTTGACGCAAGCTGCCATTACGCCAGCAATCCACTCATAACGGTCAGAAGTAATGATGGACTCAGCGTCGTCGTCACGAGACTGCTCAACTGCAGCAATAATCTTCTCAAGCTCAGCGGTCTTCTCGACAGAAAGATTAAGAGGAGCAATTGCAGCTGCATCGCGCTCAAAGACCTTAATTGAATACCAACGAGAAAGAGATGCTGGAGCAAGGCCCTCGATTGCAGCAGCAATCTTGCCAAGAGCCTCTTCAACCTCTGGGGTAAAGCACTTAACACCCTCAGCAGGAGTTCCCTCCTGGCCAGCCTTAATTGCCGTCTTTACCAGAGTATCAATGTTCTTGTTACGAAGTGCGGAGACCTCAACAACCTCAACGCCAAGCTGCTTAGAAAGCTCCTTGACATCAATGACGTCACCAGACTCCTTGAGCAGGTCAACCATGTTAAGACCAAGGACAACTGGACGACCAGCCTCAAGAATCTGAGTAGTCAGATAGAGGTTACGCTCTAGGTTAGTAACATCGAGAAGGTCAATGATAGTATCAGGGCGCTCGTTAATGAGATAGTCACGTGATACCTGCTCCTCAGGTGAATAAGGAGACAGAGAATAAATACCAGGAAGGTCGACAAAGGTGACGTCCTTATCAGCTCGCCAGTTTGCCTGCTTCTTCTCAACAGTAACGCCAGGCCAGTTGCCGACGTAACCGTTTGAGCCCGTAAGCTCATTGAATAGGGTGGTCTTACCGCAGTTTGGATTACCTGCAAGACCAATAATAGTCTTTTGTGCCATTAGGCTTCCTCTACCTTGTGAACGTCTACTACTTCAATGCTTGCAGCTTCATCCTTGCGGATAGAAAGCTCGTAGCCACGAACTGTGAGCTCAATTGGGTCTCCCAGTGGTGCTACCTTTTTGACGTGAACCTCAGTACCCTTAGTAAGGCCCATGTCCATGATGCGACGTTTCACGGCGCCTACACCCTTTAGCGCAGCAACCGTGCAACTCTCCCCCACCTTAACTTCTTTCAGAGTTGCCATAACCTTCCTTTCATCGAAACACGTATTAAAAGCCGCGGGTTTTACCAGCAGCGCAATACAACAAAGTGTTTAGAGCGGAGAAACCATGATGTGCGACGACATCTGACGGTTCAGTCCAAGTCGTGCGCCCTTAACGCTGACAATAACGTCACCGTTGACACGTGAAATAACCTTTACCTCGGCGCCCTCAACAAAACCAAGTGTTGAGAGGTGCTGGCGAAGATCAGAAGCACCCTTAACCGTTACGATCAACGCAGTCTCTCCCTCACCAAGCATGGCAAGAGGAAGAACTGGACCAGAATTCGCAGGACCCTGTGAGGTCTTTTCTGTATCCATGCATCCCCCAAAATAACGTAGGCAAACTAAGTTTGCTCTTTCGAACTTTTACTTCATTAGTATCAACTAAAAGTTAAGGTAATTCAACTTTCATTTAATAATTAAAGTAAAAATAAGGCGAGAAACCCTGTCTACCAGTGGTTTCTCGCCTTATAAATATTGCAACTTTATTTCAGTCAGTACTAGTTTTACGTAAACATAAACGATTGTTTGCTCAAACTTATGGCAAGCGGTGTGACATCAGCCTGTATTCTGCAGACCTGCGGCAACACCAGACACGGTGCACAAAATCAAATACGTAATGTTTGCACGTTCCTCTGGAGTAAGCATGTCATCCCTTATACGAAGCTCAGACAGGGCATGCACCTGCGTAACCGAGAGAATATTAACAAATGGCAGACGCAGGCGGATAACAGGACCAAGCACACGACGGTTCTCCAACGGCCACTTGTTACCGGTGATAGCAAGGACCCACTTGCGCGTCAACGACATCTCGGAGAGAACCATCTCCGAAAGTTCAGGGCGATCACCCAGGGCCAGATAAAGCCTTGCAATACGAGCATCAATTTTGGAGATTGACATCTCAATGTTGTCGATAAACGTAGTGAACAGCGGCCACTCTCTATATGCCTCACGGAGGCGTTCGATATCCCCTACTGCCTCGCAGGCACTGCCCAGTCCGTACCAAGCAGCCAGGTTGATACGAGCCTGTGACCAGGAGAAAATCCATGGAATAGCACGCAAGTCATCAAGAGACTTGGCGCCTAGGCCACGTTTTGCAGGTCTTGAACCAATGGGGAGAAGACCAATCTCTGTCAGAGGGGTAACAACCGAGAACCACTCAGCAAAGCCATCGGAGTGAATGAGCTCCAAGAAACGCTGCTTGGACGCTTTATCAAGCTCAGAAGCGAGCGAAGCAAACTTCACGTCTGTCTGGGTATTCTTCTGTTCAATAGAAGGTGCCATCTGAAGTAGTGTTGCTCCAGCAACAGACTCTACGTGACGGCGAGCAAGCGTTGGGTCACCATAGCGAGCAAAAATAACTTCTCCCTGCTCAGTAAGTTTAAAGCGACCGTTGACTGAGCCTTTGGGCTGAGAAAGAACAGCACGGTTTGCAGGACCACCGCCACGACCAACTGCACCGCCACGACCATGCATCAAGATGAGGTCAATGGAGTTCTTCTCTGCCCACTCTGCCAAAGCAGCCTGGGTCTTATGCAGAACCAACGTTGCCGTAGTTGGACCCTCGTCCTTTGAGGAATCGGAATAGCCCAGCATGACCTCAAGCTTGCGGTCTGTCTGAGCAAGACGTGCCTGTACCTCAGGGAGCTGAATTACCTGGTCAAGTGTAGCAACAGCGTTCTCAAGGTCTTCAATTTGCTCAAAGAGCGGAATAACGTCTAGTACAGGAACGTCTTCTTCATTTGCAAACGCTAGACGTGCAAGCTTATAGACATTCTCAACATCCTGAGCAGACTGCGTAAACGAAATAATATAGCGACGAGCAGCGTTAATACCATTCTTCTTCTGAATTGATCCAATGGAGCGGAAGGTATCTAGCACCTCCTGCGTCATAACATCAAGTTTGGCGGGTTTCTCGGCAGTTGAGGGGTGTGCCTCAATATCTGCAAGCGCACGCTTGTGCACCAAAGAGTGCTGACGGAACTCCATCTCTACCAGGTGGAAACCAAAGGTCTGAGCTTGCCAAATAAGCTTCTGAACAGGACCGTAGGCAATACGGAAAGCCCCTGCTTGAGCCAGTGAATCCTGAATAACGCGCAGATCAGCAATAAATTCTTCAGCGTTTTGATACATCAGGTCAGCATTGCGCTCAATGGTGGCGCTGAGTCGGCCAGAAATGACGCGCATTGCCGCACGGTGCAACTCAGACCCAGCCTTATCAATAGCCCTAGAGGTCAGGGCCTGGCTCATTTCTACCTGCTGTGCCCAAAGATTGACAAGCGCAGGCGAAGCTGGAGTAGAAATACCATCAAGCGTCAGGCCTCGACTGACTTCCTTGGTAGCCCGAGCCAGTGCCTGCAGTACGTGTACACGGTACTTCTCGGCAACTTGGCGAGAAACCAGAGCGGTAACATTAGGGTTACCGTCGCGGTCGGAGCCAATCCAGCTACCTGGACGGAAAAATGGTGGGCAGACAGGCGACACACAACCAGCGTTTTCTCCCAGCACCCAGTTATCAAAGCGGCGATATACCGAAGGAACCATCTCAAAAAGGGTGGTATCAAAAATGTTGAGGACAGTATCTGCCTCCTCCAAAGGAGTTGGCTTTTTATGACCGATAGGAGACGTACGGAATAAGCCGTCAATCTCTTGCAGCATGCGACGCTCGTTTTCCACACGAGCAGGACCACCAAGCCTCTGACGCTCATCAAGAAGCTCTGAGATGGTACGGATTCGGCGCTCAACGTTTTTACGACGAGCCTCAGTTGGGTGCGCAGTAAAGACGGGGTGGAACTCAAGACGATTAAGACGTGCTTTTGCCTCTTCTTCACCGCACTCGTCAATAAGCTGTCTATATGCAACGGTTATCTCATTGATGGGGTCTTCTGCAGAAGATGGATCAACAGAAGCCTCACGAGAGCGCAGGCTGGTAACGCGATAATTCTCTTCACAAAGATTTGCTAAGTGGAAGAAAGTGACAAACGCACGCATAAGAAGTACGGAGTCTTCCATGCTTAGGCTGTCAATGGTAGAAGCAAAACGCAGAAAAGCATTAAGCGATTCCTTCTCTGAATCTACTTTGAGTACCGCATTGATTGCCTCAAGCAGCAAAGGTGCGCGAGTTGTAGACAAATCATCTGGTCCAGCTTTAATTGCCTCAACCAACAACGTGTCAAAACTAGTAAGAAGATCTGGATTGTACTCAGCAAGCACTTTTCTTACCAAACGCAAAAAGAAGGTAAGGTTATCGCGCAGAGGAGCTGGCGCTTTAAGCGCTTGAATAAGGGTACGAGCAGCAGCAATCTCATTCCCGCGTCGTTCAAGAAGCGACTGAGCTACTTCAGGAGTTGTTGCACCATCGATGGGTTTCTCGTCAAAAGAAGCATTGCTGGACTCTAGATTTGAATCTTGAGGATTGCCTGCCATGCTCATCCTTTCCCACATGACTCAGAATACGTACTATCTACCATACCCTTTTGTAACAATCTTCGCACGATTGTTTGTCAATCTGTTACCTAATGTACATCGTGGACTACAATCGATATAACAAATAAAAATTGATATATCAAAGTTTCTGGCCACGTTAAAGAAGATTTTAGGTTTTACATGCTCAATCCATTCAAGAAAAGTCGTACTGCGTACAACAATTCTTCCGTACATAAGCAGGTAGAGCGCCTTCGCACACCTCGTTATGAGCTTGATGACTCGCGCACAAACGGGGGTCAACCTGGCATTGTGGTTACATGGTGGACCAGGCTTCTCTCTGCCGTGGTCTCTGGCGATATTGCTAATCAAGACGAGCAATACTTGGCACATCAAACGTCCCAGGATTATCTCTTCAATGCACTTGGACAAGGTGCCTGGGGTGCACTTTTCCCGCTTTTAACTGTTGTTTGCTCTCAGCTTGTTGGCATTGAACAAGCAGGACTTTTCTCCATGGCATTTGTTGTGGCAACGCTTTTGTTATTTATTGCCCAATACGGCGTCCGTACCTATCAAGTTTCTGACCTAACCGAACAGCGCAGTTTTTCTGATTACCAGATTCAGCGTGCAGCCACTGTTATTGTCATGGTGACAGCTGGCCTTATTTGGTGTTTCTTCAAAGGCTACACCGAGCCCATGTTTTCTATCTGCACCGGAGCTTTGCTCTTTAGGGCTGTTGACGGTATGGCCGATGTCTATGAAGGTCGCTTGCAGCAAAAGGACAAGCTCTACCTGGCAGGACTCAGTCAGGCTCTTAGGTGTAGTGCCAGTTTTATTCTCTTTACTGTTGTGTTGTTTGTTACCAGAAATCTTGTATGGGCAAGTTGGAGCATGGGTATTTGTGCCCTTGTTACCTTGGTATTTGTTTCTGCTCCCCTAGCCATTCTTGAGACCGATAAAAGCGTGCGCTTCAAGCTTGCAAACATCAAAGATATCTTTGTACAGTGCTGGCCTCTCTTTTTAGCACTTTTCCTCTACAACCTTATTGATTCTTTGCCAAAGTTTGCCATGGAAGGCACACTCTCTTACAGCAACCAGCTGTACTTCAATGCACTCTATTTCCCCGCTCACACTATTTTGATGATCTCTACACTTATCTACAGGCCACAGCTCTTTAAGCTTGCTAGTCTGCTAGAAACTTCTATCCACAATCCTACTAATAAGAAGCGCTTTGGCGTAATGGTACTTGCTCTGTTTGGAGCCATTGCCGTTGTCACCGCAGGTACTGCAGCTTTTGTCGAGTTTATTGGCATTCCTCTTAACGGCTTCTTGTATGGAGTTGACTTTGAGCAATATCGTGGACTCGCACGCATTATGGTGGCCACGGGCGGACTTTGCGCTGCTATCGACTTTTTGTATCAGCTGGTCACTATCATGCGAGCTCAAAAGGCAGTTACGCGCGCGTACCTCATTTCATTTGCTGTATCCATCCCCATTATCTGGATGATGGTCAGCTTTACGGGCCTTAACGGCGCAGTTATTGGCAGCTTCTCCTCTATCCTTATCCTCTTCTTGCTGCTCATCAGCGAATACGCTGTAGCACGCATAAAAAACTAGCAAAACAATTGATGCTCAAACGTAAAACCCCTCTGCTCCATACGTTGGAACAGAGGGGTTTTAATGCATATAGCGAGAAACCCGTCTGCTAGAAGGGTTTCTCGACAATGAACTTAGAAGGAACAAGCGCCGCCGATAGTGCAAGCAGCTGCTGCAGAGCCGTCATCTGAATCATCGTTTGAACCAGAAACATGGAAGACTTCGGAGAGGTAGTTAATGATGTCGCTGGACTCATACATTGCCTTGCCGTCAATGAACAGACATGGAACCTGGCGCTTGCCGCCAACCTCAATGAGACGCTCGCGAGCTGCGTCATCAGCAACAATATCATGCATAGGAAGCTCAATGTTGTTCTGCTCCATGAAGGACATTACCTTGTGGCAGTATGGGCAGGTTGGCTTATAGAAAAGCTCAAGATTCTGAGTAGCCATAAAAACTCCTTTTGTTAGTAATTACTACTACTTTGTCTATACCCACCACAGTGCAGTTGTTTCACATGGATTTAGATAGGCATAAAAATAGCCGCACAAGGCGGCTATTAGTAGTTGATGGTGCCAGCAACCAGGATCGAACTGATGACCCCCGCTTTACGAGTGGTGCCCAAAGTGCGACATTCGGGTATTTTAGCGACAAAACGAATTGTGAAAAATCGGCGTTGACCTCGTTAACTGCGACTTTCCAAAACACGGGGTGTTACACTAGCGTTACAGTTTTTGGAATTATTTTGGAATGTTTTTGGAATAATTCCCGAGAGAGGATACATAAATAATGCAACTATACGTTAGGAAGGTAAACGGGAACTGGTGTGCCCGTGTCGTGTGGTTTGTGAACGGCAAACGCCACGAGAAACAAAAGACTACACCGTACGAATGCAACGAAGAGGATAACCGCGGCAAGAAAGCTGCGGAAGAGTACGCCGCGGCATGGGCGCGAAAGCTCAATATCTCGGACAAAGGCACGAGCAACGGCGCAACGATGACGCTGTATGCGTACTGTCGCGCTCACTATGCGACCCTACAAGCCATGGGACATATCGAAGGACGCACCGCCGCAGGTTACAAAACAAGCTTAAACTACCTCGACCAATACTTCGGCGAAAAGAAAATCAGCGAGATTACAACGGCGGAAGTCGAGAGCTTTATACAATGGCTTACAGAGCGTGGGCTAAGCAATAACACAATCAAGAAAACGTTTAACGTTCTTCATCACTGCGTGCGTCAAGCTGTCGCGGTGCGTGATATTGAGTGGGACTATTGCGCGGCAATCAAGCCACCTAAACGCCAGCTGCCGCCGCCTAACCCGCTTGACGAGCCTTCACGTAAGAAGCTGTTATTTATGCTCGAGAACCTCGAGAAAACGCCTTACGTCGTGGCGTGTTACCTCGCATACTATACCGGCATGCGCCGCGGCGAGATATGCGGTTTGCGTTGGTGTGACGTGGAGCTCACGCCAGGAAGCGAATACATCAACGTACGCCAGGCGGTGAGTATTGAAGAAGGCGGAACATACGTCAAGCTGCCTAAGACGAACAAAGAGCGTCGCATACCAATTCCCGCAAGCCTTGCGGTTATCCTCAAAGAACGGCGCGCGGAGTTGCTAGAAGATTGTATGCTTTGTGGTATCTCGTTTGAACCTGCAATGTATGTTTGCGGTGACGTTGAAGGCCATTACCTACACCCAAGCCCGCTATCTAAGTGGTGGCAACAACACGCGAAAGAATGGGGACTCATGGGAACGCAGAAACGCCGCCCGGTGTTTCACGATTTGCGCCATACGTTCGCGACGATTGCCGTTCGTGCAACCGACCCAAAGACGGCGCAGGACATTCTCGGACATGCGGATATCAACATGACAATGCGATACGCCGACACCACGACCGAGCAATTAGAGAAAGCGCGAAACCCTCTAGCGTCCGCACTAGGCGAAAGCAAGGACACGGGCGCGAAAATCGAGGAATTCCCGCGAAAAGCGGCTAATTTCTAGCGTTTGTGTTTCCGCTGGTAAACGAGCCATTCTAAGGCGTTTTAAGACACGTAAAAATCGAAGTGGCGTATTTACCCATAAAAAAATACCCCTCCCGCCGAAGCGAGAGGGGTAAATATTACTTAATTCCAGCGATGTATCCATCGTTGTTGGTTGTGACTGTAATGTCTCCTGTGAGA
>JAGZUI010000007.1:0-118316 GCA_018380095.1 Atopobium sp.
TCCTTTCTGAATTGGTTGTGGTGACTATATTTTAGGAAATAACCGCACTTCTTTTAAACACCTGAAATGCTTGCTTACACCACTTTTCGGGACACGACCACATTGAGCCTCAAAACATAGCGAAAAAGGTAAAAAAGCCGTTTAGTTGGGGATCGAAGTAATTAATTAAAGATTTGATATTAGTAAAAGCCCAGTTGGCATTAATCAACCGACACATTGCTGACTCAAAATCGCTCAAAATCGCTATGCATAAAGGCTAAAATCCCCAACTAAACGCGTTTTTTACCTTTTTGGGACCAAAATCGTCTTGAAAACACCGATTCTGCGATTTTCAGCCAAATTAACGTGCAAAATCATTCGCCGCACCACCATTTTGAGGCGCGACGACCTCCCGATGAGTCACTTCAAGCAGCACAAGCAAAAGAGCCGCTGGCGTCAGCGGCTCTTTTGCACTTTTTCTCAGGTGAGACAGACTACTTGGTGCTTGAAGAATTGTCGGATGTACCTGTGATGTTAGTAGTACCTGTGGTACCTGTGGTTCCTGTTGTGCCAGTAGTGGTGTTCTTCTTTGTTGAAGAGTCACCACCAACGATTCCGCCAAGCACGCGAACTGGTGTAAATGACGTTGCAATCTGGTCACGCAATTCTTTTTGAATGGTGTCGTTTGCACCAGTAATGACCATGGTGATGTTTACGCCATCAGAGGATTGCGTCTTTGAAAACGTAAAGGTAAAGATAGGTGTTGCATCTCCGCCAGGTTTAAGGAATCCAAAGAGCTGAGATTTCTGAAGCTCACCTTGGTCATTTCTGTGAACACTGACGTGATAGACAACGGTATTGATTCGTGGGTTGAGCAGCGCGTTAATAGCAAATGCCTGAGCCTGGACACTGGATCCCGCATAGCATTCAAGCACGTCTTTTGAGGTCGTATCGGTAACTGTTACCTCAACGCGACCAGTGTTCTCGTCAGCTTCCTGAACCGAGAAATCCTCGGGGAACTGCGTAAATCCATTACCCCACTCGACACCGCCACGTAATGCAGATGCAACAGATCGCACCGTAACTGATTCAGTTAGATTTGCTGTGTTAGCTCGACGAATAACACCACAAGAGACCTGCATCAGAACCACGATTACCAGGAAAACCAAAACAAAAAGGACTGCCGTCTTTGTAATGACCTTCTCGATATTTGAGCCCGAAGGATCAGATCCTGAGAGGGGATCAACGTCCACTGCCGCAGCTCCACCCTGCCTGCGAGCACGCTCTAGAGCTGCGCGTTCCTCGTTAGGATGACCCGTCTCGTCTACCTTGGTAAACAACTCTTCAGCTGCGTCAGCATCAAGCGCACCCTTCTGGCGGCGCGCGAAACGTGAACGTTCTGCATCATCTTTAGCCATGTAGCTCTCTCATTCAACCTGCATAAACACACTTTAAAGCGTGTGATGCGTTGACTTTTGATCTTTAGTTCCACCCGTCGGTTTACAAGCTGCAAGTCGCAGACTGCAAGTTGCAAACCACAAATCTGCGGTTAAGCGCATCGCGAGAAAAGCGATTGCTGTCGCTAGCCGCAGTTCGCAAAGCACTTAATGCTCTATTTTACCGCCTTGCGAGGTTTGGCGCACCACCAAACTGCATTTGATAGTAATGAGCGTAGATTCCGCCTTTTTCTAGCAGCTCATCGTGAGTTCCACGCTCAACCGCACGGCCTTGGTTGATGGTAATAATCTCATCAGCGCCCATAATCGTGGAAAGACGATGGGCAATGACCAGTGTAGTTCTGTTCTTTGCCAGCTCGGAAAGGGACTCCTGGACCGCGCGCTCGGACTCGTTATCCAAAGCAGAAGTAGCCTCATCCAAAATGAGTAGCGGCGGGTTCTTCAGGAATACACGCGCAATAGAAATGCGCTGCTTCTGTCCACCAGAAAGTCTGGTTCCGCGCTGTCCTACCTGCGTGTCATACCCATCTGGCAGCGATTCAATGAACTCGGCGATGTTTGCACGCTTTGCTGCCAGCGCAATGTCTTCTTCAGAAGCTTCAGGACAGCCGTATGCAATGTTCTCCGCGATAGTACCATCAAAGAGGTATACGTCCTGCTGGACCATACCAATTGCCGAGCGCAAACTGTGCTGTGTAACGGAACGAATATCCTGCCCGTCAATAGTGATGCTGCCACTTGTCACATCATAGAATCGTGGCAATAAAGCGCAGGTAGTGGACTTACCTCCACCAGAAGGTCCAACCAGTGCGACGGTTTTTCCACTCTCAATATGAAGGTTCAAGCCGTCGATAACCTCTTCAGCATTGTTGTAAGCAAAATGAACATCCTGGTAGATAATCTCACCCGCGGTAATTTGAATGTCCCGGGCATCAGGTGCATCTTGAATGTCAGGCTGCGTTTCAAGAATCTCTGTGAACCGTTTAAAGCCGGCAAGACCCTTCTGGAATGTCTCGGTAAAGTTCAGAATGTTCATGATTGGCGTGGTAAACAGCGAGATGTACAGTGCATACGTAGCCAGGTCAATGGCTTGCATCTGACCCTGAGCAATCATCCAGCCGCCCAAAACCAACACAACAGTGTTCAAAACACCCATCATGCCTGAAATTGCTGCTTGGTACCTGCCCATAGCCTGGTACATATTGGCCTTGGAGTCTAAGTATGCCGAGTTGCTTGCTATGAATTTCTTACGCTCGTGATCTTCCGCCGCAAAGCCCTTAACCACACGAATGCCAGAAAGTGAGTCCTCTAGCTGGGTATTTACGTCGGAAATGCGCATGCGGTTCTCTTTGAAAATACCGCGCATGTGCATATTAGCAAAGAAATTGAACACTACCAGCACCGCAGCGATTCCAGCAAGCACCAGCGTAAGGGGTACGTTAATAAAAGCCAGAATGACAAAAGAGCCGGCAATCTCTAGCAGGCCAATAATCAAATATTCAGGACCATGGTGTGCCGTCTCAGAAATGTCAAACAAGTCGGATACCAGGCGACTCATCAGATCGCCCGTCTTGTGACGGTCGTAATACGAGAAGCTCATGCGCTCGTAAGCGTCAAACAGGTCTTCTCGCATCTTGCTTTCCATACGCGCGCCCATGATGTGTCCCCAGCTAATGACAAAGTAGCGACACAAAAAGTGGACAAAGTACATGACCACAAGACCAACAGCAATGAACACCAAACTGCCGAGAATGACATCTTTGCCCTGTGTGAACAGTCCTTTTGTGAGCGAGCGCAAAATCTGGGGGAACGCGAGCTCTATACAAGCCAAAATGATGGCGCAGATAGTGTCCAGAATAAACAGATGCTTTTGCGGAGCGTAATAAGAAAGAAAACTGGCAAACAGCGATTTGCGGTGTTTGCCAGAGGCGTTGTTTCCAGAGTTTCTAAAGCCGTTTCTGCTAAAGGCTGAAGTCAAAGAACTACCAGATACAGGGCGAGAAGAACGATCAAGCATGCGTAATTACTCCATAGGCAATCGATGTGAAATTGAATCGCAGATAAGAGCTCCAATGATAGTCTTTGCGTCCTCGATTTTGCCATCGAGAACAGCGTCTACCAGCTCAGATAGTGGAACAAGATCCACGTTAATAAATTCGTCGGCATCTGGGTCTGATCCCTCAAAGGTCAACTCAGTTGCCATATAGAGGTGAATAAGCTCGTCAGTAAATCCATCGGAAGTGGCAGTAGTGGTGAGAAAAGCCATCTTTCCTGCCTTCATTCCGGTCTCTTCCAGCAACTCACGGTGAGCGCAATCAAGAGGATCCTCGCCTGGATCAAGCTTTCCTGCAGGCAGCTCAACTGTTACGCGACCAAGCGCAGTTCGGTACTGACGAACCAGACAAATTCTACCCTCATCAGTCAATGCAACAATAGCCACAGCACCAGGATGACGCACAACATCACGAAGAGCAGTGCGTCCATCAGGAAGAGAGACACGCAGACGATTCACGTCAAAAATGCGACCAACCCAAACGGTGTCCTCAGAGAGTGGCTTCTCTTCTAGAGAAGCATCACGCGCATCCTCTGTACCTGCAACAAAGCTGCGCTTTTGTGGCTCCCCAGAATGATGGTAGGCAGCATCGCCCACAGCAACACGCTCACCGTCGTAGGTAAGCGAAGCAACTGCTGAGTGCAAATCATTGCGAGCAGAATCAAATACCTCTGGAGTTACCTGCATGTCAGCATCAAGAATCTCTGGCTCAGCAGACTGCATATCATCAAACACATCACTAAACTGAGAACTGCTTTGATCGCTGGTCCAAGCACCATCCTGTACGTTGGTTTTCTCGTCATTTTGATTTGCCATAAGCGCTAACCTAACTATTTTTCTGGACGACCTTGAAGAGCCTTAAGTCCAATATCGTGCCTGAGCTGCTTGCCTTCAAAGTTGATAAGGTCGCAAGCCTCATATGCACGAGCGCGAGCTTCCTCAAAGGTTGGTGCAAGCGCAGTGACGTTGAGCACGCGGCCGCCTGCTGTGACAATCTTTCCGTCCTCGGTCTGAGCAGTTCCGGCGTGATAAACAGAAACCCCCTCAAGCTGCTGAGCAGCCTCGATGCCGGTAATCTCCTTGCTCTTCTCGTAAGAACCAGGATATCCGGCGCTTGCCAGAACAACAGAAACAGCCACTGTATCGGACCAGGAAACCTGCTGATGACGGAGGGTACCGTTGTCGCAAGCCATCAAAATTGAAACCAAATCGCCCTGGAGGCGAGGCAGTACAACCTGAGTCTCTGGATCGCCAAAGCGAGCGTTAAATTCAAGAACCTTAGGGCCGTCTTTGGTCAGCATAAATCCACCATAAAGGCAGCCAGAATAGTTGATACCCTCTTTTTTGAGCTGGTCAACAACGCGCTGCTCAATGGCAATCATCTGGGAAAGTTCTTCATCAGTCACAAAAGGAACAGGAGAATAGACGCCCATTCCACCGGTGTTAGGTCCCTTATCGTCGTCGTAAGCGCGCTTGTGATCCTGGGCTGTTGCCAGCGGAACAACGTACGTTCCATCCGTTAACGCAAGCAGCGAGCACTCTGGTCCCTCGAGGAACTCCTCGACAACAACGGTTGCTCCCGCATCACCAAAATGGCCGGAGAAGCACTCGCGAACACCTTCAAGAGCCTGCTCAAGCTCAGTTGCAACGATTACGCCCTTACCTGCGGCAAGACCGTCTGCTTTAACAACTACAGGAGCGCCAATCTGGTTAACATACGCCTCACAAGACGCTTGATCGGTAAAAGACTTCCATGCAGCAGTTGGAACGTTTGCTCGCTCCATAACGCCCTTGGCAAACGCCTTTGAACCCTCCATCTGAGCTGCATTCTGGTTAGGACCAAAGCATGCAATACCTGCCTGACGAACAGCGTCTGCAACACCCACAACAAGAGGTGCCTCAGGGCCAATAACTACCAGGCCAATGCCCTTTTCCTTGGCAAACGCGACAACCTCATCAGGATTGTTTTGATCAATGGGAGCAACCTCTGCCTGGGCAGCCATGCCACCATTACCTGGAGCAACGTAAATTTTTCCTGCGCGTGGAGACTCCTGCAGCTTTGTCAGGAGCGCGTGCTCGCGACCACCTGCGCCAAGCAACAAAATATCAACGGTGTCATTCATAAGTACTCCAGCCTTCTGATACAACGCCTTTGGGATACAAGCAACGCCAACAGAGCCTTCTCCCGGGCTCTTCTTAAACTCGGGAGAAACAAGTCTTTCTGCAATACATTCTGCATCATATTCATTAGTTTTAAGTGGCTTTTTGAGATGCTTTTGTATGCGTTTCTCGCCACTTGAAATTACTACATATTTGAGCTCGCCACGCTTTACAAAACACGCGCTCATAAGGCGAGAAATTCTTGCTGCTAGGTCGGTAAAATCTGATGAGCGAGCCACTTCTGTACATTTTCCGCCAACCAAACGATACAGATACATATCGTTTGAGATGCGCCTATGCAAACGCTCAAGTCGAAGTCGCAACGAAAGCCTGGGGCGTTTGTCCTTGCTTTTATGCAGAGCAACCTTATTCATTGCGATATACATTGTGGCAACTACCTCGGCAAGTTCGTGTGCATATGCACAGGTTGCCTCAAAAGAAGCCCCGGATGCTCTTGCCACGCTTAAGCGCTCAAGCATGATTCCCATGGCGGTAGGCATATTTCCGCTATCTACCAGGCAAATTGAGCTTGAAATATCAGGATTGTTCTGACAAGCCTTTTTTGCCGTAAGAAGCGAGTCAGAAAAATCTGAATACACATGGAGCGAGAGGATCTTTTGAACTCCTGACTCAAAAATGCCTCGGTAAAACTCGCCTACCTGGTCAGCATCTGAACTTAGAGCTCCAGGTATTACAGAAACCCCCAGGGCTTCAAGCTGGGAAGCTTCAAGCCCACAGGGGTTATCGCAAACTATTGCAAAAGTTGAGCAGTCCGAAGACGCCACGGGTTACCTCCAGTAGCGGTCGATTGTCTGCTCGCGATCTGGACCAACAGTGATGATAGAAACGCGTACACCAGCAAGTTGCTCCAGGAAGTCAATGTAGTCCTTAGCCTCACGAGGCAGCTGGTAGAAGTTACGAACGTTAGAAATGTCGCACTTCCAACCAGGAAGGGTCTCATACACAGGCTTTGCGTGATAGAAGACGCTCTGGTGCTCTGGGACGGTCTTGTAAATCTTGCCATCGCATTCATAAGCAACGCATACCTTAATCTCATCCAGGCAGCCAAGAACATCAAGCTTGGTAATTGCCAGGTCAGTGAGACCATTGATACGAGCTGCGTAGTTAACAACTACTGCATCGTACCAGCCGCAGCGACGCTTACGGCCAGTAGTAACGCCGTACTCATGACCAACTTCGCCGAGAAGATCGCCCGTCTCATCAAAGAGCTCTGTTGGGAATGGACCAGAGCCAACGCGTGTGAGGTATGCCTTTGCAATACCCAGGACACGGTCAATGTTGGTTGGACCAACGCCAGAACCGGTAACTGCGCCACCAGCGGTGCAGTTAGAAGAGGTGACAAATGGATAGGTGCCGTGGTCAATATCAAGCATGGTTGCCTGAGCGCCCTCGAAGAGAATGTTCTTGCCGGCCTCAAGCTCTTCGTTGAGGAAGAGAGAAGACTCAACAATGTAAGGACGAATGCGATCTGCATAAGGCAGGTAGGTCTCACAAATTTGGTCAACGGTATAGGTTGGAAGACCATACACAAGGCTCAAGATTGGATTGGTGTACTCAAGTGCAGCCTCAAGCTTCTTGCGGAAGATTTTCTCGTCAAGCATGTCCTGAATACGAAGACCGGTACGGTTCATCTTGTCCATATAAGTTGGGCCGACACCGCGCTTGGTGGTACCAATAAGATTCTTGCCAAGCTTTTTCTCGTGTACGCCATCAAGATCTTTGTGATAAGGCATAACAATGTGAGCGTTGCCGGAAATCTTAAGAAGATCGCAGGAAATACCCTTGCTCTCCAGCATGTCAATCTCGCCGAGAAGAACCTCTGGGTCAACAATGCAGCCATTGCCAATAACTGGATAGGTATTCTCGTACATAACGCCAGATGGAACCTGGTGAAGCGCAAGCTTTGTGTCTCCAGCAATTACCGTGTGGCCTGCATTTGCACCACCTGCGTAACGGCAAACAACGTCAAAATCTCCGGAAATGAGGTCGGTAACTTTACCCTTACCCTCGTCTCCCCACTGAGCACCAACAAGTACGGAAGCTGGCATAAGTTCTCCCCTATCGCAGCTATCTACAAACACGACCATTACATGACGGTTGCAACCTCTTTAGGGGTTGCTTCATAAGTATATCTAATACCGCTGGCAAAAGCACAGAAGCGCGAAGGTTTTGTCACACATAAGAAACGATTAGTGTGCGGGGTTTGCCATTGCGGCGTACTGAGCGGCTTCGCTTTCTGAGTAGTTATTTCCCTGGTAAAGCTCAACAAACTTAGTAGAAGTTGGCATAAACATGACAGGAACATCCCGCAAAGCACCAGCACGGTTCTTTGCAACAATGATGTTAGTAACATCTTTATCAGGACGATCTTCACGCGCGGCTTCTTCATCGCTCAGTGAACGGTCAAGCAGCAAAACAATATCTGCATCCTGCTCGATAGCGCCGGACTCACGCAGGTCAGAGAGCTGTGGGCGCTTACCGTTTCTGTTCTCAAGCGTACGGTTGAGCTGAGAAAGTGCAATAACAGGCGCTTTAAGGTCTTTGGCCATGATCTTAATGCCACGAGACATCTCGGAAACCTCAGTTGCACGACTGTCTGCACGGCCCTTCTCGGCTGGTGGAGAAAGCAGCTGAAGGTAGTCAATGATAATGACGCCCTTCTCGGCCTTATTAAGCATTCTGCGGGCTTTTGCGCGGATTTCTGTGACTGTTGTGCCTGGAGTATCGTCAACGATGATTTTAAGGCGAGAAATGCGCTCTGCTGCCTCCAGAAGGGTAGGCCACTGCTCATTTCTGATGTTGGAAGAGCGGATGGTCTGCAAATCAACCTTTGACTCAGAAGCCAGAAGCCTCTGAGCAATCTCAATCTTGCTCATCTCAAGCGAGAAGAGCGCAACAGTTGCACCAGATACTGCGGCGTTATAAGCCATGCTAAGCGCAAAAGAAGTCTTACCGACACCAGGACGAGCACCAATAACAACCATCTGACCAGGACGAAGACCCTGGAAGAGATTATCAAGGGTTGCAAATCCAGTTTGGACACCCAGCTCTGCCGCATCTTTTCCAGCGTTTTGCTGAAGCTCATCAAAGAGATCAGTCATGATGTCTTCAATGCCCTGCTCAGACTGCTGAACGTCCCTGTTAGTTACATCAAAAATAAGCTTTTCTGCCTGGTCAACAACTTGCTTTGTGTCTTCTGGAGCATTGTAAGCAAGCGCAGAAATCTTTGCAGAAGCGCTGATCATCTTTCTGAGCGTAGTATCACGATGCAGCATGTTGGCATGGTTTTCCCAACCAACCATAGCTAGTGGGTTGTTGCCAAGCTCTGCTAAACGGACAGCTCCTCCAGCACGTTCAAACTTACCGTTACTCTTAAGGTGGTCAGCAAGGGAAATGACGTCTACTGGTTTATTGTTATCAAACAGCGACTTAATGGCTTCGAAGATGATTTGATTAGAAGGAATATAAAAATCCTCTGAAGAAAGCCTAATGAGGCATTCTCCTCTAATCTCTTCCGAGAGAATCATTGCGGAAAGAATGGAAAACTCGGCATCAGAATCTTGTGGCATAGAGGCGTTCTCTAGGGCCGTTAATTGCGTAGGATTCATCTCAAACGAGTCTTGTGCCATCGTCTTTTCCAATCATGTTTTTTTGGGAATGAATCTGAATAGTAGTGTACTTTTCAAAAAAATAAAGAGTCATTTTGGCTTGCAAAACTCGAAAATATAAGTCTTCAACACGATTTTCCAAAACTCGTATACCCTGAGCGGGATTTCCTTGAGTTTTCAACGTTTTCAACAATTTTTAGACTTTTTTCGACACGTAGTATTTTCTACACAATTGCTTATCTGCGGTTATACAAATCAAATTACAATTCCGCAGGTTAAGTGAATATGTTTTACATAACATTTTGAATAACCGCAGGTAGAGTGTAAGAAATTATACCGTTTCGTCTACACATAAAAAGACCACCCCTTTGTTATGTTTCACAAAGGGGTGGTTCGAACAAACATTCCATTCTTTTCAGATGGCTGCGCTTTTTATAAAAGCTTACAAATCTGTAGAAAACTGCAGAAATTGTATAAACCACCAAAAAATGCAGGAGAACTGTGTTTTATGCATGCATAAAACTACTCTGCGGACTCAACCTCAACCTCGACGGTTGCCTCAGCGACAACCTCCTCGGTCTCCTCCTCTGCAGGAGCAGCGTCGTCCTCGCCAACAAGAACAACGACGGTAGCGGTAATGTCACGATAAAGCTCAATGGTGACATTGTGGCGACCAGCGGTCTTGATAGCAGCGCTACGAGCAATGCGCTTACGATCAACGGTGACGTTGAGCTGTGCCTCGATTGCATCAGCAATCTGAGCGGTGGTGACGGAGCCAAAGAGCTGGCCCTCCTCGCCGATGCGAGCGTCAACAGTTACGAGCTTGCCATCAAGAGCTGCCTTGGTAGCATTTGCGTCAGCAATACGCTGCTCTTCGCGCTTAGCGATATTGTGACGACGCTCCTCAAGCTGCTTGATGTTACCCGGTGTAGCAGGCTGGGCAATCTTGTTGGGGAACAGGAAGTTCTCCGCATAACCCTGTGCGACCTCTACGATGTCGCCTTCGCCGCCCTTACCGCGAAGCTCGCCCAAGAGAATAACTTTCATGGGAAACTCCTTTGATGAGTCGATGGTATCGACTAGTTGTTGTTTATCGTAGGCTCTGAATCCTGGTTTCCTGAGCGATTAAGCTTTCGGAAGTTAACCCAGGCATCAATAAGTCCTACGAGAGCCATAACGCCTAACTGAACTTCTAACATGCCTGCCAATACAAACAGTGACAGAGAAAGTGCTGGCGAGAAGTGCTTCTCGCGCACAAACCATGTGAGCACTGCAAGGCCCTGAAGAGCAAACACAACCCTAAGAGCCATAAACACATTCAACGTAATAAGCTGAAGTATGTCTTGTGCAGACAAAATGGTGCTTGAAAGTGCATACACAAACAAGTTGGCCACGGTAAGAGCACACATCCAAAATGGAACGTCCATCAGCTGGAACTGTGGCAATTTCTGTGGGTCTCTTGTCAGTGCTTTATACACTGTTCGAGCTCCAAAACGCGCAATTACAAAATATAAAAGCGCCATGCCGGTATAGCTGGTTGGCCAAAAGAGCATAAAGAGTGCCTTTGCCGTTGAAAGACCTTCTTGGATCTCTGGAGAAGCACCTGAGACCTGCGAGGCGTATTGATTAAATACGTTCTGAGCAAGCTCGGGAAGAGTTGTTCCTGCCATTGCGGCAAAGAACGCGTCATATCCCAGAAGTGCCAAAGCCGTTGCTCCTACAAGAAGAGATCCAACACCAACGGTGAGTTTCTCTGTTGCAAAAGCGTAGCCAACTCCAAGAGCAAGTGCACAAGCGGTAACTGAAGTAGCCGCCTCCGTTGGTCCCGAGAGCAAATAAGCTGCTACACCCGTAACAAGTACTGAAGTAATAGCAGGACCAAACCATCCGTGCCCTTTTTTGCAATAGACAGCAATTACCATGCCATACGCAACCAAAGCTGCTCCAATAAAAGAAAGGAGCCCGGTAATTACTCCGCCAACAACGCAAAGAACAAAGCCTTGCTTGTAGGTTGGAGCTTCAAACGGACGCGGCTTGCCTCCGTTTTGGTTGCTTGGACCGGCAAAATTCTGTGGGCTACTCTCTGGGCGAGAATACCCTTCAGGTGCCTGAGGAATATTTGAATCCGGTCTATCCATTGCTAACCAACTCTACCTGAAGAACAGATAGGTTATCCGCGACTACGGCCACCGCGGCTGGAAACCACAGGGACGGTGTAGGGCAGAAGTGCCATCTCGCGTGCGCGCTTGATAGCAAGTGCAATGTCGTGCTGGTGCTGCGTGCAGGTGCCAGTGACGCGACGAGGCTTAATCTTGCCACGGTCGGTCATGTACTTACGAAGAAGCTGAGTATCTTTGTAATCGATGAACTCAGTCTCCTCCTTGCAGAACTGGCAATACTTGCGACGCGGCTGGCGCTGGAAATCTTGTTTCTGCTGAGCCATGTCTTTTACCTTTCAGATGACAGTAACGTCTGTGTTGCTGTCTGACGTTTAAAACGGAATATCAGCATCGTAGAACTCCTCGTCTGGCGGAGCCGGAACGGGAGCGGGTGCCTGTGGAGTTGGAGCTGCATAAGATGGTGCACCCTGTGACATAGGGGCTCCACCCTGCTGATTCCTAGAAAGGAACTCGACCTCATCAACAACAACTTCAAGCTTGCTGCGACGCTGTCCTTCCTTCGTCTCCCAGGAGCTGAAACGAAGTTTGCCTTCAATAGCAACCTTCGAACCCTTGGAGAGGAAGCGGGAAAGTGCTTCAGCACGCTGTCCAAATACTACGCAGTCAACGAAATTGGGAACATCTTCCCACTCACCGGTCTGCTGGTTCCTGCGACGATCGTTAACCGCAACGCCGAAGGATAGAATCTGGGTACCGCCTGCTGTGGAGCGAAGCTCCGGGTCACGGGTCAGGTTGCCCGAAATGTTAACCCTATTAATACTCATAAATCTCACTACCTCTCATCGTGGAATAATTCCACTTTTCCATTACAAGGACTTAGTCCTTATCGACTCGACGCACGATCATGTGACGCTTAACAGCATCATTGATTCGCAGGACTCGATCGAGCTCTGCAATCTGCGTTGGATCTGCATGGAAATTGATGAGGGTATAGTCACCCTCGGTAAGATCGTCGATCTCAAAAGCAAGCTTACGCTTACCCCAGTCCTCGACGCTGTCGACTACTCCGCCGTCAGTGGTGATAGCAACGTCAATACGCTTCATTACACCAGCGCGGACTTCCTCGGTGGAAGCTGGGTCAACAAAAAACAGCAGTTCATAGGCCTTCATATTGTCACCTCCTCTGGGCTAATGGCTTCGGGAAGTGAAGGTGCACCCGAAGCAGGAAAGTTCGACCAAGCATCATACCACATAAATGCTCAAATACGAAACTGACCCACAAACTTTCTCACATGCAGTCCACATATAAAGCTTAAATCGGCAATTTGTTTCTTATTTACCTCTAATCTTGCAAATATCTGACGCGAATCTTTCTAAGGCGTGGTCACTCGCGCAATTTTAAAAACATGGGATTGAAAAAGAAAAACGACCATCACACAATCTGCATGATGGCCGTCTCTTTTATATGTGCTCTACTTTACTGAGCTGCAGGTCCCTCAGGATTCTGAGTTGGTGCGTCTGCTGGAGCAGCTGGTGCCTCAGGAGCCTCTGGAGTTGTTGGGATAATTGGCTCAACAACAACAGTCGAAGCAGGTGCAGGCTCTGGAGCTGCGGGAGCGACAGGAACCTCTGGCGCTACAGGTGCTGCTGGCGCAACAGGTGCAACTGGTGCCGCAGGAGCCGCAGGAACAACAGGTGCTGCTGGTGCTGCTGGTGCAGCAGGAGCCACTGGTGCAGCAGGGGCAGCAGGTGCATCAGGAGCCACTGGTGCAGCAGGTGCAGCTGGAGCGACAGGAGCCACTGGTGCAGCAGGTGCTACTGGAGCCGCAACAGGCTCAGCTGGAGCTGCAACAGGCGCTGCAGGTGCAACTGGAGCTGGAGCAGCAACTGGAGCAGCAGGAGCTGCAGGTGCTGCAGGGGCTGCTGGAGCTGGGGTTGCTACTGGTGCTGCAACAGGAACAGCAACTGGTGCTACTGCAGGAGCGGCTGCTGCTGGAGCGGTTGGAGCCACTGGTGCTGGAGCAGCATACGTAGCAGCTGCGCCATCACGTGGATCGTTAATGAATGGTGGCAGTGGATCATTGCTCTGTCCCCATGCAGGAACGTTGAACTGACGCATCCAAAGAGCGATTGCGTTCTGCATAAGAAGCATAACGATAAGACCAACAACGTGACCAATATAGCCAATAACCAGGAAGATTGGTCCCATCTGAATGAAGCCGCGTGCAAGAAGAGCAAGCACGACAAGACCAAGCTGGTTCTGGCTGGAAATATTCTGAGTTCTTGCAATGGCCATAGCCTGAGCACCAATGTTAACGAACATACTAATTGCAGCGCTACCACCAATGATTCCCATAATGATAGAGGTAACAATGCCAAGTACAATGCCCATACCAAAGATACGGAACAGACCGCCCATGTCGTGCTTGATCATCTCAAAGATGTTCTTAAAAGCAAAACCTGCAGAGATACGACCATAAACTGATGCGCGTACCTGAACAACATTGATGCACAGTGGATAAACAAATGCTGCAACAATGAAGACTGGAATAAGAATCAGATTGATAACTGGAATGAAAGAAAGAATTCCAGTAGCAATGCTGTATGCCAGACCAAACGCAAGTGCAATAACAACTGCCTTGAAGCCGGTAACAATATAGGTACCAAACTTAAGGTCTTTCTGCTTTGGACCAGCATTGATGCCCCATGCAGTTACGCGTGCAGTCTCAAGTGCATAGCCAACAAGTGCAAGAATTCCGACAACTGGAATAAGACCAAACAGAGCCATAATAAGGACAGGCTTCCACCAACCCTTTTCCAGAGTCAGAAGTGCCCAGGAACGTGCAAAGTAGCGATCGCGCCTGTAGCCATTCAACTCATCTGCTGAAACAGCCATTTAACTCTCCCCTCGTGTCAAAAAAGATGACATCGAATTACTAAGCCTAAACATTCTATATAAAATCGAAAAATAAATATATCTTTATTGGTAACAATTAATCAAATGAAAATGTCAAATGGCGGAGGAGGAGGGATTCGAACCCTCGTACCCCTAGAAGGGGTAAACGGTTTTCGAGACCGCCGCATTCAACCACTCTGCCACCCCTCCGAAGGGTGAAACGGCGCCCGTAGGCGCCGTGAAAATTCTGGCGGAGAGTCAGGGATTTGAACCCTGGAGACGCTTTAGACGCCTACACGATTTCCAATCGTGCTCCTTCGGCCACTCGGACAACTCTCCATATAAAACCGCACGGGACAGTATAGCGGATTTCTTACCAATATAGGGCGAGAAGTTCTGTGTATTTTTAATACTTGTGTAGTATTGTCATACTCATAAAAAGTAAAACACCAGTAGGAGGTATGGATGCCACCGATTTTCTCGCCGTATGGCACAGATGCAATTTCTGTGAGCATCCCCTACTGGCTAGACCTTCTAACGGTAATTATTGGTGCAATCTCGGGAATCTTGGTTGCAAGAGATCGTCACTTGGACCTTGTGGGCTTTGTGGGTCTTGGCCTTTTGGGCGGTCTGGGCGGCGGACTTATCAGGGACGTCATGATGCAAGAAGGCGGCGTCTACATGCTCAACTCGCCCTACGCCATTCCGGCAGCCGTTTTTACCGCTGTCTTGCTGTTTATGTTCCCCGAACCGCTTGACAGATTCCCTCGCATGCTTGAGTGGACCGACATTATCTCCGTTGGCCTCTTTGCTGTCGTTGGTACCGATAAAGCCCTGGTATATCACTTGCTTCCCTTCTCGGTTGTTTTGATGGGAAGCATTACGGGCGTTGGTGGCGGTATGCTTCGCGATGTATTTCTTGGCAACATCCCTCGTATTTTCCAGCGAAGCAATCTCTACGCGTTTTGCGCGGTTGCTGGCGCTACCTCCTACTGGGCGCTTGTCTCTTATGTAGGCGTCACCAAAATCTGGGCAGCCGTTGTCTGCGTTGCTGTTACCGTTGGCCTGAGGCGTTGGTCGCTCAAATACAACGTGCTTTCTCCGGCCGACGTTGACCTTACGCCGCACGTAATGCGCAGTGTTAACAAGCTTCGTCACAAAGCTCAGAAGCCAGGTAAGCAGCCTGAGCAGAACACCCCATCAAAGTAGCATCCAGCCACAATCAGGCGGTTTTGGGCGGTTTTGGGCGGTTTTTGGGCGGTTCTGGACGGTTTTGCATCGCCCTCACATACCGTTGACCAGCACTTTATTTAAAATCTACCTAAAACAAAACTGGCGAGAAACCCTTGCAGTCGCAAGTTCTTCTCGCCAGATTGGTTATCTGTAAACGACGCTGTTACTTCTTAACCATACCGTTGCGGACTGCCCACTTACGGCGCTCAGTCTCGGAAAGAATACGCTTACGCATGCGGATGTTTTGTGGCGTGATCTCAACAAGCTCGTCGTCCATGATGTACTCCAGAGCCTCTTCCAGCGTAAACAAGCGTGGAGGAGTCAGCTGAACTGAAATATCTGCAGTTGAAGACCTCTGGTTGCCCAAAGACTTAGTGCGTGCAATGTTAACAACCATGTCGCCTGGCCTTGAACGCTCGCCAACCAACATGCCCTCGTAGCACTCAACACCTGGAGCAACAAAGAGCTGGCCGCGCTCCTGGAGCGTGCCAAGCGCGTATGCTACAGCCTTCTCGGTAGACATAGAAATCATGGCGCCGTTCTGACGGCTGCCAATATCACCTGCAAAAGGACCATACTCAAGGAAGGTGTGATAGAAGACTGCGTCTCCGTGGGTAACGTTCATGACGCGCGTCTTAAGACCCATAATGCCGCGGGTTGGAATCTTGAACTCAAGGTGCGTCTGAGTCTCGCCAGTGTCCATGATGGACATGGTGCCGCCAACGTTGCCAAAGACCTCAATGACCTTGCCGGCATACTCTGGGTTGCACTCAACAACGGCCTGTTCAATAGGCTCAAGTGTGTGACCCTGGGCGTCCTTCTTGAACAGAACGCGAGGACGACCAACCTGGAATTCAAAGCCCTCACGACGCATGCTCTCCATAAGAACGGAGAGGTGCAAAATACCACGGCCAGAAACCTCAATACCGGTCTTATCAGGAAGCTCCTCAATGCGCATGGTGACGTTATTCTCGCGCTCTGTCATCAGGCGCTCTTTGAGCTGACGGCCACCAACAATGTCTCCCTCGCGACCAACAAGTGGCGAGGTAGAAGGCTCAAAAATAATAGAAAGGGTTGGTGGGTCAATCTCAATTGGGTCAAGCTCAACAGGATTTTCTGGATCGGTGTACACATCGCCAATATCAGTTTTATCAACGCCAACAATTGCCGCAATATCACCTGCGTCAACCTCATCGCACTCCTTGCGACCCAGGTAGTCAAAGGTGAACAGCTGCTTGACCTGGCTCATAGCGCGGGAGCCATCGTTTTTGACAACAAGAATCTTGTCACCAGTATGAACAGTTCCGGAATATACGCGACCGATTCCAATGCGACCCAGGTAGTCGGAGTGATCGATGGTAACGCACTGCATAGCAAGAGGTCCGTCAATATCAACATCTGGAGCTGGAAGGCCGTCGATAATCATGTCGAGAAGAGGGAACATGTTGTCATTGTCGTCATTTGGATCAAGGCGAGCGTAGCCGTTAACACCAGAAGCAAAGACAACGTGCTCCATGGTGAACTCAAGCTGCTCATCGGTTGCACCAAGGTCCATCATAAGATCAAGAGAATCGTTGACAACAGCCTCTGGGCGAGCACCGTCGCGGTCAATCTTGTTGACAACCATCATGATAGAAAGACCTGCGTCAATGGCGTGGCGCAGAACAAAGCGAGTCTGTGGCATAGGGCCCTCAGCTGCGTCAACCAGCAGAAGCGCACCGTCAGCCATCTTCAAAACGCGTTCTACCTCGCCACCGAAGTCAGCGTGGCCAGGGGTATCAATAACGTTAATCTTGACGCCCTTGTACTCAATAGAGATGTTCTTTGCCAGAATGGTAATTCCGCGCTCACGCTCCTGATCATTGGAGTCCAGAATTCTTTCTTGAACCTGCTGGTTCTCGCGGAATGCATCGGTTGCCTTGAGCATCTGGTCAACCATGGTGGTTTTACCGTGGTCAACGTGGGCGATGATAGCAATATTTCTGATGTTGTCTTGACGCATAAGTCTCTATCTCTCGAAGGTATGTGCTTAGACTTGAATAGTTCAGGTCCAATTTTTATCAGCTTTAGAACTTTAGTGCAATTACGTGCCTAGAGCGCCCAGAAATTTCAATGAACGCAGCTTTTTCATTACAGAAGCGGCTCAAGCTCTCCTGCCGGCGCTGGATCAGACCACACAAACTGGTCGCCTTGGCCTTTTCCGTGAACTAAAGAATATGCCGAGAAACTCTTATAGCCCTTCTCGCCAAACTCAAGAAGCACGGCATCTTCGTAACCGCCCTCTTTAATTAGCTGGATAGCTCCCTCATATACAAGCGCATAGCGGACAGGCTCTTCAAGTCCTGCTTCTTTGTCGCCCTTCTGTTTGACCAGGTCAAGCACGCGCTTATGAGCACCCTCAAGCAGCTCTTCTGGACCGTCGTCAGAAAACTCATAACTTGCAACGGTACCTGACGCATCTTCAACCACAAGCAAAACGTTGAGTGATTGACCATCTGCAAGTAGGTCAAACGCATCCCCAAGCAGCTCAGTTGAGAGCATATCAAGCTGGGGAGAAACTCCATCTTTGCGCTCGTCGTTTTCGGCCATGCCGCTCCTTAGCGTCGTTTTTTGTAACTATTGTTCTCTATGATACATCGCACAAGAAAAGAGGTCGAAAGCAAAAAGCCTTCGACCTCTTAGGTTTGTCAGATATCTGTCAAAAATCTGACAGCAAAGGTGTTACAACGGCAAAACACCGTCTCTGAAAGCACGAGCGCTTACTCTGCCAGTGCCTCACGGATGCGCGTAGTAACTCCCTCAAGCCTATAGCACTCAACATACTGACGCAGAGGACGTTTGATGTGATCAACCACAAAGCGCTGACCATCAATGTTGAACTGAGCAAGATTGTTGTACAGGTGCTCAGTTGCAGCCTTGACCTCGTCATCATTGAATGCATAATGACCAGAAATATCAAGAATATCCAGCGACAGTTTATGATCAGCAAGAATCTGCTCAACAGTCAGATTGACCTGGTCACCCACCATCCACTTGCGCCAACGTTCAGTCTCAATTGCCTTGACCAACAGGGTGTTTCTCAAGCCAGAGACCTCGTCTGCCTTCAGGAGACCTTCTTTAACCAGAAGATCCTCTACATCGCAAAGCTTCAGATATGCGCGAGTCTCCTCTGTTCCGTACTGTGGAGCTACGTTTGAAGCGGTGACATTTGCAGGAGTGTGCTCAAGCAGCGTTACATCATCAAGGTAGTCCGCGTTGTGCTCCTTAAGACCAACACCGTAGCTCTTGGCCATCTCAGCAAGGCTAATGGCAGCCTCAAAATCGTAGTGTCCAACCTGCTCCGTAAGACGTGTAAGCGTTCCGGTCTGTCCAACAATAAAGGTTGGCATAGGCAGACCCTTAGCAGTCAGCTCGCTCTTAAGCTGCTCAATGAAGGTGTGATACTTGTCGGTAGAGGTCAAGCCACCATTTGTTTCCTCGGTACCAACCTCATAGCCAATCTCAGGAAGACCGCGAGAAACACGTTCCTTCTCGCACCACTCAATCAAATCAACTGTACGGCGAAGAACCACGTCAAGCGGAATAACCTTGCCAATCTCAAAAGGATCCTTAGTTGGGTCAATCATCAGCAGGTCAAAACCGTTAAGCATGTCGGCAAGGTAGGACTTCTTGGCAAGCTCCATAGCCTCATCTTCTGGAAGGTGAGCGTTGCGCTCCTCGTCGCGCTGCCAAGGACCACCATGGTCGCGGCAGAGGTAATACAGTCCGTCAAAGCCAACCTTCTGAGCTGCTTCAGCAATATCTTCCGAGAAACGCTTCTGATCCCACGAATTTACGTATCCTCCGCCAAGTTCATCAAGATCAACCTGGTTTCGAGATGCAATAAACATCAGAGGAAAATCGCAGTCCCTACCAAGTTCAAAAGCTGCCTGCAACAGGTTGGGCGACATTGGTCCAATTCCTAAAAGCGTGGCAGACTTTCCTGTGTCCTGGAGCTTAAGCAACCCTTCAACAGCTTTTTTGATTGGTAGCTTTTCCATAATTACCCCTTCCCAAGAGTGTTTCTTGGTAATAAGAAGGGCGTGGGGGTTGAATCCCTACGCCCCTCTCCTTTTAACTTCAATTTTTATGGCCTAAGACCAAAAGATACATGCGTTTCTCGCCGTGTGTTACTTGTTGTCCTCAAGCTTTGGCTTAGTAAGGACAAGAATTGCAACACCTACTGCAACACCAATTGCCATATCAAGGGTGTAGAGGGCAATGTTGTTTGTAGCTGCAGCAACAATCATGCCGCCGTGAGGAACAAAGCACTCAATACCATGCCAAGCAGCAAGGCCAGCACCAACTGCAGAACCAATCATGATTGCAGGCAGGGTGTGTGCAAGATCCTTAACAGCAAATGGAATTGCGCCCTCGGTAATACCGATGAGTCCCATGAAGACTGCGGAGATACCCATCTGCCTATCAGTGTCGTCAAACTTGCTGCGAGCAATAAGAGATGCAACACCGCAGACCAGTGGAGGAATAGCAACTGCAACACGGAATGCACCGTTAGGACCATACACACCTGCGGTCATAAGAGCCATGGTGAAGGTAGAAGCAGTCTTGTTAACTGGGCCACCCATATCAAATGCGGTCATAAGACCAATTACAATGCCAAGTACAACTGCAGAGCCACCCTGAAGGCTTGAAAGCAGGCTTGTCAGCCAGTCCATGAAGGCGCCAAGTGGAGCTGCCAAAACATAGATGTAAAGCATGCCAAGAGCAAGCGAAGACAAACTTGGGATGATCAGAATTGGCATAATGGTACGAATGGTGTTATTGACCTTCCAGGACTTCATCCACTGGACAAGGTAGCCAGCAGCAACGCCAAGAACCATTGCACCCAAGAAGCCAGTAGAAACCTGAACCTCACCTACAGGAACAGGATTGCTTGCCAGGTAACCAAGGACAAAGCCAGGTGCCAGAGCAGGCTTTCCGCCCAAAGAATAGGCAATGTAAGCAGCAAGGACAGGAATCATCATCTTGATGCCGGCCATACCAATAAGGTTAAGGCTCTGCATCAAAGGATTGGTGACTTCAATACCGTCTTTTCCTGCAGTTCCTGTAGCCAGCGAGAAAGCCAAGAAGACTCCGCCAACTACGACAATAGGAATAAAGTACGAAACACCAGTGTTAAACGCCTTTAGAAGGTCTTTTCCGACCTTGCCCAAAACTGAGGGACTCTTTTCCTCTGCCATGGGTTTCTCCTCTCTTCTTCCTTGCGTTATCACTTACGCGCTTGCTACTCAGCCAGCGCAACTACCTGATCAATAACCTTTGCTGGGTCTGCGATAGCCAGCGAAGGATCCAACGTTAGAACGCGACCCTCATCGCGTTTCTCGTCAAAACGCTCGTCGCCTTCGATGCCAATTGCAATGGCGAGAAGAACAACGTCGGCAGCGTCAACTTCGTCCTGCTCAAGCTCGTTCTCAATACCGTAACCGCCCTGAGCCTCTACCTTGAATTCATAGCCGCGACGCTCACACTCTTTCTCAATGGCCTCTTTTGCCATCCAGGTGTGAGCAATTCCAACCGTGCAAGCGCATACAGCAACGACGTTCATGGTTATGTCCTCTCGCAAAGTAAGTTGTGAGCCCCTATGCGGGGCGCACGAGCACGTCTTTTGACGACGTACGTTTCCAACTCATACTTTGCATTGTTTCAATCTTTTTTAAAAGAAGATTTCGGTAAACGTCTAATCTACCTTGTGTTATGATGAATTTTGTTAAACGTTTAACCAACGTAGAATCCAGCACACTCACTAACGTTGGTATTTTGCAAGTACCTTGTAAAAATTTCGGTGAAATGAGTGCCAATGTCTAAGACCACTATCATTGACCTTGCAAAATTAGCAAATGTTTCTATTGCTACCGTTTCGAATTACCTTAACGGACACTTTGAAAAGATGTCCGAAGCAACTAAGCAACGTATCAAAAAAGCAATCGAAAATACGGGATATATTCCAAGCGCCCAAGCTCAAGCAATGGTTAAGAAGAGCTCTGGAATTATTGCTGTTCTCATCCTGGACAACACTAATGCCTGGGCAGCTCAAATGACTAACGGTATTGAAGATGCTGCTCTTGAAGCTGGATATCAGACAATTATTTGCAATTCTCGTTTTGACCCCACGCTTGAAGCTGACTGGGTTGAGAAAATGCTTTCAATTGGAGCAGATGGCATGCTTATCCAGCCCACCAATCAATTCAGAGCAGTAGATAGACGAATTGCTAAAGTTGGAAAACCCGTTGTCTATTTTGACTGCGACCTTCTTGCCCTTAATACTTCCTGGATAAAAAGTAACCTCTACGACGGCGTGTATTCAGCAGCGTCACACTGCGTTGAACGCGGATACGAAAACTTTTTAATCATTGGTGGAGAGCCAAAAGGTCGTACCAGAATTGAACGAGAATCTGGCTTCACTGATGCCTTAGAGGCCTTAAATAAACCTCATGAGCGTCTCACCATGGAGCAAAGCACGCTGTCTATCTCTGACATCACGCAATGGCTCAATAATCACATTCTTCCGTCAAAGAAAACACTGGTATTTGTGCCAAATCAATGGGCTCTTAAAAGTGTCTATAATGCCTTGCAATCCTACGAGACAGTAATTCCAAAGCAAGTTGGCCTGTTGGGATTCAACAACACTGATTGGACTGACTTACCCGTTAAAAGCATCTCAACCATTGTTGAACCTGTCTATGAAGAGGGCTACGCCGCTTGCAAGATGCTCCTTAAAAGAATCAAGGATCCCTCGCTTGAGCCCGATCACAAGCTGCTCACCTGCAAACTAAACTGGCTCAAATCAACCATCTGACAAAAAATGGCGAGAAGACCAACTGATCTTCTCGCCATACGTTACTGCTTTAACCAAAATACTTACAGAACGTGGACCTCATCTTTGGTGAAATCAACAAAGGCGTGGTCGCCAACGTTGTAAATCTTGTGTGTACGAGGGTTGAAGTCCGTAATCTTAATGAGGGTGTCTCCAACCATAACGTGGTAGTTCTGGTAGTGGCCCATGAATCGAGAAAGAACTACCTCACAGGCAAGTGTTCCCTCGTCAGCAAGGCGTGCAGACTCTGGACGAAGAACAATGCAGCATTCCTTGCCCTTGTCCAGGTGAGAACATCCGCTAGCCTCAAACTCATGGCCCTCAAAGCGGCAAAGTGCAGTCTCAGAATCAAGCTTGTCTGCAATGGTTGCATGCAGGAAGTTTGACTCACCAATAAAGTCTGCAACAAACTCGTCTGCTGGGTGATAGTAAACCGTCTGAGGATCGCCAACCTGATCAACAACACCCTTTTTCATAATGATGATGTTGTCTGAAAGTGCCATTGCCTCTGACTGGTCATGTGTGACGTAGATGGCGGTAATGCCAGCCTCCTGCTGAATACGACGGATCTCGTTACGCATATCAACGCGCAGCTTCGCATCAAGGTTTGAGAGAGGCTCGTCGAAGAGGAGCACGCTTGGCTCAATAACCAGAGCACGCGCCAAAGCAACACGTTGCTGCTGACCGCCAGAAAGCTGATTGGTCATGCGCTCTTCCATGCCCTCAAGTCCAACAAGACCAAGGATGTGAAGGACCTTCTCGCGAATTACTGCCTTGTCCATTTTGCGGAGCTTGAGGCCATACGCAACATTGTCAAAGATGTTGTAGTGAGGAAGCAATGCATAGCTCTGGAATACCATAGCGGTATCGCGCTTGTTTGGAGTAAGCTCATCAATCTGCTCATCGCCAAGGAAGATCTTTCCCTCATCAGGGCTCTCAAAACCAGCAATCATGCGCAGAATAGTGGTCTTTCCGCAGCCAGAAGGGCCAAGCAGCGTTACAAACTCGCCAGGAGCAATGGTGATGTTAGCGTCTTGAACTGCGTAGAAGTCTTTTCCAGTCTTCTGATCCTGATAAATTTTGGAAATGTGCTCAAGGCGAACGCCTTTTTTCTCTGTAGCCATGTGTTACTCCTCCTTGAGTGCTCGGCTGGTGCCAAAGTGTTTGATGGCCCAATTCATAAGCAATACCGAGCCATAGGTAATAACAATCAGAATTGTTGCAAAAGCGCAGGCCATACCATATGAACCCTTACCAGCAAACTCATTAATCTGAACGGTAATAAGCAGGAATTCTGGCGTAACCAAGAGAATAACTGCAGAAATTGCGGTGATGGAGCGGACAAACGCCGTTACCAAGCCAGACAAGAACGAATCTTTAATCAGTGGCAGTGTAACGGTCATAAACACCGTAAAGCTGTCGGCGCCCATGTCGTATGCGGATTCTTCAATTGATTTATCAATCTGTCGAAGCGCCGAAATGCCCGAACGTGTTCCTGTAGGAAGCGAACGCACGACAAAGACAATAATCAGGATAAGTCCCGTGCCATACAGGCCCTGCAAAAATCCTGTGTGCATAACACCACTTGAGAAACCGCGAATATAACCAACGCCCAAAACCGTACCAGGAACTGCCATGGCAAGCATGGATACAGCCTCGATAAAACCACGACCACGGAAGCGGCGCTTTACTACCAGATAAGAAATGATCATCGAAAGCAAAGCGGTAATTGGTGCCGCAATGAGCGAGAGCATAAACGAGTCGCTAAACGCCTGCAGACCGTGGTACTTGGTAAATACCTGTTCAAACCACTTTGTTGTTAATTCGTAGTTAGAGCCCCAGGAACGAACAAACGAACCATAAGGAACGCAGAGGTACATGCCAATAACAAAGAGTGCGACTAGTGCGCAAAGAATGGTAAGTGGGATGCGAACAGAATTGTCTGTAATAAGCATCCTAGCTCGCGTTGCTTTGCCCGAAAGTGTAGATGTGCTCTTTGCTTCCAGTACAAACTTCTGAACAACAAACATAAGCAGCGTAATGGAAAGAAGAACAACAGCCATAGCAGCCGCACCCTGCTTGTCGTATGCACCTGTAATCTGCAGGTAGATAGTTGTTGCTAAGGTATCGTAGGAGCCACCAATAATCATTGGGTTAGCAAAGTCTGCAATCGACTCAATAAATGAGACGAGAAAAGCGTTGCCCAAACCAGGCAAAATAAGAGGAAGCGTAACGCTGGTAAACACTTTCCAGCGGCTTGCACCCATGTCACGTGCTGCCTCTTCAAGGGATGGATCAATGTTTTTAAGCAGACCCTTAAGCATCATGTAGCACACAGGGAAAAACGACATAGTCTGGACAATAAAAATGCCCCAGAAGCCATAGATGTTGTTGTCAAAAATTCCTAAAAGACCTCGAGTAATCAGGCCTTTCTTGCCAAACATCATAATCATGGAAAGCGAGAGAACAAATGGTGGAGAAACAACAGGAAGCATGGAAACCACGCGGAAAAGGCCTGTCATAAACTTTGTACGAAGCTTTACGTACACTTCAACATACGCAAAAAGAAGACCAATAAGCGCCGACAAAATGCCTACTGCAAATCCAACTCTAAGGGTGTTGGTAATTGCATGGCTAAAGGAAGGCATGGCCAAGATACGAGTAAAGACATCAAAGGTAATCCCGTTATCGGAGACTACAGAGTCAACCATAAGAATGGCAAGTGGATACAGAATAAAAAGGGTTAAGAAGGCGATAAGAACGACAATGGTCGTTATCAAAATTGGATCGCCAAGGAGCTTTTTTCGCTCAAGTCGAGCGCTCTGGGATTTTGCCATGCTGGTCCTAACTCTGAAACACTAAACCTATACGCAAAGCTCTATGTGGAACTGGGTAGGCAGATCTCTGCCTACCCAGTATAATCTGCCACTCAGATCTTGAGCAACAGCATTGTTTAGTTGCTTATCCGCGTGGTGTTTACTCGGTCTTAAAGCGGCTGTCTCCGCCACCAAGTGCCTGCATAACGTCCTTGACATACTGCTCGGTGTTTTTCTTAGCGTCTTCGAAGTTGTAGTCCATAACGTTATTTGGATCAAGACCGTACTCAGTTGCAATCTCAGGCTGCTTTGCGTCGTCAATTACCAGGAACTGGTAAGAGCCGTTCTTCTGAGCAAGATCGACGCAAGCTGGAGACAATGCATACTCAATCCAGAGCTTAGCTGCGTTTGGATGTGCAGCGCCCTTGAAGATTGCGGTTGCACCAACCTCGTATGATGCGCCAGAGCTTGGAATTTGAAGACCAACATTCTCATGCTCTTGGTCAACAATCTGATAAATACCATCGTGGAGCATACCAATTCCGATGGTGCACTCACCGGCTCCAATAGCCTTGGAAGGACCAGAGCCACTCTTGGTGTACTGAGCAATGTTCTTATCAAGGTCAACAAGATACTGAATACCCTGATCATGACCGTACTTCTGAATAACGGTGTTGATGATCAGCTTTGCAGTACCAGCGGTGTTGTAGTTAGAAGACCAGATAAGACCCTTATATTTAGGATCGATAAGGTCCTTATAGTCCTGAGGCACATCAAGCTTAAGACGCTGTAGCTCTTCCTTATCATACAGAATACCAAGGATGCCCTTATAAATTCCGTACCAGTCTTTATTAGTGCTCTTGAACTTATCGGAAATGAGGTGAGATGCATTCTTTGGTTCGTACTGCTCAAGAAGACCCTTTGAGGAGGTGACATTGTAAGGATCGGTTGTGCCACCAAACCAAACGTCTGCTGATGGATGGCCGTTCTCTTCCTCAATCTTTGCAGCAACCTCGCCAGTTGACAGGCGCTGTGCCTGAACATCAATGCCATACAGACTCTTAAAATTGGCGCAAACTGCGTTTAGATACTCTTCCTCACAAGAGCCGTAAACAATCAGCTTACCCTCTTCTTTTGCTGCCTTTACCAGCTCTTCTGGTGCTCCAACCGCGTCTGTAGAGTTGGTGTCAGATTCTTTCTTCTCACCAGCATCTGAATCAGACTTTTTACAGGCGGTGATACCCAAACCTGCTACAACTGCACTTACACCAAAAAAGTTACGACGCGTAAGATTTGACATAAGAACTCTTTTCTCTCCTTGTGGTTTTCCACAGTGCCAACGAAAAGAACATACTCCTGTGTAAATCCTACTCATGTTTGTTGTAAAAATATGTAACTATTCGATAAGTGGGTAAAAATAGCGGTCATCGGTATGTTTTATGGCGCAACCGCGTCTTTTGCGTCTTTTATGAGTGCTATTTTGAAAAATAACTAGCAAAAAGGCCAGGGACAAAATCCCTGGCCTTGAACATTTGGTGGAGAATAGGGGGATCGAACCCCTGACCTCAGGCTTGCAAAGCCCGCGCTCTCCCAGCTGAGCTAATTCCCCGTACTGACTTCTGGTTGGGCCCAGAAGGTTTTAATAATCACCCCAACGGCGACTCGGCTAACGTTGGGGTGACTATTGTCACATAAAGTGGTGGGCCTGACAAGGTTTGAACTTGTGACCTCCCGGTTATCAGCCGGACGCTCTGACCAACTGAGCTACAGGCCCAACGCAGGGAAAAATAATACCTCCATACTTCTCGTAGGTCAACACTTTTTTTGTTTTGTTTTAAAGTTTCTTGAAATTGGGTATGAAAGCAGAACAGAGAGTCGTAGACTATCTGCCCAAAGATTGATAAATAGCGTGCTATTTGGAGTATTTGTGTCACTAAAGCGCATGGACATACAGACGGTTGTTGTCGGAGGAGGACCAATCTCTTCCGTTATTGTCCTGCGTCTTCATGATCCTCGTGGCATTTCTTCTTTAAGTCTCCCCATCAAGATTGGCAACATTGAGGCATCTGCTATCAGCCTTGGCATAGATCAAGAGTCTACCCAGAGACCGCTCACGCATGACCTTCTTCGCTCCGTTCTTGATTCTCTGGACGCAGATATTAAAAGCGTGCGTATTGTTGGCGTCCACGGCACCACGTTCTTCTCGCAAATTGAGCTCATCTCTAAAGAGGGAGAACATATTTACGTGGATGCTCGTCCATCAGACGCAATTGCGCTGGCAGTAAGAACAAACGCTCCCATCTTTGCTGACGAGAGCGTTCTAGAAATTGCTGCTGCTCCAGATTTTACTGATGTCGAGAAGGACGTTCAGGCCCAAGAACTTGAGGAGTTCCGCCAGTTTATTGAGGATGTCTCTCCTGAAGATTTCTCATAAGTCCTGTTCTAGGGTTTACTTTTAAACAACTGGCTCATCTTTTATATAAAAAACATTACCGTTAGCGTGTTGTTTTTCTCGGTAAACGAGAAGAGCTCAGGAGAATTACCTCCTGAGCTCTTCAAATTACGTATAGCTGAAATGCTTATTCGTCATCATCCAGCAGTGAATCGTCCAGTACTTCCTCTTCATCTCCGAGGTCAACAGACTCTGCCTCATCAGCATCACGAGCGCCTGCTGCCATTAGATCAAGCATACCTTGGTTTTCTGCGTGCTTAGGAGCCTTCTTCTTGTTGGCAACCATACGAGCAACTGCAGAAACAACATCAGTACCAGAGAGGTTCATAACCTTGACACCCTGAGTAGAGCGGCCAAGCTTGGAGATGTCGCCAGCCTTGACGCGGATTACAACGCCCTCCTCGGACATGATCATAATCTCGTGCTGAGGACCAACAACGCGGCAGGCAACCAGGTTACCCTTCTTCTCCGTCATTGTGATGGTAAAGACGCCCTGGCCACCACGCTTGTGGACTGGATACTCAGAAATTGCCGTACGCTTTCCGTAGCCCTTCTCGGTAATAACGAAAAGGTCACCGTTGCCGTTGGTAATTTCCATGCCAAGCATGGTTGCATTGCCCTTGAGCGTAATGCCACGGACGCCCGAGGTACCGCGGCCCATGCTTCTTGCCTCTGCCTCGTCAAACAGGATTGCCTTGCCATCGGAGGAGCACAGAACAACCTTGTCACCTGGGTGGACGCGACGGACGTTAACAAGCTCGTCGCCATCTTTAAGGTTGATTGCAATGAGGCCGTCCTTACGGGTACGGTCGTACTCAGACATTGCTGTCTTCTTGACCATTCCCTGCTTAGTAGCAAACATCAGGTAGTTATCTTCTGGGAAGTCGCGGGTAGTAATAACTGCCTTGACCTTCTCACCCTCTGCAAGCGTTTCGATGACGTTAATGATGGCGCTACCCTTTGTAGTTCTACTACCAACCGGAAGCTCGTGAACCTTGAGACGATACACCTTACCAAGATTGGTAAAGAACAGCACGTAATCGTGGGTAGAAGCAACAAAGAGGTTCTCGACAAAATCATTTTCTTTGAGAGAGACGCCCTGAACACCCTTGCCGCCGCGCTTCTGAGAGCGATAAATCTCAACAGGAACGCGCTTTACGTAACCTGCGTGAGTAACGGTAACAACCATGTCCTCTTCAGCAATAAGATCCTCGACGTCCAGGTTCTGAATGTCCTGGTCAGAGATTTGCGTACGACGCTTATCAGCATAGCGGTTGGAAATCTCTCGGAGCTCATCGGCAATAACAGCCAGAATCTTTTCCTCGTGAGCGAGAAGATCCTCGTAGTAGGCAATATCAAGTCTGAGCTGGGAAATCTCGTCAACAAGATCCTGACGAGCAAGACCGGTAAGGCGGCGCAGACGCATCTGAAGGATTGCCTCGCCCTGAATCTCATCCAGGCCAAAACGCTCGTTCATGCGCTTCTTTGCCTCAGCATCATCCTGCGAGCTGCGGATGATGTGGACAATCTCGTCGATGTTATCAACTGCGGTCAGAAGGCCTTCCAAAATGTGGACACGCTTCTGTGCCTTGTCCAGGTCAAACTCAGTACGACGGCGTACAACATCAATCTGGTGATCAATGTAGTGACGAAGAATCTCGCGAAGAGAAAGAGTGCGAGGAACACCGTCAACCAAGGCCAGGTCAATGATGCCAAAGTTGGACTGGAGCTGAGTCTTCTTGTACAGGTTATTCAGAACAACCTGTGGAACAGCATCACGCTTGAGATCCAAGACGATGCGCATACCCTTACGGTTTGACTCGTCGCGCATGTCGGAGATGCCTTCAATTTTCTTCTCGTTGACTGCCTGAGCAATCTTCTCCTGAAGAAGACCTTTGTTAACCTGGTAAGGAATCTCGGTGACAACAAGGCGCTGGCGACCACTCTTGACTTGCTCAACGTGAACCTTTGCACGGACCGTAATAGAACCGCGACCAGTCTCGTAGGCATCCTTGATGCCCTGAGTACCCATGATGATGCCGCCTGTTGGGAAGTCAGGACCAGGTAGAACGGTCATGAGCTCCTCAGTGGTAACGTCAGGGTTCTCAATCATCATGCAGACAGCGTTAGTTACCTCACCAAGGTTGTGAGGAGGAATATTGGTAGCCATACCAACTGCAATACCTGAAGAACCGTTAACCAAAAGATTTGGGAAACGAGCAGGAAGAACTGCAGGCTCTGTCAGAGACTCATCATAGTTTGACTGAAGATCAACGGTGTTCTTGTTAAGCTCTGCCAGCATCTCCATAGCACTTCTGGTTAGACGTGCCTCGGTATAACGCATTGCTGCTGGTGGATCGCCATCGATAGAACCAAAGTTACCGTGACCATCAATCAGAGGAAGTCTCATCGAGAAGTCCTGAGACATACGGACCATGGAGTCATAAATAGCGGAATCACCGTGTGGGTGGTACTTACCCATGACTTCACCGACTGCCCATGCAGACTTCTTATGTGGACGGTTTGGCGTAATGCCAGCCTCGCTCATTGCATACAAAATACGGCGGTGAACAGGTTTAAGACCGTCTCGAACATCTGGAAGCGCACGAGCAACAATAACGGACATGGAATACTCGAGGAAGGAAGTCTTCATCTCTGAGGACAAATCGGTTGGCTTAAGCGTGCCACCGTGAATGTCTGAGAGGTCAAGACGAGTACCAGCCTCATCAGAGATAATGTGTGAAGTTTCTCCCGTTATGAGATTTTCCCCGGTCTCTGGGTCAAACTCGTCAGAGTCTTCTTCTACCTCGTCATCTTCGTATTCTTCATCCATATCGTTTTGTGCATTAAGGTCTTGATCCTCGTCTGCACCAAAAAGATCGTCATTCATATTTTTATCGTCTGCCACAAGTTACCCTTTCATTTTCTGTCTAATGATTTAGCGAGAAACCATTAAATGTCCAGGAAGCGGACGTCTTTTGCATGTGTTTGGATGAAGTCTTTACGCTTCTCAACCTGGTTACCCATAAGGTCAGAAACCGCGCGATCAGCGGCAAGAGCATCATCGATGGTTACCTTAAGAAGAATGCGGTTCTTTGGCTCCATAGTGGTTGCCCAAAGCTGCTCTGGGTCCATCTCACCAAGACCCTTATAACGCTGAATAGTGAACTTGGTATTGTCCTCAAACTTCTTTGTCTCAAGAGCAAGTTCTTCATCGGTATAGATGTATTTACCGTTCTTTTTACCCTTTGGCTTAATCTGATACAGAGGAGGCTGTGCAACGTAGATATAACCTGCGTCAATCATTGGCTTCATGTAACGATAGAAGAAGGTAAGCAGAAGAATTCTAATGTGAGAGCCGTCAACATCAGCATCGGTCATGATGACAATCTTGTGATAACGAGCCTTCTCAATATTAAATTCATCTCCAACACCAGTACCAATAGCGGTAATCAGCGAAGTAATGGTGTCAGAAGAAAGTGCGCGGTGAGCCTGTACACGCTCAACGTTCAAAATCTTTCCGCGAAGTGGAAGAACTGCCTGGATAGAACGGTCACGTGCCATCTTTGCAGAACCACCTGCGGAGTCACCCTCGACGATGAAGAGCTCAGTCATCTCTGCATCGCGAACGGAGCAGTCTGCAAGCTTTCCAGGAAGAGCAGCTGACTCAAGAAGTCCCTTACGGCGTGTTGCTTCACGAGCTTTACGAGCAGCAAGACGGCCTTTTGCAGCCTGCGATGCTTTCTTGAGAATCTCTTTTGCCTGATTTGGGTGCTCTTCCAGGTACTCTGAGAGACCCTGAGTAACAATCTTGTTGGTGAGAGTTCTCATGTAAGAACTACCAAGCTTTGCCTTTGTCTGTCCTTCAAACTGAGGATCTGGCAGCTTGACTGAAATAACAGCAGTTAAGCCCTCGCGAATATCGCCGCCCTCAAGTTTAGGGTCTTTCTCTTTAAGAATTCCCTGCCTGGTGCCGTAATCATTTATTACTTTAGTAAGAGCAGTACGGAAGCCCTCGAGGTGCATTCCGCCTTCCTCAGTGAAAATGTCGTTTGCAAAAGAAAGAGTTCTGTCACTGAAGTCAGTATTCCACTGAATAGCAACCTCTACCTCACCCATCTGAGACATTGGAGCGTCAGGGTCTGACTTACCTTCAATATAGATAGGGCGAGAAAGTCCTGGTAAAACGGTTTTCTCGTCATTAAGGTACTTAACAAAATCGATGATGCCGCCAGCATACTGGAAGTCAACCTGACGAGGAGTGAGCTCACGCTCATCAACAAGAGTAATTTTAAGGTTCTTGTTAAGGAATGCGGTTTCCTGGAGACGGTCACGAAGTGTGTCAAAGTTATACGTAGTGGTCTCAAAGATCATGTCGTCTGGCCAGAAAGTAATGGTAGTACCGTTAGATTTTGAAGTACCAATTTCCTTCATCTTCTGAACGGTTTTACCGCGCTCAAAGACCATCTCGTAGATTTTGCCATCACGCTTAACCTGCGCAACAAGTTTCTTTGAAAGAGCGTTTACAACAGAAACGCCAACGCCGTGAAGACCACCGGAAACTTTATAAGCGTTGTTATCAAACTTACCACCTGCGTGAAGGATAGTAAGAACAACCTCAAGAGTTGGGATCTTTTTCTGTGGATGAAGGTCTACAGGAATACCACGACCATTATCTTCAACAGAAATAGAGTTATCTGGATGAACGGTTACCTTAATTTTGGAGCAATAACCAGCCATTGCCTCATCGACTGAGTTATCTACAATCTCCCAAACAAGGTGATGCAGACCAGAAGCTGAAGTTGTACCAATATACATACCTGGACGCTTACGAACAGCCTCAAGGCCTTCAAGGATCTTAATCTCTGTACCGTCATACTTATTTTCTTTTGCCACGTAAGTCCTCTCTTCAATTGTGAGCGGAATGATATAGGTATTTTACTATGAAATCGCCAAAATCAACTCGGCACAGAGAAATTTCATTGTTTAAAAAGTAATATTTGGTATCTGAGAGGCTCTGTAAAGAGATTTAAGGACAGATTAGTGACAGATTAGACTAAAGACTCTTTTTTTGTCTAAAACTTGCTTCAATCGCTTTATAAGCCGTTGACTTAAGTGGCTCAGAAAGTCCAGAAACTAACTCAGAAATTTGTAATTTCTCTTCTGGTGTGAGTTCTGGAAGATCTTTTTTCTCTTCTTTTTGACCCTGTGCTTGCTTTTCTGATGAGTTGGCTTCTTTATCAGCATGTCTATTGTATTTGTCCAGCTTAAATTCAAGGTCTGAGAACTCCAGGCCTTGCTCTGAGAGCCTGGCTCTATAAATTTCTCTCTGTGCAAGAAAATCAATCATACACATACGATTGTCTACATAGACAGTAAGTACAGGGTACTCTCTACCAGCAACTTCTCTAACAAATACGCCGGTTGTATGTTCTGTCTCTCTTTCACCATTTGCTTCAACCCACGCAAGATAGGCACGACGATTTTTTGACATGCTCTTAGAATCTTTGAAGGTTCCAAGCAGAGAACTCATTAAATCTTTTGCATTTTCATTGCCACCGCGCGCAGGTGTTTCTTGTTGATTATTCATCGCTAAACCTAACTATCTGCGCTTTTTCTAAAACCTCTTCAGAGAAATACCCAAGGTTTGTAGTGGTAATTACCGTTTGAATGTCATGGAATGCAAATTCCATGATGGCTTTTCTGCGGTCTTCATCAAGCTCACTCATAACATCATCTAAAAGCAGCAAGGGTTTCTCGCCAAGTATTTCTTCTGAAAGGAGAACTTCTGCCATCTTAAGTGCTAAAACGACAGTTCTAATTTGGCCTTGAGAACCAAAATTTCTAGCATCTTTGCCCTCAATTAAAAACTCAACGTCGTCTCGATGAGGTCCTTTTGTACTTTGCTGACGACGAATATCATCCGTGCGAGCTTCACTTAAAGCCTTCAAGAACTGATCCGCGATTTCTTCTCTAGAAGCATCAAGAGAAACCTTACCAATTGAAGAAATATAGTTCATTTCCAGGTGTTCTCCACCAGAAAGTTTCTGGTAGATCTCACATGTCTTCTTTGCCAGGCGATCAAACAAATGAATTCGTGCATGAAGAAGCGTAGCCCCTCCTCTTGCAAGTGAAAGATCCCAAGCATCAAGCAAATTTTCATCTGGCCAATCAGATTTAAGCAGCTTATTTCTTTGTTCAACTGTCTTGGTATATGCCGAGAAAACCTTGAAGTAGCTTTTATTTGCCTGGCGGCCAAAGTCATCAAATTCTTCTCGGCGATACGATGCGCCACCTTTAATCATTGAAAGGTCATCGGGATTAAAAAGTACCGACATCAGTGTTCCAGAAATATCTGCAGCCTGGCATTTTTTGCCATTCTTTGAAAATTGACGGCGGCGTTCTGTAATGGTGCAGGTATTTTCTAGCTTTCTTCCATCTCCTGTAAGAGAAATCTCTATCTTTGCCTCAGCAGTACCTGTAAGAAGGAGTTGTGAAGGTGTGGGTTTTCTAAATGAATACCCAGCAGTAAGGAGTTGTAATGCTTCAACAGTATTTGTCTTACCTGCAGCGTTCTTTCCTACAAAAATAGTAGTTTGTGCAGATAAATCTATCTCTTTCGAAGAAAAACAACGAAAGTTATACAGCGAAACATGTTCAACTTTAAGTCCCACACAACCCCTATCAAATTAGAGGCGAACAGGCATCAGGAGATACAAGTAGTTAACCTTGCCGTTTGATTTGAAAATAGCTGGCTGAGAAGGACCTTGTAGCTCAAGGCGCAGAAGATCCTTAGAAGGAGCAGCATTTACACAATCAAAGACATAGTGATAATTCAAAGCAATTGAAAGGGAATCTCCCTCAATCTGAGCTTCAATATGCTCGGAAGACTCACCTTGATCTGGTGAGGATGCAGAGAGCTTAACTTCTTTACCATCGGCATCAACATCAAAACGAACTGAAGGATTTGCTAGTGCAATAACAGAGACGCGCTTCAGGGCTGCAGAAAAATCTTCAACATTAATATCAACAGAGGCGGTACAAGATGTTGGAAGTAGCTGCTTATAGTCTGGGAAGTGACCTTCAATCTTACGAGAAATGTGAGTGGTATTTCCAAACTGGAAGACTACCTGGTTATCTGTAGTACCAATCAAAACCTTCTCAGTCATGCTACGCATGGAAAGAACGTCATGGAACACTTCACCAGAGATAATTGCAGTAAAAGACTCACCTGCTGGAGTATCCGTGTTGGAATCACAAACGGCAAGACGGAACGAGTCAGTAGCAACAAGACGAATAGTATTGTCCTCAACAGTAAGAGAAATTCCCTGAAGAATAGGACGAGAAGCTTCTTTAGAAGTTACTCGATACACCTTATCAACCATAGTTGATAGAAGCTGGCTTGGAAGCTCACAGGTTTTCTCAAGATCAAACTCTGGGAATTGAGCCCAGTCGTGAGCAGAAAGAGTATTAAGTCTAAAAGATGAACGCTGGCATGTTACAGAAAGCGTACGCTCTCCACCCTCAAAAGTAATTGCAGCATCAGGAAGATTTTTAACAATGTTCTGGATAACTTTTCCAGAAACAACTGTTTCTCCTTCTTCTTCTACGTTTGCTGCAATTTGATGCTTAATAGAAATAGTTAAGTCGCTGGATTGTAACTCAAGCATGCCATTAAATGCTTTGAGGTAAATACCAGAGAGAATAGGAAGTGTTGTATTAGAACCAATACCCTTAGAAACAATATCAAGTGCCGTCTGGAGAGCGGATTGACTTACGGTAAATTTCATGACGACCCTTTCTATTATTTCTTAGATAAGAATAAAAATATCGTAGTAATAATAAGCTATGTTGAAAAGAAGAAAGCTTTACATTTCTAGAGGTAGAAATATGTTTCTAGAGGTCAGATTTGTTTGCTTATTTTTGACATTCATAAACAAAGTAAAACTCCCCCTCTTAAACTCTCAACAACAAACCATTACTTCTCTTCATCAATTAACACCTTACTAACAGGTTTTAAACACTAACTTTGTTCAAGGATAGTCTTCTTGAGTTGAGAAATTTGATCATAGAAACTTTTGTCTTCTTTGATTCTCTCTTCTATTACCTCAATGCTGTGCAAAATAGTTGCGTGTTTTCTTCCACCAAAATGCTTACCAATATTTACCAGTGTGTATTGGCAAAGGTCGTGAGCAAGATAAATTGCAACGTGACGAGGTTCTGCAATCTCTTTATTTCTCTTGTTACCAACAATATCTCGATGACTAATGCCATAGATATTTTCTACAACTTCTTGGACCTTCTCGATATTTACGGTCTTTGAAACGCGGCGCCAGAGCGTGTCTGCAATCTTATCGATTTCTTCTTGCTTAATATTTGTGCCAGATTCTTTTGCCTTAATCTGACCAGTTACACAGCGATTACAGAAGCCCTCAAGCGTTCTAATACTTTGACCAGCCTTGTCAGCCATGTAACGACGGATGTCCTCTGGCAAATCGTCTGCAGAAAGAGAAGAATTTCTTTCTTTAAATGCGCGGTCGCAGAAGACATGAATAAGATTGAGTTTCATCTCGTAGCTTGGAGACTCAATACCAATAACGATGCCACCACTCATGCGAGAAGTAATACGATCATCAAAGCCGTCAGATCCCATACCAAGCTGAGCAGGTGTTCTATCTGCGGCAAGAATAATCTGCTTACCTCTATCAATAAGAGAGTTAAAAATATTGAAGAAGAAGTTAATAGTACCTGCTTTACCAGCAAGTTTTTGGACATCATCGATGATAAGAACATCAATGTTTTGGTAGTTATTACTAAGCTCTGTTGCGGCGTTTCCTGACGCATTTTTACGAACTGCATTTACGTAGTCATCAACAAAGGCATCTGCATCTTTGTAAACACAAACACGTTCGATATCTTCAGAGTTGATATAGTTTTGAACCGCACGTAGAAGGTGAGTTTTTCCAAGGCCGCTTGCACCGTAAATAAACAGTGGGTTTGCCTTACCTTTTGCGTCATTTGCAACATTTAATGCATGCTGATGTGCAAGCTCATTCTCATCACCAACAACAAAGCGATCAAACGTGAGGTTTGAATTGAAAGATGTCTCTTCATAAAGAGGATTACTCTTACGACGCTTTAAGGTCTGCTGTTTTAATTCTTCAAGGCTTTGTTCCTGGGATTCAAAATCTTGAATCTGCTCTGGAACAACTGCTTTTATAGGCGCAGTTTTTTGCTTCCAAGCATTGAACTCTTGAGGAGTCATTGTGGAAGTAGTGGTAACAGGAGTAGAAGACTTTGTAAGAGTAAGACTCAAAATAATGTCTTCAAAAGCTGCTGCCGAAAGACATCTCTCAACAATCGGAAGATTTTTAAGGATACGGTTATATGCCAAGCGCATTGATGTTTCAGCACACAGTGCGTTATCTTCAACTTTAATTGGAGTGCAGGTTCTCAACATAGCGATAAAAGCCTCTGGCTGATTCTCTTCAACCAAGAGGTCAATTGCGTCTTGCCACAGAGCTACTGCGTCTGAATCAATTGATGCATCCATACGTGTCCAATCAAAATGTTGAAAATTGGGACACCTAGTATAGAGGAATGTTGATAACTTTCAGCGAATAATGTTGAGAAACTCTATGAAAGGAGAGTTTCTCCAATAGTAGTGAGCTTATATTTCTGCCCAACTTTTCCAATTATTCCTATGTTTATCAGCGATTTTAATTCTCTTGACCACGTTGGTGTTGAAAGTCCATAGGTACTTGTTAACTCTGTTGCTCCAACCCATTCATGTTCAGAGAGATATTGAAGAACTTGTTTTGCTCGATCTGTAAGTAACAGATTAGGAAGCTGTGTAGCTGGCTGTGCAGCTATCTGATGAGATACTGCTTGTGGAGCATGTGAAACTGTTTGTTGGTTCTGATTTACAGGTAATTCTTCAGCTTCTTCTTGAGTTGGAAGTGTCTGAATATGAGCATCTTTAGAGCGGCGTGTTGACAAGGTAACAATGGTTCCGCCAGAGATATTGTCTTCGAGGGTAAGACTTCCACCCTTTTCAACCATGTATTGTTGAGCATAAGGAAGCCCAAAACCAACGCCTCTAATAAACGATTTCATCTCTTCTGTTGCAGAAGAAGTACCAAACTCAAGAGCTCGATTTTTCTCTTTAATACCAGGTCCCTGGTCTGAAAACCTAATGGTATTTCCGTTATCCATGATTGAAATTGTAGGTGCTACAAATCGAGCGTGAATGAAATTTTCCACAATCTCACGCATAACCATAAAAGGAATATTTCCTCCCTGCTCGTGAGCAAGCTGGTTAACGGTAGCTGCAATTTCATCAAGATAAGATCGAACGTCTTTTGGTTCTACGAGAACAACGCGAGGTGCTGCGGCTTTATCGTCATACACTGCAATACGTGCAGCATAACGGACGGTGAGAGAATTATCAGAACCAGCATCTTTTTCATTCTGGTTTGTGTTTTCCTCAACAAAAGGAAAAAAATCTCTTGCCATGACACCTCCTTTTCAACAATTGTTAAACAAATGAAGAAAACTTTTCGTTTTCTTTCACGATGAATGAAAGTTTTCAACAAGTGTTAAACATCTGTAGATAACTTTATATCTTTGTGAAAGACGTACTGAATGATAGTAGCATTTAACGGATATATTTCAGCTTGCAGAAATATTCCTTTCAACAAATTTCTTCACTTATCACAAGTGAAATTTTCAAAATGAAAGGTTTTCTCGTTAGGTTTTTTAAATAAAAAAGAGAAAAAGTTGAGGTATTTGCGTAGAAAATTTGACAGGTACCCATAAACGCGAGTACAATCTGTAGGCTTTTTAATCGATACTGTACCCGTTCGGGAGGAAATAGCTATGAAGCGTACCTACCAGCCAAATAAGCGCAAGCGCGCAACTACCCACGGTTTCCGTGCACGTATGGCAACTAAGAATGGTCGTGCCGTTCTCGCTCGTCGCCGCCTTAAGGGCCGTAAGCGCCTCACCGTCTAAGGAATGTTTCTGTGAAGACCATTAAATCTCGTTCAGAGTTTGAAAGGGTCTTCTCTGCGGGGAAGAGGGCTCAAAGTTCTGTTCTTCGTATACGAGTAGCACCATCCACTGAGGCACATCCTTCCGAGGTAGCCTTTGTAGCTCCAAAAAGATTAGGTAACGCCGTATTTAGAAACAGGTGTAAACGCGTCCTGCGCGAAGCAGCTCGAAAGAGCGGTTTACCTGTTGAGGGATACGGCATTATTCTCTTTGCGACTAAAGATACCCACAGCACTAATCCTGCTGATATAAGTGTTTCTTTGGATGCTCTGTTAAGAAAGACAGGGGTCAAATGAGCGAGCAAAGACAAGGCTCTTTTCTCGCAAACTTGTTCCTGGGTGCTATTCGTTTCTATCAAAGAAACATTTCTCCCCTTTTTAAGCCTCACTGTATTTATCGGCCCACTTGCTCCGAATATGCAGTTCAGGCCATACAAAAGTATGGTGTTAAAAAGGGAAGTTGGCTTGCTCTTAAGCGTATTGCTCGCTGTCACCCTTTTCATAAGGGAGGATACGATCCCGTTCCGTAAAGGAACGCACCGGAGGAAATATGTGGGATTGGATTGTTAACTTTCTATACACAGTCTTAGCGGGACTTCAATCATTCTCGGGAGACTGGGGTATGGCAGTTATCCTGCTTACCATCATCATCCGTATTATCCTGGTTCCAATGACCAACAAGCAGACGGCCTCTATGGCTCGTATGAGCGTTGTTCAGCCAAAGCTCAAAGAAATCCAGGAGCGCTATGCTGATGATCCAGTAAGACAGAACGAAGAAATGCGTAAGCTTTATGCAGAGATTAACTTCAATCCACTTGGTGGTTGTCTTCCTCTGCTTCTGCAGTCCCCTATCTTTATTGCACTCTTTACCGTTGCAAAGATGGTTCCAGTAGATTCTCGTTTCTATAACATTCTTCCTTCTATTGCACGAGCAACGTCTGACATTTTTGCTGTTGATGGCCTTGTTGCTGCTATCCCTTACATTATTTTTGTTCTTCTATTTGGTCTTACAACCTTCCTTTCTATGGCAGTAAATGCTCGTACAAGCTCTGGTGAGCAGCGTACTCAGCAGTACATGATGGGTGGCATGATGACCCTCATGATGCTCTGGTTTGGTTGGACTGTGCCAGCAGCTGTTCTTCTCTACTACGTTACTTCTGGTATTTGGCAGCTTGCTCAGCAGCAGCTTATTACCAAGCGCATTATGGAAAAAGAGAAGCTTAAGGCTGAAGCTCAGATGGCTAATAAGCCAATCGAGGTTGACGTGGTGAGAAAAGAAAAGAAACCACGTCCTCACAAAAAGGCTTAGTAGCTGGGTTTAAACAAAATAACTTTTGTTTACAGAATTTGTTACAATAGATTAATAGTTAAACTTTTTATATTGACTGGAGGACGACATGGAGGATGAGACTTTCGTTTCTGAGCCAAACGCTCTTAATGAGTCTCCTGTCGTTGATTCACAAGACGAGTTTGCTTCAATTCGAGAGCATTTTGAAGCTGGAATTCAGCTTACTGATGCTGAGATGAATAAGATCGCTGATACTGCTGTCTTTTATCTAAGAGAGCTCCTCTCCTTCTTTGGTGAGAATAGCTGTGCAATTGATGAGTACGACGGTGAAGATGGAGAACTTATTCTTGACGTAACCGGTGGGGATCTTGCAATTCTTATTGGTCGTCACGGTAATACACTTGAGGCTCTTCAGATGGTTCTTTCTTCTTTGATGAGCGCTAAGCTTCACTTCCACTATCCAGTATCTGTTGATGTTGAGAGCTACAAGAGCCGCCGCCGTAATAAGCTTCAGGAGATGGCGCTCTCTGCTGCTGCTCGCGCTAAGAAGACTGGTAAGGTCTCTCTTGCTCCAATGAGTGGCTATGAGCGTCGCATTATTCACATCGCACTTCGAGATAATCTTGAAGTTACTACGCACTCCGAGGGCGATGATCCATATCGTCGTGTTGTGATAACTGCTATTAATAGCTAAGAACTTCTAACAAGCTTTAGTAATTTGATGAGGAAGGTTTACGCCTTCCTCTTTTTTTGTGACAATTCTTCTTGTAACAAGAAGTTTTGTCACAGGAGAAGCAATGTCAGAATCAGAGAAGTCCTTATACAATTCAAAAGAGAATGTACTGAAGGAACTTCTCCTTAACTATGGAATTAATTCAACAGAGCACCAAAGAAGACAGCTTCTGAAACATATTGAACTACTAATTGAGATAAATAAGAATCTGAACCTCACAAGAATTACTTCAGTTGATGACGCGCTAGTGCTCCATATTCTTGATTCTTTGTTACCACTCAAAGTGAGTAATGAGTTTTTATCTGGTACTCACAACTATATTGATATTGGTACCGGCGGAGGCTTTCCTGGACTGCCTCTTGCAATCATGAGTGATAATAAAACACTATTGGTTGATTCTATCGGAAAAAAGATCAATGCGGTTCAGTCAATGATTGATGAGATTGGTCTAAATGAGAGAGTTAGAGCCGAGAAGCTTCGTGCAGAAGAAATTCCAAATACCTACAAGCAGAAGTTTGATTTTGTGACATTTAGAGCTGTTGCGAAGGCAAATATTCTTTTGGAGTACGCAGAGCCTTTCTTAGCCCCACAGGGCACACTTATAGTAATGAAGGCCAATGTTGATGAGATAGAGCTGCAGGACGCCTCTCAGGCAGCCAAAATTTTTGGATACGAAAATGTTTCACGTGAAACATTTGAGTTACCAAACAATCTTGGCCATCGAGAAATTCTTTTATACAAAAAAGTTGCAAAGAGTGAAATCAAATTACCAAGAAAAACTGGAATGGCTAAATCAAATCCGTTTGTTGCAAGAAGAGGGTAATTGTGGAATGTTTCACGTGAAACATTCTGTATTATTAAATAAACTTGGTCAAACGGAGGATAAATGAGCTACAAAGACCTTTCGAGGGGATTTCAGGATAGAGATCCTAAAGTTCTGGCAGTAATTAATCAAAAAGGCGGAGTTGGAAAATCAACTACCGTAATTAATCTTGCTGCTGCATTAGGTGAAACAAAGAAAAAAGTTCTGATTATCGATTTTGATCCACAAGGAAATGCGACAAGTGGTTTTGGAATTGATAAAGAGGAACTTGAAGCTGATATTTATGATGTAATTCTCAATGAAACGCCAATCGAAGAGGTATTGCAGCAAACAGTTCAGAAATACGTAACTATTGCACCAGCAACCATTCAACTTGCCGGCGCTGAAATTGAACTTGTCTCCGTTGACTCAAGAGAAAACATTTTAAAAAGAGCAATCGACCAGGTTAAAGAGTATTTTGATTATATTTTGATTGATTGCCCACCATCATTAGGACTGCTAACAATTAACGCCTTAGTTGCCGCAAATAGCATACTTATCCCAATTCAGTGCGAGTATTATGCACTAGAAGGCGTTACTAAGATTGTTGAATCAATGAAGATGGTACAAAAACAGCTTAATCCAGATCTTGAAATCTTTGGTGTAGTAATGACCATGTTTGATAGCAGAACTTCCCTATCTAAGCAGGTAGTTAATGAAGTATCTAACTACTTTGGTAACAAGGTATTCAAGACACTTATTCCAAGAAACGTCAAAATTGCTGAGGCACCAAGTCATGGTTTGCCAGTAACCATGTATGCACGAATAAGTATGGGCGCACTTGCATATAACAAACTTGCAAAGGAAGTGAACCGTCGTGGTTAAAAAATCAGGACTTGGTAAAGGCCTTAATTCGCTCTTTAGCGAGGTGGATGCAGAGGTCGGCAATAAAAAAGAAACCACTACACTGCCCTTAAAGAAGATTAAGCCAAACAAAGACCAGCCTCGCAAGCGTTTTGACGAAGCTGAGCTCACTGAACTCAGTGATTCTATTAAGCAAAACGGTATTCTTCAGCCACTTCTTGTTCGCGAGAAGGGCGACCACTACGAAATTGTTGCTGGTGAGAGACGTTTTCAGGCTGCGAAACTTGCAAAATTAGAGGAAGTACCTGTTGTAATCAAAGCAATTTCTGACGAGGAAGTATTCAAGCTTGCTCTTATCGAGAATTTGCAGAGATCTGACTTAAGCCCAATCGAAGAAGCACAAGGTTATAAGCAGCTCATTAAACAGGAAAACTTAACCCAAGACGATTTGGCCAAGGTCCTCTCAAAATCAAGATCTGCAATCACAAATACCCTACGCCTTCTTGACCTTCCAACAGAGGTACAGACTTTGATGGTAGAAGGACGTATTAGTGCAGGACACGCTCGTGCAATTCTTTCCGTTAGTGGTAAAGAAGGAAGAATTAAACTTGCTCAGAAAGTAATTGAAGAAAACTTGTCTGTCCGCCAGACAGAAAACCTTGCTCCACTATTTTCTGTCACTAATGTAGAGAAACCAAAAAGACAACCAACTCCACAGGCATATAAGCGTGCGGCAAGGCAATTAAGAATTGCTTTGGATACTCCAGTCAAAGTGCGAAATATTCGTGGCAAGAATAAAATTGAAATCGAATTCAATGATGAAGAAGAGCTTGCTGCTTTAGTTGAAAAACTATCAAACGGTAAAGAAGCATAATGAAGATAAAATTTGCAATTATATCCACAGTTTCATTGATTGGAATAGCTTTTCTCGCTAAGCACACCTTGTTGACTAAAGAAGCACAAAGAAGTTTTTTCCACGCAATGAGAAGGTCGAGAAGGGCACTTGATGCAATTCTCGACGATTATTCAGGTGGTATTGATAGAAAAACTTCAAAAAACATTCTCTCTCATCAAGCGAGAGTAGAAAAAGAATGGCTCAAAGCAATTAATTAGAACAAATGTTCTACATATGAACTAAAAAAGAAGGAACTCGAGAGGGTCCCTTCTTTACCTGTAGTGTGTAGGGTATGCTGCCCTTAACGTGCGTTTCTCTTCTGGAAGAGCTGTCCGCAAGCTGCATCAATGTCAGATCCACGAGAAAGACGAATAGTTGCTTCAACGCCAACAGAGTTGAGGCTGTTTACAAACTCCTGTGCGCGGGCAGGGGATGTTGGATGGAACTTAGAACCCTCAATCTCGTTAAGCTGAATGATGTTAACGTGGCAGAGCGTTCCTCGACAGAAGTCTCTCAAAGCTCCAAGCTCATTGTCGGAATCGTTAACGCCTTTGATTAGCGCATATTCATACGTTGGACGACGACCGGTCTTATCGACATACTCACCCATAATGTCATACAGGTGAATCAGTGAGTATTTACGAACTCCTGGCATGAGGGCGTCTCGCGTCTTTTGTACCGCAGAGTGAAGCGAAACAGCAAGCGTAAATTGCTCTGGTTCAGAGGCAAAACGCTTAATCATAGGTATAACACCGCAGGTAGAAACCGTAATATGGCGTGCACCAATGCCAGCTCCGTCAGGGGAGTTAAGACGTCTCATTGCCGCAAGAGTAGCGTCGTAGTTCATGAAGGGCTCGCCCTGTCCCATAAGAACAACGCTGGTAACGCGCGCGTCAAAATCGTCGCGGACGTGTATAACCTGCTCGTAAATCTCGCTCGCAGAAAGAGAACGGGTGAGACCAGCAGCGCCTGTTGCACAGAAAGCACAGCCCATGGCGCAGCCAGCCTGTGTAGAAGCACAGACCGAAAGCTTATTGCCGGTTGGCATGCCAACGCACTCGACAGAAGTACCATCAGGGTAGCGAAGCAGGTATTTACGGCTTCCGTCTTCAGAGACCTGGCGAACAATTTGTTCAGCACCAGCAAGCGATACCTGCTTAGATAGCTCTTCTCGCAGAGTTTTTGGAAGATTACTCATCTGATCAAAAGAGGTAGCGCCTTTAGACCAGATCCACTCCTCAATCTGCTTTGCGCGGAATTTTGGCTGGCCAAGGGAGGCCACCAGTTCAAGAATTTGCTCTGATGAAAGGCTTCTGAGGTCAGATTTGACGGCAGCCTTCTGTGGGCGAGAATCAAGCGCGGAGATGTCTGCGCCGTCAGCCGTGGTGTTTGTGCCGTCAAGAGTATTATTTGATTGCATTTTTGTCCTTCTCCAACTCTTCTAAGCTATCTGCGGTATCTTAGAAGAAATACGTTTACTAGAGTTTACCCTATGGGAGACTTATCTGAAGGAGCGGAAATGACACGTGAAGAGCTAAAAAAGCTTCATGTAGCAGTTGTTTCAGGTGGCTGGTCAGACGAGCACGAGATTGCAATGGAGTCTGGCAAGCAGTGTGCAGCAGCACTTAAAGAAGCTGGCTTTACCAGTGTTGACCTGCTTGATGTTGCAGAAAAAGACTTTGTAGTTACCCTTGCTCAGGGCGGTTATGATGTCGTGTACGTTGCTATGCACGGCCGTTTTGGTGAGGATGGCTGCATCCAGGGTCTTCTCGAGATTCTGCACATTCCTTACACGTTTTCTGGCGTCCTTGCGTCTGCTATGGGAACTGAAAAAGAGCTGTCGAAGCTCATGTATAGGCAAGCAGGCGTTCCAACTCCTAAGGGAATTGACGTTGCTGCAGGTACCGTCTTTACAGATGAACAGGTAGACAAGCTTATTGAGGACCTCGGACTCCCTATGTTTGTAAAGCCTTCTGGCAATGGCTCCAGCTACGGCGTTACGCGCGTTACTTCGCGAGAAGAACTTCCCGCTGCACTTGAACTTGCAGGTGAGCAGGGCGAGCGCATCCTAATCGAGGAGAGCATTGAGGGAACGGAGATTACCGTTCCTGTCATTGGCAACGAGGACCCAACAGCTCTGCCAATCGTTGAGATTGTTACGGGCGATGAGTTCTACAGCATTAAGACAAAATATGAGCCAGCATCCCTGCATCATGTGATTCCAGCTCGTCTTGAGCCTGCAGTGTATGCACGTGCTCAGGAGCTAGCTATCAAGGCTCACAATGCACTTGGTTGCCGCGGCGTTTCTCGTAGTGACTTTATTGTTACGAAGGACGGCGTCCCAGTGGTACTGGAGACAAATACCATTCCTGGTATGACCGCCCGTTCTTTGCTGCCTGATTCTGCACGTACCGGCGGCATTGATTTCCCTGAGCTCTGCACTCGCTTTATTGAGTTTGCACTTGAGGATCGCCAGTAGATTTGTAGGTTATGACCAGCACTAAAAGCGCTACACAAAAACTAGAAGAACTCATTCTTCCAGGCACACCCTCTGCGGTTTGCAAGAAGTATTTAGAGCTTGCAGAGAGGGCGGAGCATGAGTCGTTTGACGTCTTAGAGGACGATATTGTTGTTTTGGATACCGAGACAACAGGTCTGTCCTTTAAGAAATGCTCTCTTATTGAGATTTCTGCTGCTAAATTGAGCGGTAGAGAGATTGTGGAGCGCTTTCAGACTTTTGTTGACCCAGGGTGTCCAATTCCAGAAGAAATTACGGTCCTCACTTCAATCACCGATGAAGACGTTAAGGGCGCGCCAAGCGCAAAGGAAGCCGTTGCTGCTCTTGCAGAATTTGTTGGCGGTCTTCCGGTTTTGGCACACAACGCCACCTTTGACCGTACGTTTATTGAACGGGTGCCCGGCGGAACTTCTGTCTCCGACACCTGGATTGACACGCTGTCGCTCTCACGCGTAGCGCTACCTCGACTTTCTTCGCATAAGCTTTCTAGCATGGCTGAAGCATTTGGCACCATGAAGGTTACGCACCGCGCAAGTGACGACGTAGATGCTCTTTGTGGCATGTGGCGCATCTTGCTTTTGGGACTTATGAATCTGCCCCGCGGTCTTCTCGCCAAACTGGCGTCAATGCACGACGGCGTGGAGTGGACGTTTAGGCCAATCTTCTCGTATTTGTCGCAGATGAAGGAAGAAGAAGCAGTTCAGCGTGGTGTCGCAAAGAAAGACGCAACAGGTGCCGAACTTGCAGATGCAGAGATCTCTGGCACGTTTTTCTCGCTCAAGGATATTCGCAGCCAGCTTGTCGCCGACATAAAAGCAAACGCGAGAAGAGACGCGGATGGCCCAGAGACGCCTGCTATGCTGCCTATTTCTAAAGATGAGATTCACAGAGCGTTTGCTAAACCGGGCATTGTCTCGCAGATGTACGACAAGTTTGAGACTCGCAGCGAGCAAGTCAGTATGTCCGTTGAGGTCAGAAACGCGCTGGTAACTTCTTCGCATAGAGAGCTTGAGGCGGGGACTGGTATTGGCAAGTCGATTGCATACCTGCTGCCTGAGGTGCTTTTTGCGCAGAAAAATGACGTTACCGTAGGCATTGCTACAAAGACAAACGCTTTGACTGACCAGCTAGTTGCTCATGACCTTCCAGCTCTTGCACGAGCGTTGCCAAACGGATTGAGTTTCTGCAGCTTAAAAGGATACGAGCACTATCCGTGCCTGCATCGCGTTGACAGGGCTGCTCTTGAGGAGCTTCCACTGACGCTGCTTGATCAGGAAGGGCGCTCGAGCAACAGCGTTGCGTCTGACATGCTGACCGCAATTGCGGTGATTTATGCCTACGCGTGCCAGTCGGCTGATGGCGATTTGGATGCGTTGGGGATTCGCTGGCGCTCGGTTCCACGAGAGATGGTAACTATCAAAGCAGCGGAGTGCCTACGCTCTAAGTGCCCGTATTACCCTCATGAGTGCTTTGTTCATGGAGCTCGTAAACGTGCGGGATCTTCGGATGTTGTGGTAACCAATCACTCTCTGCTGCTGAGAAACGTTGCTGCTGACGGAAAAATTCTGCCACCTATCAGACATTGGGTGATTGACGAGGCTCATGGCTTTGAGGCTGAGGCTCGCCATCAGTGGGCAGTAGAAATTTCTGCCAAAGAGATGAGAAACGGTTTTGAGCTGCTTGGTGGAATTAAATCCGGAGCCATTCATGCCGCTATGGTAGGCGCCGCTAATCTTGAAGATTCTACGCTGCTCACCGGTCTTCTCACGCGCTCTGCAGCCGCAGTTCAGAGAGCCATGGCAGCAATGGGCAACCTTATGGCCACCGTTCATGAGCTGGCTCCGTTGGCCAAAAGCGACGGTGGCTATAACTCCCTTCAGCTTTGGATTAACGATGAGGTAAGAGAGACAGAGGAATGGAAAGAGGTCTTGGAGACCGCTTCCGTTGCTCTTTCTGCTCTTGAAGAAGCAGCGCTTCGTATAGGAAAAACCACCGAGGCACTCATTGCATCAGCTCCAAACCTTGCAAGCAACTTGAGCGAGGCGGGGGTGTTCTTGAGCACCCTTCTGGAGTCGTTGAAACTCATTTGCGAGGGAACAGACAAGAGTTACGTCTATTCAGCAAAGTTGACTCGACTGAAGCGTGATATTGGCTCTGAGGCTCTTGTGGCTGAGAAGCTTGATATTGGTGCAGAGCTGGCAGAGAAGTGGCTTCCTGAGACGCATTCCGTTGTGTTTACCTCGGCGACCATTGCCGTTGGAGATGATTTCTCACATTTTGAGCATGCTGTTGGCCTGGATAGAGGCGCCTTTGAACACAAGAGTTTGCACTTAGAGTCAAGCTTTGACTACGAGAATCATATGGCTGTCTTTGTGGCCGAGGACATGCCTGCACCAACTGATCCAGGTTACCTAGACGCTCTGGAAAAGCTGCTATACGACGTTCATGTTCAGATGGGCGGCTCAGTGCTGACGCTCTTTACCAACAGACGCGATATGGAACGCCTCTATGAAGCGTTGGAGCCACGCTTGAGTGAGCAGGGCCTTAATCTTGCCTGCCAGGAGCGCTCTTCTTCTGCTCGACGTGTTCGTGAAAAGTTCCTAGCCGAAAAGAACCTCTCGCTGTTTGCTCTTAAATCGTTCTGGGAAGGCTTTGATGCTGCGGGAGACACGCTTAGGTGTGTAGTAATTCCTAAGCTTCCGTTTGCAAGCCCTAATGAACCGCTGGTCAAAGAGCGTGAAGCGCGAGAAGATCGTGCGTGGTGGCGTTATTCTCTGCCAGAGGCGGTAATTGCAACAAAGCAGGCCGCTGGTCGCCTTATTAGAAGTGCTGAGGATAAGGGCGTTTTGGTGCTTGCCGATTCCAGGCTAGTATCCAAGCGATATGGCAGCTCGTTCTTGAAGTCGCTGCCTAACAAGAACTACCAGCGCGTCTTGACAAAGGACATCTCTGAACAAATTGCCAAGTGGCGAGAAGAACACGACGCGTAGCAGGGCTGCAATCACCTGATTGGCTTAGAGTTGCTCTTCTGCAGCAAGTAAAGACGCAGCGTAAGTGCGCATTGCGTGTATCACGGCCTTGTCTTTGGTTGTTACTTTTCCCTTAAGGGCAAGCAACCGTTGTAGCAGCCACGTTCCACCGTAGTAGGGGATAGTTGCTTTAATTTCTACAGCATTGCGCTGGCTTCCAACTGTTTTAAGTCCCGGCCACGAATAGCGCGTAAGTGCGTTTTTATCAAAGAAGGTAAGCTCTACCAGCTGAGACTTTTCTTGCATAGCAGAATCTTGCACGCGTTCCGCAAGCTTTCTGTGCTCAAATGAAGCGGATTGCGTTTCAATGCAGCTCATTCGATTGACCCTAAAGACCCTTTGCTGCTCTAGGTTTAAATCAACCCCCTCGATAAGCCACCCATTTTCTCCGTATGACAGCTTATAGGGAAGAACCTCTCTCTGGCTAATTGCAGCATCTTTATCACCGCGAGCTTCTGCAACAGACGCCTCAGAGCGATAGTCGAATGAAATAACTTGTGATTCTGCAATTGCATTTGAGCAGGTGAGGAACGCGTTTACTTCTTTAGAGTGGCTTTTGGAGACAAGAGAGACTGAAGACCCGTCTGGTGAAGAGCTTCTTGTATATGGAGGCTTCAAGAGGCTCCAAAATACACTTTCTTGGGGCAAAGCGAGAGCGGTAAAAGCCTCTTTAAGTGCCAAGGTTTCTTCATCCGTTAAGACAAGCCTGCGAGCAGTAAAGGGAGACTCTCCAACAAGTGTCAGAGTATCTTGGTCTCCCGTAAGGGGGAGAGGAAGATAGCCATTCTCGTCCGTGAGCTGCAAAAGCTCCATCAGAATAGCAGCCTCTTCAGAGGAAATGCTAAATCGCGACTGAACCGCGCTTAGCTCAACTGCGTCAAAAGACTCCCTCAATGCAGAAGCAAGCAGTATGAGCTTATAGACAGCTGACGATATGTTTTTTCTTCCAAAAGAGGTGTTTTTAACAGCCATTGGCAACCTCGCTTAAAGACCCTTTCCACTTTGCGAGAAGAGACTCTGGAGACCTTGGAATTAATCCATGAGCAAGAATCCAAGATAAAGCGGTGTCTTCATGAGCGTAAGTAACGGTCCACAAAGCACCATGAGAGAGGAGCTCAACATCCCCTTGCCCCTGAGAGAAATGTTCAAAAGCAGCGAGTATATTTTTGGGGACAAACGCGGTAAGCGTGTCTGCTTGCAATCCGAGCTGGAAATCAAGGAGTTTATAGTCTTTTGAATCAAACTCTTCTGGTATGGAGAAGGACTCATTTTTAAGAATCGCGGCATCTAAAACACGGTCAACGCGAAAAGTTTTGATGGAAGCGCTCTCAGTACCGGATGAAAAATCTTGGGCCACAAAGTATAGAAGTCCCTGTGAAACAAAGAAGTCCAGCACGCCCAGATGTTTTTGCTTAACTAGGTCCTGTGAGTTTGTGTAGGTGATGTTTACCAGTTGTTTAGAGCTGAGTGATTCGTATAGAACAGGAAAGACTTTGTTTTGGGAAGAAGCGCTGAGTTTTTGGCTGTCTGACTTACCTGACTCCAAGGAATAAAAGTTACCCACAATTTTAGAGAGCGCGTTTCTCAATTCCTCTTGGTATACAAACGTTGCGTCAGTGAGAATTGCACTGCAGATTACAAGCAGCTGATTGGCATCTTCAGGGCTTAAGTCGTACGAGGAATTAAAGAAATTCGAGTCCGAAAGATGGAATGACTTTTCTTTTCCCGTTTTTACCTCTGTAATTGCAAATCCAAGCTGTTTCAAAACAGTGCGATCTCTTGAAAAAGTTCTTAAAGCAGAATCGGTAGATAAATCTGAGTAAATCGCTGCATATATTTCTGCCGAGGGTAGAGGTCCCTTTTGAATTAGCAGCATAAATAGCGAGAAAATCCTCCAGGCACCAAGTTCATTATTACCTAGAGTTTGATTGTTTGGAGCCATATCCACCTCCCGCTTTTTGCTAGTTGAACTCAAATCTCTCTAAACATATACGAAAGTTTTTGATATTTAGTGCAGAATTTCTAAATTTGGACGTAAAAATACACTTTAACCGCTATATTTCGATATAAGACGTATACTAATGACGTATATATGAAACCTGTCAGAAGACATGCCAACGAAGGACGTAGTATGGCCATCACACATGACTATGTTGACTATCTAGACGAGCAGATTGATATTGCTCCTGCCGGTAGCCAAGAGGAGCTTCAGGCTGCTCAAACCATTGCTGAAGAAATGAAACTTCACGGGCTTGAGGCAACCATTGAAGAATTTGACGCTAAGTCTATTAAGAGTCTTGGCTACTCAATCTATCTAATCCTCCTCTTCATTGGCGTTATTTTTGCAGGCACTGGTAATGCAGCACTCATTGCTTTTGGCTTTCTGCTTGTCGCTGGTTTTGGCGCACTTACGTGTCTCAAGTATTTTGGTAATGACATTCTGGGTTCATTTGGATCTTCTATTAGGAGCCAGAACGTTGTTGCTAAACACGAGGCCACTGGTGAGCTTGTCGCAAAAGGCAATCGTCCAATCGTAATTGTTGCTCACTATGACTCTCCACATACAAACTTCCTTGTTGAGTCCCCTGTAGCAAAGTACGTACCGCTTGCACAGAGGTATGCTCGTTGGTGTGTAGTTGCCGTGTTTGTTGCTACGTTTGTTCAGATTCTTCGTTTCCTTCCTGATCCAGTTCGTGTCCTTTTCTGGATTGTTGGTATTCTTGCAGCTCTTCCACTTGTTGCTCTTTCTGTCGCAACTATTGCAGAGCGTTTTGCACCTTGCACTATTGGCGCAAACAACAACAAGTCTTCAGTTGCAGCACTTCTTGGTATTCTCGAGAATGTCCGTCCTACTGGTCATCGACCCGAGGTTGTTCATCATTTTGCAGGAGATGCAGCTGCACTTATCCCAGAGCCTGATGAGGTGGAAGGCGTCCGCCACGGCGAGGAAGTTCTTAATTCACTGGGCATTCTTCCTGAGGATTGCGAAGTAAGCTACGTTGCTTATGACACTACTGGCGCAAGCCAGACTGCATCTCTCGAGGATGTTGCAGAGGCTGTAAATGCAACAACAGAAGAAGAGCGGACTGAGGATGCTTCTGCTGACAACACCGTTGCGTATGATTCTGTTGACGATGAGCTCAATGCAACTATGAAGCAGGTTCATGAATCCGCTGATGCAGATGCAACGCAGGTACAGCCTGAAGCAACACATGAGCTCCATGCTAAGAACGACTTTGCTCGTCGTGCGTCCCTCTTTGATCTTCCTGATCCTTCTGGCGACGCCGTTGATCCTCTAGCTCCATCTTCCGAGCCAGCTCCTCACTATGTTCCAGCTCCAACATCTGCACCTTCTCCAGAGGCAGAAGATGCAGAGAGCCCATTCGACACCATTTCGGCTGATGAGGGTCTCACAGAGGTACAGGACGCAAAGACTCCTGAGGCAAAGCGTCGCTCCTTTAGACTCTTTGGTCGTAACGACGGACCATCAGATGATTGGAAGGGCGGAGCAGCTCCATCTGCAGAGAATCGTGAAGATACTGACTCTGAGGATGCATCTGTTGTCTCTGAGGATGATCTTCGTAATGCTGTTCTTTCACTTTCTGATGACGAGCTCATTGCACACGATATTTGGTTTGTTGCACTTGGAGCGTCTGATTTTGACCACGCAGGCATGAGGGAGTTCCTCGCAAAGCATAGAACTGATATTCGCGGAGCTTTTCTCATTAACCTTGATTGTGTTGGTGCTGGTACGCTTTCCATTCTTAAGAATGAGGGAATTGGCAACGTCCGCCGCGCTGATCGCAGAATGACTCGACTCCTTTCTACTATTGCAGCTGATCTTCATATTGATGTTGAGCAGAGTGCATTTGACTGGGACACCACTGATGCAACTCCTGCAATGCAGAATTCAGTTCGTTCTGTTACCCTGATGGGCTTGAGTGAGGATGGACTTCCTGCGCTAAGCCGCACCGCTGCCGATGTTCGCGAGAACGTTAATGCTGGTCAGTGTGCTGACGCTGCAGCCCTTGTTACTGAGCTTATTAGACGCTCATAAACGAACAAGAAACTAGTACAAATTTTTAAGAAAGGGCAGAGAGTTCTGCCCTTTCTTTGTTTGAGCAGCAAGATAAGATCACACAACTAAAGAGGACGTCTTATTTTTGCTGTAAATACATGAGTGCATCCAATAAGTACTGATCCTGCCAGAGCAAACAAAAGAGGAATTGCATACGCATTGTCTGCCGTGCCCGGAAGATGGGGCTTAGGAGCTACGCGAATAGTCTGAGCTTTAGAGTGACTGTCGGTGTGCGATGCAACCTCTTCACCACTTTTTGAGATTGTTTCGTAGGCGGTAACTTCTTTGCCCTCCAGTGAGGCGGTCCTTACAGAAAAAGGAACTGCAGCTTCTCCTGATGAGGTAGGAGCTTTGAAGTGGACAGTTCCGCGAGCGATGGGCTCCGCCGTACCTTCTTGGAGCTGCTTTGTTTCATAGAGTTCTCCAGTAATTTCGTACTCTTCCCCTGGAGTAAGTCCTTCATATTTGATGTGATCAACAAGATTGAGTACCTCGGTATATTCAGGATTTTTTGATCCCGCAGCATCCACAAGCATCGTTTGTAAAGAAATTCTTTCATCAATGAGCTCGGGCGCTTCTACGGTCTCTTCAGAAGTAAGGGTAACCGTTGGGTTCCATTCTTTGTTAAGAGAGTATCCTGCTGGAGCCGTAATCTCTTTAAGTGAATAGGAGCCAAAGGGAAGACCTTCAACGGCAGCCTCTCCAAGCTCGTTTGTGTCTACTGTGGTGACAACTTCGTGAGGAGCAATCCATTTTCCCTGGTAGAAGATGGGTTGAGCAGAGCTATTAGTTAGCTCAATTTTGGCGCCCTTCAGACTTGGCATTTCATCCGCTTCAGAATAACCATCGGTCGAACTTAGAGAAGTATGCCCGATTTTCTTAACCTTAAGATTTCCTCTTATTACCTCGTCTTTGAAGGTAAAGGAGTGGTCAGACGAGGAATTCTCTTTTCCGCTAGAAAGATTTATCCAGATAAGATTGCCGTTTTGGTTTGATAGCTTCCAGGTTTGAAGTGAATGTTCTGGGAGTTTATAGCCTTCAGGTGCTTGAATTTCTTCGATTTGGTAATACCCCAGAGGAAGCCAGGGTTTCTCGCCAAGAGTAAAGAGGTCATCTCCAGAAACCTTATGGTCTGCATCAAAAGAAACAAAACCGTGAGCATCTGTCGAGAAAACCCATGTTCTTAGTGTTGTTTCAGCAGAGCCGCTATAGGTCACTTTAAAAAGCGCACCCTGTAGCGTTGCGTTTCCTTGGGGAGAAGCGCTTTGCTGCTCAGAACGAGCGTCTTCGTCGAGGCTAGTGCTGTGGTCAAAGTCTTGTTTTGAAATGCGTAGATCAAACTCTCCAATAGGAGTATCGGTAACCGTGAGAGTGCTCTCTTCCTGGTTTGTTATTTTTACAGCATGAACCGATTGGTCAAGAAGAAAGCCCTTTGGAGCAGTGGTTTCCTTTACATACACCGTTCCAACAGGAAGATTGTCGAGCGCTGCAGAGCCAGATTTATCAAGGGTGAGACTGCCAAGAAGATTGGTACAACTTTCGTCGGAATATACTCCGTAGACAGCGCCTTCTAGGGTGTAGTGCTCGTTATTGGAGGTGACATCAGGCAATAAGGAACTTTTGGTAATTTTGAGTGAGCCAGATTGCTGTCCAAAGAAAAACAGAACCTGTTTGTCTCCTGTGGGTACAAAGAGCTTGGCAACTCCGTTTTCTGGACTGCCGCCGTTGGTTTGAGCATAGTTCATAGCATCGGAATAGAACTGCTCAATAGGCCGATGAAGTTCTGTCTGAGGAACACTTACCGCAAGTGCATGGGCTTCACCACGCATAACAGCCCACAGTGTAAACTGCGTGATGGCTCGTGCCTTCCATCCTGTATATCCATACACATCCTTTTCTTGGGACGCGGTAGCTCCGTGATAGATGATGTAATCAATAGCTCGAAGCTGTTCATTTGTATACGTTCCACCGCGAGTACCGTTGACTGCGGTGAGCTTTGTATAAGACTGCGGGTCAACTACACTTCCCGTTGCTCCTGGCCATGCACCATAGTGGTTAAATTCGTCTCCACAGTAAAGATAGGTACCGTCGCTAGCAGTCCACATGGGAATTTGCTGTCCACCAGGAAAATCTTCTCTTTGTGCAACGATAAATGAGGGCTCTTGTGCAAAAGCAAGCCTATGAGCAGGCTTTAGGAAAAAATGGCTGAGGAGAAGGGCTCCAAGTAACAGAGGGATAAACCAGAAGTGAAAGACAGAAGAAGAAGTTTGTCTTCGTGTAGCTGTTTCCTTCTTAGGTTTTGAGGATTTTGTGATAAACATGCGTGCCTCCAAACTGAAAAATCAGAGGTAGATTGCGTATATAGAGATAATTGGTAATGCATAAACGTGAGCTTTTGTTGCAACATATAGACAATTAGTGTTAACGTATTCAGTAATCAGTAACACTTACTAATTAATGAGGTTATCGTGCGTTACAGCAAGCAACGTGAGGCAATTCGTACGTATATGGAAGGTCGCCATGACCATCCAACAGCAGATAGCGTGTATGCGGCAGTAAGAGAGGAGTTACCAAACATCTCTCTTGGAACTGTTTACCGTAACCTTATGCAGCTTGTTGACGCAGGCGAGCTTCAGGTTGTTAATACTGGTGATAACATCTCTCGTTTTGATCCAACTACAACTGAGCATGCCCACTTCCAGTGTCATGAGTGCGGCCGTGTCTTTGATGTTGATGGACCAGTTCTGAGGGACCTTACCAGTCTCACCAAGGACTCTTGTGGCGAGATTGACTCTTACGCTCTGTGCTTTACGGGTATTTGTAACGAGTGCCTAGCTAAGAACCCAGCGCTCCATCACAGCGTTAACTAATGTGTTGTAACAAAACAGCTTTCTTTAGGACCGGTGCTTCACCGGTCTTTTTCTTTATGGAGGGGCCTCAGGTTTGCGAGAAAACCTGTCTGCTAGACGTGCCCGCAGACCCGCATGTCCTACAGAAGGGAAGCTACTTGGCATGACGGGGTCTCCGCCAAGCAGCTTTGCCCGAGGAAGGTAGAGTTGTCGGGTGGAGAGCAGGCGCCTATAAGAGGTGGGATAGTGGTGTGCGGGGGTTTCTCGCCAGAAGTACTTTTGCATAGCGCTCCTTTCGTTGGAGAGCATGCTAAAGAGTAACTTTGTGCCTATTCTGACCAGCGCTTGTCCAGTTTCTGTTAGGGAAAATTTGTGTAGGCGCATATTTGTTGCATACGCGCAGCTAGGCAGAAAACAACTCATCAAACTTTTATCTAGTTGCCGAGCAAGCGATTAAAAGGCAAAAAATACTGTGATAAAATCTACACAATTGCGGGTATCGCCAAGTGGTAAGGCAATGGCTTCCCAAGCCATCATCCGCGGGTTCGAATCCCGTTGCCCGCTCCAAAGACATACAAGAGCCCTTCGGGGCTCTTTTTATGGACAAGATTGAAATTTGGCGTTGTGAAGAAGGTTGTTCGGGTAGAAGTTGAGCGGAAATATTTTGGATATATCTTTGATAGAGCGTGCTTAAGTACTCGAATTACGAGGATTGATGGTTGAAGGGAACAACATGGCACAAATTCCTATGACAGATCAAGAGGTAAAGATTGCCCTTGATGCGCTGTCTGATCAGATTGATAAATACGCTGAGCTTCTTGTAAAGAAGGGGTGTGCAATTTCTGAGGGAAGTCAGCTGGTAATTAATGCTTCGATTGAGATTGCTGATTTTGCCCGTAGGGTTCAGCGAGCAGCTTATGCGGCTGGCGCAGAATTTGTCACAGTTATTTGGGGCGATCAAGAGTCCTCAAGAATTATGTACGAAAACGTTGACCTAGCGCGTCTCTCTAAGACACCAAGCTGGAAGATTGAGCAGCTTAACTCCCTTGCAGAGCAGGGTGCAGCATTTTTGTTCCTCTCGTCTGATGATCCAAATGGTCTAAAGGGAATTGATCCAGAAAAGCCAGCTGCTGTTTCTCGCGCAAGAAACCTGGAGTGTGATGTCTTTAGAAACGGTATGGACTTTGGTAAAAACGTTTGGTGTATTGCTGGTGTTCCAGCAGCTGAATGGGCAAAGGTAATTTTCCCAGAGCTTTCTGAGGCTGAGGCAATCTACAGGCTTTGGATTGCAATTTTGGACGTTGCTCATGCAAGTGGAGAAGATCCTCAGAGTGCTTGGGAGACCCACAATGCAACATTTGAGAAGACCAAGCGCTTCATGAATTCTCACCAGTTTGAAGAGCTTCGCTATGAATCTTCAAATGGAACTGATCTGACTATTGGTATGAACCCAGGGCATCTTTGGGAGGGCGGCGCTGGAAAGACTCAGGATGGAACGTTGTTCTTCCCTAACATTCCTACTGAGGAAGTCTTTACCACGCCAAACTATCGCAAGGTAAACGGCACTGTTCACTCTGCGTTGCCTCTGATTCATGCCGGCCAGATTGTTAAAAATTTCTGGTTTACCTTCAAAGACGGCGAGGTTGTTGACTACGGCGCTGAGCAGGGCAAAGACGTTCTGACTTCTATTGTTTCTCAAAAGGGCGGTAAGTACCTGGGAGAATGTGCTCTTATCTCTAAGAACACGCCTATTCGCCAGAGCGGCATTTTGTTCTACGATACCCTGTATGACGAGAATGCTAGCTGCCATTTAGCACTTGGAATGGGCTTCCCAGAGTGCCTGAAGGGCGGCCTTGAGATGACCCCAGATGAGCTCTTGGCCCACGGTGTTAATCAGAGCACTACGCACGTTGATTTTATGATTGGTGCAGACGATTTGAACATTTGGGGAATTTCTGCCGATGGAAAAGAAACACCAATTTTCGTAAATGGACAATGGGCATGGGAGTAAACTGCTACACTATCCTAGTTGCGTGGTAAAATTGCCACGCCCGATAATGGGCCGTTAGCTCAGTTGGTAGAGCAGGGGACTTTTAATCCCAAGGTCTAGGGTTCGAACCCCTAACGGCCCACCAGGTAATTCAAAGGTCGGGTACCATAGTGGTACCCGACCTTTTCCTTTAAGAGCAGAGGAGTCTCATCGTGGTAGATCGCTACACCGGCAAAGAAATGGGCCACATCTTTTCTTTGGAGAACAAGTACGCCGTTTGGCAGGAGATTGAAGTCCTTGCGTGCGAAGCACAGGCTGAGCTTGGTGTTATTGGCATTTCTCGCGAAGAGGCAGCTTGGATTCGAGAGTACGCTGCGTTTAATCGCGCTGAGGTAGACGAGATTGAGGCCGTTACCAACCACGATGTTATTGCCTTTCTAACCAACATGGGCTCCTACATTGATGCCAAGGTTCCAGAGGGTGAGCTCAAGCCAAGTCGCTGGGTTCACTACGGTATGACCTCAACAGACCTAGGCGATACCGCCCTTTGCTATCAGCTCACCCAGGCATGTGACCTGCTTATTGCTGCGGTTCGTCGCTGCGCTGCTATCTGCAAGCGTCGCGCATTTGAGGAGCGCGATACTCTGTGCGTTGGTCGTACTCACGGCATTCATGCTGAGCCTATGACCTTTGGCATGAAATTTGGTAGCTGGGCCTGGGAGTTTAAGCGCGACCTTGACCGCTTGAAGGACGCTCGCAAAAACGTTGCCTATGGTGCTATTTCTGGTGCTGTTGGAACTTACTCTTCCATTGATCCTTTTGTAGAGGAGTATGTTTGCGAGAAACTCGGTCTTGTCCACGATCCACTTTCAACCCAGGTAATTTCTCGCGACCACCACGCTTACCTTGCTGGCGTTCTGGCAACCGTTGCTGCTACCTGCGAGCGTATTGCAACTGAGATGCGTGCGCTGCAGAAGACCGATACCCTCGAGGCTGAGGAGCCATTCCGCAAGGGCCAGAAGGGCTCTTCCGCTATGCCTCACAAGCGCAACCCCATTACTGCCGAGAAGATCTGTGGTTTGTCCCGCGTAGTTAAGGCAAACGCACAGGTTGCTTTTGATAACGTTGCTCTTTGGCACGAGCGCGATATCAGCCACTCTTCCGCTGAGCGCGTTGCTCAGGCAGATAGCTTTATTGCTCTTGACCACATGCTGTCAAAGCTTGAGTTCCTGCTTGATGGCATGGTCCTGTATCCAGAGCAGATGATAGCCAACCTCAATAAGACCCGTGGCATGCTCTTCTCGTCAAAGGTTCTTCTTGCCCTGGTCAACACTGGTATTACTCGTGAAGAGGCATACAAGATTGTTCAGTCCAACGCTATGAAGGTCTGGGCAGATATTCAGCAGTGCAAGGAAGGACCATCTTATCAGGAGCTTCTTGAGGCGGATCCAGCCTGTACGCTGAGCCATGAGGAGCTTGAGAAAATCTTTGATCCTCGCGCATTCCTTACCCGTTCAAACGTTTTGTTTGACCGTCTTGAGCATCTTGAATTGGACTAAATCGTGTCTCTGTTTGGGAACATTTCTCGCCGAAACTTCTTTAAGACGGGAGCGGCTGGTGTCGTAGTTGCGGGTGCAATTAGCATCGCGGCTGGCTGCTCTCATCAAGAAGGCTCGGGAGATGCAGGAAAACCGCTGGTACTTGACGAGTCCTCTGGCACAAATGTGCTGGACTCCTATAGCTCTACGGAATATGCTGCTCAGCCAAGCCAGACCTGGACGCTCCCTCTGGGAAGCGTGCTGCATCCAGCCGATGGAAATTGGATTCCCGTCACCACGGCTGGCGCATCTGCTACGCCTATGGTAAAGGGCTCTGCTCTCTCGCTGACGTCTGGCCAGGTAGTTGACGTTGTTCCTACAGCTCAGATGAACAATACTACCGCCGTTATTTACGACGTTCGTTGCTCCGACTCCGTTTATGCATGGGTTGAGGTGGACACCACAACCTTCGACTGGGAGCTTCTTGCCGCACCATTTTCTGACGGCAAGCTTACTGGAGATGCAAAGGTCCTCTACAAGGCCGATAAAAACTGGGATCCGGCTCCGTTTGCCTGTGGAGACGATAAGGTGGTTTGGCTCGTCCAACCAGCTTCTTCTGGCGAGAAAACCCGTGAATCTTCGCACTGCTACGTGTGGCGTGTGGGGGATTCTGAGGGAACGGATGCCGTTGAATCTCCAGGTAGATTTGCTACTGCACCGTCTATCTCAAAGGGCGTAGTTACCCTCACTCCTCGAGTTCGCGCCTCCGAAGGCACCTACTATGGCGTTACAGCATACCTGCTGGGAGACAACCTTAAAACCAAGGTTGACCAGCTTGTTATGCCTCAATCTGTCAAACCTTTTGCAGCAAGTCGTGTAGACGATAAGTTCATTGTGTCGGTTGAAGCAAGTTATGACTCGGGCGGTCTGTTGGGCAAGATGGGAACATACATCCTGCCTGCTTCAGGCGAAAACCCTTACGTCATAGAGCGTGAACCTTATGCAATATCGGCAGGTAAAGGTAGCCTTTACATAGTTAAGAGCCGCGCCTCTTACGTGCTTGTTGATACACAAAATCAAACGGCAAACTGGCTCTATTCAATGGATAGAAGCGTTGATTACGGAGAGTTTCCTGCTCGAGAAGGCAACTGTGATTCTTTTGTAACCTACTCAACTGTTAAGGATCCTACCAGCGGATATCCGGCTTCCGTGACAGTTCGTGTTTTTTCTTTGTAGATTATTTGTAGGTATAGAGATAGAATGAATACAAATAATTAATGAATAATCGTAATGTGCCATACGCACATACATGCAGGGCAAAAGAAAAGGGGAGACAATGGCTTCCGACGAGAAGAAAATTCTGATTGTCGAAGATGAGAAAGTCATCCGTGACGCCGTCTCAGCATATCTTGAGCGCGAAAATTACGTTGTTAAGGGCGTTGGCGACGGTCAAAGCGCAGTTGAAGAGTTTGAAAAGCATGCATTTGACCTGGTGATTCTCGATCTTATGCTCCCAAAGCTTTCTGGAGAGCGCGTTTGCCGTGCAATTAGAGATACCTCTAACGTGCCTATCATCATGCTTACCGCAAAAGGTGAGGTAGAAGACAGGATTATTGGTCTTGAGCTTGGTGCTGACGACTATCTTGTTAAGCCTTTCTCGCCACGTGAGCTGGTGGCACGCGTTCGCGCGCTGTTCCGTCGTACGTATTCTGAGCCAGATACTGCTGTTGACGTGCTTGATTACGGCACCCTTACTATTGATATTTCTGGTCATAAGATTCTCATCAACAACGAGGAAGTCGACCTGACCGCTTCAGAGTTTAAGCTGCTCACCACCCTTGCTCGCTATCCTGGCCGCGTGTACACACGTATGGAGCTTGTCGAGAAGGTCCTGGGTTATGATTTTGAGGGCTATGAGCGCACTATTGATTCGCATGTCAAAAACTTGCGCGCAAAGCTCGGCGATGATCCTCGTAATCCTCGCTGGCTGTTCACCGTTCACGGTGTTGGCTATCGCTTTGAGGCTGGCAACGCTAGCCACGAGTCCTAAGCTTTAGAGCTTTGGCGCTCTTCAAGAAACATCACTCAAATTCTCTTAAGAACCCTCCGGAAACTGAGGGTTCTTATAAAACTATTAAGCCCGATCCCGTTGGTACTCAAAGTTTTACCACCCGTATGGCGGCGTTCTTTGCGCTCACTGCCGTCATGACGGTATTGGTGCTTATTTCTGTTTTAGGTATTGTCTGGGAAAACCGTTTTACTACTTATACCAGGGAGAACCTACAAAATACCGTTGATACTACCGCGCTCAATATGTCTCAGGCGTACGCGCGCGCAGAGGGCTGGAATGCCGACGTTCTCTCTATTGCACGTCAGGCCTCTGCAACCAATTCCGATATTGGTATCCAGGTCTTAGATGTTTCTGGCGTGGTTCTGTATGACGACTCGGCACCAAATGCTCGCCGACCTGGTGGAAATAGTGCATTATCTGGTCCTCAGACGGGTGACGCCGTGGTTTATGCAGTTGTCCAAAACCTACAAGGTGAGCCTGTGGGCAGCATTAGAATTTGGACGTTTGGTTCTGAGCCGTTCCTGACTCAGCGAGACATTGCGTTCCGTAATGGCTCTTACCAGGCAATTAGTCTTGCTGCGGCCATTGCAATTTCGCTTTCTGGGTTAATTGGTATTTTGGCCTCACGTTCACTTACCAAGCCCGTACGCCGTATTACCGAGACAGCTGTTCAGATCAGAAGCGGCAATCTTGCGGCTCGTTCAGGTATCCGTGGCGAGAATGAACTGGGGCGTCTGGGAGAAACCTTCGACGATATGGCGTCTTCACTCGAGAGAGACATTAAGCTTGAACGCCGTCTGACCAGCGATGTTGCACATGAGCTCAGAACTCCACTTATGGCTATCATGGCCACTGTTGAAGCAATCCAAGATGGCATCTTACCTGCAGATGAAGAGCGCCTGGAAAACATTGTGTCTGAGAGTAGACGTCTTTCTCGCCTGGTAGATGCCATGCTCCACCTTTCAAGGCTTGAGAACGGAAAGACAAAGTTCAATCCAGAAAGCGTCAATGTTGTGGCTATGGTGGCGAGTCTCGTTGCGGTACAAGAAACACTCTTTAAGGAGAATAACCGCACGTTGACCTTTGTGGATAAGACACCAGAGGGCAATTGTTTTGTTGATATTGATTCGGACATGATCCGAGAAGCCCTGACCAATTTGTTGAGCAACGCTATCCGCTATACCGACGACGGGGGTCATGTTGTTATAACCGTATCAATCGACGATAACGATGCGGTTATCTCCGTGACTGATGACGGTATGGGAATTGCTCCTGAGGACATTCCACAGACCTTCTCGCGATTCTGGCGCGCCGAAGAAAGCCGCGAGCGCGCTTCGGGCGGTCTTGGCGTTGGATTGGCAATTACAAAAGAGATTATGGACCGTCATAACGGCACTATCTCGGTAGAATCCGAGCTTGGAAAGGGCACGACCTTCTCGCTGCACCTTCCTCTGCTTGCTCAAAATAATATCTCTGTAACAGATACTTTGTTGTAGGTCGATTTTTGGGCATTTTGCCGTACAATCAAAGGTCCTGCAATACAACGCGCTTTGCGCAGAAGTGAGGTCATTGTGGCTGGAGCTGAGCTTCGTCCCGATTCGCACGGTAAGGTTCGCGATATCTACGATTGTGGCGACAAACTTTTGATGGTTGCGAGCGATCGCATTAGTGCTTTCGACTTTATTCTCCCTGACGAGATTCCTTTTAAGGGAGAAATTCTGACACGTATCAGCGCTTTCTGGTTTAATCGCTTCAAGGACCTTCTGCCTAACCACATGATTTCTGTTCTGCCAGATCAGACTCCTGAGCAGTTTGCGGATTACACTGAGTATCTTGCTGGTCGCGCAATGCTGGTAAAGAAAGCACAGACCGTGCCAATTGAGTGCATTGTCCGTGGTTACCTTACTGGTTCTGGCAAAAAGACCTATGACCAGGACGGTACTGTCTGCGGCATTAAGCTGCCAGATGGCCTGACCGAGGCATCTAAACTTCCTGAGCCAATCTTCACTCCTTCTACTAAGGCTGAGCTTGGCGATCATGACGAGAATATCTCGTTTGAGCGCTGCTGCGAGATTGTTGGTGAGGATGTTGCCACTCAGCTGAAGGAAGCCTCGCTTGCAATTTATAAGGCTGCTGCAGAATATGCTGCAACTCGTGGAATTATTATTGCAGATACTAAATTTGAGTTTGGTTTTATCGACGGAAAACTTACACTTATTGATGAGTGCCTTACACCCGATTCAAGCCGTTTCTGGCCTGCTGAGGGTTATTCTGAGGGACACGTTCAGCCAAGCTACGACAAACAGTATGTACGCGATTGGCTGAAAGCCCACTGGGACATGCAAGGAGAGCCACCTCATCTTCCAGAAGAGGTTATTGAGGGCACGTCCGAGCGTTATCGTACGGCATTCCAGATTATTACGGGAACTGAGTTTGTACCACTGAAGGAGACCAATGTCACTGCGTGACACCATTACAGGCGCAACCAAAGAAGCGCGTGAGGCTACCGCAAGCCTTTCAAAGAAAGAAACCTCTGAGGAGACTGATCGTCCTTCGTATTCCGCTTTTGGTCGCAAATCTGCTGCTACTGCTAAACCAGTACGAGAGGCAGCTGCGTCTGTACGCGTGAGTGGCTCCGGCTCTGGCTCCAGTGCTCCAAAGAGCAAAGAGGAGAAGCGTGCTGCACGTGCTCGCCAGCGCGAGCGCGAGGATATTCGCAGCCGTGGATTTGAGGCTATGCTGCGCGCGGATCCAGACTATCATCGTGCCGAGCGCGTTTGGTGGGTTTTCCTAGGTCTTGGCTTTGTTGCAACCATCATTACACTGGTGCTTTCGTATATGGTTCCTGAGTCCAGGGACCTGAACACCGGCGTTGGTATGATTTCTGCCATCATGCTGGTCTTTGCTTACTTCTGCATCTTTGGCTCGGTTATCTATAGCTTCTTTAAGATGCGTCCTCTTCGCAAGAAGATCGAGGCTAAGGTTGCTGGCATGACCGACAAGAAGCTCAACGATTTCTACCTCGAGCGTCAGGCTGAGTACGACAGAAAGAGGGCTGAGCGCAAGGCTCGTCGCAAGTAGCAGCAGCTTCGTGCTACTGCCGGCGCCGCAAGCGTTGGCAAGATTTGCGTACGCGAGCCTTCGTGAGTAGAATATCCCACATGCCTTCGTAGCTCAGGGGATAGAGCACCGCTCTCCTAAAGCGGGTGTCGGCCGTTCGAATCGGCCCGGGGGCACCATTGATTTCAAACCGGCAGCGCAAGGCTGCCGGTTTTTCTCTGTTACGGCGTGTCAGCGCCGACTTCTTAAGCTTGGCGTACAAAATGGTGCAGCTTAGCCGCGCCTCGCTGAAGAATTGTCATGTTTCTAGTCAAGATAATCGGACGACTGGACTCAATGTCTGACAATTAGAAAGCCTCGCTACTTGATATACATTTCTATGCATAAACTTCATTTAATATGCTTAAAAATGAATAGCATCGTATAAAAGATTTAACTATAGGTCAATTTCGTATCTATGGAACACACCTATGTCAGATAATCTGCTCAATTGCGAGCATATTACACACCTAATGAAGATATTCTGCATCTCTTAGCTATTTTCAGCGTCATGTATACGTCTTTTTGACAGATTATCCGACATAGATGTGTTCGGCCATCAGCAAATGGATCCGATCGGCTGTATTCCGATAAATGATGCAAGTAAGCCTTGGTCATTCGAAGATATTTTATTGCTGGAGACAGTTGTGATAGTCGTGATAATCGCAGCAATAAAACGCTCGCAGCGCTGAAGTGCTTGCTTCGCCGGTTCCGGCGACGCCACGTGCCGCTGTCGAACTATTTCCGTGGTAGCAAAAAGCCCTGCAACCGCATTCGGTTACAGGGCTTGAACGTACCGGTTAAGCGCATTGCACGCCGCAGCGTTTACGCTGATGGGCGAGGTCCGCTAGAGACGCGGATGGTGATAGTAGCGCCAGCTGCAGCGCTTGATGGTGTCTGACCAACTACGTTTCCGGTTGCAACGTTGTCATCGTAGACCCAAACTGTGTTGACCTGGAAGCCCGCGTTTTCCAGCGTGGACTGAGCGGTTTCAAAGTCCTTGCCAACAACGTTTGGAACAGAGCCGCTCTGAGCTCCGGAAGAAACAACGATGGTTACCGTGGAACCCTTATCTGCCTTGCCGTTAGCTGGAGACTGGGAGATGACACGACCTTCAGGAACGCTAGAAGATGGCTGTTTCTGAGTATCTACCTTGAAGCCTGCATCTTTCAGGACATCGGACGCACGCTCGGCAGTCATCTCGGTGACGTCTGGAACATCTGCCTTACCCTTGCCAGTAGACAGGTGATAGGTGATGGTGTCGCCAGCTTTAGCATCGCTACCTGCGGCTGGTTCCTGTGTTGCAACATAACCAACGGTTACGTCGTCCGACTCAACCGAGTCACCATTTCTTGCTTTGAGGCCAACAGCAGCAAGAGCAGACTCAGCCTCTGATGGACTCTTGTTGGTAAGATCAGGCACCTTAACTGCAGCAGCAGGTTTAGCGCCCTTAGAAATGACAAGGTTAACCGCGGTTCCTTCAGGAGCCTGTTTGTTAGCGCTTGGTGTCTGATCAATGACCTGGCCTTCAGGAGCAGAATCACTGTAGCTTTCTGTAACAGTTCCCAGCTTAAAGTGGCTATCAGAAGCATTTAGTGCCTGAGTAGCCTGGTCTTTTGTCTGACCAACAAACTGTGGAACCAGATACTGCTGGGCGGAGTTGCCGAGCATCTGTGCAATAGCAAAGCCGGCAAGAGCCAGGACAACCAAAGCGCCCAGAACGCCGAGAATAACGTTGCGCTTGTGACGTTTATTCTCGCGCCTGTCAAGCTCATCAGCCTCTTCGCGAGAATGGACGCGGTTCAAGCGACCAGTGTCGCCACCGCGCGTGATGTAGGTGTTGGAGCCGTCAATGCCGCGACGATCCAACCTGGAAGTTGGCTGAGGTGGTGTCACAATGCGGGGGCTCACGGTGGTGTTGCTTGGAATGGTGGCGCGGCCAGCAATAAAATCGCGCAGCGCACGAGCAAGCTCGTCAGCACTCTGATAGCGGTCAGCCGGGTTTTTCTCCATACAGCGAAGAATGATTGCCTCGAGTGCGGGGTCAACGTTGGGGTTGATCAGCGATGGTGGCTGAGGAGCCTCGTTGACCTGCTTCATAGCAACGCTGATAGCGTCGTCACCAACAAAGGGAACGCGGCCAGTTGCAGCCTCGTACATGACAATGCCTAGGGAATAGATATCGGTGGTTGGTCCCAAAGGCTTGCCCGTACTCTGCTCTGGAGAAACGTAATGGGCGGTGCCAAGAACAGAGTTATCGGTGGTTAGACTGCTGTTCTTTGCACGAGCAATGCCAAAGTCCATGACCTTGATGTTGCCATCTGGCTGGACCATGATGTTCTGTGGTTTGATGTCACGGTGAATGATGTCGTGACGGTGTGCTACAGAGAGCGCCTGAGCAATCTGAGAGCCAATCTGAGCGACCTTACGGGAATCAAGGGCTCCATGTTTGCGGATGCCACTCTTAAGGTCTGTACCACGCAGATACTCCATGACAATGTAGTAGGACTCGCCATCCTTACCCCAGTCGTATATCGAGACAATATAAGGACTGGAGAGCGCCGCTGCAGCCTGAGCCTCCTGCTTAAAACGGGCAGCAAAGGAAGGATCATTTGCGTACTGCGGCAGCATCATCTTGATGGCAACAGTACGACCAAGAACCTGGTCCTGTCCGCGGTAAACGGTGGCCATTCCACCGGTACCAATTTTGTCTTGAACCTGGTAACGCCCACTGAGCATTCTACCTGGCATAACTCAACTCCTATCAAGCGTGCGATTTTCTCGCCACGTCACTTACTATCTTAGAACACACCCAACTACTTGGGGAGAAGACCGTGCGGTGTTTTAGGCGCTACGAAGCAGCTCCCAAAGCCTGGATGTTCAGGCACTGCGCAAGAACACGTCCGCCAACTTGAGCGCCGTAACCCAAAACATTCTCGCCGTTGCCTTCGATGACAACAGAAACAACAAGGGTTGGATGGTCGTAAGGCGCAAAACCGATGAAGAACGAGTTAAAGTTGCCGTTCTCGACGTCTGCCGTACCTGTTTTACCTGCAATCTTGACACCCGGAACGCGAGCTCCCATACCAGTGCCGGATTCAACAACGCCCAACATTGCCTCTCGGACCTGTGCAGCGGTATCCGCAGACACTGCCTGTCCAAGCGATTTTGGTGACGTTGTAGAAACAACAGCTCCCTCTGGCGAGAGAACGCGATCAACGATGTAAGGGTTCATGACCACGCCGCCGTTAGCAATTGCAGCCGCAACAACAGCGTTTTGCATGACGGTGGTCTGAGGACCTGCAGGGCTTGCATGCTCTCCAACAGGAAGACCGCAGGATGCCCAGCCAAGCTCCCAGGTGGTCATCTCGGCAGGATTTGGCATCAACGATGGTGTAGTGGAGAAGTCCTGACCAAGTGCGGTGCCATAACCAAAGGCACGTGCATAGCTGACTAGGTTGTCTGCGCCAAGTGCTACGCCAAGCTGCGCCAACGCCGTGTTAGAAGAGCGAGCAAATGCCTCACGTAGAGGAATAGTGCCCATGTCCTCGTTGGCGTAGTTGTGGATGGTTCCACCGCCAAGCTCCATAGTTCCTGGAGCTGAATAGGTGGTGTCCAGCGTGGTAGTATGCGTGTCAATTCCAGCAGAAAGCGTAATGGTCTTAAACGACGAACCAGGGGAGTAGAGTGCCTGGGTAGTTCTGTCGACCAGTTGACTGCCGGTACCGGACTCGATAACAGTGCCCAGATCAGCGTGGGTGTATGAAGGGCTTGAAGCCTTTGCAAGTACGGCTCCGGTGGCTGGATCCATAACAACAATGGAGCCAGAATATCCCTGGAGTGCAGCTTCTGCTACAGCCTGCATCTGGGAATTGATGGTCAAAACAACGCTTGAACCAGCGGTATTAACGCCTGCCATCGAGTACAGAGCGCTTCTCCAGTCGGAATGATCTGCGTGTCCGGTAAGCGTCTCGTTCATGGAGGACTCGATACCTGCAGTTCCATACTGGGTAGAGATGTAGCCAACGGTGTGAGAGGCCATGCCGTCGTGCGGATAGTTGCGCACGTAGGTGCCGTCGTCTTGCTTGACACTCTCTGCCAGGGTGACGCCGTCAGAAGTCATGATGGCGCCGCGCTGAACATATGCGCTCTTAGCAATAGTGTGGTTGTTGGTAGGGAGCGCCTGAAGTCTAGGTGCGTCAATGACCATCAAGAAGGTCAAGTTGCCGAGAAGAACGGTGAAGAAGAGGGTAAATACGGTAACCAAATTGGTCAGACGTTTTCCGAGAGCAACACGTCCCAGAACACCAGATTCCTCAGACTGCAGACCAAAGCCTCCACGGATGTGGCTGCCATGCAAAACGGAAGAGGCGTGAGCTCCACCAGAAGAAATTTCGAGCCTCTGGGAGTCAAGCGTTTTCTTGCTTGGCTCAAGCTCTGTTTCGCGACCAGTTCCCTCGTCACCTGCCCTGAGCAGCAGGGCAACAATGATAAAGCTGGAAAGAAGAGAGCTACCGCCCTGACTCATAAAGGGCAGGGTAACGCCGGTTAGAGGCATGAGCTTAGTAACGCCTGCAACAATGAGGAAGGTTTGGAACGCCAAAACACTGGTAAGACCAGCAGCTGCAAAAGCAGATGAATCGGACTTTGCACGAGCAGCTGTTGCAAGACCGCGCACAGTAAGGAGCAGGAACAGGGTAATAATTGCCGCTCCGCCAAAGAGTCCCAGCTCCTCAGCAATGGCCGAGAAAATAAAGTCAGACTCAACAATAGGGATAAGCGTAGGCATTCCCTTATCAATTCCGGTGCCAGCAAGGCCTCCATCTGCGATGGAATAGAGGGACTGGACAATTTGGTAGCCGTCTCCAGCGGGATCTTTGAAGGGGTTAAGCCAAATGTTGACACGAGTCTGAACGTGACCAAAGAAGTGATAAAGCACCACGCCGCCAATGGCCAAGAGCGCAATACTGACAAAAACGTAGCTTGCGCGACCTGTTGCTACATAGAGCATGATGACAAAGAACACGAAGAAGAGCAGAGCGCTACCAAGGTCGCGTTCAAAAATAACAACAATCAGGCTGATGCCCCACATGACAAACAGAGGAAGCAGCATTTTAAAGCGAGGAATGCGGAAAGGTCCAAAAGAACGCATGGAGACCGATAGGGCTTCTCGATTCAGTGCAAGATAAAATGCCAGGAAGAGCGTAATGGCAATCTTTGCAAGCTCGCCAGGCTGGAAGGTGAATGCGCCAAAAGAAATCCAGAGTTTTGCGCCGTAGCGATCCTGGCCAATAACAATTGGCAGAAGAAGCAGTATGACGCCGAGAATACCAATGGAGTATTTGTAGCGTGCTAACGCGTCAAGATTTCTAATGACCGCTAGTACCACAATCATCACAACAACAGAGATAAAGAGCCAAATCGTTTGGTTGACTGCAAGATTTGGTGCAAGTCTGGTGACCATGGTGATGCCAATTCCCGAGAGCACAAACACAATAGGGAGAATGGCAGGGTCTGCTGCGGGAGCAAGGAACCTAATAGCAATGTGAGCCACGGTAAATGCTGCAAAGAGACCAATAGGAACAGCCATTGTCTCAAGGCTGAGCGTTGAGCGAGCAGTAATCATGTACATGGCGTACAGCAGAAATACAGGGATTGCTCCTACAAATAGTAAGAAGAGCTCTGTATTACGCCTTAGTCCACCTGCTTTTTCCATTCCTACTCACCTCCCGAACTTGTTGTTGACGTTGTTGTTTCTGTTGTGGGTGTTCCGCCAGACTGAACGTCTTCTTTCTTTTTGACTGCTTTGTTGTTGGCGTCGTCAATTTGTTTGCGGTAATTCTCGACGGTGCTATGTGCTTCATCCTCGTTCTTAACGCGAATTCCGTCTGCAAGAGAGTCTTGAACTGCGTCAGGCAAATCTTTTATTTCAATCGACGTAGTTTCAACAAGCGAAGACATGTTTATGCCGGCAATTGTTGTAGGAATACCTCGATAAACGCCAACGGTAGTTCCGTTAATTCCTAAGTACCACTCGCTGCTTACAAACAGGAAGAACACGGCAACAGTGGCTGCAAAGAGCGCAAGGAACGAGACAAACGTGGCAATAACGCCACGAGTAAGGTGTTTCCTGGTTTGATCGGCTATGCCGTCGTCCAAGACGTCAATGACAATAACGGTAATGTTGTCTGAGCCGCCATAGGTAAGAGCTGCGGAAACAAGGTTATCGGCAGCCTTTTGTGGCGTGACGTTAGAGACAGCAATGGCTTCAATTTCATCGTCGGGCACCATGCCAGAAAGGCCATCGGAGCATAAGATGATGCGGTCGCCATCAGATACTTCAAGCGAGAAATGATCTGCATACATGTCTGGATCAGAGCCAAGAGCTCGCGTAACTACCGAGCGAGAAGGGTGCGTGCGAGCCTCATCAGCGGTAATCTGACCAGAATCAATGAGTTCCTCAACGTAGCTGTGGTCATGAGTAATGCGGACCAGCGTGCCATGATGGAGCAGGTAAATACGAGAGTCACCAACATGAGCAACGGCCATCTGATTGCCCTCAATGAGGACGGCAGAGGCAGTGGAGCCCATGCCAGGTTTGCCAATACCCTTTGCAGGAGCATCAATAACTTCCTGGTTAGCGGCCTCAATTGCAGCGCCAAGACGGACATCGTCAGCGGTACTTGGTGCCTGTTCGGCAATAACCTTAACAGCAATGGAGCTTGCTACCTCACCGGCGGCGTGACCTCCCATACCATCACAGATGGCAAAAAGGGGAGTGCGTAAAAGGAACGAGTCCTCGTTATGCTCGCGAACTAATCCCACGTCAGAGCGGGCGCCCCAAGAAATAAAGGTGTTAGAGCCAGAAACTGCCTCTGCGTCACAGCGACCATCAAGTGGCAGCTCACAACGACCAGGAGCACTCACGGGCTCTTGTGTAGGTGTATCAGAAATATGTGTTGTATCAGAAGAAACCATGAGCCTCTTATCGACGTCCAACACGCATAATCACATCGCCGACCTGGACTTCGTCAGTGTCGCGAAGGGTAACAGGCTGCTCGATGATGTGACCATTAACCATGGTTCCGTTTGTGGATCCAAGGTCTTCAAGTACCAGAGCAGGGCCCTGGATAGTAAAGCGGGCGTGTGAAGCAGAAACGTAGGGTTCGTCAATCACAATGTCAGACGAAGGAGAACGTCCAATAACAACAGGACCCAAGATGTCTACGTGAAGACCACGTAAGGACTTGACGCCCTTCTCGACATCAACGGACCAAATAGCTCCGTCTTTGCGCTGACCGCGGACAAGACCAATGCCCGTGCGCATGACCGAGAACAGGAAGATGTACAGCAGGACAACAAGCAGAACGCGTCCTGCAAAGAGAATCAAATCAATCATTAGTTCTCCCGGAACTGAAGGTCCATAAGACCAATGGTAATGAGGTCTCCGTCGCGCAGAATTACCTCATCTACGTCGATATCGTTGACAAGCGTTCCGTTAGTGGAGTGCAAATCAGCAATGTGCCAATCGTGACCGTCATAGGTCATCTCGGCGTGACGTCTTGAAACGTTAGGATCGCGCAAAACAACGTCTACCTGAGAACGCTCGCGACCAATAATGGCACGAGGAGCCTCAACGCGATACGAACGACCGCTCTGGCGATCAATTAAAATGCAGGTAGCGTCCATGTTTGCGCGTGGCGTGCCTTGCAGATTGCGAGAAGAACGACCGCCCGCGCCGTTTAATTGGGCATTAAGGGAAGGCGTGATACGACGCTGAGTCATAGGAACAGGAGCTGCTGTTGGGATAGCTCCGTTTACGGGCAGGTCTGGAAGCCCGTTTGAGCTAGGAAGAACAGGCATAGGAGTGGACTCAGCTGCGGAAACAACAGGAATTGCGCCTTGAGCTTCAACAAAGTCTGGTGGCATTACCGCAAGACCGGCGTCTGTACCAGCAAGATCTCCCAAAACCTCTGGCGTTGCATTATCTGCAGAAACGGGGCGAACTACAGACAGAGGATCTGGCTCTGGCTGTGGTTCTGGCTGAATAGCAGCGCGGGAATTGTGCTGCTGAGGCATTTGAGCTGCAGCTCCTCCAACACTGGAGTTTCCACCCAAGAAAGCACGCTCTTCATTGCGTAGCTGGTCAAGCGTATTGCCGTCAACGTTTTCTGCAAAGACAGCAAATTTTCCAGGCTTCAGAGATGGGTCAACCATAAAACGAACAAGCGGCTGACCAACAAATACATAATCTTTTTGCTGAGCCTGAGCAGCCACAAAGTCAGAAACCTCTGCAGTTAGATCAGCATAAAGAGGACGCATCAGTGAATCGTCTTGAGGAGCAACTAAAACGGTATATAGGGCAGGCGCAGTGTCTACACCATCAATCTCATACGTCTCACGTTCCATCTCTTTAGCTGCGCGTTTGGCAAGCTTCTTAAAAGAGAAAGGCTCTGCGTATCCCTGAGGTGCGGCACCAAAGACCGAACCAATACGGTTTTCAAAGTCACTAAGAAAGCTCATCTAATTCCTCGCCTTCCTGATCCGCATCAAGTGGACCTATCAGGACAATTGCAATACATACAAGTACACATAAGAATACCGTAATTAGTACAGAAACTATACTTTCAACTACCCAAAAATTGGGATTCTCCATCCAAGCTGCCCATATAAAGCCACTTGAAAGCAATATGGCGCAGACAATTTGTCCAAAAACCATCCATCCGCGACGTTTTTTCTGGCTCATAAGCGCGCCTAAAAGAGCAGATAGGGAACATGCCCCAAAGCGAATCCAGAAAGGAAGTCCTGAGGCCAGTGAGGTGTAGTCATAGGCAAGAGGAGTTGCCGCAAAGCCCAAAGATATGCCTCTTGCAAACAGTATTCCAAAAAGATAGCTAAAAGCTCCTGTTAAAACTGCAGGTAGCGGACGCATAGTAGCGGAGACAAGCACTGGTGCTGAAACAGGAGCAGGTAATAAAGCTCCTAATAAGCAGTTGATGCTGCTAAATTTTGAGACCCTTCCTGCAAAGGCCCACCAGATAACGCTTACCAAGGTTACAAGCGTTGCAAACGGGAATGAAGTACTGGTAGGGCTAATGCTTGCCAGAGCATATACCGCGCATGCAATGACAAGCGCAGAACCCAATGGAGTCCAAAGAGCAGCTGCCGCAGCTCCTACAAGAGAGCCCACCACAATAAACGTGAGCGATTCTGGAGCAATAAGCTGGAACAATTGGGCGAGAAGAACTCCGGTGACCAAGGCGGTTGTGCCACGCACGGCAGCCGAGGGCAGCCAGGGGAAGCGGATTGAGAGTGGAAGATGCTTGACGTCCCACGTCTCGGTTTCCTCTTCTTCCGACTGTTCCACCAGGGATTTGAGGCTTTTCTCGCCCTGCTTTTCGCCGCCAAGAGGAGTCACAATTTCTTGTGCAAACTCCAAGACACTTCCTTGTCTCATCGACGGTTCAGGGGAAAGTGCCTGCGTCAAGGCGGCATCTACAGCAAAGGGGACCTCGGGATCTTCTTTGAGCAGAGGAATCTTTGGGCCCTTGTAGATGTGATCAAGGGATTCTTTAGCCGTTCTGCCCGCAAATACATTGACGCCCGTTAGCGCCTGCCTCAGAACAACAGCAAGCGAGAAAATATCAGCGCGCTCGTCAACAAGCATGCCTTCAACCTGTTCAGGAGGCATGTAGCCTACCGTACCTCCGCGAGCACCACCATAACCAGCAGCTGAGGCAAGTGTTGCCATACCAAAGTCGGCAAGTTTTACCGTACCCTGGCGGTCAATCATGATATTTGTTGGCTTGATGTCCAGATGGAGCACGCCGTTTTCATGGGCATAGTGAAGCGCCTTTGCAAGTGAAGACACCATGTGAGCTGCTTCGGCATAGGTGAGGTAGCCACCCTCAACGCGAGCCAAAAGCTCCGATAAATTAAGGCCATCAACAAACTCCATGACCAGGTAAGCGTAATCGCCTTCAATCTCAAAGTCATGGACGGTCACAATGTTGGGATGAGCCAATAAGCAGGCAGTTCGAGCTTCAGAAAGAGCCTCGTCAACAGTTGAAGCAAGCACGCCGGGAGTTTCGGAAGCTCCCAACAATGGCATACGTTTAATGGCTACGCGCCTCTGCAAACGAGTATCCCAGCAGGTACAAACGGTGCCAAAACCTCCGTTACCTCTGCGAGCAAGAACGCGATATCGGTCCAGCAAAATTTCTGGTTCAGCCGCAGGTGATGCCTGCTGAGCAGAAGGTGAATGTAGATATGTAGTCTGCGTGGTCTGTGACCGCGAGTCACTCACGGCAACCTCCTGTGTTTAAAGTGTGTTTGTCGGCCGTGACTGTCTATATTCTACCGCTGAAAAGAATTTTCTTATATATCTATTGTTTTTCCATTAGAAGAAAACAAAATGTTGTAGTATTATTCCCTAGCACGCGGGTGTGGCGGAATTGGCAGACGCGTACGGTTCAGGTCCGTATGAACGCAAGTTCATGGGGGTTCAAGTCCCTTCGCCCGCACCATTTGCATTTAAAAAGCCCCTTTACGGGGCTTTTTTGTTACCTATTTGTTATCTGATTCAAAGTCAGACCAACCCTCTTGGTCGTCGCCAAAGAGATCCCAGTCGTCCTCAGTCTTTTTATGATTGAAATACATCTTTTTGGTTTTGCGCTCCAGCACAAAGGAAATAACCAAAAAGAGCAAAATTCCACCAAGTACGAGGAACAACACACCGGTTTTATCGCCAAAAAGCCAGCCGACAAATGAGTTAATTGCGTCCATAATCTAGCTCCAGAACATGTGAAGGGTTAAGAATCTGAATACAAGTATATACTTGGTAAGCTATAAGAAAAAATGCACTGCTAAAAAGTGTTGATTCAAGGAGAAGCTGCATGCTTGATATCAAATTTGTGCGCGAGAATCCTGACCTCGTAGATAAGTCTTGCGAGTCCAGACAAAACGCCCATTGGGATCGCGAGAAATTCTTTGAGCTTGACGAGGAGCGCAGAAGCGTAATTGCCGAGGTTGAGTCTCTTCAGGCAGAGCGTAACGCTGTTTCTAAGCAGATTGGCCTTCTTATGCGTGAGGGCAAGAAGGAAGAGGCTGAGGCAGCTAAAGAGCAGGTAGCAGCTAACAAAGATCGCATCGCAGAGCTTGATCAGCGCCGCGGAGAGGTTGAGGAAGAGCTCACCGCCCTTGTTGCAGCTATTCCAAACATTCCTGACGCATCCGTTCCTTATGGCAAGGATGACTCCGATAACCCTGAGGTTCGCAAGTGGGGAGAGCCAACTCAGTTTGATTTTGAGCCAAAGGCACACTGGGATCTTGGACCTGAGCTGGGCATGATTGACTTTGATCGTGGCGTAAAGCTTGCGGGAACTCGTTTTTATCTGCTTGGCGGCATGGGTGCTCGCATGGAGCGCGCGCTTATTAACTTTATGATTGATACGCACAACCAGGCAGGATTCAAAGAGTGGTGGCCACCAGTTATTACCAATCAGGATTCCCTGTTTGGTACCGGCCAGCTTCCTAAGTTTGAAGAGGACCTCTACCACGTTCAGCCTGATCTCTACCTGATTCCAACTGCTGAGGTTCAGCTTACCAACATTCACCGTGACGAGATTCTGGATGCATCTCAGCTTCCTCTGCTCTACACCGCATTTACCCCATGCTTCCGTGAGGAGGCAGGTTCAGCTGGTCGAGATACCCGCGGCATCATTCGCGTTCACCAGTTTGACAAGGTAGAGATGGTCAAGTTTGCAAAGCCTGAGGATTCCATGAATCAGCTTGAGTCCATGGTTCAGGAAGCCGAGAAGATCCTTCAGCTTCTGGGTCTTCCTTATCATGTGGTAACCCTCTGCACTGGTGATATTGGTTTCTCTGCATGCAAGTGCTACGACATTGAAGTTTGGCTCCCAAGCTATAACGCATACAAGGAGATTTCTTCCTGCTCCAACTGCTGGGATTTCCAGGCACGTCGTGCAAATATCCGTTATAAGGATCCAGCAGAGTTCAAGGGTACCCGTCTGGTTCATACGCTGAACGGCTCTGGTCTTGCAGTTGGTCGTACTATGGCTGCAATTATGGAGAATTATCAGAATGCAGACGGCTCTGTTACCGTACCTGAGGCGCTTCGTCCTTACATGGGTGGTATCGAGGTTATTCGCCCAGAATAGTTTCTCTTTTTAATCAAAACTGATTCAATTCTTGAAATGGTCTTCTACAGAATTGTGGAGACCATTTCTTTTAGTGATTTATAGAACATATGTTCTATAAATCAGCTATACTTTTGGCTAGCAAAAGAAGAAAGAGGTAGCTATGAAAGGTTTGGTAGAGGTACAAAAAGATATTGTGGTACGGCAGTTTGTGCAGGGTAGTGCAGCAGAAATTGGATTTGGTCACAAGGAGTTTTATTCAGAAATCCATATAGCACCAGAGCAACTTGCAGCTTTAAGAAAATGGATTTCAGACCACGGCAGGGTGGGTTTAAAAGACTTAAGTCCACAAGAATATCTGGAGGTTATCATGACAGAAACATGCATGGCTGAGGTAATGGATGAGCTTGATGAAGCCGGCATTTCTTATCAGTATTTGTATGCAAACTCTTCTGGTGAAGTAGCTTTAAGACCAGGTAGATAATAAAAAAGAGCCCCCGAAGGAGCTCATAAGTTCAAGTGGTGCGGCGTATAGGATTCGAACCTATGACGCCCTGATTCGTAGTCAGGTCCTCTATCCAGCTGAGGTAACGCCGCGTGCAAGTAGATAGAATGCCATTTTCCAGTTAAAAATGCAAGACTAATCTTAGAAAAAGTTCTTCTTGGTAAGAAAAAAGCTCGTTGCAGAGGTGCAACGAGCAGAAAATTCTGGCGGAGAGCTGGGGATTCGAACCCCAGATGGGCTTGGGGCCCATACTCGCTTAGCAGGCGAGCACCTTCGGCCTCTCGGTCAGCTCTCCAAAATGGGTGCTTGAGAATGATACCCCGAACTGGCGTCACTCACAATAAGACATTTTACAAAACATGTGAAAAATGCTCAACAACCACGTTTTTTCGGTGAGCGCGAAGTGTCTCCCAAGAAAAACGATTTGCAATTTGTACTGCAGAAAGGGGCTCATTCTCTTCCGCAAGGCCTACGCAATAAGCAAGAAAGCCAAGAATCTCTTCTGGTGTTTTTCCTTGAGATCTAAGGACACCAAGGTCTAGATCATGATTGCGCTTTGAAAGTCGCCTACCATCAGGCGCAACAAGTAAGGGGAGGTGAGCATATGTGGGATGAGAAAGACCAAGCATGTCTTGCAAATAAAGTTGCCTAGGAGTTGAGGAAAGAAGATCTGATCCTCTGACCACTTCAGTTATGTCCATATCAGCATCGTCTACTACTACGGCAAGTTGATAGGCAAAGACGCCATCTGCACGTTGAACAATAAAGTCCCCGCATGATTCAGCAAGGTTTTGTGATGTAGGACCATAGACTCTATCTTCAAACGCGTAGGTCTTATTAGGAACTCGTATGCGAGTTGCTGGGATTTTATGTTTAGAAAGCTCTTCACACTCGGATTTGCTCAGGCTGCGGCAGGTTCCCGCATAGACATATGCACCATCGCTGGCATGAGGGGCTTGTGCAGCGTGTAAGTCTGCTCGAGAACAAAAGCAAGGATACAAAAGTTCCTGTTGTTTCAATTTCAATAGAGCGTCCTGATAGAGCTCCGTACGCTTGCTTTGGAAAAACGGCCCTCTGTCCCAAGTTAGTCCCAGCCACTGTAAATCATCCAAGAGAAGGGAGGTGTATTGAGGATTATGTGCACGAATATCTAAGTCTTCAATGCGAAGAATGAAGCTGCCATTTTGGGAGCGAACGCTGACCCAAGCCATAAGCGCTGAGAAAACGTTGCCTAGGTGCATTCTTCCAGAAGGAGTTGGAGCAAATCTTCCAATGCAAGGATTCATCCTTAAAGATCTCCTGCATAGATATAGGCAAATCCATAGTCTTTTGTTGATGACTTAATTGCTGCCTTATCTTTACAGGTGAGGCCTTTGTGCTGATAGAAACCAAAGTCGCAATCGTCATCAGTTGCAAGGAAGTAATGCTTAGCTCCTTGCTCTTTCATAAAGTCCAGAACGTAGGAGAAGAGCATGCCTCCAATACCTTGGCTCTTTATAGCGGGGTTAACGCAGAACAGAGTAATTTCCCATTTGGCATCGTTAGTGTTTGTGTTCCAATAATCATGAACAAGATGAGATTCGACATCACCAAAGATCTCGTAGTCCTTAAAGCGAGCTTCACTCAATAGTTTCTTAGCTTTTGCTGTTGTTTCGTTTTCTAACTTCTGCCATTTTTCAAAATCTGCTGGAGTTTCTCCGTTTGAGCAGAAAATAAGACCAAGTATTTGACCATCTTGCTTTGCAACAAAGCGATGAGTTGAAACACCAATGTAGTAAGAAATATCAATGGTAGCCAGAGACCTACTGGTTTCTTTAGATTCATCGCCGTCCAAGTACCAGACGCGCTCAACGATTGAGATAAGTTCTGGTAAGTCAGTATCTTCGAAGGGGACTATGATTGGAGTATCGTCAGACATATGAAATAGTTCCTTTCATGCGTTTTTACAGCGGAAGATTATAGAATAGTTTCAAGTTTGTTTACATCTCGTACGTAGTGTTTTGCAGCTGATAGGCTGTAGGTGTTTCTGATAGCAAGTGTCAAACACAAAGGAGCGGCAATGGCTGAGGCCCCTATCAAACGTGCGCTAATTTCGGTAACAGACAAAACGGGTATTGTTGAATTCGCACAGGCTCTTACTAAAGAGTTTGGTGTAGAGGTAATTTCAACAGGTGGAACCGCAAAAATCCTCGAAGAGGCTGGTGTGCCTGTAGTTCCTATTGAGTCTTATACCGGATTTCCAGAGATGATGGACGGCCGCGTTAAGACGCTTCATCCTCGTGTTCATGGTGGTCTTTTATGCCGTAGAGATAATCCCGGTCATGTCGCAGACGCAGAGAATAATGGTATTGGCATGATTGACCTGGTCTGCGTTAATCTCTATGAGTTTGAGAAGACTGTAGCTGATCCATCAGTAACTCTTGAAAATGCAATTGAGCATATCGATATCGGTGGACCTTCAATGCTCCGCTCTGCTGCAAAAAATAATGATTTTGTTACGGTTGTTGTTGATCCGGCAGATTATGGCCGTGTTCTTGATGAGATGCGTTCCCATGACGGTGCAACTACAAGGGCTTCTCGCCAGCAGCTTGCTTTGAAGGTATTTAAGACAACAGCTGCATACGATGGCGCTATTGCCGCATACCTTTCTGGTGTAGTTGAATCAGAGCAAAGTAAATTCCCAGAGACTTTGCTGGTAAAGGCAACAAAAGAGCAGGATCTTCGTTACGGAGAAAATCCTCAGCAGTCCGCAGCGTTTTACAAGATGCCTGGCGCACCTGCACACTCTTTAGCAAACGCCCAGCAGCTTCAGGGCAAGCCTTTGTCTTACAACAATTTGCTGGATACTGATGCAGCTTGGGCGGCTGTTCGTGAGTTTGATGATCCATCAGTCATTATTTTGAAACACCAGAATCCCTGTGGTTCTGCAACGGCAGAAAATGTTGTTGAGGCATATGACCGAGCATTTGCTTGTGATCCACTTTCTGCATTTGGTGGAATTATTGCAGTAAACAGAGAGGTTCCGCTGGAGTTTGTTGAGCACTTTGCAGATATTAATAAGCAGTTTGTTGAGGTTCTTATTGCACCAAGCTTCACAGAAGAGGCTCTTGAGCGCCTGTCAAAAAGAACAAATCTCCGCGTCTTAGCTACGGGCGGAATCGATAGAAGCCGTGAGCTTGAAATGAGAACTGTTGACGGTGGATTGTTGGTGCAAGACCTTGATCATGCAGATGAAACTGCAGAGAGCTTTGAGGTTGTTACTAAGCGTCAGCCAACTCCAGAAGAGCTGAATGATTTGGTATTTGCTTGGAAAGTTTGTAAGACCGTTAAGTCAAACGCTATTTTGGTTGCAAAAGATCAAGCTGGAATTGGCATGGGACCAGGCCAGCCAAACCGTGTTGACGCTGCTCTTCTCGCGTGCGAGCGAGCTGAAGCTGCTTGCGAACGCATGGGAATTGATTCAAAGAACCTTGTGGCTGCATCCGACGCGTTTTTCCCATTCCGAGATAACGTTGATACCTTGGCAGTCCATGGCGTAACAGCCATTATTCAGCCAGGCGGATCAGTCAGAGATGATGAGTCTATTGCTGCTTGTGATGAGTATGGTATTGCAATGGTGTTTACAGGAAAGCGACACTTTAGGCACTAACCTGCTAAGTCGGGATTAGCAGTTCATTTCATAAAAAGTTGGGGGAGGACACTGTGGACCAGGAAGAGTTAGAAGCGGCTCAGAAGTTTGAGCTTGATAATCCAGAACTTGTTTGTCGTTGGAGACTGGCTGGAGGTGTTCTCCCTCTTGATAACAGGCATTTACGTGCGCTGAGTAGGCGAGTTGTTGCTCAAAAAGATGTTTCTCCGCACTTGATTGCTTGGGCTAAGCAGCACATCGAGGGAACGCTCAAAGAGGGATCGCAAGAATATCCAGACGGCGTTCTTATGATTTTGCTCGAAAGCAATGGCCAGGCTGCTATGACAGTTGGTCCTTACCAGTCTTTAGAGGAGAGTTCTGTTCTATCTCTTGCGGGTCGTGCAAGAATTTCACAGCGAGAAGAGCAGCAAACTCATTGCGCACCAGAAGTGCTTTGGCTCGTGAAGGACGGAAAGCTTATCGCAGGTATCTCAGAAGAAAGCGTTCGATCAGGAGCCACAAGTCTGGTGCTTGATTTGGCACAAACTCTGCATGAGCCAACTGAGTTTAATCCAGATGTTGTCGCACAGGTATTTGATGGAACTGCTGATTTTGATGAAGCCTTCCTTACTTCAGATGAGCACGGAGTCGTTTGTGCATCCGATGCTGAAGGTGAGATAGGAGAGCGTTTCTTATTTGGTTATAAGAAGCTTTGCGAGATTAAAGCGGCCAAGTAATCAAAAGAGATATGACCCTAAAGTACGGCTATTAAAAGAGCACTCAACGTGCAGCAAGACTTCCGTGCGTTGAGTGCTTACGTAAAAATTTGTCCAATTTTCAGACAGATGGCTGCTTGCGCACTTGAATATTTTGTCGATTTACAAAAAAGTTGCACTTTACTGTTATGTTTATTTTGCAATTCCGCAGGTAGAAAATCCTACCTGAAAATAGGTATTTATTGGCTCATATTTCTGATTTGTTTCATTGTTTTTTTGCGCAATAATAAAAGCATTATGCGACCGCTGCCGGCCGAACTATGAAACTTGTTTCCGTAGTCACCCAGGGTCTACAGCTTTATTTTGGATCGCACAGACGCATACTGTGAGAAATCACAGATTAGGCAAGGAGAGGAAATGGCAAGAAAGTTTAAGTCCATGGACGGTAACAACGCCGCGGCTTACGTGTCGTATGCGTTTACCGAGGTAGCGGGCATTTACCCAATTACCCCATCAAGTCCAATGGCAGACTATGTTGACCAGTGGTCCGCCCAGGGTGTAAAGAACATCTTCGGTACAACCGTCAAGGTTGTCGAGATGCAGTCCGAGGCTGGCGCAGCTGGTGCTGTTCACGGTTCTCTTGGTTCAGGCGCTCTGACCACTACCTACACCGCTTCTCAGGGCCTCTTGCTCATGCTTCCAAACATGTACAAGATTGCCGGCGAGCAGCTTCCTGGTGTTTTCCACGTCAGCGCACGTACCGTTGCAACCCATGCACTGAACATTTTTGGCGATCACTCTGACGTTATGTCTGCTCGCCAGACTGGCTTTGCACTTCTCGCAGAAGGCAACGTCCAGGAGGTTATGGATCTGGCTCCTGTTGCTCACCTCGCAGCAATCAAGGGCAAGGTTCCATTTGTTAACTTCTTCGACGGCTTCCGTACTTCTCACGAGATTCAGAAGGTTGCTGTTTGGGATTACGCTGATCTGGCTGAGATGTGCGACATGGACGCTGTCCAGGCATTCCGTGATCACGCACTGAATCCAGAGCATCCATCAAGCCGCGGTTCCCACGAGAACGGCGATATCTTCTTCCAGCACCGCGAGGCATGCAACGAGGTTTATAACCAGCTGCCAGCAGTTGTTGAAGACTACATGAACCAGATCAACGCTAAGCTTGGTACTGACTACGGTCTGTTCAACTACTACGGTGCAGAAGACGCTGACCGCGTTGTTATCTGCATGGGTTCCTTCTGCGATACCCTCGAAGAGGTTATCGACTATCTGAACGCTCATGGCGAGAAGGTCGGTCTGGTTAAGGTCCGCCTCTATCGTCCATTCTCTGTAAAGCACTTTGTTGACGTTCTTCCTGAGTCCGTCAAGAAGATTGCTGTTCTCGACCGCACCAAGGAGCCAGGTTCCGTTGGTGAGCCTCTCTACGAAGACGTTGTTTCTTCCCTCTATGAGGCTGGTCGTACAGGCATTAAGGTTGTTGGCGGTCGTTACGGCCTTGGTTCCAAGGACACCCCACCATCATCCGCATTCGCAATCTTTGAGGAGCTCAAGAAGGATGCTCCTCAGCGTGAGTTCACCATTGGTATTGTCGACGACGTTACTAACCTGTCTCTCCCAGAGGATCCAGAGGCTCCTAACACTGCAGCTGAGGGCACCATTGAGTGCAAGTTCTGGGGTATCGGCGGTGACGGTACCGTTGGTGCTAACAAGAACTCCATCAAGATTATTGGTGACCACACCGATAAATATGTTCAGGCATACTTCCAGTATGACTCCAAGAAGACCGGCGGTATCACCATCAGCCACCTGCGCTTCGGTGATCACAAGATCCGTTCTCCTTACTATGTCACCAAGGCAGACTTTGTTGCATGCCACGTTCCTGCATACATCATCAAGGGCTACAAGATGGTCCGCGACGTCAAGCCTGGCGGTACCTTCCTGGTCAACTGCCAGTGGGATGCAGAAGAGTTTGCACACCACCTGCCAGCAGAGGCAAAGCGCTACATTGCTAAGAACAACATCAACGTTTATCTGATCAACGCAATTGACCTTGCCAAGGAAATTGGTATGGGCAAGCGCACCAACACCATTCTTCAGTCTGCATTCTTTGCTCTTGCAAAGGTTCTCCCAGAGGCAGACGCACTTCAGTACATGAAGGACGCTGCAACTCATTCTTACCTGAAGAAGGGCCAGAACGTCGTCGATATGAACCACAAGGCAATCGACGCTGGCGCTACTGCATTTACTAAGATTGAGATTCCTGCTGATTGGGCTACTGCAGAGGATGCTCCAAGCACAATCACCCTTGAGGGCCGCGAGGCTCTGCTCAAGCAGGTTCGCGACATCATGACTCCAGTCTCTCGTATGGAGGGTGACGCTCTTCCTGTTTCTGCATTTAAGAACCACGTTGATGGACAGTTTGAGCTTGGTGCTGCTGCTTACGAGAAGCGCGGCATTGCTGTTGTTGTTCCTGAGTGGAACGTCGAGAAGTGTATTCAGTGTAACCAGTGCGCTTATGTCTGCCCACACGCAGTCATTCGTCCATTCGTCCTTACCGACGAAGAGGTTGCTGCTGCACCAGCACAGTCTCAGTTCAAGGATGCCGTTGGTCCTAAGGCTAAGGGCTACAAGTTTGAGATTGCTATTTCTCAGCTCGACTGCACCGGTTGCTCCAACTGCGTCTACATCTGCCCTGCAGATGCTCTGACCATGAAGCCAATCGAGGAGCAGGAGTCCAAGCAGGAGATCTTTGACTACGCAGTCAACCACGTCTCCGAGAAGACCGAGCTTGTTGCTAACAACGTCAAGGCATCCCAGTTCAAGAAGCCTCTTCTTGAGTTCTCTGGTTCCTGCGCAGGCTGCGCTGAGACCAGCTATGGCCGCCTGGTCACTCAGCTCTTCGGCGATCGTATGTTCATCTCCAACGCAACCGGCTGCTCCTCCATTTGGGGTAACCCAGCTTCTTGCTCACCATTCACTACCGATGCAAACGGCCACGGCCCAGCATGGAACAACTCCCTCTTTGAGGACAATGCAGAGCACGGTATGGGTCTGATGCTTGGTCACCAGGCACAGCAGAAGCGTCTCCTGGAGCTTGCTCAGCAGCTTGTCGATGAGGACGGCGCATCTCAGGACCTCAAGGATGCTGCTAAGGCATGGATTGAGTCCGTCAACGACGCAGCTCTCTCCAAGGAAGCTTCTAAGACCTTCGTAGTTGAGCTTGAGAAGTCTGATCTTCCAGCAGCTAAGGAAATCCTTGCTAACAAGAGCTTCCTCACCAAGAAGTCCTTCTGGATCTTCGGTGGCGACGGTTGGGCATACGACATCGGCTTCGGTGGCCTTGACCACGTTCTTGCTTCCGGCGAGGACATCAACGTCTTTGTCTTCGACACTGAGGTTTACTCCAACACCGGTGGTCAGTCCTCTAAGGCTTCCCGTCTTGGCCAGGTTGCACAGTTTGCTGCAGCAGGTAAGGACATCAAGCAGAAGAACCTTGCTGAGATCGCTATGACCTATGGTTACGTCTATGTTGCTCAGGTCTCCATGGGCGCAAACCTCCAGCAGACTCTCAAGGCAATTGCTGAGGCAGAGGCTTATCCAGGACCATCCCTCATCATCGGTTACTCCCCATGCGAGATGCACTCCATCAAGGGCGGCATGGCTCACGCACAGGAGGAGATGAAGAAGGCAGTCGAGACCGGCTACTGGAACCTCTATCGCTTCAACCCAGCCGCACCTGCAGGTAAGAAGTTCACGCTTGACTCCAAGGCACCTAAGGGTGGCTACCAGGAGTTCCTGATGAACGAGGCTCGCTACAGCCGACTCACCCGCGAGTTCCCAGAGCACGCAGAGAAGCTCTTCAAGGAGAACGAGGAAGCCGCAATGGCTCGCTACGATCACCTTGTACGCCTCTCCGAGCTCTATGCAGCAGAGAAGAAGGAGCAGCCTGAGGAGTAAGGCAACTTACTTTCACGTAGCTTCAGCCGAGCCAGGATATCCTGGCTCGGCTTTTTTATGCAGCATTTTTGGCGAGAGACCCTCTGTTCTTCAAGCTCTTCTCGCGAGGTGATAAACTAGAGAGACTTTGCTCACGATGGGAGTTACTGTGGCACAAAAAAAGAGCAGACTATTTCCTGTAGCTTTTCTCGCTGCTAAAGCAACGCTTGCAGCACTTAAATTGACGAACCATGAGGGCGGAACGCTGCCAGGTTTTATTGCCGAAGGCATTGATCCTGCATTTTTGGGAGACATTGCTAAGCCAGAGCAGATTGTCTTTATTACCGGCACAAACGGCAAGACAACCACCAATAACCTGCTCAACGATCTTCTCGCCGATAATGGCTACCAGACCGTTACCAACCGCGTTGGCGGCAATATTTCCAGCGGCTTTGCAAGCTCGTTTGCAAAGAACGCCACGTGGAAGGGTACGTCAAAGACTAAGCTTGCAGTTATGGAGTTTGACGAGCTCTCTGGACCTCGCATTTTCCCGTATCTGCAGCCTGATATTTTGTCTGTTACCAATTTGTTCCGAGATACGTTCTCTCGTAGTGCAACGCCAGACTACGTGTTTGACGTTATGGATAAGGGCATTCCTGCTTCAACTCATCTGATTTTGAACGCAGATGACATGATTAGCTGCAGACTTGCTCCTCAGTGCACGCATCGTACGTATTACTCCATTGCAAGGCTGGCAGAAGACACCGCAGAGCCAGTGGGCATTGTTTCAGATCTTACCGCCTGCCCCAAATGCGGCGGCAAGCTCAAGTGGGATTATGCACATCTTAGGCATCTTGGACACGCAACTTGCGAGGAGTGCGGCTATACCAACCCAACTCCTGATTACGAGGTTATCTCGGTAGAGCCAGAGACTGGCAAGTTTGTGGTCAAGGAGCACTGCCACGAGGGTGCACCAACATACGAGTACAAGCTCAACAGCTACTCTATCGTCAACCTCTACAACTTGTTTGTGGCCATCGTAACCGCACGTGAGATGGGTCTTGCGCCTGCAACTATCGCTGCATCTTTGCAACGCGTTAACATTGCTTCCTCCAGGTATAACGAGATTGACTACAACGGTCGTCGTCTTATTAGTATGGCTTCTAAGGGCGAGAATGATACGGCAACCTCAGTCACCATCGATATCCTTCGCAAACAGCCAGGCGATAAGGCAATTATCATCATGATTGCTGATGCGTACATGGCAAAAGCAAAAGACCAGACAGAGTATATTGGCTGGTACTACCAGACAGACTTCGAGTTCTTGCAAGATCCAAGCGTCAAGCAGGTCATTATTTATGGAGACACGTCGCTTGACCTGCAGCTTAGGCTGAGACTTGCCGGTATTGATCCAGCTAAAACCTTTGTGGCAAGCTCTCCTGAAGAGACCGCTGACCTGGTTGACCTTGACGCTTGCCAGCACGTTTTCTATGCACACGGCCTCTATAACGGTGGCATTGCTGATATCAGCAGAAACCGTATCATTGAGCGCTTGAAACAGATGGAGGCCTCCCATGAGTAATCCAGCAACTAAGATTGAGATTCTTTACCCAGAGTACGGTAACCAGGGTGGAGACAACGGAAATGCTCTCTACCTGGAGGCCTGCCTTCCAAAAGAGAACTTTGTGTACACCTCTCACGCCGCAACGCCTTACTTTGTTGAAAACACGCCATCAGCAATCATCATGGGTGGCATGACGGAGGCCCAGCAAGAGCTTATTATTTCTCGCCTTATGCCTTACAAGGACAGGCTTGCAGAGCTGGCCGATCAGGGCGTTCCTATGCTGTTTGCGGGCAACGCTTCAGAGCTTTTTGGCGAGAAAATCGTTAATCCTGACGGCTCTGAAATTGAGGCTCTGGGTCTCTTCAAGTTTACGACCACTCGCTATATGCCCCAGCGCTTCCACGATGTCCAGGTGGGAGAGTTTGATCCTGGCAATGGCAAAGAGCCTTTTGTTGTCGTTGGCTTTAAGATGCAGTTCACACTCACCGAGGGAGATAACTCTAACTGCTACTTCCTTAAAAATAAGGTAGGTTTTGGCATCAATAAAGAAAGCAAGCTGGAAGGTTTCCGTCGCAAGAACGCTATTGCCACCTGGCTTATTGGACCACTGCTTCCGCTCAATCCTTATCTCACACGCTGGATTTTGGATATGGCAGGCGAGGAAGACACTCCTCTTGCCTTTGAGGAAGAGGCAGTCGCAGCGTATCAAAAGCATGCTCGTGAGATGGTCTATCCAGGAATGCACCTGCATTACTAATTGTATGTCTGCACTGCTCATTTGCTCATATATGCGTTTCGTCGTATCATGAACTAAGTTTTTAGAGTTAACAAGGGGATTGTTTTGCCACAGGTTTCTTCAGCTTATGCAACAAAACAGCGCGCTCAGCGCCTTGCACGTATTGGTATTATTGCTGCCCTTTATGCAGCACTTACGCTTGCAGCTCTTCTTTTCTTGGGCGGTCTTGCTTGGGGTCCTGTGCAGTTCCGCATTTCTGAGGCGGTTGTGGTTATTGCACTCTTTACCGCTGACGCAATTCCAGGACTGACGCTTGGCTGCGTTATTGCCAACCTTGCAAATATGGTCATTTCTGGCACAGGAGCTTTGGGATTGTTAGATGTAGTCTTTGGTTCTCTGGCAACTGCTCTTGGTGCATGGTTTACCTGGAAGAACAGGAAGAACGTACCACTTGCGCTTCTGGGGCCAGTGCTTGCAAATGCCGTTATTGTGTCTGCATATCTTCCCATTTTGCTTCAAGGATTGGGATTCTACACAATTCCATTTACCACCATTGAACTTGATGGATCGTATCCTCTTATGTTCTTGTTTGGTTTTATCACCACAGGACTCGGAGAGGCTGTTGTTCTCTACGTACTAGGAGCTCCTTTGGCTCGTGCGCTTAAGCATTCGCCTTTGCCGCAGCAGCTTGCTTCTGAGGATTCTGCTGCAGAATCAGTCGAGAACTAGACAGTCATGCAAAGACTTGCTCAGTACATACATAGATCGACCAGGATAGTCCTGATTATTCTTGCCTGTGTATTGCTGGGCTTGCTTTCTTGGAGCGTTATGGCAGACAACCTGTTTGCCGCTCTTGTTGCAGGCGGAGGACTTGCCACGGTCATTGTTCTTGGTGGCACTACCCAGCCTGGTAATGAGCATGCCAGGTCTCAAGCAACAGAGCGAACACTTGAGGTTGCCTCTAAGACGCTCAAGACCTTACGCGGAGGTCTATCGCAAGAAACAGCGCCAACTATCTGCACGCTATTGCTTCCAGAAACTTCTGCAGCTGCTATTTCCATCACGGATACAGAGTACGTGCTGGGCTTTGAGGGAGACATTGCAACCTCGCATATGCCTGGTTCAAAAGTGGTTGGCCCTGCAACTGAGGTTCTGGAAAGTGGCCGCATGGAGACGTTTGTCTCGGTAGATAGTCGTCAGCAGGTACTAAAAAGGCGCGGAGGCTTTGGCAATGGTGGCAGTTCCTTTGGCATTATTGTTCCGTTGATTGTTCAAGATCGCACAGTTGGCACTATCAAGCTCTACTATCGTCGCGGTATTGAAATTGATCGCACGCAGCTTGCAATTGCTGAGGGACTGGGCGAGCTTCTCTCCACGCAGCTTTCCTCGTATGAGCTTGATCGCCAAGCAGAGCTAACCGCTCGGGCTGAGGTCAAAGCCTTGCAGGCACAGATTAATCCGCATTTCTTGTTCAACACGCTCAACACCATTGCATCTCTTACGCGTACAAACCCCAATAAGGCGCGAGACCTGCTTCGCGAGTTCTCTGTGTTTTATCGCCGTACGCTTGAGAGCTCTCAAGGTGCGCTCATCCCGCTTTCTCAGGAATTGACACAAACGCGCAGGTATTTGACAATTGAGAAGGCGCGTTTTGGAGAAGAACGTATTCAAGAGTCTGAGCATGTCGATGAGGGATGCGAAGATGTTCAGGTACCGTCTTTTTTGATTCAGCCCATTGTCGAGAATGCCGTGAGGCACGCTATGAAAGATGAAGGCGCCCTCCATATTGACATCCACGTCACACGCGATGATGATGATATTCTTATATCTGTTGCTGATGATGGTCTTGGAATGGATGAAGAGACTGTTTCTCGCTTACTTAATGGTCAAGGTCCTACCCCGCAGGATTCTTCGGGGAGAAATAGGGGCACGGGTATTGCCATTAAGAACGTAGCTGAGCGAGTTGAGCGCTTCTACGCCGTTGGCTCTGGCATGGAAATCATGTCTAAACCAGGGCAGGGTACGTGCGTGACACTCAAGCTTGCAGGTGCGGCACTGCAGGCAACAGCATAGTAGTATCGGTTTTTGCTTAACGCTGCGTTAGGCCGTTGGGAGATGAATGACATGCGTGCCATGATTGTTGATGACGAGGCTCCAGCCCGTTCTGAACTCAAGTTCTTGCTTGAGGAGACCGGACGTCTCGAGGAAATCATTGAGGCCACAAGTGCAAGGGATGCTGTCGAGAAACTCATGGAGTCTCGCGTTGAGGTAATGTTCCTTGATATCTCTATGCCTAAGACAAATGGAATGCAGCTTGCAGAGGCTCTTCATAAGTTGAAGAACCCTCCTCAGATTGTGTTTGTCACTGCATATAGCGAGTACGCACTAGACGCCTTTGGCGTTAATGCCGTTGATTACCTGATGAAGCCCGTTGAGACCGAGCGCCTTGAGCAGGCCCTTGATAAGGTAGAGGAGCGCCTGCGCCCTCAGTCTCCTATGGCAACCATTGAGAGAATTCCTGTCATTAAGAGCGGAAGCAAAGTTCTTGTTCCTATTGATCAGATTCGCTTTATTGAGGCAAAAGACGATTACTCCTGCATCTACACAGAAGACGATCGCTTCTTGTCTACTATTTCTCTGCAAAAACTTGAAGAGCGCCTTGCTCCACACGGATTCTTCCGCATTCATCGTAGCTTTATCGTGAATCTTGAGTATGTTGACGATGTTGAGGTTATCTCTGCTGGTATCCTACAGTTGACTATTCAGGGATTTGAGGAGCGTCACATTTCGGTTTCTCGCCGTCGTGTGGTTGCACTCAAGCGAGCACTGGGACTGTAGAAGCTCAAAGGGTTTCTCGCCAGCAACTAAAAGCGCACGTAGGAGTTTGGTATGGCACTGGTAAGGTTTGACGTAATTTCAGATACGCATGGGTATTTGTCATCTGAGTTGCTTGAAGCTCTGCAAGGTGCCAACTACATTGTGCATGCTGGAGATATTACCTCTAACGCCGATTATCAGACACTGCAGAAGATTGCTCCCGTTAAGCTTTGCCTGGGCAATAATGACTTCTGCTACAACTATGGTCCCATGGTAAAGAAAAAGATTATTTTCTTTGCAGCTGGTCTCAAGTGGCAGGTATGTCATTATCGCGAGAGGCTTGACCTGGTTAAATGCAATATTGCTATCTGTGGCCACACGCATAAGCCTTTTGTACAGCGTGACGAGTGGACCAATACACTTGTAATGAATCCAGGAAGCCCTACCTACCCGCGTGGTCGCGAGGGCGCAACAATGGGACGTATTATTGTTGATGATGAAACAGCCCAGGTAGTCAGCGCAGAGATTATTAGTCTGTCTTCGCTTGAGGTGCTTTCTTCTTGTAAATAAGCGATGGAATCATCAGCTTGGTAAAAAGCACCAGCCATACAAGGGCAAGCGAGAAACCACCAATGACGTCGGTAGCATAGTGGACGCCCAGATAAATTCTACTGACGCCAATCATAATGATGACGCCTGAGAACAGGCCACACCAAATCCAACGCTGTAGCTTGTCTTTCTCGTAATGCCAGACAAGCCAAATAAGCAGGCCATAAAAAGCCATCGAGAACATCGAGTGGCCCGAGGGGAAGCTGTAGCCAGTTTCAACTACTAGCCTAAAGCCATCTGGACGAGGACGCTGGACAATAGCCTTAAAGATAAGGTCAACAATAACAACGCCACCCAGGTTAATAAAGGCAAGCCTGCCAACACTTGGTCCTGGTGCAAAAGCAGCAACCACAATAAGCATGACAATAACGGTGACGGGGCTTGCAAGTCCAGAGAACCCTTCCATTATCTCTGTGAGAAGAGGAGTTCTGAGGTGGACAACAAAAAGCCTGTAGGCAAAGTGATCAATGCCAATGACGTCGCCTTCAGAAACGTCAATCAACAGAAAAATAAAAATTGCGGATGAGACAAGCAGAATGATGGTAGAAAGGCTAGAACGCAGACGCTGTAGAAAAAGGCGCTTGCGAACTCCTGTTAAAAGTCCTGTCTTTTGAGCATCAAGGCTTTTATCGGCCATTAGTTCTCCTTGTAACAAAAAGGCGGCACGCCGATAGACGTACCGCCGCTTAGTTCAATGATAAGCCAGCGCAAGCGCGTGACACACAAGAACTTACAGGTTAGCGTTAAGCTCAGAAACGAGGTCAGCCTTAGGAAGATTGCCAACCATGGTGTGAACTGGCTCACCGTTCTTGAAGAGGATGAGGGTTGGGATAGAAACGATGCGGAAACGAGTTGCAAGATCAGCCTCGTCGTCAACATTTACCTTGTAGACGTCAAGCTTGTCTGCCATCTCATGGCCAACTTCCTCAACGACTGGACCAAGAGCGCGGCAAGGACCACACCAGGATGCCCAGAAATCAACGAGGACAGGCTTGTCTGCGTTAGCAAGAACAGAATCGAACTCTGCAGTAGTGAGCTGCTGTGCCATAGTGAACCTCCAGTTACATACGGCTATAAAGCCATTAACTTTTTATTGCTAGCAAACTTATCCCCAAATTAGGGAAGTGTATACACATAACTTTGTAGACTTGCTCAAATTGTGAATTACGTGCATAGTTGGCATATAAGAAAGAGGTGCGCATGCCAAGCGAAAGATCTATGCGAAAAGAAGCCTACATGGCAAAAACAACGCATGAGTTTGGAGATTTTGCTGCTCAGGGGGTATGTATGGCAGGCAATGCTTTTGCATCGGTTTTATTGGTAAAAGGCCAGGAAGACTTTGAAGAGGCTGAACTTTCTGCACTTAAAGCTTCTTTAGAGCATTTAGGCTATGCGCCTGAGGCATGGGCCACTTTGCTTACCACCACAAAAACAGGAGATCCTATAAATCCCCTGCTTGTCAGGCAGGCGATAAGCGCTTTTAGTCCAGACACAGTGCTCATGGTAAATGACGCAGCAGTTACATCAGTGCGTGAGGCATACGCAGATGAGCTTGGTCAGCTTACAACTGACGCCGAGAAGAACTTCTCGCCCCGTGTTCTTGTGCATGTGTGTGGAATGCGCATGGTAAATCTTGATAACTTTGCCGGAGCGCTCGAGGACCCTCGTCAGAAGCAGATGCGCTGGGCTGCTATTAAACAAGTTCCACCTTTGGGAGAACCTTATTAGTAACGATTTGTCGTATTTTTTACAAAAAACGACATTGTGGCGTTTCATGAGCGTTGCGAAGATTATCCTTGAGATAGTCAAAAGAAGGAGACTGGTATGGCATCACCTACAGCACCACATATTTTGCCTACTGACGCAACACAGACTAAGGCTTGGCGCGCCCTTGCAGAGCATTACGCCAGCTTAAAAGATACAAAAGCTACGCTGAAGAACTGGTTTGCAGAAGACCCTCAGCGTGTCCAGAATCTTACGTTTGAGCTAGATCAGTTCCATATTGATCTTTCTAAAAACCTTGCCACGCAAGAGACACTTAATCTTCTGTGTGACCTTGCTAAAGAGGTTAAGCTTGAAGAGCGTAGAGACGCTATGTATGCCGGCATGCACATCAATACTACTGAAGACCGAGCAGTTCTTCATACAGCACTTCGTCGTCCCGCATCTGAGGCTGGCACGCTTATTGTTGATGGTCAAGACGTTGTCGCTGACGTTCATCAGACGCTGAACAAGATGTATGCCTTCTGCGATCGAGTTCGCTCGGGAGAGTGGAAGGGCGTTTCTGGCAAGCCTATCAAGACGGTTGTAAGCATTGGTATTGGCGGCTCTGACCTTGGTCCTGTTATGGTCTACGAGGCCCTAAAGCCTTTTGCAGACGCTGGTATTACTGCTCGCTTTGTCTCCAACATTGACCCTGTTGACCTTGGCGAGAAAACCGAGGATCTTGATCCAGAAACAACACTCTTCGTTATTGTTTCCAAGACCTTTACTACGCTTGAGACTCTTACCAATGCCCGTTGTGCTCGCACATGGCTTTTGGAAAAGCTTGCTGAGCAGGGCGTTATTGATGGCTCTGATTCTCAGAATGCAGAGGCTATTCGCAAGCATTTTGTTGCTGTCTCCACTGCACTTGATCTGGTAGAAGACTTTGGTATTGACCCACAGAACGCCTTTGGTTTCTGGAATTGGGTTGGCGGCCGTTATTCGGTTGATTCTGCAGTTGGTCTGGTACTGGCAATTGTTTTTGGTCCACAGCGTTTTGCAGAGTTTCTTAGCGGCTTTAACGCAGTTGATGAATATTTCAAGACAACCCCTCTGAGGCAAAATGTTGTTGCTCTTATGGGTCTCTTAAACGTTTGGTATGTTAATTTCTTTGGCGCGGCATCTCATGCGGTGCTTCCATACAGCCAGTACCTGCATAGATTCCCCGCGTATCTCCAGCAGCTTACCATGGAGTCCAATGGCAAGTCTACGCGCTGGGATGGCACTGCGGTTACCTCTAACACAGGTGAGATTTTCTGGGGAGAGGCTGGTACCAACGGTCAGCACGCTTTCTACCAGCTTATTCACCAGGGAACCCAGATTATTCCTGCTGACTTTATTGCGTTTGTAAATACTGCCTTTGCCACCAAAGATGCAGACCTAGACGTCCATGAACTCTTCCTCTCCAATTTCTTTGCGCAGACTAAAGCGCTTGCTTTTGGTAAGACTGCTGATGAGGTCCGTGCTGAGGGAACACCAGAGTGGATGGTTTCTGCACGCGTCTTTGAAGGAAATAGGCCAACTACTTCTATCTTTGGTAAAGAGCTTAATCCTCGTGCTATTGGTACGCTTATTGCACTCTACGAGCACATTACCTTTGTTGAAGGTGTTGTGTGGGGCATTGATTCCTTTGATCAGTGGGGCGTAGAGCTTGGTAAACAGCTTGCAAAGCAGATTTTCCCTGCAATTCATAACGACGAAGAACTAGCAAAACAAGACGCTTCCACTCAGTCTCTTGTTGATTTCTATCGCAGAAACAGAACATAACACGTTACATAACATAAAATTATTTTTTTATTTCATGTTAAGAAGGTCATCTTGTATGGCCTTCTTTCTTACTTTTAGAAATGTATTTCGAGGAGTGCTGAGCGGACATTTCTTTATCTAATATATGCAATATTGCTACTTTTATGTTCATATATGCAAAAAATTTCTGTATATTTATTTATGCTTTTAGAACGCCTGTTCATCTAAAAGAAACTGAATCAATTGAATTTTTTAAATAAAATTTAAAAAATAATACATCAAGAATATTAAAAATTTGCGAATGCCAATAGCGCATGTATACCTTTGTGTTATAACGGCTAGGCAAGTGACACTTGGCTTGGAATGTAAGTTTTGATGCATAGCAATTTACATAACAGGCTGGAAATTTTGTATTGGCGTAGTACGGCTGTTAATACAGGCGAAGTACAGCCACAGTGGTGATGTCTGGAATGGAGCAGTAATGAAGTACCTTTTGCTCGTAAGTCATGGAACGTTTGCACCAGGTCTGCATAGCGTAATGGACATGCTGATGGGACCCAGAGAAAACATCTTGAGCTACAGCATGGAAGATGGCGTGGGAGCAGCTGAATATAGAGAGAATTTGTCAAAAATTCTTGAGCCACTTACTGCTGACGACGAGGTTGTTGTTCTTGGTGACATTATCGGTGGTTCTCCACTTACTAATGCACTTGATCTTCTCGCCAAAAAAGGCCTGCTTTCCCATACCGTGGCTTTTAGTGGTGCCAATCTTCCCATGGTAATTGGTGCTTTGATGGCTATCGATGATGGCCTAAGTGGTGAGGCTCTTGTGTCATCAATCCTGAACGAAGGAAAAAATGGCGTTAATCAGATCGTCTTAGCTCTTGAAGACGATGACGAGGAAGACCTTTAGTAATTACTGCAAGTACGCGTAGCTGCTTGCGTAAGAAATATGTTAGGAGAAAACATGATTTCATTTGTTCGTGTTGATGACCGCATGATTCATGGTCAGACAGTCACTCGTTGGGCCCTTGAGGTTCCTTGTGACGGAATCATTGCAGTTAATGATGCGGCTGCATCAAATCCTGTCCTTAAGTCTGCTTACAAGTCAGCAGCACCTGACAAGAAAGTATTTGTTTGGACATTTGATCACTTCAAAGAGAGCGCTCAGAAGGTTCTAGACAGCGATTCTCGTTATTTTCTTATTACTAAAAACCCAGTTGACATGAAGAAAATTCTTGTTGACTTTGGTTTTAAGCCAGGAATTAACACGGTCATTATCGGTCCTGGTAATGACCGTCCTGGTGCGGTAAAGCTGGGCAACAACCAGTCCTTTACTCAAGAAGAGGGACAGGCATTTGAGGATATAACCAAAGCTGGTTATACCGTTCAATTTGCTCTTCTTAAAGAAAAGGCAATTGGTGAGTGGCCTAAATTCCGCGAGAAGTTTGACGTAAAGTAGTATTCGGAAGGCGATTTTTATGGCAATTAATGCGTTTCAAGCTGCCCTTTTGGGTTTGTTTGCATGCCTTGCGTCACTACCTGGCATGGCTGGTACTACCGTAGGTAACTATACCCTCGGTCGTCCACTTGTTGCAGGTCTTGTCGTTGGTGTCATTCTTGGCGACGTCCAGACTGGCATTATTGTTGGTGCAGCAATCCAGTTGGTCTACATTGCACTCGTAACACCTGGCGGAACTGTTTCCGCTGACGTTCGTGCAGTTTCCTACATTGGTATTCCTCTAGCAATTCTTGCAATCAAGGCTTATGGTCTTGATCCAAGCTCTGTTGAGGCTGCATCTCAGGCAGCTGCTATTGGCGCAGCTGTTGGTACTCTTGGTACCGTCTTGTTCTACGGCACCGCTACCATGAACCTTGTATGGCAGGGTATTGGCTGGCGTGCAATGGAGAGCAAAGAGTGGGGTCGTATTAAGAAGACCATTCCAATGGTTGACTTTGTATTCCCTTGGGTTTCTCACATTCTTTTCTCGTTCATTCCAACATTCTTCATTTGCATGGCTGGCGAGAGCATGGTTGGCATCATGAAGGAATACCTTCCTATGAACGGTATCCCAATGATGACCCTTTTCACCGTTGGTACCCTTCTTCCTACCGTTGGTGTTGCAATTTTGTGCAAGCAGGTTATTACTAAGCCTCTTGATTGGGTAACTTTTGCCTTTGGCTTTATCCTTGCTGGCGCACTTGGCCTGAACCTCATTGTCTCTGCAGTCGTAGCAGTCTTCTTTGCTGTTCTTAACTATCAGCTTCAGCAGGCAAAGAATGTTCGTTTGGCTGCTGCAACATCAGGCAATGTAAGCGCAGACGATGAAGAAGAGGAGGATATTTAATCATGGCTGAAAAGAAAACCATTTCTCAGAAAGCACGCAATAAGTCTTTCTTGAGCTGGATTTACGGCAATCTTACCTGCTTCTCTCAGGAGCACATGCAGACATTTGGTTACCTTGCATCCATGCTTCCAATCGTTGACGAGCTTTACGATACTGATGACCAAAAGGTTGAGGCACTTTCTACCTATACAACCTTCTTTAATACCGAGCCACAGATTGGTTCTATGGTTGTTGGCTTGACCGCTTCTCTTGAAGAGGCTCGCGCAAACGGCGAGGCAATCGACGACGAGACCATCAATGGTCTTCGCGCTGGTCTTATGGGCCCTCTTGCTGGTCTTGGTGACTCCATTATCGTTGGTACTTTTATTCCAATTCTTCTTGGAATTGCACTTGGCCTTTCTAAGGGCGGCTCCGTTCTTGGCCCACTGTTCTATGTTGTGGTCTGGAACCTCATTATGTACTTCGGCATGAAGTTTGCTTACGACCAGGGCTATAGCCTGGGCTCTTCTGCTGTTGAGGCACTTGTTGGTCCTGAGTCCGAGGCTCTCCGTAGCTCCATTGTTATGATTGGTACTATGGTCATTGGCTCTGTTGCTGCTACATGGATTAACGTCACAACTTCTCTGAATATTGCTGGTGTTGACATTCAGACAACACTTAATGGCATCTTCCCTAAGGTATTGAACCTTCTGTTTGTATACCTTTGCTGGTGGTTGATGACTAAGAAGAAGCTCAGCCCAACGGTTGTTATGCTTATTCTTGTTGTTGTAGCACTTGTTGGCGTTGTTATTGGCGTCTTCAACCCAGGTCTGTCTTACTAATTTTTTGCGCAAAATCCTGTCTGGCGCAGAAAAGACAAACGTAATAAAGTGGCATCGTCATACGGCGATGCCACTTTTGATTGAGAGTTTTTATGAGCAAGAAAAACTATGTAGGAGCAGCTTCTCATTCACACGAGGATAACCCTTTGGTTGTCGAGGCTCGTATGCAGACAAAAGCTCTTGGAACACTAAGCGTTTATAGAAGAGCCGCTTATTCTGGCATCGCAATTGGAGCATGGCTTATATATCTCAGCGTGTACGGGAGTCTCTCTACAAGTTCTATGGCAACGGCTGTGCTTGTGGGCGGCATAGTTCTTCTCGTCATATCTGTTCCTATAGCTGGAATTTTGCATGTAGGTATCTCAAGAGGAAAAAAGAACGTCGAGAAGATCATCAAAGCAATTGAAAAAAATTCGTCAAAAAATGCGTAGAAGCGATACGATCTGTGCAAAGATTTCTCTAATAGGGTAGAGTATCTACAGCGCATTGAGCGGGTGCGGATGACGTGACACCTCGAACCTGGTCAGGGTCGGGAGACAGCAGCCATAAGGGGTCACTTGCGGGCATCCGTTCCCACTCAATGCGCTTTTATTAGGCGTTGACTATGCTTGCCGCGACATTTGTCACGACGATTGGACTTCGATGGGTTTTGTAAACTACATCATTGAGCTGCTTAGAGATCCTCGCGCATTTATTGCTTCAATGATTGCCACTGGCCCTCTTGCTGCGTACGGTTTTGTTTTTCTGATTGTTTTTATTGAGACCGGCGTAGTTTTTTTCCCATTTTTACCAGGTGATTCTCTGCTTTTTGCAGCGGGATTTTTTGCCCACAACGGTGGTTTTAATATTGCTTTACTACTTGTTATTACGTGGGCTGCTGCAATTCTTGGCGATCAGATGAACTTCATGATTGGCCATTTCTTTGGTCAAAAAATTATTGCTTCTGGAAAGGTCAAGGCACTTACTCCAGAGCATCTTGAGAAGACTCAGAAGTTTCTGAATAAACACGGTCATCTTGCAATTTTCTTAGGTCGCTTCTTCCCCTTTATCCGCACGTTCGTGCCTTTTATTGCTGGTATGGGCGGTATGCACTGGCACAACTTTGGCATTTATAACATCTTGGGTGGTCTAACCTGGTCCACGATGTTTGTACTTCTCGGCTATTTCTTTGGTGGCATTCCTGTAGTTCAGGAGCACTTTGAGCTGCTGATTGTGGGTATTGTTGCCGTTTCAATTATTCCAACAGTTGTTGGCCTTATCCGTGGCCGTATGAGCAAGGGCGAGAAAAACAACGAAGAAGCCACAGATACAAACGAAGACGAGGCTTAGTAACAAGCTTTCGCACTTTTCGTAATTTGATGATAGAAATCCCGTCAGGAACGACTCGGCCTGACGGGATTATTTTTACTCTTTAGAGAGCTGATAGGTATCAGTAAAGGTAACTGTCTGACCATTTTCTGTGTAAGTGGAAATAAGCTGAGCCACAACGCTTCTGTTGGCACTATCAAAAGTGACCTTCAATTGTGGCTTTTGAGGTGTGGCGAGAGCCGCATTAGAAGCAGAATGAGCATCCAGGTTTGCATTGGTTACATCGACCGTTCCAGAAACCTGAATTTGTTCTCCGATAGTTCCTGAAGTTGTAAGAGAGACAGAAGCGTTTTTGAACTCAGTATCACCGGGATACCAACGATACGAGGTGTTGAGTGCTCCATGGTTGTGCACAACACCACCTGCGGTTGCCGTAAGCACGAGCTGATCACGAGAAAAACCTGCAGCCGATACGGTCAACGTTAAAGGATTGGTTCGACCGGCATAGCAAGGGCTTCCGCTGCTTGCTTCACAGCTGACAAAGGTACCCTTCCACGTTCCTACGAGCCCGCTGTAGTCGTACTTAAGTCCTGCCGAGGGGTTGGCTGTGTCCAACGCCCAGGTACCCGTAGAAGCATCAAAGGTAAATGAGGCGGTAATTTCGCAGGTGAGCGAACCAAAGAAGGTTGGTGAAACACCTGACATTCTTACCCAGCAAGTCTGCTGTTCACGATCAAAGCCTGCATCAAGAACAGTAAACGTTGCACCAGAGAACTGCGAGCTATAAGAAATAGCTTCGTTTGGATTTTTTTCATCAAGCTTGGCTAGTACATCGCCGATGGCATCAAGGACTTTTGTTGTGGAAACACCTGAAGTTGCCTGGTAGGAGACAGATTGGGTCTCTTCGTCACCAATAGCGTTCCAACCCTGGGTATTTGCGTATCCTAACTTGGAAATCTTTGTGGCAGCAATTGCGTTACCCGTGTAGGTAAGGCGTACGACAGAGTTGGCGTAGCCTGTGGCGCCAAACTGAGCAGCATCGCTGGAGATTGCCGTGGTACTTCTGGTGCGAGAAACAACTTCAATGCCCGTAAGGAGTAAGGACTCATCAGCGTCATACTCGCCCGGAGTCCAAGCTGGGGCTTCGGCTCGTGTGCGAGCGTCAGCGATAACAGTATCTGTTGAAGGAACGTTGCTCACGCGAATAAAGAAGACGATAACCGCAGATAAAAGGGCAAGACTTAAGAGTGCAAGAATGCCAGAAAGCAAGCTGTAGCGGCGTACAAACCTAAAAAGCGCACGACGCCTACTGCGAAGATAGCTTGAGAACGTATCAGCAACATCTTTTATAGAGGTTGCATCATCGTCGGACGCTGCATCACTCGCGCTAGTAGCGCTTTTGGAAGGAACTTCGGCGGTTTTGGCCTCTGAGTGTTCGTGGGCGCTCTCTTCAAGCTCTTTGAGGCGAGCTTCTACAGCAGAAAGGTCCTGCGTCAGAGCTGCATCGTTTACGATTTTCTCCAGGTCAGTTGTGCTATCTGCATCGTTTTCAGGAGAGCTCTCATCCGAAGCAGGGTTAGCCTCACTCTCTTCATCGTCTTCGTCTAGACCAGGAAAGATAGGGCTGACAATTTCCATGATGTAGTCTTCATCAGCAGCGGCCATATCGGCAGCAATAGGGTCGGTGACCTCTTCAAGCTCGTCGGTCTTCTCGCCAGCAGCGTCAACTGCCTCAGCAGCCTGGGCATCAAAGGTCTTCTGATCAGAAGAGGTGTCCTCTGCAGCAGGCGTGTTATCTGGTTGTGAAGTTTTGTTCTTAGAAGTCATAGCGCCTCATTACCGTATGAACCTGCTGTAATTTTCTCACAATTATGTAACTTGTGTACCCTCATCCTGTGCAGATAGGGAGGTATCGGTTTAAAAGCCGCCTAGTGGTGGTACACTTCTTTAGTTGAATTCTCACCTCGCAAGCAGCTTTGCAACAGTTTGGCCGCATGTCAATGAGCCAAGCGCGCACGAGGCACTTATCTTAGGAGCAAGAATGCGTGACAAGCTAGAAAAAATCGTCGAGGCCTATGCTGAGCTTGAGCAAAAGCTTGCAGACCCAGCTGTTGTCTCTGATCCAAAAGAGTATGCTCGCGTGGCAAAAGAGCACTCTAATCAGGCAGATTTGGTTGCTCACGCCAACAAGTACATTACTGCCCTTGATGACATCGAGGCTGCAAAAGAGCTTCTCAACGCTACTTCTGATCCAGAAGAAAAAGAGATGCTGCAGGAAGACATTGCTGCTAATGAAGAGATGCTCCCTCAGCTTGAGGATGAGATCAAGGTCATGCTGATTCCAGGCGATCCAAATGACGAGAAGGACACTATCGTTGAGATTCGCGCTGGTGTTGGCGGCGATGAGGCAGCAATCTTTGCAGGCGACCTCTTCAAGATGTATGAGCGCTTTGCTGAGGCTCGTGGTTGGAAGACAGAGATCCTGTCCAGCTCTCCTTCTGAGGCAGGCGGCTTCAAGACTATTGAGTTCAAGGTCACGGGCGATAAGGTCTATTCAGTTATGAAGTATGAATCCGGTGTTCACCGTGTTCAGCGCGTTCCTAAGACTGAGTCTCAGGGCCGCATTCAGACCTCTACCGCAACTGTTGCAGTTCTCCCAGAGGCTGACGAGATTGATATTCAGATCAACCAGGAAGACCTGCGCATTGACACCTACTGCGCATCCGGCCCTGGCGGTCAGTGCGTTAACACCACGTATTCCGCAGTTCGTATTACTCACCTGCCAACAAATACCGTTGTTCAGTCTCAGGATCAGCGTTCTCAGATTCAGAACCGTGAGGTTTGTATGCAGATGCTCCGTGCTCGCCTCTACGAGATGGAGCTGGAGCGTCAGCAAGCTGAGCAGGGTGCAGAGCGTCTTTCTCAGATTGGCCATGGCGCACGTTCCGAGAAGATTCGTACCTATAACCAGCCACAGGACCGCGTAACTGACCACCGCGTCGGCTTCAACGGTACCTACAATGGCGTTCTTCTGGGCGATACGCTGCCATCCGTTATTGAGGCTCTCGCTGCAGCAGAGCGCGCCGAGAAACTCGCTCAGGCTGTTTAAGGTGCAAACTTCATGACAGATGAAGTTTGGACAATCCAGAAAATTTTGACGTGGACTACTCAGCACCTGGAAAAGAAGGGTGATGAGCATCCACGTCTTTCTGCAGAATGGCTTTTGTCAGCAGTGACAGGCCTTTCTCGCGTTCAGCTCTACACCAACTTTGACAAGCCGCTTTCTGCGGATGAGCGCACTCGCATGCGCGAGGCAATTAAGCGCCGTGCAGAAGGGGAGCCGCTCCAGTACGTGACGGGCGAGATGCCCTTTAGGCACCTGGTGCTTACCTGCGAGCCAGGCGTGCTTATCCCACGACCAGAGACAGAGGTGCTGGTAGACGTTGCGCTGGCAGGCGTTGACGCGGCAACTCCAAACGTTGACGGGGAAGTGCGCGTGCTTGAGGTTGGCGTAGGAACGGGCTGCATATCGCTCTCTATTGCTACTGAGCGTCCACAGACACGCGTCTACGCTACAGATCTTTCTCCTCAGGCGATTGCGCTGGCAACTCGCAACAGAGATGCCCTGGACCTCCAGGAGTGCGTAGAGCTCATTGAGTGCGACCTGGTAGAAGGCGTACCCACAGAGCTTGCACAGTCCTTCTCGGTGTTGGTATCTAATCCGCCCTACATTCCCACACGCGTGCTTGAGCAGGAGGTACCTACTGAGGTCAAGGGTTTTGAGCCTGAGCTGGCGCTTGACGGGGGAGAGGACGGTCTGGACGTCTATAGGCGATTGCTCGAGGCCGCTCCACATATGCTTCTACCTGGTGGTATGCTCTGCGTTGAGCTCTACGAGGGGCACCTGGACAAGGCGGCGCACCTTGCCGAGGAGCAGGGTGTGTGGGAGTCCGTTGAGGTCAAAGAGGACTTGACGCACAGGCCGCGTATTCTTGTAGCGCGTCTAGCAAAGTAGCACTTCAGACGCTTGGCGAGAAAATCTGTGTAACGCATAACACCGCGCAGCACACAACACCGCGCAGTACACAACACTGCGCAGCACACAACACTGCGCAGCACACAACACTGCGCAGCACACAACAATGAGTCGAGGGTTTTATGGGTGAATACATCAAAGTTGATCAGATGAATCCGGATACATCTGTAGTTTCTTTAGCAGTTGAGGTGGCGCGTCGTGGCGGCGTGCTTATCATGCCTACCGATTCTGTCTATGGAATTGGCGCAGCCGCAACTCTTCAAAATCCTGGTCATAAGCGTATTTTTGAGATTAAACAGCGTCCTTCAACGCAGACACTTCCATGGCTTGTGGGCAGTAAATCCGACCTGCAGAAGTACGCTCACATTACGCACAGCTGGGCAAATAAGCTGGTAGAAGCATATTGGCCAGGAGCTCTTACGCTGGTGGTTACCGCATCAGAGAACGTTCCTGATGAATACGTCTTGCCAGATAACAGAACCATTGCGCTCCGTATGCCTAATTCACCTCTAGTATGTCAGATTGCACAGCAGCTTGGATGCCCTTTGGCTACTACCAGTGCCAACACGCACGGGGCTCCTTCTGCAGTTGATGGATGTGGTCTTGAAGCAGGCCTTATTGAGCAGGCAGACTTGACGCTTGATGGAGGTCCGGCGCCCCTTGCTATTGCGTCGACTATTGTCGACTGCACGGGTGATGAACCGCGCATTTTACGCGAAGGCGCCATCACAACCGAGGATATTCTCGCCACTGCGGGATTTTCAAAATAGATAAAAATCCTATCCCTTTTATGTGTTTTGGCTGCAGCCTTTGCCTGCATGCGGTACTCTCTATAGGAGTGAATTTTCTGAGGAGGATACGTATGCGTATTGCAGTTGGTTCCGATCACGCTGGCTTCATCCAGAAAGATCCTATCATTGAGCACATTAAGTCGCTTGGTCATGAGGTTTTGGACTTTGGTCCTGCAAACGACGACCGTGTTGATTACCCTGATTTTGCAGATAAGGTTGCTCGTGCAGTTGCAGCAGGCAAAGCAGATCGCGGCGTTCTGATTTGCGGAACTGGTATTGGCATTGCTATGACTGCTGATAAAGTACCTGGTATTCGCGCTACTCCTGTTCAGACTGTTCAGTTTGCAGAGCTTGCTCGCGAGCACAACAACGCAAACGTCATTGGCCTTTCTGGTCGATTCACTGATCTTGCTGTTAACGAGGCTATTGTGGATACCTTCCTAAGCACCGAGTTTGCAGGCGGCCGTCATACGGGACGTGTCGAGAAGATCATGCGTGAAGATGATCCTAACTTTAAGGGTGTTGATGCTGAGTAAGTAAGCGGCACGTAAACAGTGCTGCATAAGTAATACATACGCAAACCTGCAGGGAATGTAGAGGCTAGGTTATAGTTGCTCGCATTCAAATAAAGCGCAGGTTAAGCTCTTGGAGGGAGCATTATGGCAGATTATGATGAGTCCAGACTTACGGTTGTTGACCACCCACTAGTTCAGCACAAGCTTCACATTCTTCGCGACAAGACAACCACCACCAAGCAGTTCCGTGAGCTTGTTAACGAGCTTGCAATTCTTGAGAGCTACGAGGCAATGCGTGACTTCCCACTTGAGGACGTCGAGGTAGAGACTCCTCTTGAGACCATGACTGCTAAGCGCATTGCTGGTAAGAAGGTTGCTATTATTCCAATTCTTCGAGCTGGCCTTGGTATGGTTGACGGCATTCTTGAGCTGGTTCCTTCTGCTCGCGTCGGTCATGTTGGTATGTATCGCGATCCAGAGACCCATCTTCCTCACCAGTATTACTGCAAGTTCCCTGCAGACATCGAGAACCGCACCTGCCTGGTTGTTGATCCAATGCTGGCAACTGGCGGCTCTCTCACTGCTGCTATTCAGTTCCTGCGTGAAGCAGGTGTCAAGGACATTCGTTGCCTGACCATTGTTTCTTGCCCTGAGGGCGTCAAGGCAACTCTGGACTTTGACCCAGAGGTACGCCTCTACACCTGCACCGTTGATCGTCAGCTGAGCCCAAATGCTTACATTCTTCCAGGCCTTGGCGACGCAGGTGACCGTATTTACGGTACCAAGTAAGGAACTCATCGCCCTTCTCGCAATTTAATATAGTTGCGAATACGTATGTTAGTACATGATCCAGCACTCACATAACGTGTGTACTGGATCATTTTTCTTTTCAAATCATCACTTTACGAGAAGAAATAACAGTTGGCACATATCAAAAACTTTGCAAATAACAGGGGATATTGATACAACTATTTTTATCTGGACATAACTATATCTATCGAGAAAAACGCAACATAACAGCAGCTTATAAGTGTTATAGTTGAATGAATCAATAACGGCAGCTAACACGAGATGTGTCAGTAATGTGAGAGTTTGAGCATAAGTCAATTATTTGATTTTGTAATCGTGACTATGCATTCATTTAGTGCTAGTATCGCCGTTCGTCGCAAATATGCACGCCGAGTGGTAGATAATATACTCCAAGTGGCATATTCTTGGCATCTTACGTTGCGTTTCAAGTATGCTGAGCAGTGACGGGCAATCTGAAATGGTTGCAGATTGTATGGGGAGGTTGAGACAGAGTGGATGTTCTTGCGCAGTTGCCAGCAGAGATGGCCGAGCTGCTCGAAAGTTTTTTGCCACACGCATTGGTTGGTAACACCACCTTTGGTTTCACTAACTACATTTTCTATTTCTTGATCGCTGCTGTGATTTTCCTGATTGTCTGCTTTAAGTTTAAGAAGAAGCAGGCAGAGAGCATCGTCCCTCAGGGACGCTTCGTTAATGGCGTTGAGTACCTGATTGAGTACATTAGAGATGACGTCTGCAAGGCTTCTCTTGGAGAAACTTGGCGCACTCACTTCCCATTCTTGATCACTATGTTTATGTTCATCCTGATCAACAACATCATTGGTCTTATTCCTGGTGCACACCCAGGCACCGGTACTATTGGTGTTACTGCCGCTCTTGGCCTTTGCTCCCTTGGATACTTTATGTATGTAGGTGCAAAGAAGATGGGTGTTATTGGCTACATCCTAAGCCTTGCACCAAAGGGCGTTAACCCTGTTATTGCAGCAGTTATCTGGGTTATTGAGGTCTTCTCAACATTCCTTCGTCTGGTTACTCTGGCCGTCCGTCTGTTCTGCAACATGTATGCAGGTCACATCGTTATGGGTACATTTGCAATTCTTGCATCTATGTACTTTATGCCAGCTATTGAGAACTTCTCCGCATCAACAGCTGCTCAGGCAGGCTTTTCGATCTTCTGGGTTCTGCTGTTGATTATCATTTATTTGGTAGAAACTATTGTTGCCTTCATTCAGGCATACGTTTTTACCCTACTCTCTACTGTCTACATCCAGCTGGTAGAGTCTGAACACTAAGCAAAACGCTTAGTTGGTGGCATTGCCACACTGTGGTGCCAAACGGCACAAAAGATGAAGTCATCTGAGCCCACGCTCAGTTGATGATAGGTATGTATATTGGTCGCCTTGAGAGGGGCGAGCGAAAAAGGAGGAATCGTGGGTATTTTCGGATATGCTCTTTGCGTTATGGGAGCAGCAATTTGTATTAGCGTCGTAGCAACGAGTGCCGCTAACAACATGGCTCGTCAGCCAGAGGTTCAGGGTCGTCTCTTCACAGTCTTTATTCTTGGCTGCGCATTCATCGAGGCACTTACCCTGATTGGCTTCGTTGTTACCTTGATGGTTAAGTAAATTACTGTTTGTAACAGCGAAAACGCTACGTTGGAGGAATGCATGAATACGATTTGTAAGGGAGTTAAAAAAGCCAGCACAGTAGGCGCAACTGCTGCTCTACTTGTGGCAATGGCTCCCTCAGTCGCACTTGCTGAAGAGGGTGCAAGTGGTGCCGATATTCTTCTTCCAAAGCCCGCTGAGTTTGTTCCTGCTCTGATTGCGTTTCTGATCATCTTTGCTGTTGTAGCAAAGTTTGTATGGCCTTCCGTTCTACGTATGCTTGACAAGCGTCAAGAGAAGATCCAAGGCGATCTGGACGCTGCAGCAAAGGCTCGCGAGGAAGCCAACAAGGATCGTGAAATCGCAGCAGCTGGTATCGACGCAGCTAAGCAGCAAGCAGACGAGATTGTTTCTGCTGCTAAGCGTGAGGGCGAAGAAGAGCGTGCTCGTATTATCGAGCAGGCAAAGGCAGAAGCTGTCGAGATTATTACTAAGGGTAAGGGCGTTGTAGAGTCTGAGCGTCGTCACGCCATGGCTGAGCTTTCTGATTCCGTTGTTGATCTTGCCGTCGATATTGCCGGAAAGATTATTGGCAACGAGCTTTCAGTAGAGCAGCAGCGTGCTCTTGCCGAAAAGTACCTTGCGGAAGTAGGTACTCCAGATGAGCACTAATAAAGACGATCAAGACAGAAAAGTAGAGGGCTATACCAGGGCACTCCTGGAGGCTGGCCGCGCAGAGGGTCGTGCAACTGCAGACCTTGTACAGGTGCAGCACGCAAAGAAGTTCTCTCCAGAAGTTCTTGAGACTCTTGGTGCTATGCAGGCGAGTGAGGATGTCAACCTTATCAATGATGTTGCCGCTACGTTCCAGGAGCTTCTTGAAGAAGAAGACAAGACACTTACAGTAACGGTAACTACTACAATGCCTCTTGATGATGAGTTACGTGCAAAGGTCACCGAGAAGCTCGAGAAGAACTTCAATACTCAGGTGTATCTTATTGAGCGTGTTAATCCCAAGATTTTGGGCGGCATTGTAGTTGAGGCACGTGATCATCGTTATGATGCATCGGTAAAGACACAGCTCACTCACATTAAGAGTAGGCTCTCTTCAGATCACGTTGAAAGTGAATTGTAATGACTGATAAGACCACTATACAGGAAGGAACGCTGAGCTCAGATGCCGTCATGGCACAGCTTAGAGAGCGCCTTTCTAAGGTCAATTCAACTGTATCCCAGCAAGAGGTATCTGCTGTTATTGAGGTAGCAGACGGTATTGCTCGTGTTGCTGGTCTACGCAGCGCTATGGCAGGCGAGTTGCTGGAGTTCACTAGCTCCGTTACGGGCCACAGCGTATTCGGTCTTGCTCAGAACCTTGATGAAACTTCAGTCGGCGCTGTTTTGTTCGGCGAAGTTTCTGAGATTAAGGAAGGCGACGAGTGCCGTACAACCGGCCGCGTCATGGATATTCCAGCTGGTTTTGACATGCTTGGTCGTGTTGTTAACCCACTGGGCCAGCCTATTGATGGACTTGGCGCTATCCACGCTACACATCGTCGCCCTATTGAGTTCAAGGCTCCTGGCATCATGCAGCGTCAGCCTGTTTGCGAGCCAGTTCAGACTGGACTTCTGGCAATTGACGCTATGGTTCCTGTCGGCCGTGGTCAGCGTGAGTTGATCATTGGTGACCGTAAGACCGGTAAGACCGCTATCGCAATTGACGCAATCGTAAACCAGAAGAACACCGATATGGTTTGTATCTATGTCGCCATCGGTCAGAAGGCGTCTACAGTTGCAAACATCCGCGAGTCTCTTTCCCGCCATGGTGTTCTTGACAAGACCGTCATTGTTGCAGCTACCGCAGCCGATTCTGCTCCAATGCAGTACATTGCCCCTATGGCAGGCGCTGCTATTGGTGAGTTCTTTATGTATAACGATAAGGACGGCAAGCCTGCTGACAAAGACCATCCAGGCGGACACGTTCTTGTTGTTTACGATGACCTCTCTAAGCAGGCAGTTGCATACCGTCAGATGTCACTGACGCTTCATCGTCCACCAGGACGTGAGGCATATCCTGGTGATATTTTCTACCTGCACTCACGCTTGCTGGAGCGTGCATGTAAGCTCTCCGATGAAAACGGAGCAGGTTCACTTACAGCACTTCCAATTATTGAGACGCAGGAAGGCGACGTTTCTGCATACATTCCTACAAACGTCATTTCCATTACAGACGGCCAGATTTATCTGCAGTCTAATCTCTTCTTCCAGGGCCAGCGCCCAGCAGTCGACGTAGGTATTTCTGTATCCCGCGTTGGTGGCGACGCTCAGGTCAAGGCAATGAAGCAGGTTGCAGGTACACTTCGTCTGGACCTTGCAAGTTATCGTGAGAAGCAGGCATTCTCGCAGTTCGGATCCGACTTGGATGCAACTACGCAGTACCAGCTCAACCACGGTGCTCATATGATGGAGCTTCTCAAGCAGCCACGTTATTCAGCTCTGGACGTAGTAGACCAGATTTGCGCAATTTACGCTGCAAAAGAGAACTTTATTGATGACGTTGATCTTGAGAACGTTGCTCTCTTCCGTGATGGCCTTGCTCAGTACATGAGTGAGTATCACCCACAGCTCCGCAACTCTCTGCGCAACGGAAAGATTTCTGATGAGCAGGCAGAGCGCTTGAGTGATCACATTAAGCACTTCAAGGCTAAGTTCTTGGAAGAGCATCCAAACAAGGTTGTGGATGAGGCAGAAGCTAATTCAGACACACCAGGCTCTTTTGACGCAGTAACCCAGGGTTCATTGCAGGAGTAATTATCAATGGCGAACCTTCACGAAATATCGAGGCGTATGAGCTCCATCAGGAGCACCATGCAGATTACGCGCACGATGTCGATGATTTCGACAGCGCGTGTCCGCAAGGCACTTGATAGGGCCGAGGCTGCTTCGCCATATAAGGAAGCTATTACCCTTATGCTTGCAAATGTAGCAGGCGCTGGCTTTAATCCTAAGAAACAGCCTCTTCTTGCTACACATAAAGTCGAGAAGAACGTGCTGTTCTTAGTCATCGCATCTGACCGTGGCCTTGCAGGCGGATTTAACATCCTGCCTCAACGCGAGGTTGAGCATGAGATGGCACGTCTTAAGGCTAAGGGTGTGTCGTCCGAGATAATTACTTGCGGACGCAAGCCAACTGAGTACTTTACGTATAGAAATATCAAGCCCACCATGTCTTATGTAGGCATTTCCTCTGAGCCTACAGCAGACCAGGCTGATCGTATTGCCTCCTATATCATGGATGGCTATATCAAGGGTAAGATTGATCGTGTCGTAATCAAGTACTGGCATGCAAAGAACCGTGTTGACCAAGAGCAGGTTACAGAGCAACTTCTTCCTATTTCGCGCGATAAACTCACGATTCCTAATAAACCACGTACCGAAGAAGCCCTCTCACAGGTGAAGACGTATAACAAGAGTGAATATCAATTCTCGCCATCTGCTTCTCAGGTACTTGATTCGTTGATGCCCGCTTATATCAAGACGGTCATCTTCCACGCACTTCTTGATTCTGCTGCAGCCGAGCATGGTGCACGCCGTCGTGCAATGCAGTCTGCAACTGATAATGCTGAGAACGTCTTAGGCGCTCTTAGCCGTACGTACAATCGCGAACGCCAGGGCGCAATTACCACTGAGCTCAATGAGATTATCGGTGGTGCTGCAGCATTGGAGGATATGTAATGTCAGATATGCAAGTAGAGACTTCTTCCTTTGAGGAAGCTATTCTCAACAAGCGCAATCAGCACGTTGACGATGGCGTAATCGTTCGCGTAGTTGGACCAGTTGTCGACGTTAAGTTCGACGGACCTGTTCCAAGCATCTATACCGCACTGACGGTAGAGGATGACACGCCTGTTGGTCACGTCAGCACCGTTCTTGAGGTTGAGTCTCAGCTTCCCGGTGGTGTTGTTCGTACCGTCGCTATGTCGTCAACCGATGGTCTTCAGCGTAACCTTCGCGTTAAGGACACCGGCAAGCCAATGATGATGCCAGTAGGCAAATCTACGCTGGGCCGCGTCTGGAACGTTATGGGTCAGCCAGTTGATGGTGGAGAAATTCCTGAAGACGTTGAGTATTATCCAATTCACCACCCAGCACCTCTCTTCGAAGAGCTCACTACTGAGACAGAGATTTTTGAGACAGGCATCAAGGCAATCGATCTTCTCGAGCCTTATGTTCGAGGCGGAAAGACTGGCCTCTTTGGTGGCGCTGGCGTTGGTAAGACCGTTCTGATTCAGGAGCTTATTAACAACCTGGCTCAGCAGCACGGTGGTACATCCGTATTCACCGGCGTTGGAGAGCGTACTCGTGAGGGTACCGACCTCTTCCTCGAGATGACTGAGTCTGGCGTTATTAACAAGACCTGCCTCGTCTATGGTCAGATGAACGAGCCACCAGGAGCTCGTATGCGTGTTGCTCTTGCAGGTCTTACTACTGCAGAGTACTTCCGTGATCAGGGCCAGGATGTTCTGTTGTTCATCGACAACATCTTCCGCTTCTCTCAGGCAGGTTCTGAGGTTTCCGCACTTCTCGGCCGTATGCCTTCCGCAGTTGGTTACCAGCCAACCCTGGCTACAGAGATGGGCGAGCTTCAGGAGCGTATTACTTCCACCAAGGAAGGCTCTATTACTTCCGTACAGGCAGTTTACGTCCCTGCAGACGACCTTACTGACCCTGCTCCTGCTACAACCTTTACGCACTTGGATGCAACTACCGTTCTTTCTCGTGCTATTACCGAGCTTGGTATTTACCCAGCAGTTGACCCTCTGGCCAGCTCCAGTTCTGCTCTTGATCCATCCATTGTTGGTTCAGAGCACTACCGCGTTGCTATGGCAGTTCAGGAGACCCTGCAGGAGTACTCCGACCTTCAGGACATCATTGCAATTCTGGGTATGGACGAGCTTTCTGAGGAGCAGCAGCGCACCGTTGCTCGCGCCCGTAAGATTCAGCAGTTCCTCTCTCAGTCATTCCACGTTGCCGAGAAGTTCACTGGTAACCCTGGTGTGTACTGCACCGTTGAGGAGACTGTCCGCTCGTTTGCAGAGATTATTGACGGTAAGTGCGATGACCTTCCTGAGCAGGCATTCCGTTTTGCAGGCACCATCGAAGATGTTCGCGAGCGCGCTGCAAAGATGTCCGCTTCGGATAGCTCACAGAACTAGGATTTCTCATGGCTGAGTTGACTTGTCAGTTTGTCAGACCAGATAAGCTCCTTTACGAAGGAACCGTTGAAAGTCTGATTCTTGCTTCAGCAGATGGAGAGTATGGTGTGTGGCCAGGCCACGCACCAGAAATCATTGCGCTTGGCGATGGTGTTGTAAGACTGCACATGCCTCATCCAGAGAATGAAGAATCTATGACCAAGATAGTGATTTCTGGTGGATACGCAGAAATCGATCCAACAGGAGTCATTATCTTGGCAGATCATGCTCGTCGCGTTGATGACATTGATGCAGATGTTGTGCGCGAGACAAGAGATGACGTCATTGACCAGATGCTTTCTCTTCCAGAAGACGATAATCGTCGTGCCTACTACGAAAAAAAGATAGACTGGTGTAATCTACTTCTGAAGCAAGTGGTTGAGGAGTAAAATTCTCTCACTGTCGTTTTCGGAGGTTTATGGACGTCATAAAAGTAGTAGGTGGCCGTTCTGTCACAGGAGAGGTCACTGTAGAGGGTGCAAAAAACTCTGCCCTTAAATTGATGGCTGCAACCATCATGGCTCCTGGTGTTACTACACTCACTAACGTTCCTAATATTGCAGACGTTCACGTCATGGGCAAGGTGCTCAAGACGTTAGGCGCTCGCATTGAAGTCGTTGGTCTTCACGAGCTCAAAATTGATACCACAGATATTACAAGCTGGGAGACTCCTTACAGTCTTGTTGCACAGATGCGTGCATCAACTGCTGTTTTGGGTCCCCTTATTTCTCGTTTTGGCAAGGCTGTTGTGGCGATGCCAGGCGGTTGTAATATCGGTGCTCGCAAAATTGACATGCACATCCTGGGCCTCGAGGCTTTGGGTGTTGAATTTAAGGTTGAGCACGGCAATATTCACGCAAGCGCTCCTCACGGCATAACCGGCGAGACCGTTTCTTTAGCCTTTGCTTCCGTTGGTGCAACAGAGAACCTGATGATGGCATCAGTTTTTGCCAAGGGTGTAACGGTCATTGATAACGCAGCTCGTGAGCCAGAAATTGTTGACCTTGCTACTATGCTCAACAAAATGGGTGCCAACATTCAGGGTGCCGGATCTCCTGTTATTGAGATTCACGGCGTTACAGAGCTGCATCCTGTTGAGCATGAAGTTGTCGGCGACCGCATTGAGGCTGGTACCTTCCTGGCTATTGGCGCGCTTACTGGTGAGCCTATTACTGTTCACGGCTTCGAGCCAAATCACCTTGGCCTGGTACTTAAGAAGTATGAGCAGATGGGCATTACCATCGAGACCGGAGATAGGTGGGCAAGGGCTTCTCGCCAGCAAGATCTTAAAGCTATCGATATCCAGACGCTGCCATTCCCGGGTTTTCCAACAGACATGCAGGCACAGACCATGACGCTGCTTGCTCTGGCTAAGGGTACCTGCATCATTACAGAAAACGTCTTTGAGAATCGCTTTATGTTGGCGTCTGAGCTTTCTCGCATGGGAGCCGATATTACCATTGAGGGCCATCACGCTATTGTTCGCGGCGTCTCCGGCTTTGAGGGGGCGCAGGTCAAGTCACCAGATCTTCGTGGTGGTGCTGCGCTTGTTATGGCTGGTCTTGTGGCCGAGGGAGAAACAATCGTTTCTGCCATTCATCACATTGACCGCGGTTACGAAGGATTTGTCGAGAAACTCGTCACGCTGGGAGCAGATGCTCAGCGCACTACCATTCCAGACGACGACTTTATCGAAGGATAGTTTGTGTCAACTAAACCAAAGCATGCAAAACTGCTCGACAACGGGGCCGCACAGGGCGCTTCGGCTGACACTGCACAAAATACTGCTACGGGAAGTACCCAAGGTACTGCACCAAGCGCTGCAGCCAATACGTCGCAGAACGCTGCGGTTAGTAACTCTCCTTTTAGTCGCACGCAGGCTGAGGGCTACCACAAGCGCCGCAAGCGTGTCTTCAGAAAGCAAGTTGTAGTCAGGTCGCTTCTGGGCGTTCTTGCAACTGTGTTTGTTGCCGCCTTGGTAGGCGCAGCAATTTGGTATGTAAACGTTCAGGCGCAGCTTAATAACTCGCAGGTCATCACCGCTGAGCTTCGCCAGACGCTTCAGGAGCCCTCCGCACCAAGCGATCCCTATTATGTGCTGCTTCTGGGTACCGATGGCCGTCCTGGTGAGACCGAGTATCGTGCGGATTCCATCATTTTGGCGCGCGTTGACCCCATCCACAAGCGTGTGACCATGCTTTCTATTCCACGAGACACCCGTGTTTTGTGGAAGGGCTCCTACATGAAGATTAACGCCGTTCACTTCTACGACGGCGCAAATGGCATGGTACAAGCCGTAAATGAACTGTGTGGCGTGCATATTGCTCACTATGCAGAGGTCAATTTTGACGGTCTTGCAGGTATTACGGATGCTCTCGGTGGCGTAACCGTTAACGTTGAGCAGTACATGCGCGACACAGAGAACTTTAGCGACGTTGTTGAGCTCTATCCTGGTGTTCAGAAACTCAACGGCGCTCAGGCTCTATTCTTTACTCGTGTTCGCTATGCATTTGCGGATAGCGATTACACCCGCATGCGTCACCAAAGAACGTTCATTAAGGCTATGATTGCCCAGATTTTGAATACCGGAGACCCTGTAGCCATTGCAAATATCGTCAATTCAACAGCACGCATGGTCATCACCGATCTATCTGTCTCAGACATTATTTCTCTGGGCACTCAGATGATTGGTATGAACACTGACAAGGATATCTATACGGCATATGTACCATCTGAGGGAACAGAAATTGATGGTCAGTCGTATGTTATTGCAGATAAAGACGCACTTGCAAAGATGATGAAAGTTATCGAAGCAGGAGACGATCCGTCTAGCTTAAACGGTCAAACAGATGCTGAAGCAAATGCCGAAGCTGCCGAGAAAAGCTCAGAAGAGTCCTCAGAATCTTCAAACAGCTCTTCTCGCCAGTAAACCTAAGCGGTGTTTTTGGGTATCATTCAAGTGTTAGAAATATTTTCGTTGCGTAGCGCAACTGATTTTGCATGAAAAAGACTGCTAAGCAGTCGTCGGAGGAGAGTTATGGCCAACGATAACGTACAAAACGACCACACGCTGACAAAAGCCGGCGAGGACTACCTTGAGGCAATTTATCGAATTGCACTTGAGCAGCCAGATGACGATAAGAGCGTCCGCTCCGTTGATATTGCCGAGAGCCTTGATGTTTCCAAGGCAAGCGTCAACAAGGCTCTATCCCAGCTTAAAGAGCAGGACATGGTTGAGCAGAGTCGTTATGGTCGCGTCACGCTGACCAAAGAAGGCGAGGCAAACGCCCGTACCACATGGCGTGCTCACCGTGCGCTTCGCACCTTCCTTGAGGAGGACTTGGGTGTAGACACAGAAACCGCAGACGCAGAGGCTTGCCTTATGGAGCACTCACTTTCTGTAGACACGCTGGCTAAGCTCATTGAATTCCTTGAGAAGCGTGGAATTGAGATTCCAAGTAAGTAACGTAACCTGGCGCTTATGCAAGCTAGGTACGTATAAAAGCGCCTGTCATTTGAGTTTATCGGCGGCAAAACCGTCATTCTTACAAGCGCACGTTAGGTGTGCAGAGCCAACAGGGCTCATAGGTGAAAGGTAAACACATGAAGGCAATTATCCCAGCAGCAGGTCTAGGTACGCGTTTTCTACCTGCAACAAAGGTAACCCCTAAAGAGCTGTTGCCTGTTTTGGATAAGCCCGTCATTCAGTACGTAGTAGAAGAGGCTCTTGAGCCAGAAGAGGTTGATGAGGTAATCATCATCAATTCTCGCGAGAAGCCACAGATTGAAACCTACTTTGCTGAAGACCAGAAGTTCGAGGCAGATCTTTCTTCTCGTGGAAAGCAAGACCTTGCCGAGAAGGTCCATGCAGCTTCTGCACTTCCTGTTTCCTTTACTTATCAGGACAATCCTCGTGGTCTTGGTCATGCCGTGCTTTGCGCTGCAGACGGTGTAGGTGACCAGCCATTCTTTGTACTTCTTGGCGATTACTTTGTTCCAGACCGTCAGATGTGCATCCGCATGGCAGAGATTTCCAAGCAGCACAATGGCGCATCCGTCATTGCAGTTGCTCCAGTTCCTGCAGATCAGGTGAATCGCTACGGTATTATCGCAGGTGAGTGCATCTCTTCTCCTTCAGATAACTCTGAGGGCGAGGGCGCTATTTGGAAGGTAACAGGCCTTGTCGAGAAGCCCCGTCCAGAGGACGCACCTTCTCACCTGTTTATTGTTGGTCGTTACCTGCTTTCTCCAAAGATTATGGAGCTCTTGGCAACTCAGGGTCCTGGCGCCGGCAACGAGATTCAGCTGACAGATGCAATGGAGCGCCTGCTTGCTGAGGAAGAGATGTATGCGCTGGTAATCGACGCTGAAGAGGGCTGCGATACCGGTACTCCTGCAGCTTGGGCAGCAACTAATGCTCGTATGGCACTCTCTGACCAGAGCTCTGCAGCAGCATTTAAAGAGGCGCTCGGCAGCTATGCCAACCGCATTGGATAAAAGACCCGACATACTCCGTTTTGGCAGCGATGGCTGGCAAGCCCGCTATGATAAAGGCTTTACCAGGGATAATGTAGTTAGACTTGCAGAGGCCCTTGGTATCGTCTGGTCAGAGGAGCTGCCTGGCGGTATTGTGTTTGTCGGCTTTGACACACGCTTTGAAGCAGATTCGTCTGCTCTTGAAGCCGCTGCAACATTGGCTTCCTTTGGTTTAGACGTGCGTGTGTCCGAGACTTTTTGCCCAACTCCATCTGTTTGCTGGGCCTGCGCACATCATAAAGATGTAGCTGGTGGCCTCATTATTTCTGCAACTGAGCTTTCCTGCGAATATTGCGGCATGATTATTCGCGCTGCTAATGGAGGCCCTGTTTCTCGCGATTTTCTCCAGCGCGTGGAATCCGCAACGCCGCTTGAGCCAACAGATCAGCGTGGAACTTTTACCACAACAGATATTGTGACGCCTTATAAAAGTGCGCTGCTTAATCAGATTAATGTGTCTGTTATTAAAGAGCTACGCCCGAGCGTGGTAGTTGATCCTATGTATGGTGCAGCAACAGACCTGCTTGCTGACGTACTTTCCGCAGCTGGATGTGTTGTACACCAGATGCACCAAGGTCCTGTCAGGGATTTTGGTGGCATTCACCCACAACCAGCGGACCCTTGGGCTGATGAGTGCTCTTCGATGGTGGTAAGCCGCCATGCACAGCTGGGCCTTTTGCTTGATTGTGACGGAGACCGCGCTGCTGCCGTAGATGAAACCGGCCGACTCCTTAGCCCACACGAGCTTATTCCGCTTATCACACGCCATCTTGTACAAAATAGAAAGCAAACCGGCCGCGTTGTTTCTACACTGACCTGTTCGGCAACGGTATCCAGGCAGGCAGCTCATCTTGGACTAGAGTCTGCAAGCGTGCCTGTTGGATTTGCTCGACTTTATTCAGAGATTGAGCAAGGAGACGTCCTTCTCGCCGCAGAGGAATACGGCGGTATTTGTATTCCAAGCCACCTTTTGGAGCGAGATGGCCTGCTTGTGGCCCTGCTTGTTGTCGAAATGCTTGCGTACACCCATAAATCGCTTGCACAGCTTGTCTCTGAGGACGAGGCTGAACTGGGTCGCATGTGTTATAGCAGGCGAGGAGTGCGACTTGATGCTGCAGCTACTCAGGCGTTCAGAAACATCCTTCCGGGTCTCAATCCAGAAAACGTTGCAGGTAAAGTTCCTGTTTCGGTTAGCCATGCCGATGGCCTTAAGCTTCAGTTTAAAGACGATTCTTGGGTGCTCATTCGTCCTTCTCGTATGGATGCGCTGGTACGCGTGTATTCTGAGGCTGCTAACGAGACACTTCGCGATCAACTTCTTGATGCAGCTTGCCAGATTGTAAAAGACGAGATTTAGTTTCATTAAGACGCGCAAAAAAGTGCGGCAAGACAACGTAATAACGCGCGACAAGATAACGTAAAAAGAAAAATAAAGACATCGAAAAAATGACAACACTATATATAGTTGAAAAATAAAGTGTTACTACGAGACGACAAAGGGAATTCAGTGCCCAATATACGCATTAGTTCACTAAAGACTACGAATTGTGTAGAAATTATGGAGGAATTAAGAAGATACAAAATCATCTTCACAAACGAGTCGTAAGTGCGTATAGTTATTCCC